>NZ_CP067019.1:0-652574 GCF_016599715.1 Acinetobacter sp. CS-2
ATGCTTTGGACAGACTGTCTAACTCGTTTGCGACAAGAGCTTTCGGGAAATGTCTTTACCATGTGGATTCGCCCTCTGGTTGCTGAAGAGCTGAACGATACTTTAAGACTCTATGCACCCAATCCGTATTGGACCCGCTATATTCAGGAACATCATCTGGAGCTGATTACGATTTTGGCCGAACAGATGTCCGAAGGCCGGGTACGTAAAGTCGAGATTCTGGTGGATTCACGTCCGGGTGCAATCTTGTCAGCCAATGAACAGCCAGCAACCACCACGGCTGCATTGCAATCTGTTCCGGCAGTTGTTTCCAAACCGAAAAAAGAAAAAGATGAAACGGGCAGTAAAAACAGCCGTAAACGTTTACTCAATCCCTTATTTACTTTTTCACTATTCGTTGAAGGCCGTTCCAACCAGATGGCAGCTGAAACCTGCCGTAAAGTGTTAACCCAGTTGGGGGCTTCACAGCATAACCCGCTATTTTTATACGGACCGACCGGTTTGGGTAAAACCCATCTCATGCAAGCTGTCGGTAATGCCCTGTTACAGGCCAAACCCAATGCACGGGTGATGTATATGACGGCCGAGAGTTTTGTACAAGATTTTGTCAGCTCTTTACAGCAAGGCAAAGTGGAAGAGTTTAAAAAGAATTGCCGCTCGCTTGATCTGTTGTTGGTGGATGATATTCATTTGCTGGCCGGTAAAGAAGCCAGTCTGGTGGAGTTTTTTTATACCTTTAACGCGCTATTGGATGAATCAAAACAGATTATCCTGACTTCCGACCGTTATCCCAAAGAATTGACTGAACTGGATGCACGTCTGGTTTCACGTTTTTCCTGGGGCTTATCGGTCGGGGTGGAACCACCGGATATTGAAACCCGAATTGAAATTTTGTTGAAAAAAGCCGAAAGCAGTGGGGTGGAGTTGCCGCGTAACTGTGCCCTGTTTATTGCCCAGCAAGTGGTAGCCAATGTTCGTGAGCTGGAAGGTGCGCTGAACAAAGTGGTGGCGATTTCCCGTTTTAAAGGCACACCGATCGATCTGGATGTGGTACGTGAATCGTTAAAAGATGTGCTGGCCATTCGTGCCCGTACCATCAGTACTGAAAATATCCAGCGGGTGGTGAGTGAATATTTCCGTATTCCTTTAAAGGAAATTGTCGGTCCCAAACGTACCCGGATTTATGCCCGTCCACGTCAGCTGGCCATGGGCTTGGCACGTGAACTGACCGGGGACAGTTTCCCCGAAATTGGCATGGCCTTTGGTGGTCGTGACCACAGTACCGTGATGCATGCCTGTGAAAAAGTCATCAGTCTGCGTGAACAAGATCCGATCTTTAATGAAGACTATAAAAACCTGCAACGGCTGTTGCAAAGCTGATCTGATTTGATCAAATTCTATTCTTGCAATGCGGCATATTCTGCCGCATAGTACACTGCTAAAAAACACATTTATTTATTTTCATCTTCAGTTGTTAGAGGAATGTACCGTGCGTTTGAAAATCGCGAAAGAAAGCTTACTTAATGTTCTGTCACATGTCGTAGGAGCGGTTGAACGTCGCCATACTTTAAACATTCTGTCTAACGTAAAAATTCAAGTAAACAATGAATCCTTGACCATTACCGGTTCCGATCTGGAAGTGGAACTGGTGGCCAGTACCACACTGGCTGAAGGGGCTTGCTTGCAGGCAGGTGAAACCACTGTACCTGCACGTAAACTGATGGATATCTGTAAATCCTTGCCTGCCGCGGCATTGATTGACCTGCAAATTACTGAAGATCGCTGTATTTTAAAATCAGGGAATAGCCGCTTTGTACTGGGTACTTTGCCAGCTGAAGATTATCCATTGTTAAGTACTGAAAATGCCCAAGGTACGCAAGTGACCGTGACTCAGCGCGAGTTAAAACGACTGTTTGAAAAAACGGCTTTTGCAATGGCTGTGCAGGATGTCCGTTTCTATTTAACTGGTACCTTACTTGAAATTGACCAAAATCAATTGCGTGCTGTAACGACTGATGGTCACCGTTTAGCGCTGTGTGAAACGGTTGCACAATCTACTGCAACTCAGCCGATTCAGGCGATTGTGCCTCGTAAAGCGGTAGCAGAATTACAGCGTCTGCTTAGCATTGAAGATGAGCAATTGTCTTTATTGATTGGTCGTGAACTGTTAAATGTGACCATTAGTACCCCGAGTCGTGATAAAGAGCAGGGCGATATTACCGTTCGTTTCACGACTAAACTGATTGATGGAAAATTCCCGGATTACCGTCGCGTGATTCCACGTGGTGGCGATAAAAACGTATTGATCGCGCATGATGTATTCAAGCAATCCTTGCAACGTGTGGCCATTCTCAGTAATGAAAAATTACGTGGCGTGTTCCTGAATTTTGGTGCCGATTCTTTGCAGCTGCGTGCCAATAACCCAGAGCAAGATGAAGCGATTGAAGATTTAGCCATTCAGTATGCAGATGCACCGATGGAAATGTCTTTCAATGCCCAATACCTGCTTGATGTGCTGAGTGTGTTAGATGGTGAAGATGTATCGATGACCATGACTGAAGCGAATCAGTCGGTATTGGTGCATGATCCGGCACAACAGGACCAGACCTATGTTGTAATGCCAATGCGTGTTTAATTTACCGATATTGAATCAGATTTAACCATGCATATTACGCGTTTAAATATAGAACGTGTTCGAAACTTAAAGACGGTTGCACTCCATGAGTTGCAGCCGTTTAATGTCTTTTATGGGCAAAATGGTTCAGGTAAGACCTCGATTTTGGAAGCCATTCATTTGCTGGCGACCGGGCGTTCTTTTCGTACCCATATCCCGAAAAATTATATTCAGAATGAAACCAGCGATGCGATTGTGTTTGCACAATCGGCAACGGAAAAAATTGGCATGCAAAAGCTGCTCTCCGGTGAACAGCTGATTAAGGTCAATGGCGATCATATCGCGACCCAAGGTCAACTGGCCAAAATACTGCCTTTACAGCATATTGATCCGCAAAGTACCGACATTATCGATTATGGTGCCAAACCGCGCCGGCAGTTGCTGGATTGGCTGATGTTCCACGTGGAACCGGATTTTTATCATGCCTGGCAGTACTATGCACGTGCCTTAAAGCAACGTAACAGCTTGTTGAAATCGAGCAGAAATCTCGGTTTGCATGATCTGGAACCATGGAACAAAATGTTGGCTGAATATGGCGAAATGCTGAATTCGCAGCGTAGCGGCATTGTCGAGCAGTGGAAAGTTTATTTTGAGCAGGATTTGCAGCACTTGCTACCCAATCTTGCGGTTGAACTGGAATATATGCCTGGCTTTCATACCGAACAGGGCTTGCTGCATGACCTGACTGTGCATCATCAGAAAGATGTGGATCGCCGTTATACTGAATACGGTCCACATCGTGCCGATTTACGTTTAAAAACAACGTTGGGCGATGCTGATGTGGTGCTTTCACGCGGTCAGAAAAAGCTCTTGATTATGGCTCTAAAACTGTCACAGATTGCAATGCTACATGCCTGTAATAAGGAAACTGTGGTATTATTAGATGATCTGACAGCAGAATTAGATTTAACTGCACAACGACGATTAATTGAGCGATTAAGCCAGCTGGGTAGTCAAGTTTTTATTACCACTTTAGAACATGAATCGGTCAAAAAACATTTACATGATTTGTCTATTTCATATCAATTATTCAAAGTTGAAAATGGTCAAGTTCAGGTTGTTGTGCAATAACTTTTTAAATTTTACCCATCTTTGGATAGACCTATATTTCACTAGGGAGAAACCATGAGTTCAGAAGATCAAGCTGCTTCTCAAACAGAACCAACCCATGAAAAAGCTTATGATTCCTCTAGTATCAAGGTATTACGTGGCCTCGATGCTGTGCGTAAGCGTCCAGGTATGTATATTGGCGATACAGACGATGGCTCAGGCTTGCATCACATGGTGTTTGAGGTGGTCGATAACGCCATTGATGAAGCTTTGGCAGGTCACTGTGACGAAATCCTGGTCACCATCCATGAAGATGAGTCAGTCAGCGTATCCGATAATGGTCGTGGTATTCCGACAGATATTCATCCTGAAGAAGGCGTATCTGCAGCTGAAGTGATTTTAACTATTCTGCATGCCGGCGGTAAGTTTGACGATAATAGCTACAAAGTTTCTGGTGGTTTGCATGGTGTAGGTGTTTCGGTCGTCAATGCCTTATCGAGCAAACTGGAATTAACCATTTACAGAGCCGGTCATATTCACCAACAAGAATATAAACATGGTGATCCTGTCTATCCACTCAAAGTCGTGGGTGATACCGACAAAACCGGGACTACTGTTCGTTTCTGGCCAAGTGCCGAGACCTTTAGTCAAACTATTTTCAATGTTGATATTTTGGCGCGCCGTTTGCGTGAGCTTTCATTCCTGAATGCCGGTGTGCGTATTGTGCTACGTGATGAACGTATCAATGCAGAACATGTGTTTGATTATGAAGGTGGTTTGTCTGAATTCGTAAAATATATCAACCAGGGCAAAACCCATCTGAATGATATCTTTCATTTTACTGTGCAAGCAGACAATGGCATTGGTGTAGAAGTTGCCTTGCAATGGAATGACACGTATCAAGAAAACGTGCGTTGTTTTACCAATAACATTCCACAAAAAGATGGTGGTACACATTTAGCTGGTTTCCGTGCTGCTTTAACCCGTGGCTTAAACAGCTATATGGAAAGCGAAAACTTGCTCAAAAAAGAGAAAGTTGCTGTATCGGGTGATGATGCACGTGAAGGTTTAACCGCGATTGTTTCGGTAAAAGTGCCTGATCCTAAATTCTCTTCACAAACCAAGGAAAAACTGGTTTCAAGTGAAGTGAAACCTGCTGTAGAGCAGGCGATGAACAAGTCATTCTCGGAATACCTGCTGGAAAATCCGCAAGCAGCAAAATCGATTGCCGGAAAAATTATCGATGCTGCACGTGCGCGGGATGCTGCACGTAAAGCGCGTGAAATGACCCGTCGTAAGAGTGCGCTGGATATTGCCGGTTTGCCAGGTAAACTGGCGGACTGTCAGGAAAAAGATCCGGCATTGTCTGAATTGTACCTGGTCGAAGGTGACTCTGCGGGTGGTTCTGCCAAACAGGGCCGTAACCGTAAGATGCAAGCCATTCTGCCACTGAAAGGTAAAATCCTGAACGTAGAACGTGCACGTTTCGACAAGATGATCTCGAGTCAGGAAGTCGGTACGCTGATTACAGCGTTGGGCTGTGGTATTGGTCGTGAAGAGTACAACCCGGACAAATTACGTTATCACAAAATCATCATCATGACCGATGCTGACGTTGATGGTTCGCACATCCGTACGCTACTGTTGACCTTCTTCTTCCGTCAAATGCCTGAACTAGTAGAACGCGGTTATATCTATATTGCACAGCCACCGTTATATAAACTGAAAAAAGGCAAGCAAGAGCAGTACATTAAAGATAATGATGCGCTTGAGACTTACCTGATTTCTAACGCAATTGATGAGTTGGAACTGCATGTCAGCGCCGATGCACCTGCGATTCGTGGTGAGTCTTTAGCAAAAGTCATTGCTGACTATCAGACTTCACAAAAGAGCTTGCAGCGTTTAACGCTACGTTATCCAGCAAGCTTGCTGGATGGTTTACTGGGCCTAGATGCGTTCAAGTTAGACCATAGTCATGATGAAGACTATGTGAAACAGTGGTCTGAACAGTTGCGTGCTGCTATTGAAACGTATCAACCAAGTTTACGTCCTGAAATCACGCTTGAAGTGTTTGAGAAAGAACATGCAGACGGTAGCAAAGTGGTGCATTACTGGCCACGTGTAACGGTGTATGTGCACAACTTGCCGCATCATTATTTACTGGATACCGGATTGCTCGGTTCAAGTGAATACAAGCGTTTACTGCAAAATTCGAAGAGCTGGTTTACCTTGCTTGAAGAAGGCGCTTATTTGCAGAAAGGTGATCGCAAGATTCAGGTGTCGACCTTCCATCAGGTTTGGCAGCACATTTTATCTGACTCACGTCGCGGCATGATGATCCAGCGCTATAAAGGTTTGGGTGAGATGAATGCGGAACAGCTGTGGGAAACGACTATGGATCCTGAAAACCGTAACATGCTGCAGGTGACCATTGACGATGCCATTGAGGCAGACCGCATGTTCTCCTGTTTGATGGGCGATGATGTGGAACCGCGTCGTGCCTTTATTGAGGAAAATGCCTTAAATGCGGATATTGACGCTTGATGCATTGATGAGTGAAATTGTAAAAAAGCATCCTTCGGGATGCTTTTTTTATGCTGTTTTTATTTTAATTCGATTAATTTTTAGCCATCTTTGTTTTTATTAAAATGACGTATTCCTCTGTCATGATGATTCCAAATAAAGAGGAAATCATCATGCAATATGACGAGGTGAGCACTATGGACCAAGAACTGGAACAGATCCGCGATATCTGGACTCAGGCCTTTTTTAGCGGAAATTATGAGGTGCTGGCTCAGTATGAACATGAACAGTTCAAAGTGGTCTACGAGCAGGAAGGTCGCGTGGAAAGCAATTTTGTTCGCTATGACCGCATTGCTCATGCCGTGAAAAATGGTGTCTGGAAGCCGCAAAAACTCGCAGTTGAGTTTGAAGAATTTGATTATGATGAAGATTTAAAGCATTGCCAGGTCTGGATTGGCTTGCAGAATCATAAACAAATTCGGGAATTATGGGTCAATGAGAGCGCCTGGAAAATCATTGAACTCAGGTTTTTAAAACGCAAAAAACAGCTCAGGATAAGTCAAAAAACTAATTTAAAATGACGAGTATAGTGTGGATAAGTTTTTAAGCTGCCATTTCAGCTCAATAAAAGAGTAAAAATTAACTTATCCATAGCATAAGGCGATATTTTATTTTAAATTTAAACTTGAATTTTAAGTGGTTGTGGATAAATTTTTTAAATTTAAAAGCAGATTTTGAATTTAAATTTATTTTAAGAGGGTTTTTGAATTTAAAACCTGATCATGTTGTTTGATTTAAAATAGCTTGTCATAGCTGGGTAGAATGGCTATATAGAGTGGTTGTGTAGAATAGAATGGTTGTGTAGAAAAATTAAAAAATCGCAGCACACCTTAAATATTGTGCTGCGATCATAAAATAAACGTCACTTTAGCTTTACTTAAGAATGGAAAAATGCCTTATTCAAAAGAACTTTCCAGCTCTTCCAATTCCATCATTAACTCTAACATCTGTTCTTCCGCCGTTTCCAGCTGGCTTTTTAACTGAGTTTGCTCATTCATCAGCTTGAGTAAATCATCTTTACGACTGGCTTCATATATTGCCGCATCACCCAGTAATACTTCAATTTCAGCTAAACGGGGTTGCAGCTTGCTGATCTGTGCTTCATTTTTTTCAATATTTTTACGAATCGGTCGGCTCAGTTCACGGCGGCGCGCAGTTTCTTTACGTTGAGCTTCTTTATCGAGTTTTGAAATTGCCGGTTTTACTTCTACTTGTGACTTCACGGGTTCAGCAGGTTTCTGACCATTTTTCATGAGGTCAATCCGTGCCTGACGTAACCAGTCTGCATAAGCAACCAAATCACCATCAAATTCACGGCATTGACCATTGTGGACTAATAACAATTCATCACAGACGCTGGCAATCAATTGACGCTCATGCGATACCAACACCACAGCACCTTCAAAGTCCTGTAAAGCCATGGTCAGGGCATGACGCATATCAAGGTCCAAATGGTTGGTCGGTTCATCCAGAATCAATACGTTTGGACGTTGCCATACAATTAAAGCCAAAGCTAGGCGCGCACGTTCACCACCAGAGAAGCCTTCACTTGGGGTGTCCATACGTTCGCCACTAAAACCAAAGCTACCGAGGAATGAACGTAAAGTTGCTTCACTGATTTTTTTGTCCGCGATTCGTGATAATTGCAGCATTGGACTGGCACTACCATCTAGGGCATCCATTTGATGCTGGGCAAAATAACCAATATTCAGTAATTCGGAATCTTTGCGTGTTCCTTTGAGCAGTTTCAGGTCACCGACCAAAGATTTGATTAATGTCGATTTACCGGCGCCATTCATCCCGAGTAAACCAATCCGGCTGCTTGGTGTTATTTGCAAATTGACATTGGTTACAATCAGCTTGTCACCATAACCAATATCTGCATGTTCCAGTTGCAGCAGAGGTGAGCTCATTTTAGTCGGTTCACGGAAACTGAAGGTAAATGGTGTATCTACATGTGCAGCAGAAAGTTCCTGCATACGTTCTAATTGTTTAATCCGGCTCTGTGCCTGTTTGGCTTTGGTGGCTTTGGCCTTAAAGCGATCAATAAATTTTTGTAAATGTGCCCGTGTTTCAAGCTGCTTTTCATACGCTTGTTGTTGTTGTGCCAGACGTTCACTACGTGTACGTTCAAAGGTAGAATAATTTCCGGTATAGAGCATCAGTTCCTGATTTTCGATATGTAAAATATGATCGGTAACGGCATCAAGAAAATCACGGTCATGCGAAATTAAAATCAGGGTGCCTTCATAGGCTTTTAGCCAGTCTTCCAGCCATAAAATTGCATCCAAATCGAGATGGTTTGTCGGTTCATCCAGTAACAGCAAGTCTGAACGGCTCATCAGGGTGCGGGCCAGATTTAAACGCATGCGCCAGCCACCCGAGAAACTGGAAACATCCAGTTGTGACTGATGTTCAAAGAAGCCCAAACCGGCCATCAATTGTGATGCTTTTGATGGAGCAGAGTAGCCATTAATTTCGTCAAAGCGGCCATATAAATGTGCTAACTCATCGTTATTAAGGGCTTCAGGATGTTCCAGTTTATGCTGGATGTCCCAATATTCTTCATCTCCAGACAGGACAAAATCGATGGCCTTCATCTCCAGCGCTTTAATTTCCTGAGCCATATGAGCCACCGTCCAGGCAGCAGGACGGGTCAAAGAACCGCCATCTGATTCCATGCCACCCAATAATGCGGCGAACAGGGTCGATTTTCCTGCACCATTGACACCGGTTAGGCCAATTTTCCATCCTGGATGTAGCTGCATAGACGCTTTTTGAAATAAAACACGCCCACCGCGACGTATAGAAAGTTGATCTAACTGAATCATTGAAATATCTAAATGAGAAGAATAATGTGCGTATTCTAAAGGAAGCCACTCAGAAAAGAAAAAGGCAGTGCATGATTCTTTTTTATAAAAGCATGATTTTAAGTAGATGAATAAAAATGTGACAAATTGTGCAAAAAAACAGCCTTTCGTCAGAAAGGCCTCAGCAGCTCTATTTTTAGTATAAAAACAAAATTATAGTAATTTTCTAAGATAAGTAAGCGAAAAAGAATAAGGCACATCATGAAAAAAAAGACTTTTATTTTATCTATGCTCACACTTTTGAGTTTTTCCAGCTTAGCGCAGGCAAAACAGAATATCTGTGTATTTGATTTACTTGGGAAAGCAGGTGAGTCTTATAAATTAATTGAAGAATGGGCCTTAACCAGTAAAAACTGGGGAGCCGAGGTCAATCTAATGCCCTATCAAGACGAAGCCAAAATTGAAAAAGATTTTAAGGTCGGTGTCTGTGATGCTTTTTACATGACCTCAATGCGTGCCCGCGCCTATAACAAATTTGCCGGTTCAATTGATGCACTTGGTGGCGTTCCAAGTAATCAGATTGCACAAAAAGCCATTGCTTTTGTGTTGGACAAACGTAATAAAAAGCGGCTGACCAGTAGCATTGCCAATGAGAAATATGAGGTGGCAGGAATTGGGCAAATTGGTACTGCCTATCTTTTTGTACGTGATAAATCAATTAATTCTATAGAGAAGGCACAAGGTAAAAAATTTGCCATTCTGCACTATGATCAGGCGCAAAAAATTGTTGTCCAGCGTATTGGTGCAGTGCCGGTGATGGCTGATATTTCTAATTTTGTGAAGAAATTCAACAATGGTGAAGTCGATATGATTGCGGCACCCGCTTATGCCTTTAAGCCGCTAGAAATTTACAAAGGTTTAGGCTCTAGCGGGGCAATGATTAATTTTCCGGTCGTCAATGTGACTGCCGATCTGGTGATTCGCCCGGAGAAATTTCCTGAAGGTTTTGCAGATCAGTCACGGAGTTGGTTCGTAAAACTTTTACCGAAAAGCTTTGCTATGGTGAAACGCCTGGAAGCGGAAATTCCCGCCAGATATAAAGTCAATTTAACTAAGGAAGATCATGATAAATATCAAAAATTATTACGAGATGGACGTTTAGACCTGACTAGGCAAGGAATTTATGAACCGACCATGATGACGGTGCTGAAAAAAGCCCGTTGTACGGTAGAGAGAACCAACTTTGAGTGTTCATTAAGCGGTGAATAAATCCATCATTATTGTATTCATTTGTAAAATAGCGCAAATTTCATAAATTATACCTAAAAATCGCTGTTACATAAGTTTATGATTTTTATTGCTAACTTAAAAAAATGAAAAACGATTGGCATTTTAAGCCTGATTAATTGGAGTAAATACTCTATTTTTTTAGAATGAACTTGCTTAATATTTGTGGCGTGAACGGATACTCGTCAAACAACAAGATTCTAAAAGGACCGAAATAATGAAAAAAATGATTTTCACATTAACAACATTTGCTGCTGTAGGCTTAGCGAGTACAGCACAAGCTGCTAAAGTCGATGTCTGTGTATTTGATTTACTGGGTAAATCGGGTGAATCTTTTCAAATGGCTCAGGAATGGGCATTGGCTGCCAAAGGATGGGGGGCAGAAATTAATCTTATTCCACGTCAAGACGAAGCGGTTGCTGATAATGACTTTAAAGCCGGTAAATGTGACGGCGTGTTTATGACCGCGATGCGTGCTCGTCAATACAATAAATTCGTAGGCTCTATTGATGCTCTCGGTGGTGCACCAAGTAATGCGATTGCTCAGCGTGCCATCACTTTTGCTTTGGATAAACGTAATGCGCCGAAAATGGTCAGTAATTTAGGCGGCAAAAAATATGAAGTGGCGGGTATTTCACCTTTAGGTTCTGCTTTTATTTTTGTACGCGATAAAAAAATTGACTCGATTGAAAAAGCAGCAGGTAAAAAATTTGCGGTATTAGGTTATGACGATGCACAAAAAATTATGGTGCAACGTGTAGGTGCGCAAGCGGTGATCTCTGATGTATCTAACTTTGTCGCAAAATTCAATAATGGACAGGTCGATATGGTAGGTGCACCTGCCTATGCCTATAAACCTTTAGAAATTTATAAAGGTTTAGGTTCTAATGGTGCGATGTTTAATTTCCCTGTACTCCAGGTGACCGCAGATTTTGTGATCCGTCCAGACCAATTCCCGGCAGGCTTTGGTCAAAAATCACGTGACTGGTTTGTGAAAAACTTACCAAAAAGTTTTGCCCTAATTAATCGTCTGGAAGCCAATATTCCGGCCAAGTTTAAATTGAACCTGACTGCAGAAGATAAAACCAAATATCAAAAATTATTGCGTGAAGGCCGTATGGATATGACCAACCGCGGTATTTATGATCCAGGCATGATGGGGGTTTTGAAAAAGGCTCGCTGCTCTGTCGATAAAGCCAATTTTGAATGTTCACTTGGTGGTGAATAGTATTGATTTTTAAAAAGAAAGCCTAGATTAAATCTAGGCTTTTTTGTTACTAGTATTTTGTCATTTTTGCCATTGTGGTGAGTAAAAAAAGGCGTAATCTTAAAATAATAGTAAAATTTTATCAGCCACAAAAACAATTCTTCAAGTCGGCTGCTGGCTGATGAATAAAAAAAGCAAAAACGATTCAATTCAAGATTGAATAAAATAATAAAACAAGGAAGAAAAAAATCATGATGCCATGCTCTAAAACACTGCTGCTTGGTCTGGGTTTGTGTGCTGTCACCAGTATGACTCAGGCCAAACAGGTTATTTGCGTATTTGATTTGGTGGGTAAAAGTGGGGATGTTTTTGCCCTGATGAAAGATTATCAATTGGCAGCCAAAAATTGGGGTGCCGATATTGAATTACGTGTAGGCCAAAATGAAGCAGTCATCGCTGAAGATTTTAAAGCTGGAAAGTGTGACGGGATCAGTGTGACCGGTATGCGCGGTCGTCAGTTTAACCATTTTACCGGTTCACTGGATGCTATTGGTGCGATTCCCGATTTAAAATTGGCAGTAAAAGTGATGCAGGGTTTAGCCAATCCAACTTTTGCCAAACATATGCTGAATAGCAAATATGAAGTGGTGGGTGTGATTCCAGTCGGCGATGCCTTTTTAATGGTTAATGATCGTAATATCAATACCGTGGCGAAAGCTGCAGGCAAAAAAATTGCCGTGCTTGATTATGATGAAGCGCAAAAAATTATGGTTCAGCAAGTGGGTGCACAGGCGATTAGTGCAGATGTCACCAATTTTGGCGCTAAATTTAACAATGGTCAGGTGGATATTATTGGTGCACCTGCTGCCGTATTTAAACCTTTAGAACTGTATAAGGGTTTAGGCAATAAGGGCGCAATTGTGAATTATCCTATTTTACAAGTCACCGGTAATGTGATTATCCGTCCAGATAAATTTCCGGCAGGATATGGGCAAAAGTCACGTGAATGGGTGAAAAGCCAGTTACCTCGTGCCTTCGGGATTTTAGGCAAAATGAAAGCCGATATTCCGCAAAAATACTGGATGCAAATTCCTGAAGCAGATAAAGTGGGCTATCAAAAATTGATGCGCGAGTCGCGGGTCGATTTAACCAAACGCGGCGTTTATGATAAACGTATGATGAAATTACTGTGGCAATTCCGTTGTAAGCAAGATCCGAAGAATTTTGAATGTAGTCTGCAGGATGAAAATTATAAAAAATCTTGAGAAAAATAGTCTGATTTAACTTTAAATCTGTAAATACTGACCATATATTGGGTATGCTATACTTAATATATGGTCTTTTATATTTCAAGACAGCTGAATTGAACAGAGGAATCCCACATGAATGCCCAAGCTCTGGTGTTGACCGACAATGCTGCGAATAAAGTACGCCAATTGCGTGATAGCGAAGGCAACCAAGAATTAATGTTACGCGTTTATGTTACAGGTGGCGGTTGTTCCGGTTTCTCTTATGGCTTTAACTTTGCTGAAAGCATGAATGAAGATGATGCTGAATTTGTTAATGGCGATGTGAAAATGCTGGTCGATTCACTGAGCTATCAATATCTTGTCGGTTCAGAAGTGGATTATGTAGAAGGTCTGGAAGGTTCACGTTTTATCGTGCACAACCCCAATGCAACAACCACCTGTGGTTGTGGTTCATCTTTTTCAATTTAATCGAATAATCAAATATAAAAAGCCCTCCAAAAATGGGGGCTTTTTTTATTGCAGTTCAGCCTGCTAAATTGCTGTTGCAAGCTATTTAAATTATTAGGCTTGCAGTTTTGCCGCTTCTAGAATATCAAAAATAACCGTAGTCACATCTTGGCTTAAATCGCGATTGTTAAAAATTTCATAAGCACTAATGGTGATATCGGTATCGCTTGGCAGTAAACGTTGTTCTTCTTCAATCAAATCTTGAATAGGCAACAGGGTCTGTTTGACTTGCAAATGCAGAATATCTTTATATTCTATATTTTCATCTTCAAGTTCAATCAGTTGCTCATTGAAATACGGCAAAAGAATGGAATGGAGATAAGGTTGAATCTCAATAATATCAAAAATTTCAATATCACGAGTCTGTTCAATCGTACTGATGTGATCATTTACTTCAATAAGAATATGGTAGTAACTCACATGCATCTCCAGAGGTTTCTGTTGTCATTTCTGGTTATTACCATAACACGAAATTTGCCTGATTGCCGATATCTTACTATTCATAGACTTATAAAAAGTAAGGTTTTTTTGCATTGTATCTCAAGTTGAGTCTAACGCACCTGTAACAGGGCAAGATCAGCAGCGGACAAGCGGAAATTTTGCAGGTTCTGCTCTTTCATGACTGGATACATTAGCGCTTGTGGATCCTGATTATGTTTCAAGCCCAATGCATGGCCAAATTCATGTGCCAGCGTCAAGCGTAAATCCTCAACGGATTCAAATTCATAAATGTTGATTTGCTTGCCATTAAATGAACCTTTATCAAATAATCGTGGCTGAAAACGCTGATTAAAGCTTTTTACAGAGCTATCAATCTGTTGATTAAGCTGATTCAGGTCATCAACCTGAAGATTGAGTTGCTGAATTTTCTTGTTATAAAGATTGATCTCCTGCTGCAGTACAAAAATGTGCTGTTGTAACTGGTTTTGCTGCTGCATGAGCTGATTACGTTGTGAAGCCGGGATTCCGCCACTTTGATTAATAATTGCAATATATTGATTATGTTGATTTATTTGTATATTGAGTTGGGCTTTTTTCGCATCGAGTAGAGTATTGGTACGGTCTAGTTCATCTTTAAATTGCTGCAGTTGTTGATTTTTATTGACCCACACTTGCTGGTTGTTTTGAATCTGGCCTAATTGCTGCCGACGTTGCACCGATTCGTCTTGACGTTGATCATAAATTAAATGGATGGTGAGCCGGGCATCGGGATCATAAACAAAATAGTCTTTGCCTGTACCCGCTTTCCAGATGTCAGTGGCTTGCTGGCTAATCTGTTTCAGTTCATTTTCAGTAACACCAAAACGTGAATCAACCTCAGCAATACGGTAACGTAAGCGGGTATCGAAAGGATGTTGAATACGATCCAACAGGGTATTGTGGCGAACTTGGGGATGATTTCGGGTTTGATAGGTCATGCCGAACAGAAATATGACCAACAGGCTGAGTAGCACTAAGCGCATAAAAGCTTAAAATCATTATTTTTCTATACTGTATAACAATTAAGCTGAAATAAAAATAAAAAAACCGCGCTTGCGCGCGGTCTTTTTTCTGTTAATTCGACAAATTATTTTTTGTCATCTTTAACTTCAGTGAACTCAGCATCTACAACGCCGTCATCTGCTTTTTGTTGTTGACCCGCATCACCTTGGAATGCATTTGGATCAAAACCTTGCGCACCGCCTTGAGCACCTTGCGCAGCTTCATAAGCGCGTTGAGTGATCGGCATGATGATGTTTTGAAGTGCTTCAGTTTTCGCTTTGATGTCTTCAACATCATTTTCTTTGGTTGCAGCTTCAAGTTCAGAAACCGCAGTTTCAACCGCAGTTTTTTCGTCAGCAGTCACTTGTTCGCCCAGATCTTTTACTGCTTTTTGCGCGCTAGAAACTAAAGCATCAGCTTCGTTACGAGCTTTAGCCAGTTCTTCGAACTTACGGTCTTCTTCCGCATTTGCTTCCGCATCTTTGATCATCGCTTCAATTTCAGCATCGCTCAAACCAGAGTTTGCTTTAATTTGAATTGATTGTTCTTTACCAGTGCTCTTGTCTTTTGCAGACACTTTTAAGATACCGTCAGCATTGATATCGAACGATACTTCAATTTGTGGTACACCACGTGGAGCAGGTGGGATGTCGCCTAACTGGAAGTTACCCAACAATTTGTTTTGCTGCGCCATTTTACGTTCACCTTGGTAAACCGAAATGTCTACAGCAGGCTGGTTGTCTGCAGCAGTTGAGAACACTTGAGATTTCTTAGCAGGAATCGTGGTATTTTTCTCGATAATTGCAGTTAACACGCCGCCCATAGTCTCAATACCAAGCGTCAATGGAGTTACGTCAAGAAGCAATACGTCAGTTTTGTCACCAGACAATACCGCACCTTGAATTGCAGCACCAATCGCTACAGCTTCGTCAGGGTTTACGTCTTTACGTGGCTCTTTGCCGAAGAATTCTTGTACTTTTTGTTGTACAAGTGGCATACGAGACTGACCACCAACCAGAATCACGTCAGAGATGTCTGAAGTTGAAAGACCGGCATCTTTAAGTGCAATCTTACATGGTTCAATAGTACGAGCGACCAGATCAGCAACCAAACCTTCAAGTTTTGCACGCGTTACATTGATCACTAAATGTTTAGGACCAGTCGCATCTGCAGTGATGTATGGAAGGTTAATTTCAGTTGCATTAGAAGAAGAAAGCTCGATTTTTGCTTTTTCAGCGGCTTCTTTCAAACGTTGTAATGCAAGAGGATCTTGTTTCAAGTTCACGCTTTGTTCTTTCTTGAATTCTTCAACCAGGAATTCAATTAAAGCGTTATCGAAGTCTTCACCACCTAGGAAAGTATCACCGTTTGTAGATAATACTTCGATTTGCTGGTCGCCATCCAAGTCAGCAATTTCAATGATGGATACGTCGAAAGTACCACCACCCAAGTCATAAACCGCGATTTTACGGTCGCCTTCTTTCTTGTCCATACCGAACGCAAGAGCTGCAGCAGTTGGTTCGTTGATGATACGTTTAACGTCCAAACCGGCAATTTTACCTGCATCTTTAGTGGCTTGACGTTGTGCATCGTTGAAGTAAGCAGGAACAGTAATTACCGCTTCAGTAACTGTTTCACCTAAATAGTCTTCTGCAGTTTTTTTCATCTTTTTCAAGATTTCAGCAGAGATTTGTTGTGGTGCAAGTTTCTTGTCATTCACATCAACCCAAGCATCGCCATTGTCTGCCTGGATAATTTTGTAAGGCACTAAACCGATGTCTTTTTGTACTGCTTGGTCTTGGTACTTACGGCCGATCAAACGCTTGATCGCGAATAATGTGTTTTTAGGGTTAGTCACTGCCTGACGTTTCGCAGATTGACCAACCAGAATTTCGCCATCTTTATAGGCAATAATAGATGGAGTTGTACGCGCGCCTTCAGCGTTGTCGATGACTTTAACTTTGTCGCCTTCAAGTACGGCAACACAAGAGTTTGTTGTACCTAAGTCAATACCAATGATTTTAGCCATTTGGATGTTTCCTCAAAATTATTTTTTGCAATGTTTTTGCTTGTTATCCGATATGAGAGCCATTCAAAATTTTTCAAGTTGTTTGCATGAAAAAAATAGAAAAACTCTCGAATTTCTATACCTTATTGACCTACGAGGACCATTGCTGGACGCAGTAAACGGCCTGAAAGGGCATAACCTTTTTGTAATACGGTACCGATTTCACCAGCTTTGACGTCAGGTGCAATACCGACGGCCTGATGTAAATCAGCATTGAAACCGTTGTTCATGTTGACTTCTACAACGTTAAATTTTTCCAGCGTACTGAGTAATGATTTATGGGTCAGTTGAACGCCTTCAAGTAATGGCGATTCAATATCCCCAGCCGCTTGAATGGCACGCTCTAAATTATCGACAGTGTCGAGCAGCTCTTTAGCAAACTTCTCAATCACGGTCTCTTTATGCTTTTCAGCTTCACGTTGAATACGTTCTACGCTTTTTTGTGCTTCATAAACTGCATTGGCTGTACGGGCTTTTTCTAACTTCAAGTCACCTTCAAGCTGTGCAATCTGCTCTTGTAAAGATTCAACGGTAACTTCTGACTGTTCAGGTTCAGCTTGAGATTCTACTGTTTGTTGCTCAGCTTGCTCTTGCCCTAGATCTTGAGCGTCTTGATTCTGCTCAGTTGCCATAGATTTACTCCGTTTGAATGGGTTTTTAAACATGTCAGTCCTTTTGGCCTCAGTGCTAACTGCGTTAATCCTGAACTGCCATGAGTGATAAAATTCATGATTAATACAGAGTTCGGGGCAGACGCTAAAAATTCAAGCGAGATAAGCGATTAAATCTGTTTAATTTGATTAAAATTATTAAAAAGCATTATTTTTCTAAAATAGAACACAAAATGATGGAGAGATGGCGGGTGAATATCTGAATTTAAGCCAGCTACCAGTTTCACTCTTTTGAACAGCCGATCATGATACAAATACACATTATGATCTATAATGGATGGACTAACCGCAACAGCAGTTATAATAGGCTGTTCCGAAGTAAAGAATTGATATCCATGTATCTAAGAAGCTTGATTGCATGCAGAGGAATGAACTTCGCAATGATTTTATCTTCATCGAGCGTAAGACCCCCACCGACAGTCAGGTGGGGGATATAAGCGAGTGGCGATAGCCATAAAAAATCAAATATCGCCTTTATTACAGTGCTTTATTTTGCTATAATTCACCCATATTAATTCTTTTGTAAACAATGATTTAATGAATATTTCACAACACTATAAATTTAGGCTTCTACCTAATAAAGAACAGGAAATATTGCTTAACCAAGCAATAGGTTCTGCTCGTTTTGTGTGGAATCAAATTCTTGCTAAATCGTTTGAAATGTTCGCCAAAGATGAATATATACGTTACGAAACCATTGAAAAGAATTTAGTACCTCTAAAAAAGAAACCTGAATTTTCTTTTCTTGGTCAAACATATTCAGCTTGCTTACAACAAAAAATTCGTGATCTTGCTCAGGCATGGAACAAATACTACAACCCAAAAGAACATGCTCGTCTAAAAGAAAACAAGCGTAAACCACGCAAGCCGAAATTCTTTAAATTGACTGATGGTAGTGAAGTTCAACTTAGACCACTCATGCCACGATTCAAGAAGAAATCAGACGGTGAGCAATCCTTTAGACTACCATTTGCAGATTGTGATGTTGCTGGTGGTCGAGTTTCTTTGCCTAAAGGAACAGGTTGGATAAGATTTAAAAAATCACAAGAAATTATTGGTAAAATCACAAGTGTAACGATTAAGAAAATTTGTGGACTTTGGTATGTTTCATTTTGTACTAATCGTGAAATCAAACAGCCACTTCACCCATCGAAATCAGCTATTGGTGTTGATCTTGGCATCAAAAAATTGGTTACAACATCAGATGGTCAGGTATTCGAGCCGATCAATAGCTTTAAAGCCAATCAACTAAAATTAGCTAGGCTTCAACGAAAGTTGAAGAAGAAAACCAAATTCAGCGAAAATTGGAAAAAACTTAATTTAAAAATTAACAAGCTACATCATCATATTGCCAATATTCGGCATGACTACTTGCACAAAGTCACGACAACGCTCAGCAAAAACCACGCAATGATCGTAGTTGAGGACTTAAAAGTAGCCAATATGTCGAAGTCAGCAAGTAGAACACCTGAAAATCAAGGAAAGAATGTGAAAGCCAAATCAGGCTTAAACAAATCAATCCTAGATCAAGGTTGGTCAATGCTTGTTGGTATGTTGGAGTACAAACAGCAATGGCGAGGTGGTTTACTCGTTAAAGTTGACCCTAAATATACAAGTCAGACTTGTAGTTCATGTGGTCATATTGCAAAAGAAAATAGACCCACTCAAGCTAAATTTGAGTGCGTTTCGTGTGGATATGTTGCGAATGCGGATATTAACGCATCTCGTAACATCTTAGCGGTAGGACATACCGTTTTGTCTGTGGAGGGAAGACGCAGTAAAGGTCGCCCTGCGAAGCAGAAAGCAAGCGAAATCCGTGAGGAAGTCGCCTAAGAGCCTTTGCTTTTAGAATCCCTGAGAAACGAGTTTCGCAAGGAGCTAGTCGAAAGTGGTGGGAGTATGTCAATAGACTTAAAAACGATTAATATTAAATAAATTATATATTTCACAAAAATGCTTTATATGCTTACTATTTAACCCAGATTCTATCGCTGTAGTTTCTTCTTGGTATTTAGAAATGTGTTTTCTAGGCTTATCCAACCTCTGGATAAGCTTTTTTTTTGCCTAAAGTTAAGTAAATGCAGAATAAATAGAATTTATGTATCTGTTTAGCAAAATTTTATCAGGATTCTGAGCGGACCCCCCCTCTAAATTAGGATCTAAATAATAGGCGAAGGAATCATATTTCCAACGTTGAGGAATTACTCCCCTTTATATTGCTAGTCATAACCTGAACCCTAGGCTTGGTTATAATGACAGTCCTAGCAAGTATAAGAATCATTTTAATAAGTGCCATCTTCAGGAAAGGGGATAATCATGCAGCCAAAAATAGCCTTGCTAATGATAGCAGAAGGCATCTTTTAACCATAACGTTCATTCTTTTTGTGGGCGGGAGTGGCAAAAAAACGCCGAAATATACATGGAAATTGTCAATGACAAGGTATGAAAAGAAGATTAGCGTATGAATGTTTTTACTGTGTATACCGATAATTAGACTGATATAAGCGTATGGTCACGCATTGGCTGATCATGTAGAAAATATCAAGATTAAAATAAAAGGAAGGTGCCATGATGGTTGCTTTTAGCCGAACTTTACAGACCATGTTAGAAAAAGGTCAAGGTACAGCGGCACGTACTTTAGATCGATTGCCCAGTTTTGCACAAAAATTTCTAGTTAAAATTTTAAGATATCCGCATCAATATCCTGAACTTGATCCCTTGGTGCAATGCATGATGGCAGCCCAGTTAAAACGGGGCAGTAGTGGTGGTTTGGTCAGTGAAGATATTATTCATGCCCGTAAAAGCTTTGATTTGCAAATGCAGTCCATCAAAGCCAAGCCTACACCGGTGAAACAGGTGGAAGATCTACGTTTACCTTTACACAGCGGCACCATCTTTGCGCGACATTATCATCCTGCACCCACTAAAAAATTGCCCATGGTGGTGTATTTTCATGGTGGCGGCTTTGTTGTAGGCAGTCTGGATTCGCATGATGAGGTCTGCCGTTTACTTGCCGTCCATGCCAAAGTGCAGGTTTTAAGTATTGACTATCCTTTAGCACCTGAAGCGAGTCCGAATCAACTGATTCAAAGCTGTGAAGATGCCTTGGCATGGGTTTATCAAAACAGAAAGCAGCTGAAAATCTTAAAAAATAGAATTTCAGTGGCGGGGGATAGCGCTGGAGGGAATATCAGCACGGTAGTTGCACAACGTACAGCTCATAAAGTGTATGCACCGCAAGCGCAATTACTGCTTTATCCGGCAGTCGATTTTAAAAGCCGTCATCCTTCATTTTATGCCTACAATGAAGGACTGGTTTTAACCGGTAAAGATGTGGATTTTGTCACCCATTATTATGCAGATACGCATCAGGTTGAACTCGATGATCCGCTGATTTCACCGACCTATGGTCAGCATGACAAATTACCGCCTACGTTTGTGGTGACTGCAGGTCATGATGTATTACATGATGAAGGGGAAATTTATGCACATAAATTACGTCATCGTGGCGTAAAGGTGCATTATCAGGAATATAGCGATCAAGCGCATGGTTTTGTCAATCTCACACCCGTTTCTTATCGTGCTAAAAAGTATTTTATTGAAATCAGTAAAAACTATAGAAAGTTTTGGGATAAACACGCTTAAATTTTTTGAGCTGGGTATTCATTTATAATAAAGGTGTTTCACGTGAAACACCTTTATTTTTTCTCGATTTTAGCTTTAGGTAAGATGAGACTAAATTCTGGCACATAAAAGCTCTGTAAATAGCGGGCGTGAGAAAAATCGGGAAAAATGTTCTGGGTGTTTTTCCAGCTCGCCTGTTTTAATTTACTCAGTTTACCGCGAAATTGTAGTGTGAACTGATAGCGTAAACCTTGCCAGGCTTGATTGATCTTGAGCAGCCGTGCAGGTAAATGATGACTATTCACATAAAAAATCTGGCTATGTTTATATTTCTGCAAGCACAAACTCATTTCTTGTTGCTCAAAGCAGATATTGCAATACACCACATCATCATGGATGAGCCATTCAAATTGGGCCAGCTGTTTTGGTATTCCCCAAAAATGTTGACCATTTAGCATAGAGGCTTTGGTAGAAACATAAATTTTCGGAATGGAAGACAAACGTCTTTTACTGATTAAAGGATGATCCAAGATCAGCAATTCATCATATGGGCCTACAGGAGAATCATGATAACGAACCAATATGACCTGTACCACGCGTCCAATTGGAGAAGGAGCAATATAAAAAGTCCGATGCTGCGCAATAAATTTGGGCGTTAACCAGTAATTCAAAATAAAAGCATCACCCTGTAAATGCCAAGGTGGGTAAAGGGAAAAAGTAGTTGTATTTAATTCTTCGCTCATTGTAATGCTCATTTTATATCAAAAAGAGAAGCTGTTATATTTATATTGAAAGATTAATATATAGATATTCACAATGACAACTTAACGTAGAAGAGTAAAGAAATGTTAAAAAAGGCCTTATTTGCTATTGGTACTGCATGTATGAGTTTGCAGGTGATGGCTGCAAATACCCTGGTAGAAATGAAAACCTCAATGGGAAATATTGAAATAGAGCTATTTAATGATAAAGCGCCTATTTCAGCAAAGAACTTTGAAAGCTATGTAAAAGATAACTTTTATAACGGCACCATTTTTCACCGGGTGATTCCTGGCTTCATGATTCAGGGGGGAGGAATGGATGCCAACATGGTCGAGAAGAAGACCAAAGCCCCTATTCAAAATGAATCCTATAATGGCTTAAAGAACCTACGTGGCACATTGGCCATGGCACGAACCAATATGCCTAATTCAGCAACCAGCCAATTCTTTATTAATACAGTAGACAATAGACTTCCGTCATAAATCAAAAAACGTACAATTTATTTGATCTTAAATTAATCAGCAAAATTATTTAATTCAAGAGATAATCCTTGGATGAAATTCAAAGATATTCAAAAATTATCAGACGTTAAGTTTCGTAGGCTTACCGGTGTTAGTTGGGCTACATTTAACCTCATGTTGGCCGAGCTAAATAAGCATTTACCTGGTCATATTGGTAAAGGACGACCGCATAAATTATCGTTGGAAGATCGTTTGCTCTTATGTATAGAATATTGGAGAGAATATCGAACATTTTTCCATCTTGGTATGAGTTACGGTGTATCTGAAACGAGTGCAATTCGTATCACACGTGTTATTGAAGATACCTTAATCCGTTCTGGAAAATTTAACTTGCCAAAACAACTTCCTAATCGAGATGAAGTGGATTGGGAAGTTGTTGTGATTGATGCAACTGAAATATTAGTTCAACGTCCAAAAAAAACAGAAGAAATGGTATAGCGGTAAAAAAAAGCGACATACCTTTAAATTTCAGCTATCTATGCACTATACAACAGGTGAAATACTGAGTGTATGTGGAAGTCATGGAAGCATGCATGATTTTAAAATATTTAAAAAAAGTATGAGGAAATTAAAATTTAAGCCCTTTTTTATCGTTGATAAGGGGTATTTAGGGATAAAGAAATTGGGTTTTGGATGCCTCATGCCATCTAAAGCAAAGAAAACTGAAAAACTAGATTCTGAATTAAAAAAGTTAAATAGAGAGATTGGTCGTAGACGAATTCAAGTAGAGCATGTATTTGGAAGGATGAAATGTTTTAAGATTTTATCTTGTGTATATAGAAATCGTCGTAAAAGATTAAACCTGCGGTTTAATTTACTTGCTGGCATATACAATTTAGATTGGGTGAAAGATAAACAATTAAATTGATTGAAAAATGATTTATGAAGGAAGTCTAATGACTTTTTAAACAGAAGTCAGATGAATGCAGGTTATGCCGTGTTTGGTAAGGTTACGAAAGGCATGGATGTGGTCGATAAAATCACTCAAGTACCGACTGCAAACTTTGGAATGCATCAAAATGTACCAAAACAAGTGGTGAAAATTATCAGCGTGAACATTAAAGCAGCAGAGGTGAAAAATTAAGAAAAAATAAAGCAGAAATATTTTATTCATATTTTTGCTTTAAAATTATATGTTTATATTGGAATTAGAATAAAAATGAACCAACTTAGTGCATAAAAATACAACACTCAATAAAACAATCAGTTAAAAGCACTTGCATGGGTAAGAAATTGCCCTATAATGGGCTCATCCCGACGCGATACAGCAAACGAACTTAGCTGAACAGGTTAAGTTGTTAAATGTTTATTGCGTTATATTTTCTACTGACGAGGTAGGGAATAGATCATTAAGAGATTATGAAGAACAACTTGTGTGGATTTTTACTGGTTGATTGATCGAAATTATTTTCATTGATTGATGGTAGAAATTACTCGAAGTTTATTTGAGAAATATTTGTCAGAAAATTGATGAGCCAGATTTGGTGTTTTGAATAAAGCACTATTGATTTTAAACTGAAGAGTTTGATCATGGCTCAGATTGAACGCTGGCGGCAGGCTTAACACATGCAAGTCGAGCGGAGTTGTGGTGCTTGCACCATAACTTAGCGGCGGACGGGTGAGTAATGCTTAGGAATCTGCCTATTAGTGGGGGACAACATCTCGAAAGGGATGCTAATACCGCATACGCCCTACGGGGGAAAGCAGGGGATCTTCGGACCTTGCGCTAATAGATGAGCCTAAGTCGGATTAGCTAGTTGGTGGGGTAAAGGCCTACCAAGGCGACGATCTGTAGCGGGTCTGAGAGGATGATCCGCCACACTGGGACTGAGACACGGCCCAGACTCCTACGGGAGGCAGCAGTGGGGAATATTGGACAATGGGGGGAACCCTGATCCAGCCATGCCGCGTGTGTGAAGAAGGCCTTTTGGTTGTAAAGCACTTTAAGCGAGGAGGAGGCTACCCTAGTTAATACCTAGGGATAGTGGACGTTACTCGCAGAATAAGCACCGGCTAACTCTGTGCCAGCAGCCGCGGTAATACAGAGGGTGCGAGCGTTAATCGGATTTACTGGGCGTAAAGCGTGCGTAGGCGGCTTTTTAAGTCGGATGTGAAATCCCTGAGCTTAACTTAGGAATTGCATTCGATACTGGGAAGCTAGAGTATGGGAGAGGATGGTAGAATTCCAGGTGTAGCGGTGAAATGCGTAGAGATCTGGAGGAATACCGATGGCGAAGGCAGCCATCTGGCCTAATACTGACGCTGAGGTACGAAAGCATGGGGAGCAAACAGGATTAGATACCCTGGTAGTCCATGCCGTAAACGATGTCTACTAGCCGTTGGGGCCTTTGAGGCTTTAGTGGCGCAGCTAACGCGATAAGTAGACCGCCTGGGGAGTACGGTCGCAAGACTAAAACTCAAATGAATTGACGGGGGCCCGCACAAGCGGTGGAGCATGTGGTTTAATTCGATGCAACGCGAAGAACCTTACCTGGTCTTGACATAGTAAGAACTTTCCAGAGATGGATTGGTGCCTTCGGGAACTTACATACAGGTGCTGCATGGCTGTCGTCAGCTCGTGTCGTGAGATGTTGGGTTAAGTCCCGCAACGAGCGCAACCCTTTTCCTTATTTGCCAGCGGGTTAAGCCGGGAACTTTAAGGATACTGCCAGTGACAAACTGGAGGAAGGCGGGGACGACGTCAAGTCATCATGGCCCTTACGACCAGGGCTACACACGTGCTACAATGGTCGGTACAAAGGGTTGCTACCTAGCGATAGGATGCTAATCTCAAAAAGCCGATCGTAGTCCGGATTGGAGTCTGCAACTCGACTCCATGAAGTCGGAATCGCTAGTAATCGCGGATCAGAATGCCGCGGTGAATACGTTCCCGGGCCTTGTACACACCGCCCGTCACACCATGGGAGTTTGTTGCACCAGAAGTAGGTAGTCTAACCGTAAGGAGGACGCTTACCACGGTGTGGCCGATGACTGGGGTGAAGTCGTAACAAGGTAGCCGTAGGGGAACCTGCGGCTGGATCACCTCCTTAACGAAAGATTGACGATCGGTAAGAATCCACAACAAGTTGTTCTTCATGACGATGTATCTGAGGGTCTGTAGCTCAGTTGGTTAGAGCACACGCTTGATAAGCGTGGGGTCACAAGTTCAAGTCTTGTCAGACCCACCACTACTGACGAAGTACGGAAAATCAGAAACATTGACTTATTGATAAGCTGGGGACTTAGCTTAGTTGGTAGAGCGCCTGCTTTGCACGCAGGAGGTCAGGAGTTCGACTCTCCTAGTCTCCACCATGTATCTTCGGATGCATAATAAGCAAACGGTTAGATAGCTTATAGAGCTTAGTAAGAAAGCGGCGTATAATGCGCGGCATTGTTATTAACCTCTGTGATTTATCACAGTTTCTCGATCTGACGAAGACGAGAAAAATCATTAACAGAATATATTTGAGTTGAAATAAATTGTTCATACTCGTTTTAAAATCGACATTAGCAGTCATTTATGACTGGTTGATGAAGATTAAGAAATGAGTTACTAGCGATTAAACTGAATCAAGCGTTTTGGTATATGAATCTAATTGAAGCTGTACAGTGCTTAAGTGCACAAACGCCAACTGTAAGAAAGTGATGAGAAATCATCATAATCTGTTGCTTATCCTACTTGTAGGGATAAACGACTGTTTGGGGTTGTATAGTCAAGTAATTAAGTGCATGTGGTGGATGCCTTGGCAGTCAGAGGCGATGAAAGACGTAATAGCCTGCGATAAGCTCCGGGGAGGCGGCAAATATCCTGTGATCCGGAGATTTCTGAATGGGGAAACCCACTTACCATAAGGTAGGTATCGTAACATGAATACATAGTGTTACGAGGCGAACGAGGGGAAGTGAAACATCTCAGTACCCTTAGGAAAAGAAATCAATTGAGATTCCCTCAGTAGCGGCGAGCGAACGGGGAAAAGCCCATTAAGTCATATAAGCTTTAGTGGAATGCTCTGGGAAGTGCAACCATAGTAGGTGATAGTCCTGTACACGAAAGGGCTTATATGATGATGTCGAGTAGGGCGAGGCACGTGAAACCTTGTCTGAATATGGGGGGACCATCCTCCAAGGCTAAATACTCCTGACTGACCGATAGTGAACCAGTACCGTGAGGGAAAGGCGAAAAGAACCCCTGTGAGGGGAGTGAAATAGATCCTGAAACCGCATGCATACAAGCAGTGGGAGCCGACTTGTTCGGTGACTGCGTACCTTTTGTATAATGGGTCAGCGACTTATATTCAGTAGCGAGGTTAACCGAATAGGGGAGCCGTAGAGAAATCGAGTCTTAATAGGGCGTTTAGTTGCTGGGTATAGACCCGAAACCGGGTGATCTATCCATGAGCAGGTTGAAGGTTAGGTAACACTGACTGGAGGACCGAACCCACTGTCGTTGAAAAGCCAGGGGATGACTTGTGGATAGGGGTGAAAGGCTAATCAAACTCGGTGATAGCTGGTTCTCCCCGAAAGCTATTTAGGTAGCGCCTCGGACGAATACCATTGGGGGTAGAGCACTGTTTCGGCTAGGGGGTCATCCCGACTTACCAAACCGATGCAAACTCCGAATACCAATGAGTACTATCCGGGAGACAGACTGCGGGTGCTAACGTCCGTAGTCAAGAGGAAAACAATCCAGACCGCCAGCTAAGGCCCCAAAATCATAGTTAAGTGGGAAACGATGTGGGAAGGCATAGACAGCTAGGAGGTTGGCTTAGAAGCAGCCACCCTTTAAAGAAAGCGTAATAGCTCACTAGTCGAGTCGGCCTGCGCGGAAGATGTAACGGGGCTAAAACTATGTGCCGAAGCTGCGGATGTATACTTTGTATACGTGGTAGGGGAGCGTTCTGTAAGCCGATGAAGGTGGATTGAGAAGTCTGCTGGAGGTATCAGAAGTGCGAATGCTGACGTGAGTAACGACAAAGCGGGTGAAAAACCCGCTCGCTGAAAGACCAAGGGTTCCAGTCCAACGTTAATCGGGGCTGGGTGAGTCGACCCCTAAGGCGAGGCCGAAAGGCGTAGTCGATGGGAAATTGGTTAATATTCCAATACTTCAGTGTAATGCGATGAGAGGACGGAGAAGGTTAAGTCAGCCTGGCGTTGGTTGTCCAGGTGGAAGGAAGTAGGCATGCATCTTAGGCAAATCCGGGGTGCTCTATGCTGAGATCTGATAGCAAGCTGTACTTGTACAGTGAAGTGGCTGATACCATACTTCCAGGAAAAGTCTCTAAGCTTCAGTTACACTGGAATCGTACCCGAAACCGACACAGGTGGTCAGGTCGAGTAGACCAAAGCGCTTGAGAGAACTCTGCTGAAGGAACTAGGCAAAATGGTACCGTAACTTCGGGAGAAGGTACGCTGCTTTTGGTGATGGAACTTGCTTCCTGAGCTGAGAGCAGCCACAGAAACCAGGCCCCTGCAACTGTTTATTAAAAACATAGCACTCTGCAAACACGAAAGTGGACGTATAGGGTGTGATGCCTGCCCGGTGCTGGAAGGTTAATTGATGGGGTTAGCGTAAGCGAAGCTCTTGATCGAAGCCCCAGTAAACGGCGGCCGTAACTATAACGGTCCTAAGGTAGCGAAATTCCTTGTCGGGTAAGTTCCGACCTGCACGAATGGCATAATGATGGGGGCGCTGTCTCCAGCAGAGGCTCAGTGAAATCGAAATCGCCGTGAAGATGCGGTGTACCCGCGGCTAGACGGAAAGACCCCGTGAACCTTTACTGCAGCTTGACATTGAACTTTGATCTTACTTGTGTAGGATAGGTGGGAGGCTTTGAAGCTGGGACGCTAGTCCTAGTGGAGCCAATCTTGAAATACCACCCTGGTAATATTGAGGTTCTAACTCTGTCCCGTTATCCGGGACGAGGACCATGTCTGGTGGGTAGTTTGACTGGGGCGGTCTCCTCCTAAAGAGTAACGGAGGAGTACGAAGGTGCGCTCAGCGTGGTCGGAAATCACGCGTAGAGTATAAAGGCAAAAGCGCGCTTAACTGCGAGACCCACAAGTCGAGCAGGTACGAAAGTAGGTCTTAGTGATCCGGTGGTTCTGTATGGAAGGGCCATCGCTCAACGGATAAAAGGTACTCTGGGGATAACAGGCTGATACCGCCCAAGAGTTCATATCGACGGCGGTGTTTGGCACCTCGATGTCGGCTCATCTCATCCTGGGGCTGAAGCAGGTCCCAAGGGTATGGCTGTTCGCCATTTAAAGAGGTACGCGAGCTGGGTTTAGAACGTCGTGAGACAGTTCGGTCCCTATCTACCGTGGGCGTTGGAAATTTGAGAGGATCTGCTCCTAGTACGAGAGGACCAGAGTGGACGAACCTCTGGTGTACCGGTTGTGACGCCAGTCGCATCGCCGGGTAGCTATGTTCGGAAGGGATAACCGCTGAAAGCATCTAAGCGGGAAGCCTACCTCAAGATAAGATTTCCCCGAGACTTTATGTCTCCTAAAGAGCCGTTGAAGACTACGACGTTGATAGGTTGGATGTGGAAGCATAGTGATATGTGAAGCTGACCAATACTAATTGCTCGTGAGGCTTGACTATACAACACCCAAACAGTTGTTGTATAAAGCATCAATTAATTCGATATTAAGCAAAACAGCTTGATTTAGTGAACGCTAAAGAACAAAATATGACAGCTCAGATATACCTGTTAATGAATTCTATTTGACCAAGCATTGGCATATAAATAAGACCAAACGCAAAGTCATAAACAGTTGTGCTGGCGACCATAGCAAGAGTGAACCACCTGATCCCTTCCCGAACTCAGAAGTGAAACCTCTTAGCGCTGATGGTAGTGTGGGATTACCCATGTGAGAGTAAGTCATCGCCAGCTCATTATTCGAAAACACCCTCAGTCAAACGACTGGGGGTGTTTCTTTATGTGAGGAAAAAAGGAAATTTAAAAATGAAGAATAAAAGATGTATGCTTTATTACGTGTATAGTTCTTTAAACGTTATTACGCAGACATAAAAAAGCTCCGACATCCTGTCGAGACTTTTTCGTATGGGTTAAACATATCACTCCTGATCTACCTCAGCATCCTGCTGTTTTGTACTTTTATTCTTGTTGTTTTAGAAACATCCTGTTTCGGTATGGGTTAACTATAATTTGAACGCTGCCGCATGCCTAGCCTTCATTTTCTGCAGTCCATGTACGCGAAAGCATACAGTAGTGCTTTAAAAATATGCTTCTATGCCCAGATAAGGGCCTTTAAATTTGAGTTTGGTTTCTGCATTTGAACTTTCTTCCAGCTGAATGTCTAAAATGCGATACCCAACTCTGGCACCTACGTCAACCAAGAGGTTATCGATGAAGTTATATTTGAGTTCTGCTTGAGCATCGCTAATTTGTTCATCATTCAGTGCAGCAAAACTGGCTTCAGCTCGAGCACTTAAGCCGGTAAAGGGCAGGTTTACCCCGGCCTGGGCATATAGTATCGGTAACGTACTACTCACATCTAAAGTGTCAGTATAGTTTTGCAGAATATCTCCACTTAAACGCTTGGCTCCAAAGCCGACATCGGCATCGACAATATTGTCCAGTATTTCGTAATAGAGAATGAAATCTGTATAAGTGAGGTCGACCTGATGGCTTTTTACACCTTCAAAACTTTGATCGCTATCAGCCTGTAAATGGCTATGTTTAATTTTTGCATTGGGTAAAAATGGCACCGGATGTTCTAGTGCAACCGAGAATGACAGCGCATGATCATCTTCAAGTTGTGCTTGTGGAAGCGAAGATGCCGGTTGGGTTACATCGGTGCTGTAGTACCAGTAATCAATATTGCCTTTAACCGCAATAACATCGGCTTGGGTGGAGCTGAATGCGCCCAGTCCAAGGGCTAAGCAAAGAATTTTGAATGATTGCATAAGAATCCTGAAGTAATGTGAACTGTTATTTTTGGAAAATCTTTTTCTGACTAAAATGGAGTTAATAGAGACTCAACTCAGCGCATCATATAGGGAATGATAAAAAATTGCATTGTTGTTATTCCTCCAAATTACAGGAAATTTACCGGTCATAATTAGCACACTACTTGAAAAAGCCATGCTGCATTTAATTTTTAAAGCATTATCACACAACCATAAATAAGTAGATTGAAGCATCTTAAGATAACTTCAGGTTTTTATATGTAATTTATGTATTCCCAAAAGTTTATTATTCAATAATAAAGAGAGATTAAAAATAAGCCGATTAAATGAGCATTCAAACTCAACAGATTATAAAAATGAAATGTTTGGTAAATAAATTACAGAAAATTTTTATAAAAGTGAGTATTGTTAAGTTCATATAAAGGATGGGTATTGATCAACATTTTTAAGCAAAATTTGATCCTTACTGATCTGTTTGCAATTTAGAATACTGCACCCAAAAGGTGACCTCTAAATCAGACACAAGAATTATTTTTGAATGGTACTTTTTTTTGCTTGCGATATAAACCCGATAACAAGCAGCAACTGAAGATACCGAAGGTTTAGGTGTTGTATGACAGATTCTCGTGAAAACTGGACCTCACGATCCGGCTTTATTATTGCCGCTATCGGATCGGCGGTCGGTTTAGGTAATATTTGGCGCTTTCCATACGTTGCCTATGAAAATGGCGGTGGTGCGTTTCTTATCCCTTATTTGATTGCTTTAATTACTGCGGGTTTACCGCTGTTATTTCTGGACTATGCAGTCGGACATCGTAGCAGTGGCTCGCCTCCGAAAGCATACCGTAAATTATTCCGGGGAGGCGAAACCCTGGGATGGTGGCAAGTCAGTGTCTGTATCATTATTGGCTTGTATTATGCCAGTGTTTTAACCTGGGCAGGCAGTTACGTTTATTTCTCGATTGGTCAAATGTGGGGCAGCGACCCGGAAGGGTTCTTCTTTAAAACCTATTTGCAGACTTCAGAGGCAACCGGTTTTGACCCGCGTTTTGTCAGTCATATTTTTTGGCCATTGGCTGGAATTTGGGTACTGACCTTAATCATTTTATATGGTGGGGTGAAAAAAGGCGTTGAGCTTTCCAACAAGATTTTCATGCCATTACTGTTTGTTTTATTTACCCTGTTAGTGATTCAATCCCTGCGTTTGCCGGGTGCAGTGGAAGGCTTGAATGCCTTCTTTACCCCAAACTGGGCAGCCATGATGGACTATAAAGTCTGGCTGGCGGCGTATGGCCATACCTTCTTCTCTCTATCTGTCGGTTTCGGGATCATGGTGACCTACGCTTCTTATCTGAAGCCGAAAACCAATTTAACCGGTTCAGGTTTAATTGTGGGCTTTGCCAATGCTTCAACTGAAATTTTAGCAGGTATTGGGATTTTCTCAGCGCTGGGCTTTATGGCGTATAGCTCAAACAGCAATGTACAGGATGTGGTGAGTGGCGGTATCGGGCTGGCCTTTATTGCTTTCCCTAAAATCATTTCCAGCCTGGGTGCTGGTGCGGATTTATTTGGTATCCTGTTTTTTACCTCATTGTTTGTTGCTGGTATTTCATCGATGGTCAGTATTTTGGAAGTTCCAATTTCTGCCATGATGGACAAGCTGAAATGGGGCCGTAAGAAAGCTGTTACTATTGTTGGTGGCGGTAGTGCTTTGGTTTCTATCGTTTTATTCTCCAGTGTCAATTCGATTAAACTGGTGGATATCATTGACCATTTCATCAATAACATCGGTATTATTGGTGGTGCATTAATTTCAATTATCAGCATTGCCTGGTTTAAGCGTTCAGCTTTGCTTGAGATCCGGAATCACGTTAATGCCATTTCAACCGTGCATTTAGGCAAAGGCTGGGATTTTACCCTAACGGTCATTACCTCGTTGATTTTATTGATTACATTGGCCATGACCATTTATAACTTGTTATTAAAAGGCTATGGTGACTATAGTATCAGTATGCAGTGGCTGTTTGGCTGGGGCTGTGTGATTTTCTGTGCTGTGGTGGCGTTTGTTTTAGCCAGAATGAAAGATCGCTAGGAGAATAAACATGAATACTTCAGCAATTGTCATGATGATTATCTCGATGCTGTTTTTATGGGGCGGATTGGTGTTATCTATTCTACACTTGATGAAACATCCGGAAGAACTGGATGAGGTGCTGGAAGAAGTGAAAGACCAGCATACGCTTTAAATCCGTAAATACTTCAGTTCATACTGTTGCAAAAGAAAGCCATTATCATTGATGATAATGGCTTTTTGTTTCTTGAATACTTGTGTCTTGAATGGAGCATGCTGTTGCCCAACCTTGTGCTACCGCAAGTCTGGGTCGCATTTGCACCGATCTTTCTGGCAGGAGAGGGCATCCTAATAAAAAAGGAGGGTTTTTGCTCCCTCCTTTTTTAAGTATATGGCTTAAGCTATTTTCTGGATACGGCAATAGAAGAAGCCATCGCCACGGCCCACTTGTGGCAGCAATTGGCGACCGTGAATTTGTTCAATGCCCCAGTCGGCTTCAATTTTGATTTCTTTGGCATCTGGATGGGTAGCAAAGAACTCGACCATTTGCTGTTCATTTTCTGCTTTTAAAATCGAGCAGGTGATGTAAAGTAAGGTGCCACCGACTTTTAGTTGCTGCCACATGTTGTCCAAAATCTGTTTTTGCAGTTGGACTGTTTTGGCAATATCAGTTGATTGACGCAGTAAACGGATGTCTGGATGACGGCGCATCACCCCAATCGCTGAACACGGTGCATCTAAAACAATGCAATCAGCTGGTTCAGGTGCTGTCCAGGTTACGGCATCTGCGCTGACAATTTCGACATGTTTGCCATCGAGAACCAAACGCTCCAGGTTTTCAGAAACACGTTTTAAGCGCTTTTCATCCTGATCAAGGGCAATCAGTTTTTTCGGCTGATATTTCTCTAAAATGTGCGCAGTTTTACCGCCTGGTGCCGCGCAGGCATCAATCACGATTTTGCCATTCAAGTTCGGCAATAAAGTAGCGCACAGCTGGGCATGTTCATCCTGTACCGAGAAACCGCCAGCTTCAAAACCTGGCAGGCTTGGAATATGCAGGCTTTCATCCATGACAATACCGACTTCGGAAATTTCGCAGCGATGTGCATCGATGCCTTCATCTTCAAGAATGTCGAGATATTCGTCACGGCTGACCTGGCGTGTGTTAACGCGTAAAGTCAGTGGTGCAACCTGTTTCAGCTCATAGCTAAGTTGAGCAAACTGTTCGCCCCAGTCTTTTTTCAGACGTTTAGACAACCAGCTTGGTAAATTCGTCGCTTGTTCAAGCACGTCATAGAACTGCTCAGTTTCACGGGTGGCACGACGTAAAATCGCATTCACTACGCCACTTAAGCTTTCCATTCCCAATTGTTTGGTCGCTTCAACGGTTTCTGAAATGGCCGCATGGGCAGCCACGTGGGTGCACAGCAATTGGTATAAACCAAGGTACAAACAAGTTTCAACCACTTGATTATCCAGTGGTTTAGAGAGTAATGGTAAAGTCAGTTGTTTCAATGCATGCCATTGACGTAAACAACCCAGTACCAATTCATGGAACAAAGCACGGTCTTTGTCTGACACGATGTTCATTTGCTGCGCCAGCACAGATTGCAGCGATTGACCATTTTGGACAGCCAATAACGTCTTCACCACCTGAGCACGTAAATTAAGGTTTTTGGCTGAGGCGTTGGGAGATTGCTTCATTATAAAATTTGTCCAATAGTCAGTTTTTGGGTTTGTAAAATTTGTACAGGGTTAAGCGGTTTAGCGCCCGGCCATTGTAAAGCAGTCAGTGTGATGACCGTGTTATTTGCACAGGCCACATGAACGCCATCTTTATCAATGGCAATGATTTCACCCGGTTGAGTATTTTCCGCAGTAGCATGAGATAACTTGGAATTCCACACCCGCAAGTTGTTTTTCTCATCGAGTACGATAAATGCTACTGGCCACGGATTGAAGGCACGAATATTGCGGTCAATCTGTGCGGCATCTATAGACCAGTCAATTTCCGCTTCGGCTTTGGAAAGCTTGTGAGCATACACAGTCGATGCTTCATCTTGCACTTCACGGGTCGCCAGGTAGTGCTGTAATTTTTCTTCCGATGCTAAAACAGCTGCAATGGCGCTTGCACCTTGTCCAGCCAGTTTGTCATGCAATGTTGCAGAAGTGTCGCTTGCTTCAATCGGACAAATGGTTTTAAACATCATGTCGCCGGTGTCCAGACCCGCCGCCATTTTCATGATGGTGACGCCAGTTTCAGTATCGCCTGTGGCAATGGCACGCTGAATCGGTGCTGCACCACGCCAGCGTGGCAACAATGAACCATGGATGTTGAGACAGCCATATTTAGGTGTATCGAGTACCACTTGCGGTAGAATCAAGCCATAAGCGGCCACCACCATCACGTCGGCATTTAAAGCGGCCAGTTCTGCTTGTGCGGCCAAGCCTTCTTCAGTCGAAGATTTAAAATGAAGCGGCTGGTAAACCGGAATATTATTGGCTAAAGCCAGCTGCTTTACAGCAGAAGCCGTGAGTTTTTGTCCTCGTCCAGCTTTGCGGTCCGGTTGAGTATAGACCGCAACAATGTCATGTTCGGTTTTAAGCAGTGCAGCCAATGCAGTGGCGGCAAATTCTGGTGTACCCGCAAAGATGATTTTCACACAAAAGCTTCCAAATAAACGTGATGTCTATTATAAGGCAAAAGCATTTATTCACCTAAATTGCGTCTGAATACAGACCGAAGAAGCCTATTTTTATAAAAAAAACTTATGCAAAATTTAAAAATTATTCATGAAAGTTTTGCATTGTCTGGCCGGGGATGGCGGTATAGTAGATTTCAGTTAAAGATTTTTGTCGTCAAATCACGAAGTTCAAATTATAGACCCATCTACCCCTATACTAAGATGAAAATGCCATCTTGAAAAACAATGGCTTGGTGTATGATAGGTTGGAAATTCGACTGATTTCATGCTCTCGATCTGTAAGATTTCGCCAGAGTGAATGAGCTCATTCAACTCAAGCACAAACTTTGTTGGAATAACACAATGCCTGACTATCGTTCAAAAACATCGACACACGGAAGAAACATGGCGGGTGCGCGTGGCTTATGGCGCGCAACTGGGATGAAAGATGAAGACTTTGGCAAGCCAATTATTGCCGTCGTCAACTCATTCACACAATTTGTTCCAGGTCACGTTCATTTAAAAGACCTTGGTCAACTCGTGGCTCGTCAAATTGAAGCATCAGGTGGTGTAGCCAAAGAATTCAACACCATTGCGGTGGATGACGGGATTGCCATGGGGCATGACGGCATGCTGTATTCACTGCCTTCACGTGACCTGATTGCTGACTCGGTGGAATACATGGTCAGCGCGCACTGTGCCGATGCCATGGTGTGTATTTCCAACTGTGACAAAATCACCCCGGGGATGTTGATGGCAGCGATGCGCCTGAACATTCCAGTGGTATTCGTGTCGGGCGGTCCAATGGAAGCGGGTAAAGTCAAAATCCGCGGCAACGACAAAGCCATCGACCTGATCGATGCGATGATCGTTGCGGCAGATGACAACTATACTGATGAAGAAGTGGCGGAATACGAACGTTCTGCCTGCCCAACCTGTGGTTCATGTTCAGGCATGTTCACTGCCAACTCAATGAACTGCTTAACCGAAGCATTGGGTCTTTCTCTTCCAGGTAATGGTTCAACTTTAGCAACCCACGCCAACCGTAAAAAACTGTTTGAACGTGCAGGCTCGTTAATTGTTGAATTAGCTAAACGCCACTATGAACAGGACGATTACAGTGTATTACCACGTTCAATGGTAACCAAAGCATCGTATGAAAATGCCATGACGCTGGACATTGCAATGGGTGGTTCAACCAATACGGTACTGCACTTGTTGGCAGCTGCAAATGAAGCGGGCGTTGATTTCACCATGGATGATATCGACCGTTTATCTCGTAAAGTGCCAGTACTGTGTAAAGTTGCTCCTGCAAAAAATGATGTGCATATGGAAGATGTACACCGTGCCGGCGGTATCATGTCCATTCTAGGTGAACTGGATCGTGCTGGCTTACTGAATACGTCTGTGGGTACTGTCCACGAAGCAACCCTGAAAGATGCTTTGGACAAATGGGACATCATCCGGACTGAAAATGAAGAGGTTTACCAATTTTTTAAATCGGCACCGGGCGGCGTACCAACACAAACTGCTTTCTCACAAGACCGTTACTATTCGCGTTTAGATGGTGACCGTGAAAATGGCGTGATTCGCAATGCAGCACATGCATTCTCGAAAGACGGTGGTTTGGCCGTGCTTTACGGCAACATCGCACTGGATGGCTGTATCGTCAAAACTGCCGGCGTTGATGATTCAATTTTGAAATTCAACGGTACTGCCCGCGTATTTGAAAGTCAGGATTCTGCGGTAGAGGCGATCTTGGGTAATGAAATTAAAGCCGGTGACGTAGTCGTGATTCGTTACGAAGGTCCACGTGGTGGTCCGGGTATGCAGGAAATGCTGTACCCAACCAGTTACCTGAAATCGAAAGGTTTAGGTAAAGAATGTGCCTTGCTGACTGACGGCCGTTTCTCGGGTGGTTCATCAGGTTTGTCGATTGGTCACGTTTCACCTGAAGCGGCTGAAGGCGGTGCCATTGGTCTGGTTGAAGATGGTGATTTAATCGAAATCGATATTCCAAATCGTACCATCAACCTGGCTGTGGATGAAGCAACCATGGCAGCTCGCCGTGAAGCGCAAGAAGCCAAAGGCTGGCATCCGGTGGAAGAGCGTCCACGTAAAATTTCTAAAGCACTAAAAGCGTATGCCATGCATACCACCAGTGCGGCAAAAGGTGCGGTACGTGAAATCTAAGCTTTAGATTTTTACTAATAAAAAAGCACTCCAGATGGAGTGCTTTTTTATTGATTATTGAAAATAGCACGGTCGCATTTTATTTTGTGATTTTGAAATAGGATTGCGTAGACGATATTTTACTTTTGACAGCGCAAAAGTAACAAAACGCTTTTGTTTTCCTGATGCAGCGTCCTGAACAAGTTTAAAGCACTGCTTTTAAACGCAGTGGAAGACAGGAAAACAGCGACATCCATGTCGCTTTATCATGTGATCTGATTCGGGTAGAAAAACAATAAATGGGTGAATGAGATACACAGAGTTTCACTTTTACATATCGTATGCCTTCTATACAATGATCTTAGAATAATTTGCCAAAGACTGAAGCTGAAAATCAGTCATCGCCAAGGAAGAAACCAATGAGTAAAGATAATATCCGTGAGCATTCAGCTCCTGTCTATGAAGGCATTGAAAATGCGCCGGCACGTTCTATGATGCGCGCGACCGGTTTTAAAGATGCAGACTTTAGCCGACCTTTTATTGGCATTGCCTCAACCTGGGCCAATGTCACGCCGTGTAATATGCATATCGATGGCTTGGCGCGTGAAGTGGAAAGAGGCGTGAATGCCGCAAATGGCAAGGGCATTATCTTTAATACCATTACCATTTCTGATGGGATCTCAAATGGTACCGAAGGGATGAAATACTCATTGCTGTCCCGTGAAATTATTGCCGACTCCATTGAAGCGGTGGTGGGTTGTCAGGCTTACGATGGGGTGATTGCGATTGGTGGCTGTGACAAAAATATGCCGGGTTGTATCATGGGGCTGGCGCGTTTAAACCGTCCGGGGCTGTTTATTTATGGTGGAACCATTAAACCGGGTGCTGGCCATACCGACATGATTTCTGTGTTTGAAGCTGTGGGCCAGCATGCCAAAGGCGAAATTAACGAAATTCAGGTCAAGCAGATTGAAGAAGTCGCATTGCCGGGACCAGGATCCTGTGGCGGCATGTATACCGCCAACTCGATGGCATCTGCCATTGAAGCACTTGGCATGAGTTTACCCGGTTCATCTGCGCAGGAAGCAGTGTCTGAAGAGAAAAAAATTGACTGTCTGCGTGCCGGTGAAGCGGTGATGAATCTGCTACGTCTGGACATCAAACCACGTGACATCATGACCAAGGCAGCATTTGAAAATGCCATTAAAGTGCTGATCGCTCTGGGTGGTTCAACCAATGGTGTCTTACATTTATTGGCTATGGCGCATACCGCAGGGGTGGAACTGACACTGGATGATTTCGTGCGGATTGGTAAGGACATTCCTGTAGTGGCGGATGTGCGTCCATCAGGCAAATATCTGATGTCGGAACTGATTGCCATTGGTGGGATTCAGCCACTGATGAAACGCATGCTGAATGCCGGCATGCTGGATGGTTCCTGCCTAACCGTAACCGGTAAAACCTTGGCTGAAAATCTGGCAGATGTAGAAGATTATCCAGAAGGTCAGCAGATTATTTTGCCCTTTGATGCCCCGATTAAAAAAGACTCTCATCTGGTGGTATTAAAGGGTAACTTGTCACCAACTGGTGCGGTCGCAAAAATCACCGGTAAAGAAGGCCTGTATTTTGAAGGTCCAGCACGTGTGTTTGAAGGCGAAATTGGCGCCATGCGCGGCATCTTGGATGGTGAAGTGCAGGAAGGCGAAGTGGTGGTGATTCGTGGCGAAGGGCCGAAAGGCGGACCCGGCATGCCGGAAATGCTGAAACCGACCTCGGCCATTATTGGTAAGGGCTTAGGAAAATCTGTGGCGCTACTCACCGATGGCCGTTTCTCTGGCGGCAGTCATGGCTTTGTAATTGGTCATGTCACTCCGGAAGCCTATGAAGGCGGGCCGATTGGTTTGGTTAAAAATGGCGATAAAATTTCCATTAATGCCGAAACCCGTGAAATGACGCTGCATATTTCCGATGTAGAACTGGCAGAGCGTAAAGCGGCTTGGGTCAAGCCGGAGCCGAATTATCGCTATGGAGCTTTGGCGAAGTTTGCCAAATTGACCACAGGTGCTGAAAAAGGGGCAGTGACCGATCTAAATTTAGATGTTTGACTATTCCCACCACTTTAGACTAGCTCCTTGCGAAACTCGTTTCTCAGGGATTTTAAAAGCAAAAGCTCTTAGGTGACTTCCTCACGGATTTCACTTGCTTTCTGCTTCGTAGCGAATAAATTCATCTTTAGCGAACATTTAAAATGATTTAGCGAGAATTTGATTCCACACAAAACTAGCAGAACCTATTGCTTGGTTAAGCAATATTTCCTGTTCTTGGCTAGGCAAAAGCCTGAATTTATATTGTTGTGAAATCCTCATTAAAGCATTGTTTAAAAAAGAATTAAAATGTTTCTATTGTATTAAAAATAAGCAATAAAAATATTAGATTTTTTATGGCTTACGCCACTCGCTTATATTCCCCACCTGGCTGTCGGTGGGGGTCTTACGCTCAATTAAGATAATTGATCATTACCTAACAAATTGTTATAAACCGTTATTTAAAACCTACTCAAACCTACTTATGTCGATTTGATGTTTAATTCCTACTTTGCCATCAAGAACCAAAAGCATTTGCTCTTGGGATTACCTCAATTCCATAGGCTGTCACGGTGTAACTCACCGCCTTAATCACCACCTAAGCAGCAATTAAATCCTTATCCGCATGGTTTAAGATATTAATTGCTGCATTAATATCTCGATTTTGCTCAGTGTGACAAATAGAACACTTCCACTCACGAATTGAAAGTGTGAGAGATTGATTTAATTCGCCACAACAAGAGCACATTTTACTACTTGGGAAGAATCGACCAACGGACAATACAGATTTACCGTGCTGTTTCGCTTTATAAACCAATTGTCTTTTAAACTCACAGAAACCCATATCAGATATGGCTCTTGCGAGTTTTCGATTCTTCACCATGCCTTTAACATTTAAATCTTCGATAGCGATCACATCAAAACGTGTAACCAAATCGGTTGTGACCTGATGAAGATTATTTTTACGAAGGCAGGCTATTTTGTAGTGCAAGCGAGAAAGCTTGGTTTTTGCTTTTTCTCGATTTTGACTACCTTTTTTCTTTCGACTAAAAGATTTATTGAGTCGTCTTAGTTTTGCAATTTGTCTTTTAAGTGGTGCTGATGATGGAATGATCTCTCCATTTGAGAGGGTGGCAAGACTAGAAACCCCTAAATCCACACCAATAGACAAGCCTGTTTTGGGTTTGAGTTTTTCAATTTGAGACAACTCAACAGCAATTGACACAAACCATTTACCACCATGCTTAAGCACTTTGGCTGACAAGATTTTACCTTTGTAGCGTAAAGCCTCCGTCATCTTAACCCAACCCAAATTGGGGATTTTAATAGATTGATTATCTACGCTGAATTGATCATTTGATAATGAAAAGCGGTCATCTTTGCCTTTTTTTCTTGGCTTAGGGTATTTGCTTTGACCACTAAAAAACCGATCAAAAGCATTGCCTAGTTGCTTAATAGCAAGCTGTGGTGAACATTTAGTAACTTTTTTCATGAAAGGGTATTTTTCATATTTAAAAGAATTTAAATGCTTTCTTAGTTTTGCTTCTTTTGGTTTGTTTAGTAAATTCTTATCAACCTCAACGCCATAGTATTTACACTGATCTCGATATTCCTTGTCGGCTTTATCTTCATCGAGCGTAAGACCCCCACCGACAGTCAGGTGGGGGATATAAGCGAGTGGCGATAGCCATAAAAAATCAAATATCGCCTTTATTACAGTGCTTTATTTTGCTATAATTCACCCATATTAATTCTTTTGTAAACAATGATTTAATGAATATTTCACAACACTATAAATTTAGGCTTCTACCTAATAAAGAACAGGAAATATTGCTTAACCAAGCAATAGGTTCTGCTCGTTTTGTGTGGAATCAAATTCTTGCTAAATCGTTTGAAATGTTCGCCAAAGATGAATATATACGTTACGAAACCATTGAAAAGAATTTAGTACCTCTAAAAAAGAAACCTGAATTTTCTTTTCTTGGTCAAACATATTCAGCTTGCTTACAACAAAAAATTCGTGATCTTGCTCAGGCATGGAACAAATACTACAACCCAAAAGAACATGCTCGTCTAAAAGAAAACAAGCGTAAACCACGCAAGCCGAAATTCTTTAAATTGACTGATGGTAGTGAAGTTCAACTTAGACCACTCATGCCACGATTCAAGAAGAAATCAGACGGTGAGCAATCCTTTAGACTACCATTTGCAGATTGTGATGTTGCTGGTGGTCGAGTTTCTTTGCCTAAAGGAACAGGTTGGATAAGATTTAAAAAATCACAAGAAATTATTGGTAAAATCACAAGTGTAACGATTAAGAAAATTTGTGGACTTTGGTATGTTTCATTTTGTACTAATCGTGAAATCAAACAGCCACTTCACCCATCGAAATCAGCTATTGGTGTTGATCTTGGCATCAAAAAATTGGTTACAACATCAGATGGTCAGGTATTCGAGCCGATCAATAGCTTTAAAGCCAATCAACTAAAATTAGCTAGGCTTCAACGAAAGTTGAAGAAGAAAACCAAATTCAGCGAAAATTGGAAAAAACTTAATTTAAAAATTAACAAGCTACATCATCATATTGCCAATATTCGGCATGACTACTTGCACAAAGTCACGACAACGCTCAGCAAAAACCACGCAATGATCGTAGTTGAGGACTTAAAAGTAGCCAATATGTCGAAGTCAGCAAGTAGAACACCTGAAAATCAAGGAAAGAATGTGAAAGCCAAATCAGGCTTAAACAAATCAATCCTAGATCAAGGTTGGTCAATGCTTGTTGGTATGTTGGAGTACAAACAGCAATGGCGAGGTGGTTTACTCGTTAAAGTTGACCCTAAATATACAAGTCAGACTTGTAGTTCATGTGGTCATATTGCAAAAGAAAATAGACCCACTCAAGCTAAATTTGAGTGCGTTTCGTGTGGATATGTTGCGAATGCGGATATTAACGCATCTCGTAACATCTTAGCGGTAGGACATACCGTTTTGTCTGTGGAGGGAAGACGCAGTAAAGGTCGCCCTGCGAAGCAGAAAGCAAGCGAAATCCGTGAGGAAGTCGCCTAAGAGCCTTTGCTTTTAGAATCCCTGAGAAACGAGTTTCGCAAGGAGCTAGTCGAAAGTGGTGGGAGTATGTCAAATTGTCGCTGCCATTCATTTAACGCCCAATTATACGACAAACGAGCAACGCCACACGCTTGAGCGAAATGACTTGCTTGCTTGTTGGTGGGCATCAACTCAATGACATGCCCTCGTATAAATCGACTCATAGTACTTCTTTAACCGCCTGTATTAACTTTTGATTCTTTTTACTTCGACTGCCATACAATCTTGCAGAGAATACAGTGATAATTTCCAGTATATCTTGGGCAAGTTCTTCTTCAAAACTCAGATTTTCGCCTTGATTAATAATCACAATTTCAACATTTCTTGCTTCACATAAAGCAAAAACCAACTCAGCACCAAAGCGTAGTAAGCGATCTTTATGTGTTAAAACCAAACGACCAATTTGATTATCAATAATCCCATCTAAAAGAGCCTTTAAACCCTTTTTATGGTAATTCATGCCTGAACCGAGATCGCTGATGAGTTCAAATGTCCAGCCTTGTTTAGCACAGTACATTTCTAAAACTTGTTTTTGTCGCTCAAGATCAGCCTTTTGGTCATGACTTGATACTCTTGCATAAGCAATCGTTTTTCGATTATTTTGAATAGCAAGATCATGGATAAGTTCAGGCGTTATTTTACTTAGATCATAACGTCTGTGATTTTTAGGGGTTCTATCTGCAACTAAAGTGCCTTCCTCATCCCATCTTCTTAGGGTTTGAATGGAAACGCCCAATGTTTTAGCTGCAACACCAATACTAACATATCTACTCATTTGTATATAATAATATAGAAATAAGTAGATTTAAATTAACATTTAACAACTCTTGTAGCACACAAGGTTTTTTTTCGAGGCTGATCTCATGTCACTGTTACGCCGTTGGTTTGATCCACTTCGATCGAGTTGGTTTTATCAAAAGCCAACTCGTCAGGTGGAATTATCTACGGAGCAGGGTTTAACCATCCACTTGCGTCTGGATGATGTCTATAGCTATCTGGCTGCACAGCAGTTACCTGAACTTGAAGAAATCTTGAGTGATGAGATCAAACCCTTAAAGGTGATCATTTCCAGTGAAACGGCAGAACCTCCCAATAACATGTCAGAAATGGAGTGGCAAAATTACTGCCTCAACGATGCCAAAATTTTGTCCAAACAGCATCGTTTTAGTTTTCATGAAACCCCCGAACAGCCACCACTTGAAGCCATTGCTCAAGCAGAAACCATCCTTCGCAATACTCCTTTACGCGGCCAGGATTTCCTGTATTTACTCGAAGATGTGTTCCACATGCTGTGGCAAAAACAGTATGGCAAATTGCGTACCTTGCATGCCATGGCTAGTCGCCATCATCCAGCGCAAAATTTTCCGGAACGGATTTTTAACGATAACGAAGTGCTTGTCAGCTATTTTGAATTCGGGGAGCGCAAGTATCATGCGGTGGATGATCTGCTGCGTTTGACCCGCCGTTTAAAACAGCAAAAATTACTCACTGGCAATCCGATTTTCCTGATCAACCATATTGAATGGCGTGAACACCTGATTAGTGATGCTGAGGAACTGAATGAAATTCAGGCGCTGGATCCGGAACTGGATTTATATATTGCCCTGGAAGACCCGATTTCCTGGCTATTGTTGGCCTATATTAAAGAAGAGCTGGCCAATTTTTATAATATTCACCTCAATGTTTACCCGCTGTCTTATCATGGACGGGACCTGTTTGACTGGGGGCTGGCGACACGCTTGTCCAAACGTACCGAAGTGAAATTTACCCCGTTTTGCCGTCCTACCCAGCAAGCAACTTATGAGATAGCGAAACTGTTTTATAGCGTGCCTGAAGAGCAGCGTGTGGAAGCCATGTACAGCATTTTGCAGGCAGTCTGGACCAAAGGCAAAGACTTGTCATTTAGGGCACATTTTGACCAGATCAAGCGTGATTTAGAGATCAATGAACTGAGCACTGAAGATATTGCTGCCAAATTAAAAGAAAATGACATACTCTGTGAAATGAAGTCTCAGCCCGATTTTCCTGTGCTCGAACTGCGCATTGATGGTCAAAGTTATGTGTTTAATAGTTTGTACCGGGTCTGGATGATCGAAAGTATTTTTAGTAATGTTTTAGAAGACCAATATAAAAGTGAAAATGATGATAGCAAAGATGAAGAAAGAGAAATGTGAGTCTTTAGAACAGGCCCGTGCACAGATTGATGCAATTGATACCGCACTCATTGAGATGATAGCTACCCGTCAGTTTTATGTCGATCAGGCTACGCGTTTTAAGCGTACTGTACAGGACGTACAATCTCCGGAACGGGTCGAGCAGGTCATTCAGAAAGTACGTGCACAAGCACTAGATTTGGGAACCGATCCTGATCTGGTGGAACATTTATATCGTCAAATGATCCAACGTTTTATTCAGCGCGAATTGCGAGAATTTCGTCCTTAATTTTATTTAAATTTCGCTAAGAACATACTTGCGCTTGGGCATAAGCGTCTAGCAGTAGGAATCCCCCACCTAGCGAAAGCGTAGGTGGTGGAAGAATGTCAAGATTTATCGCCCAGGCTAAAGAACCAGTTCAGAATTAAGGCTGCAAACGTAGCGGTACCAATACCACCCAAATTAAAGCTGCCGAATTGCAGGGCAAAGTCACCGGTGCCTAAAATAATGGTCACCGCAGCCACCATCAGGTTTTTGTTTTTAGAGAAATCAACCTTGTTTTCAATCCAGATTTTTGCCCCGGCAATGGTAATTAAACCGAAGACCACAATCGATGCACCAGTTAAGATAGCAGTCGGAATGGTATGGATAATGGCACCAAATTTTGGTGAAAGTCCCAAGAAAACCGCAAAGATACCGGCAAAAACAAAAATGATGGTGGAATAGACACGAGTCACCGCCATCACGCCAATATTTTCACCATAAGTCGTCATCCCCGGAGCACCGACACCACCTGATAAAGTGGTTGCAAGACCATCGGCAACAAAGGCTTTACCAATATGCGGATCAAGGTTTTCACCGGTCATGGCACCCACTGCTTTGATATGCCCCAGGTTTTCAGCCACTAAAATCAAGGCAATCGGCGCAATAATTAGCATGGCATTGGCATCGAATACCGGTGAGTGGAAGGTAGGAATACCAAACCAGTCTGCCTGTTGAATTGGAGCAAAATTAATGGGTGTGCCATGTCCCATCACATTGGAAACAATATAATAAATTAAGTAAGCCAGTAATAAACCGATCAATAACAGCAGACGTTGCAGCAGGCCTTTGGTAAATACTGCAATAGAACCCATGCACATCACGGTGACCAGTGACATCCACATATTGAAGTTATTCCCTGCTACGCCTTTAACAGTCACCGGTGCCAAATTCAGGCCGATGATCATGACCACAGCACCGGTCACTACAGGGGGCATGAGTTTTTCAATCCATTTGGTTCCGGTTGCCATCACAATAAAACCAAAAATGGCATACAGAATACCGCAGGCCATAATACCGCCAGCGGCTAGGGCCAGATTGGTATTGGGTGCACCCGTACCCGAAGCGGCATAACCCGTTGCTGCAATGACCACCCCAATAAAGGCAAAGCTGGAACCCAGATAACTCGGCACACGTCCCCCGGTCATCAGGAAAAACAGGATGGTACAGATGCCTGACATTAAAATAGCCAGATTAGGATCAAAGCCCATCAGGAAGGGCGCAAGTACAGTCGCCCCAAACATGGCAAAAGCATGTTGTACACCCAAAACTACACTTTGTGCAGGTGGAAGGTATTCATTGGTACCGACAGGACGTGCATCGATACTGCCTTCGTACGGGCGCCATTTGGGAAACCAATTGGACATTTTTTGAGCACTCTAAAAACAAATTGTGCACATCATACGCTTCTTTTTTGGAAGATTTAATCATTGAAACAAAATTTTATTTATACTAATACCATGACTTTTCAAATATTTTTACCATGTGATAAAAAATTTAATAATTAAAAATAACGCTAAATCAATAGTTAATAGGTATGAAGATGGGTTGATAAATTCATAAATATTTTTTGTTTTATTTATAAAAAATAATGGGAAACTTTTGACCATAAGGTTAAAAAAAGCACATTGCAGGAATGTGCTTTTTCTATGGGAAATCAGAATTTAACCGGTATTACGCAATCCGGCTGCAATCCCGGCAATACTCACCATTAAGGCATGATCGACTGGGGTATGTTCTGCCTGACGTTCTGCCAAATAGCGACGGCGGCGTTTCATCAGTTCGGCCTGCAATAAATGCAGCGGCAACAAATACGGTTTGCGTACCCGCATAGACTGATCCAGCACTTCATTGCTGCTGAGCAGTTTGGATTCGCCTTTCAGCGCCAGCAAGGTTTGTACCGCATCTTTTAAGCGCTGACGCAGTTCATTGCCCAGGACTTTTAAATCTTCATCCTCGGTCAAATGTGATTCGTAATATAAGGCGACATTACTATCTGCTTTGGACAATACCATTTCCAGCATGTCAATCAGGGTCTGGAAATATGGCCATTGTTGCAGCATCTCATCTAGCAGTGGTTTTTGCCCTTGATGAATCACCTGGTTAATGGCTGCTCCAGTGCCCAGCCAGGCTGGAAGCATCAGACGGATTTGGGTCCATGCAAAGACCCAGGGAATGGCACGTAAGGATTCAATCCCACCACTGACCTTGCGTTTTGCCGGGCGTGAACCGAGTGGCAACATTTGCAATTCTAGTTCCGGTGTAACCGTACGCAGGTATTTTACAAAATGTGGATTTTCACGCACGGTTTGACGATACACCTGTACCGACAAATCGGTCATGCTATGCATCAGTTCACGCCATTCATCCTTAGGCACCGGTGGTGGCAATAAGGTTGCCTCTAAAGTGGCTGCGGTATAAATCTCCAGATTTTGTAAGGCAATGCCTTCCAGACCAAACTTGAAGCGGATCATTTCCCCTTGTTCGGTCACGCGAATAGCACCGGAAATCGAGCCTGGCGGTTGTGAAAACAGTGCTTGCTGGGTCGGAGCACCCCCGCGGCTGATGGAACCGCCACGGCCATGGAACAGGGTGAGTTGTACTGCATGTTTTTTTGCAATGGCAGTCAGTTCTTCCTGCGCACGGTATTGCGCCCAGTTGGCAGACATAAATCCGGCATCTTTGGCTGAGTCGGAATAGCCAATCATCACCTCGTGCTTGCCCTGAATATGCTGTTTGTACCAATGCATATTAAACAGGGTATTCATGGTACTGGCTGCACCGTCCAGATCTTTCAGGGTTTCAAACAGCGGAACTACACGAAGTGGATGCTTGATGCCGGCTTCTTTTTGCAGCAATAACACTGCCAAAACATCACTTGGATATTCCGCCATGGAAATAATATACGCACCCAGACTTTCTTCCGGTTGTTCGGCCAGCGTGCGCATGGTGGCAAACACTTCCTGCACATCCGGATGTTCAATCAGGCTTTGTTTAGGCTCATTCAGATGTTTAGGCAACAACGGACGTTTGCTTTGTAATTCCTGCAACAGGAAGTTTTGGCGCGCCTGTTCGGTCCAGGTTTCAAAATTGCCCAGACCCAGATATTCAGTAATGGCAGAAATAGCCTGACGATGACGACCGGATTCCTGACGGATATCCAGTTTCAGCAGTTCAATGCCAAAGCAGTTGACGCGATGGATAAAGTCCAGCAGTTTGCCATTGGCAATTTCCGGCAGGTTGCAGGCAATCAGTGAACGGTAGCACAGCAATAAAGGCTGTAATAATTCATCTTTGCTTTTAATCACCAGATGATCATCGGCATCTTGCCCTTGCAGTTTTTGCGCCAGCCAGTGACGGGTGGCTTTGAGGCGTTCGCGGGTATCCCGCAGATATTCACGGTAGGGTTCAGGGTGGCTATGGCCCAGTGCCTGCATCAGTTCATCGCTGCAGTTTTGAATCGACAGTTCCCAGCGCAGGTCTTCCATATCACGCAGATATAAATCAGCCGCTTTCCAGCGCGACAGCCAGAGCACTTCCTGGGTAATGTTATGCGTGACATTCGGGTTGCCGTCACGGTCACCGCCCATCCAGGAGGCAAAACGCACTGGTGCAACGGTTAAAGGTAAACGCTGGCCACAGTGATCTTCAACCATTTCATCCAGTTCGCGAATGAACTTGGGAATGGCATTCCACAGCGTCTGTTCAATGGTGGTAAAGCCCCATTTCGCTTCATCGACTGGGGTTGGCCGGTGCTGGCGGATTTCATCGGTCTGCCAGGCGGAACAAATCAGTTGTTTGAGTTCTTGCAGTACGGCTTTGCGTTCACGTGGGGTCAGTTTTTGTTGATCAGACTTAAACAGGCAGTCATTAATATCATCATATTTTTGAATTAAGGTACGACGGCTGACTTCAGTCGGATGTGCAGTCAACACCAGTTCAATTTTCAGTTCACAGATTTGCTTGAATAGCGTGTCGGCTGAAATTTCGTGATCTTTAAATTTCTGGAACAGATGATCGAGCGGATTGGGAGAGGGGGCATGTTCATCGAATTCGCTTTGACGGCGACTTCGAACCACATTGTACTGTTCGGCAATATTGGCAAAATTCAGAAAGTGGGTGAATGCACGGGTAAGTGGAAGAATCTCATCATCTTCCAGACTCAGGAATAGTTGTTCAAGCTGTTTTTCGGCTTCTACCTGCCCATCACGTGCACCTTTGGACAGGGCACGAATCTGCTCCACCTGATTAAACAAATCTTGTCCCGCATGTTCCTTGAGGGTTTCTCCCAGTAAGTTCCCAAGTAAGCGTACATCCTCACGCAGTGGAGCATCAATTTGTTGAATCATTTTTTTTCATTCTCCTAGGCTACTCCTTTGAATATACCCCGATTCGATGACATTCCAAGTGGGGGGCAGACAAAAGTCGGTAATTTTTTGCTGCTAAAACTAGCAATTGAGTTGCCGTTGGTGCAGTCAGGAAAATGGAATTACAGATTTTAAGGGTTTTTCTGATATTTCAGCATAAAGATCTCAATACTGTTCAAGATAATCTGCTGTTTCTCTTCAGCAGTGGGTACTTCCCGCACCCCAAGCAGCACTTCATGATGGCGCAGGCCCAACAGTAAAGAAAGGATCAGTAAGGTCAGGTTTTTTAAAGCTTCTGGCTGAATAAAGCCCAATTCGATAGCCTGCTGAAAAAAGTTTTCCCACAGTGCATTCATACGCAGATGGCAGGCATTATAAAATGTCTGTGCCAGTGGATTTTGTTCCGCCGCCAGTTCCACCAATAAGCGTTCCAGTTTGATGGCTTCTGGCAAATTGGTGATATTGAGGGCCAGCTCACAGGCATGCACAAATTCCTGATAAAAATTACTGTCGGCTTGCAGGTTTAAGGGGCGAGCACTGAGTAATTCTTCGCATGTGGCAACAATGGCACAGACAAATAAATTGGCTTTATCCTGAAAGTGATTGTAGACGGTCAGTTTGGTGACACCCGCTTCCTGGGCAATCTGGTTCATGCTGGAACCATGGTAGCCACACCTTAAAAATAAGCTTTTTGCTGCAGTTAAAATGCGCTGACGTTTTTCTAAGTCTTTGGGGCGACCCACATTTATTTGCACAATTTTTTCCAAAAAAATGAAAAAGGTCATTGATTTGACCCTCGATTCCCAATTAATGTACCGATAAGTATATTAATTAAAAAACGATCAGTTTAAGATAATGCTTATTTTGCCTTAAAAAACATTTTGAGATAAGAGCCAACCTCATGAGCACAGTAAAGATTGCAGTAAAAACCGCCCTGGTCAGCATGATGATTATTTGCAGTGTGACTTTATTGGGCTGCAGCACGGAGGCAACCGAAACAGAACAGGTTCCGTTTGTGATGGTGACTCAGCCGAACAGTACTCATAATGAACAGAAAAGCTATGCCGGAGATGTGCAGGCACGCCAGCAAACAGCTTTGGCCTTCCGGGTGGGCGGACAGATTATCGAACGTTATGTCGATGTCGGCGATCAGGTCAAGATGGGGCAGGTGCTGGCAAAACTCGATGTGAAAGATGCCCAGCTGCAGCTCAATGCAGCAAAAGCTCAACTGGAAAGTGCTCAGTCGGCAGCAAAAATTGCCGCAGATGAACGGCAGCGCTTTAAGCAATTGCTGCCGATGAATGCGGTCAGCCGTTCGCAATATGATGCGGTGGATAATCAGTATAAGTCAGCGATGTCCGCGCTGAAACAGGCGCAGTCCAATTATCAGGTTACGAGTAACCAAACCGGTTATAACCAGCTGATTGCCAATAAAAATGGCGTGATTACTGCGCGTAACATTGAAGTGGGGCAGGTGGTCGCTGCGGGACAGGCTGCTTATCAGGTGGCGATTGCCGGTGATCGTGAGGTGGTGATCGGGGTACCGGAACAGGCCATTTCAGAGATTAAAGTCGGTCAGACAGCATGGGTGACCTTGTGGTCCAAGCCTGAAGAAAAATTTGCTGGCTATATACGTGAAATTTCTCCGGCAGCCGATCAGTCCCGAACTTTTAGTGTCAAAGTCGCTTTGCGTGAAGGCAATGCTGCCATTCAGCTGGGCCAGAGTGCGCGGGTATTTTTTAACAATAGCCAAAACAATGTACTCAGTGTGCCGTTGTCCAGTGTCTCGGCCAATGGTCAGCAGGCCTATGTCTGGGTGGTGAAACCGGACCAGACCATTCATAAGGTGGCCGTGAACCTGGGAGCCTATGGTCGTGACAGTGTGCCGGTATTGTCCGGTCTGAATCCGCAAGATTATGTGGTGATTGGCGGTGTGCATTTATTGCGTGAAAAACAGAAAATCCAGCCGATCGACCGGGAAAATCGTGCCGTGAAAATTCAGGCAGGAGCTGCATCATGAATTTAGGCTCGAACTTTAACCTGTCGGAATGGGCACTGAAAAATAAAGGCTTGATTCTTTATTTCATGCTGCTACTCGGCATTGTCGGCATTGTGTCCTATTCCAAACTGGCCCAAAGTGAAGATCCGCCGTTTACCTTTAAGGTGATGGTGATTCAGACCTACTGGCCGGGCGCAACCGCACAGGAAGTGTCCTTGCAGGTGACGGATCGCATCGAAAAGGAGTTGATGAGTACCGGTAATTACGAACGCATCATGGCCTATTCGCGTCCCGGTGAATCACTGGTGACATTTGTCGCCAAAGATTCGCTGCGCTCAAACCAGATTCCCGATGTCTGGTATCAGGTGCGCAAAAAAGTGGGCGATATCCAGCATCAATTGCCGAGTGGGGTGCAGGGGCCGTTTTTTAATGATGAATTTGGCGATACCTTTGGAAATATCTATGTCCTGACCGGCAAAGATTATGACTATGCCATATTGAAGGAATATGCCGACCGTCTGCAACTGCAACTGCAACGGGTCAAGGATGTCGGCAAGGTCAATCTGGTAGGCCTGCAAGACCAGAAAATCTGGATTGAACTGTCCAATACCAAAGCGGTACAGCTCGGCATTCCGGTCACAACTATTCAGCAAGCCCTGCAACAACAAAATACCGTGGCCAGTGCCGGCTTTTTTGAAACTGGCACCGACCGCATTCAGATGCGGGTCAGCGGTCAATTAAAAAGTATTGATGAACTTAAACAAATGCCCCTGTTGGTGGCAGGAAAAACCATTCAGCTGGGTGATGTTGCGGACATTTATCGTGGCTTTAGCGAGCCGGCCCAGCCACGCATGCGTTTTATGGGCGAAAATGGGATTGGCATTGCCGTATCCATGCGCAAAGGTGGCGACATTCTGGCTTTGGGTAAAAATTTAGAAGCTGAATTTGCCCATTTGCAAAAATCTTTGCCTTTGGGTATGCAGCTAAAAAAAGTTTCCGACCAACCAGTTGCGGTGAAACGCAGCGTCAATGAATTCATGAAAGTGCTGGCAGAAGCGGTGATTATTGTCCTGCTGGTCAGCTTCTTTTCCCTGGGTTTTCGTACCGGTCTGGTGGTGGCATTTTCCATTCCACTTGTGCTGGCCATGACCTTTGCCGGCATGAATCTATTCGATGTCGGACTGCATAAAATTTCACTGGGCGCTTTAATTCTGGCGCTCGGTTTATTGGTGGATGACGCCATTATTGCCATTGAAATGATGGCCGTAAAAATGGAGCAGGGCTATAGCCGGCTCGAAGCGGCAGGTTTTGCCTGGAAAACCACGGCTTTTCCCATGCTGACAGGCACTCTGATTACTGCAGCCGGCTTTTTACCGATTGCTACTGCTGCGTCCAGTACCGGTGAATATACCCGTTCCATTTTCCAGGTGGTGACGATTGCCTTGGTGGTTTCTTGGTTTGCAGCAGTCCTTTTTGTCCCCTATCTGGGCGATAAACTGCTACCCGATTTTAATCAAGACCTGCTGCAAAAAGCACCGTGGTATCAGCGTTTATGGGCGCGCTTACGCAGGCAACCCGAACCGCAAGCTGTGCTACATCATGCCGGTGAGCATCATGATCCCTACCAAACCAGGTTTTATCAAAAATTTAGAGGTTGGGTGAGTCAGTGTATTAGCTACCGTAAAACCGTGATTGCGACGACAGTAGGTATTTTTGTGCTGTCGGTGCTGATGTTTAAACTGGTACCGCAGCAGTTCTTTCCGCCGTCTAACCGGGCTGAAATTTTGGTGGATTTAAAGCTGGAAGAAGGGGCATCACTCACGGCTACAGAAAATGCCGTGAAAAAGGTAGAAAAATTCCTGTCGACCAAACAAGGCATCGACAATTATGTGGCCTATGTCGGCACGGGTTCCACCCGTTTCTACTTGCCACTGGACCAGCAATTGCCACAAGCCAGTTTTGCACAGTTTGTGGTTTTGGCTTCATCCCTGGATGACCGCGATGAAATCCGCAAATCTTTAGATCATGAAATCCGTAAATTGCTGCCGGATGTGCGTACTCGGGTCTCGCTGTTGGAAAATGGTCCGCCTGTCGGTTATCCATTGCAGTATCGCGTTTCCGGTGAAGACCTGAATCTGGTGCGTCAATGGGCACATAAGGTTTCCGCCGTCATTGCAGAGAATCCGAACACCACTAATGTTCATCTGGACTGGGGCGAACCGAGTAAGGTCATTCAGCTGAATATTGATCAGGATCGCGCCCGTCAAATGGGAGTATCAACTTTAGATTTGTCACAATTCCTGAACAGTTCCATCAGTGGTGCTGTGATTAACCAGTATCGTGAAAAACGTGAACTGATTGAAATCCGTTTGCGTGGAGACCAGAACGAACGCATCAATGTGGAATCTTTGTCCAGTCTGGCCGTACCGACTGCCAATGGCGGTTCTGTACCTCTGGCGCAAATTGCCAAAATTGAATATAAATTTGAAGATGGCCTGATCTGGCATCGTAACCGTTTGCCGACCATTACCGTACGTGCCGATATTCGGACCAAGTTGCAGCCTGCCACCGTGGTCGGGCAACTTGCCGATAAAATGGATCAGCTACGGGCCGAATTGCCAGGCGGTTATCTGGTTGAAGTGGGCGGTACGGTCGAAGAGTCGGCTCGTGGACAAAACTCGGTCAATGCCGGTATGCCGTTCTTCCTGGCAGTGGTGATGACCTTGCTGATGATTCAGCTCAAGAGTATGTCTCGTGCATTTATCGTCTTTTTGACCGCACCTTTAGGCCTGATTGGAGTTGTACTGTTTCTGTTATTGCTGAATAAACCTTTTGGTTTTGTGGCAATGCTGGGAACCATTGCCCTGTCAGGCATGATCATGCGCAATTCTTTAATCCTGATTGACCAGATTGAACAGGACATTCAGGCTGGACATGATCCTTGGAATGCCATTATCGATGCAACCGTACGTCGTTGCCGCCCGATTGTGCTGACCGCCCTGGCCGCAGTATTGGCGATGATTCCACTCTCCCGCAGTATTTTCTTTGGTCCGATGGCGGTGGCGATTATGGGGGGCTTGATTGTGGCGACCCTGTTGACGCTGTTCTTTTTACCGGCATTGTATGCACAATGGTTTAAAGTGAAAAAAAATAGCCAAACGGAGTAATTTTTTGACAATAATCAGGTGCGAAACGTTGAAAACTTCAATATAGTAGCACCTAATATTTGTATACATTTTTCTCAAGCAATTTACTGCATATTAAAACTCTAAACATGCGGTAAATGGGGTTGAAACGCACATGAAGCAAGACAACTTAAGCCGACTTCGCCGTTCCGTTGCGATTTCCTATGTCTTGATGTTTTTCGCGTTATTTACTGTGATTAGTGGCATATTTGCTTATTGGTTTGCGCGTAAAGTTACACAAGTGGATGAAGTGGAGGTCTGGCTTGAAGCCCAAGCCCTCTGGATCATGCGTAATATTGTGATTTATATGATTTTGGTATGTTTTGCAGCACTCTGGTTTATTCCGCTGATTTTCTTTTATTGGGATAGTGCAGTTTGGGTAAAAGGTTGTACCGTTGCAGGCGTGGTTTTCGCCATGATTGCCTTCTTATTCCTGTTGAATGCCTGGCTGAAAGGAATCTCCCGGTTTTTCAAAAATAAAGCCGTTTTCTAATCCGAGTAAATTTTTTTCCCCTCTTTCCCTTGTAAAATTTGTTTCTGTCCCCAATTTCACACCACAGTTAAGTATTAAATAAAATTCCGTGAGGAGCATCGCCAGACATGGCTAAACGTGATTATTATGAGGTTTTGGGCGTCGCTAAAACCGCTAGTGATGATGAAATTAAAAAAGCCTACCGTAAGTTGGCGATGAAATATCATCCAGACCGTAACCCGGACAACCCTGAAGCTGAAGAAAAATTTAAAGAAGCTGCCGAAGCTTATGAAATTTTATCCGACAGTGAAAAACGCAGCATGTATGACCGTATGGGGCACAATGCCTTTGAAGGCGGCATGGGTGGTGGTGGCTTCGGTGGTGGTTTCAGCACTGAAGACATTTTTAGTCAGTTTGGCGACATCTTTGGTGGCGCATTTGGTGGCGGTGGTGGCCGTGGTCAGCAACGTGCACGTCGCGGATCAGACCTGCGTTACGTGATGGAATTGACCCTTGAAGAAGCGGTCAAAGGCGTGAAAAAAACCATTACTTTTACTGCACCTGCACCGTGTGAGGACTGTGATGGTAAAGGCTCTAAAAATCCGAACGATGTTGAAACCTGTAAAACCTGTCATGGTACAGGTCAAGTGCGTATGCAGCAAGGTTTCTTCTCTGTTCAGCAAACTTGTAGCACCTGTCGCGGTCAGGGTAAAATCATCAAGAACCCATGTAATACCTGTCATGGTTCTGGTGTAAAAAACCGTCAGCAAACCCTTGAAGTGACTATTCCTGCTGGTGTGGACAATGGCGACCGCGTACGTTTAACCGGTAAGGGTGAAGCGATTCGTGACGGCCAGTCTGGTGACTTATATGTTGAAGTGGTGGTGCGCGAGCATGACATCTTCCAGCGTGACGGTGCCGACCTGTATATGGATGTGCCGGTATCTATTGCCGATGCTGCATTGGGTAAAGAAATCCAGATTCCAACCCTGGATGGCCGTGTCAGCCTGAAAATTCCTGAGGGAACTCAAACCGGCAAACTGTTCCGCTTGCGTGGTAAAGGGGTTAAACCGGTACGTACCAGCATGCAGGGTGACTTGCTTTGCCGCGTAGTGGTCGAAACTCCGGTGAATTTGACTGCGCGTCAACGTGAGCTGTTAAAAGAATTGCAAGAAACGATGGATGGTGAGGACAGCAAATCATCGCCTAAGAAAAAATCGTTCTTCGGTCTGTTTGATTAATTTCAGACACAGTTTAAAAAAAGGGGGGAATATTGAATATTCCCCCCTTTTTTTATAAGCGCTTATTCGATGATTGGTTTGTCAATAGCTTCGACATCTACCGATTGCGTTGCTGCTTCGCCAGCCGGTTCTTGCTTGGTCGCTGCCGGATTAGTTTCAGCTTGAGCCGGTGTAGAGCTATGGGTACGAATATTTATTTTGACTTGTGATAAGCTTTCCAAAGTATCTCCCGCTTGGATTGCCGGTTCTGCCCACGCTGTGCTGACGATGGTTGCCATAAAAACGGTTAATGCGATTTTTTTCGAATGCATGTTGATTTCCTTATAATTCATCTTTTGATCACTCGTGTTGCGTAGTCTGCGCAGAGATGTTTACAGGGAGATGAAAATCAGCAGCAAAATCATTTATTTTTAATGCTGAACTTTCAATACAGCAACCGGTCGGGGTTGAGCCATTACATCGTGCTTTGGCATAAACATTCATCATGACCGGTTTCTTTTTAAATAAAAAATTTCAGGCTGAAACTTAGTCTCGGTACATAGTTTTGATATAGTAAGAACAATTTAAAATCAACATTGGGAATATGTTATGTCAGCAGCTCCACGCATTGGTGTATTGGGTGCAGGCGGTCGTATGGGACGCATCCTTATTCAGGCCGTTAAAGAAGCAGGTTACCAGCTTGCAGCAGCAGTTGAACGCCCTGAAAGCAGCCTGATTGGTGCAGATGCAGGTGAGCTTGCCGGTATTGGTGCTGTGGGTGTAAAAGTGGTAGGTAGTCTGCAAGAAGTTTTGCAAGACTGTGACGTGGTGATTGATTTTACTGCACCAGTTGCAACTGCTCAGCATTTAAAATTATGCCGTGAAGCAGGGGTGGCAATTGTGATTGGTACCACTGGCATGAATGATGAACAAAAAGCCTATCTGGATGACAGCGCAACGCAAACTCCTGTTGTTTATGCTGCCAACTATTCGGTTGGCGTGAATGTTTCCATTAAACTGTTAGAACTGGCATCTAAAGTGTTTGGTGATACAGTCGATATTGAAGTGATCGAAGCACATCACCGTCATAAGGTCGATGCACCGTCAGGTACAGCACTGATGATGGGCGAAGCCATTGCCGATACTTTAGGCCGTAACTTAAAAGAAGTCGCGGTGTATGGCCGTGAAGGTCATACTGGCCCGCGTGATCGTCAAACCATTGGTTTTGAAACGATTCGTGGTGGTGACATCGTCGGTGAACACACAGTGATGTTTATTGGTGAAGGCGAACGTGTGGAAATTACCCATAAAGCCACCAACCGTATGAACTTTGCCGCAGGGGCCGTTCGTGCCGCAGCATGGGTCGTGGGTCGCGAAGCATGCAAATATGATATGAAAGACGTACTGGGTTTTAACGATATTCAGGTATAAAAAATCGTCAAAATCATTTATAACAATACAACAAAATTAAAATAAGAAGCTCAACGGAATGAAAAAAGTGATCTTGATGGCTTGTGCCGTAGCCTGTTTGGCTGCTGCACAGGCTAAACCTGTCGATAATGCCAAGCTCAGTATTCACAAGAATAATATTAAAGTTTGGACCTACCAAAATGCTCAAAATCCTGTCTTTCAATACAAAGCTGAAACCAGTTTTGATGTGCCCATTGAAAAAGCGGTTTCCCTGATTTTAGATGTGGAAAATGCAGTGAATTGGGTCCCTTATATGGGCAGTGTCAAAGTCTTATCCCGTGATGACCAAAAAGGTGAATTCAGTTTATATATGGTGCTGGATTTTCCTTTTCCCTTAAAAGACCGTGATTTGGTGGTACAAGGCAAAATGCGTAAAGATGCACAAGGCATCATTAGCATCCAAAATAAAGCGGTGAAAAAAGGTTATCCGATCAATCCCAATTATGTACGCCTCACCGACTATGAGGGCGATTGGACCTTCCAGCGTTTAGGCAATCAAAAAGTCAAAGTGTCGACCTATGGCTATGCCAATCCGGAAGGTTCCATTCCGCTCAGTTTCGTGAATATGTTCGTGCAGCAGCAGCCTTATCAAATGCTACAAAAAATGAAAGTGCAGTTGGGTAAAAGCAAAACTATTGCAACCTTTCCCGAAATTTTAAAATAAGCACCAGTAATGATTCAGTTCAATATGAACGATCAATGACTTTGCATCTCAGGCAGACGAAATGCAGTCAACTGCTGCATGTGCTGTGTTGAGTAAGGTCTGTTCTGGAAATGGATGCGGATGTAACTTAATTTGAAATTGCCGCGCAGTCATTTGTTCACAGGCAAAGCGAAGTTTGGCTTGCTGCGGCATGATATTCATGCCGTTTTCAGATTTGGCTTTATAAATATATAGCTGCTGATGTAACCCGCCGCTAGTGATCGGTTGGATCTGCTCAAGTTCATATTGCGTCAGTTTTTGGGCACTCAAAAAACCTTGAATTAAAGATTTACAGATAAAATTTTGCTGGCTTTGAGCTTGAGTGTGCTGTTGGGGTTGGCACGCCATAAGCGTGAGTGTGCTGAAGATGATTAGACCTGCTCGAAACTGCGTGAAGTCATTCATTTAATTGTCCCCCTATCGTTATTTTTGAGATATCAACCTGATGCATTCAGATTAAATCTGTTAACTTAATGGGTACAGATACAAAAATGATTAAAAAAAGGGTACAGATGGCTTTTCAATATCAGCAGCTTGCGCAGCAGTTGGCACAGAAAATTTATAGTGGTGAATTGGCCGCAGGGCAGCGTCTTTATGCGCTACGTCAATTTTCACAGCAGCATCAGATCAGTTTAAATACCGCGAAACGCTGCTATGAATTACTTGAAGCCAAAGGCCTGATTTATGTCAAAGAAAAGTCTGGTTATTTTGTACAATCCTCACAGAAAGCCCAGCAAATTGCCGTGCCGAATCATCCTGATTTTGATTCCCGACCACGTGAAATTTCGAATTTAGAATTGCAAATTCAGATCCATGAAGCATCTGCAAATAGTCGCCTGATTCATTTGGGTTCAATTCAGTTGTCCCCAAATTTTGTTCCTGTTGAAGCAATCAGACGTTCAATCCAAAGGGCATTAAAGCATTGTAAACCAGAAGATTTTTTATATAACAATCGGCAAGGTCATCCACAATTGCGTGAAGCTTTGTCGGCACATTGGGCTGAAGATGGTTTTTACATGCCTAAGGATGATATTTACATCGGCAATGGTTGTATGCCTGCTTTGTCAGTGATGTTGCAAAATCTGAGTGCGGAAGGGGAGAGTGTCATTGTTCCGACGCCGAACTATAACGGGCAATTGCAATTATTGGCTTTATTGAAGCGGAAAATTGTTGAAATTCCTGCCAATACGGAAGGTTTTGATTTAGATCGTTTAGAGCAGGCGATGCGGGATTCAGGCGCGAAAGTATGCTTATTGACTGCAAATTTTCAAAATCCTTTGGGTTTTTGTTTAAGTAATGAAGATAAGGAACGAATTGCACAACTGGCTGAAAAATATCAATGTTATGTGATTGAAGATGATATTTATGTTGAGTGTAGTTTCAATGCAAAGCGACCATTGCCTATCAAATATTGGGATCGGGCGGGCTATGTGATCTATTGTGGGTCGATTTCAAAATCTTTATCGCCTTCTTATCGGGTGGGGTGGTTTTGTCTTCCACCACATTTGCAACATTTGCGTCCCAAATTACTTTTGCAAAATGATTCGGTGAATACGCCTTTGCAGTTAGGACTTGCCGATTTGATTTTTAGTCGTGCGTATCGCCAACATCTTGCTGAATTGCGTCCTAAATTAATGGTGCAAGTCGAGCAGTATCGTCAGTATATTTACGATGCTTTTCAAGGGGTTGATATCCGTCTAAATCGGCCTCAAGGCAGTTATGCACTGTGGTTGCAGATGCCTGAACAAATAGACAGTTTGGCGCTGTATTACCATGCGCAAAAACATGGCATCAACATTGTGCCAGGTTTAATTTTTGGTGAGGACAATCGTTATAACAACTGTATTCGTCTAAATGCCGGGCATGAGTTGTCTGTAGATATTCAGCAGGCCATTTTGTTGCTTGCAGATTGGGTGCGTAAGGAATGCAGAAACACAAATGTCATCTAGATTAATGAGTCCATAAAGCATACAAAAAAAAGCCTGCATGCAGCAGGCTTTTTGGGCTTAGATTTTTGCCGTTAAAAATCAGCTTTCAACACGATACGATAACGCACGTTTCCTGAATGCAAACGTTCAATCGCTTCATTCACCTGAGACATTGGATACATTTCAATTTGAGGTGCAATATTTTGACGTGCGGCGAATCGAAGTAATTCACGCAGTGCTGCAGGAGAGCCTGTTGATGAGCCAGTGACAGATTTAGCACCACTGATCAGCATACCTGCGGGGATTTGCATCGGCTCAAGTGCTAGGCCGAGCATGTGAACGCTTCCATTCGGTGCCAAAGTTGAAAGATAGGCTTGCCAATCCAACGTCACATTGACCGTGCTTAAAATTAAATTGAACTTACCACGTTGTGCTTTAATCGCGGCAAGATCACGACTATTCACCACATGGTCAGCCCCCATAGCTTTAAGTTCATCGGTTTTATCTAAGTTTGAGCTGAATGCGGTAATTTCACAGCCCCAAGCTTTGAGCAGTTTAATCGCCATATGACCTAAACCACCAATGCCGATCACGGCAACATGGTGAATGGCCTGAATTTGGTGCTGTAAAATGGGATCAAATACCGTAATCCCGCCGCAGAGCAGAGGACCAGCACTGGTTGGATCAAGATCATCTGGAAGCGGAATAACCCATTGCCAGCCAGCACGGACTTTGTCGGCAAAGCCACCTGCATGACCGACGATTGTCGCTGTCTTGGTTCCAGTACATTGCACTTGGCGACCATCGATACATGGGTCACAGTGTTGACAACTTTCTGCTGTCCAGCCTATGCCCACACGTTGTCCGATTTTCAGTCCTTTGGCTTCGCTGCCGAGTTGGGTAATGGTTCCAATCACTTCATGCCCTGGGACCACAGGATAAACCGAAGATTTCCAATCATTTTGGATAATAGAAATATCTGAGTGACAAAGACCGCAATACTCGACTTTGACTTCAACCTGATGGGCTTGTAATTCACCTGCATCAAATTGGTAGGGAACAAGGGCTTCACCACTGTTCATTGCTGCATAGGCGTGGATTGTATTGTCACTCATTATTCTATCCTTTATGTTTTGAGGTCATTCTTCGTACGTGTATTTAAAGTCACAGTGATTTTCATGATCATTGACCATGCCAATGGCTTGCATCAGAGCATAGCAAGTCGTTGGGCCGACAAATTTAAAACCATTCTTTTTTAATGCTTTGGACATGGCCTGACTTTGAGCGGTTTGTGCAGGGGCGCTGCGATATTCAACTACATCATTATTGGCAATGTGTCCTTCGACAAAATTCCAAAGAAATTCCACAGGATGAATCCCTTGGGCTTTTAACTGTTGCCATGCTTTTGCATTATCTCGAATGGCAGTGAGTTTGCCGATATGGCGAATCAAACCTGAATCTTGTAATTTTTCTTGTAATTGTAGGTCACTCAACGCTGCAATTTCGGCAATGGGATATTGAAAAAAATGCTGCTGATAACAAGCCCGCTTTTTCAGTACAGTGATCCAAGACAGCCCCGCTTGTTGTCCTTCAAGACACAGCATTTCAAAGAGATGCTGCTCATCAAAACTAGGTTTAGCCCACTCAGTGTCGTGGTAGGCAATATACAAAGGATCTTCGGAGCACCAAGCACAGCGTTGTATCGTCATGTTGAATGCTCCTTTTGACTTAAATTTTAAAGACAGTCCATTGATCGCTTTTATTGTCCCAATACAACAGTTCCGCTTGATCGAGATCGGCAAATTGAATCCATACATCTTTACCTGATTTGTCTGCGTAGCCGGTGCTGATGAGTAATGCTTCTTCAGTGATCTCCATGATCCAGCCCTGATAAGACTGTCCATTGAGGCTGATTTTTTGTTGATTACCAGATTCTGCAAATTCCACCAGACGATTGATCAACGCTTCTGACATGTATGTTTCCTAAAATTAACGTAAATACGGATAGGGGTTAACGGCATTGCGACCTTTACCACCCAAGTAAATGCCGTAATGCAAATGTGGTGCAGTATGTCGAGCATTGCCAGTATTACCTACATAGCCAATGACATCACCTTTTTTGACATAGTCGCCGACATTTAAGCCACGTTTATGACCATCAAGATGCGCATAATAATGCCAAGAACCTGCGGGCCCCATAATCCATATCACTTTACCACCCAAATTGTTATTACGTAAGTCAGCAACTAAACCTTCTGTAGCACTGAGGACTTTTGTTCCACGTGGAACAATAATATCAATGCCTTCGTGACTTCGTCCTTGGCTACGCGCTGCGCCCCAAGTATCCTTGAGCGCACTTCGTTTGACTTGATGAACAGGAACAGGCAATTGATTGGATAAACGCATGTTTTGTAATTTTTTCACTTCATGAGCAGGCAATGTACTGCCTGATGGTTTGGGTGGAGTCGACGTACAGGCGCTGAGTAAAAGCAAAATAAAACCAATACCGCCGAACAACCCTTTGCGAAGCTGAAAAAATCCTTGAGTCACATTTGTCCCTATTCAATTGATGAGCAGTTCAAAACTATGGCATAGAATGGCTTTTGAGTTCTAGCGTAGAAATGAGTTTTTTCATGGCGGTTGGAATACCGAGTGCAGTAGCTTGTATCGGGGTATACCACTGTGCATTGCATTCAATCGCTAAATGCTCTTTTTGCTCGGCAGCAACGGTAAATACAGTAGCCTCTAAAAGCCAAGTAAAGTGGGTAAAGCTATGTGATATTTGCACTTGAGTGGCGGTAGGTTTCAGACCAAGCTGTTGAGTGAGGGATTGAAACTCATGGGGTTGATCAAAAATAGGTAAACACCACAGACCACCCCATAGCCCGCTATTCGGACGTTGTATCCACAGCCATTCTCCTGCAGATTGAATCAGCATGACTTGAGCCTCTTTCACTGGAACAGGCTTTTTAGGCTTTTTATAAGGTAATTCAGTCTCTAAACCTTGTGCATGTGCTTTGCAGTGCTGTTGCATGGGACAATATAAACAAAGCGGTTTTTTCGGCGTGCATACCGTTGCACCAAGATCCATAATCGCTTGGGTATAATCGTGGTTGCGTTCAGTGGGGCAGAGCTCTGTCGCCAGTTGCCACATGGCCCGTTCATGTACAGGTTTCGATAAATCATCTTCTATAGCAAAGAAACGAGACAATACTCGCTTGACGTTGCCGTCCATAATCACGCCATATTGTCTTAAACCCAAAGACATCAGCGCACCCGCGGTAGACGGCCCGATGCCCGGTAGTTCCATCCACTGCTCAAGATTGCTTGGAAAATGTCCCTGACGTGCAACAATACCCGCGGCTTTGTGTAAGTTCCGAGCCCGTGCATAGTAGCCTAAGCCAGCCCAATAGGGCGCCACATCATCCCAAGAAGCATGGCCTAAATCTTCAACAGTCGGAAATCGTTGAATAAATCGATCAAAATATTGTAAGACGGTTTTGACTTGAGTCTGTTGCAGCATAATTTCTGAAACCCACACTTTGTAAGGGTCATCCTTCACTTGCCACGGTAAGTCATGACGACCATGGACATCAAACCAGTCGAGAAGGGCATCAGAAAAGTTAAACATGCAATACAGTCAAAATTGAAAAAACCTGCCTAGTATACATCTTTCAATAGTCATTCTTTTTGTTCAAAACGAAAACTGTATATCAGGGGAAATGCAAAAATAGCGGCTATCAAAAAAGGAGCCGAAGCTCCTTAGTGAGTGTAAATTTAAAGTTTAGCTTTTAAAGCCCCAGCGGGTATCAAGCGCCAATGTTTGGTTTTCATAACGTGGAATAATGTGAATATGCACATGTTCAGTGGCTTCGCCAAAAACTTGTCCATCATTAAACCCAATATGAAAGCCTGTAGGTTGATAGCGTAAATTTAATTCATTACGCGCTTGTTCAAGTAAGGACATTAAACTTTTACGTTCTTTATCAGTAATTTCAAAAAAAGAACCAACGTGACGTAGCGGGACAATGACAGCATGCCCTTTAGACAGTGTATGTGGTTCAGGAAGTACAACACCAAAATCATTTTTTGCAATCACGTCATATTCGTCAAAATTGCAATATGGACAATTGAGTTCTGTCATTGTGCTCTCCTCATTTTTATAAATTAAATATTGTTATTGGTTCTTATGGCTTTAAGAACCAAGCTGGCGTGCTAACAAGGCATACATGGCTGCTAAGCTTTGCTGTTCTGCAGCAGCGTTATAAGCTAAATCTACGCCGTTGGCTTTGGCACGTTCATCCGCCATCGGGTTGCTAAAGCCGTGTTTTGCGCCTTCAAAAATATTGATTTGATACTGCACTTGGGCAGCATCCATTTCATTTCTAAAGGTCGCAACATCATCTAAGCTCACCATCGAGTCGAGCTCACCATGTTGTACTAAAATCTCTGCTTGGACTTGTCCTGTTTGTGCAGGAGTCGCTGTAGCAAGTGTTGCATGGAAGGTCACCACAGCTTTTAATGCAGCACCTGAACGCGCTAAATCCAGCACGACTTTTCCGCCATAGCAAAAGCCTATAGCTGCGAGTTTATCTGCATTTACTTCTTTTTGCTGTGCCAAAGTGTGTAATGCAGCCGACGCACGGGTCACGATGGTGTCGGCATGATCAAAAGTCTGCATCATCCATTCATAAGCTTGCTTGGCATCTGTGGTGACTTTTTTGTCACCATACATGTCCAGCGCTAAAGCCGCATAGCCTTGTTCTGCCAATTCACGCGCACGTTGTTCGGTATATTCATTGCGTCCCCACCATTCAGGGGCAACTAAAACACCTGCGACCGCAGTGTCTGACTCTGGAGCAGCAAAATAGCCAAAAAGTTGAGTTCCATCCGCTGCTGTATATTGAATTTCGCGCGTCTTAATTTTAACAGTCATGGTCAAATCCTTATGTGCGGCTACGCAGTTAATGAAGATTTAAAATAAAGGGGAAAATAGTTTTTGTGAAATAAATATAAGATATCAATGTGAATTTTAAGTCAAATCAATCAAAAAAATTGTAAAAGAAAATAATGGAAAGAAGAAATATTGAGGAGCACCGAGATTTGTCGATGCTCCTGAATGGAGTATTGTTATTTCGGGAGAACTTCAATGAGCTCTACATCAAAAATCAGCGTGCTGTTTGGCTCAATGACATCTGCTGAACCAATTTGACCATAGCCTAAATTTGCAGGAATGAAGAAGCGATATTTTGCACCTTCTTTCATCAACTGTAGACCTTCTGTCCAACCCTGAATGACTTGACTCACTTGGAACATCGCAGGTTGGTTACGTGCAATTGAACTATCAAAAACAGTGCCATCAATTAAGCGCCCTTCATAGTGAACTTTCACTGTTGAATTGGCTTTGGGTGACTTACCTTTGCCGCCTTGAATGACTTGATACTGCAGGCCAGATTTCGTGACCTGAATGCCCTGTTTTTTGGCATTTTCAGCAAGGAAAGCTGAACCAATGGTGGCATTCGCATCCGCTTTTTGCTTCAGTTCAATCAGTTGTTTCGCTTCGGTTTGCTTTTTATATTGGGTTAAGGCACGGGTCATTTCTTCATCTGTTAATGACGAAGCTTGACCTTTAGATGCTGCCTTTAAACCTGCAACAAATGCATCAATATCCAAATCCTTAATGGATTCAGCATTACTGCGTCCCATTAAATAACCAAAACTATAACCCACTTGTTCTGCAGCACTACTTTTATTACTGACATCTTTGGCAAATACAGTGCTTGAGCAGAGTGCCAAACACAACATACTGATCTGTAATTTCATGACCGAGTCTCAAAATAAAGCAGGAGAGCGAAAAGCTCTCCTGTAGCGGTTTTATTATTTAACTTCAATGAGTTCTACATCAAAAATTAAAGTACTGTTCGGTGGAATTGTTCCTGGAACACCTTGAGCACCATAACCTAGGTTTGAGGGAATATATAAAGTAGCTTTGCCACCTTCCTTCATTAACTGTAGACCTTCGGTCCAACCCGGAATTACTTGGTTCAACGGGAATTCAATTGGCTCGCCGCGCTGTACTGAACTATCAAATACTGTGCCATCCACTAACTTACCTGTGTAGTGAACTTTAACAACTGATGTGGCTTGCGGTTGTTTACCTGTACCTTCTTTCGTTGTTAGGTACTGTAAACCAGAAGCTGTAGTTTTAACCCCAGCTTTGCTTTTGTTTTCTGTTAAGAAATTATCGCTGCTACTTTGTGTTTGCTTATTGCTTTCGAGCTGCTTGTTTTGCATTTCTTGCTGGAACTCAGTATATGCTTTTTGTAATTCTTCTTCAGTATATGCTGGTTTTGCACGAGCATGACCCGCACGAACGCCAGTGACAAAGCTATCAATATCTAATTCTGGAGGCGTTTGATGGGCAACTTCATAACCAAGTGCATAACTAATTTTAGCGACAGCAGAAGCATTTGCAGCTGGTTGAGTTGATGTTGCTGATTGCGTAGCAGGCGTTTTAGTTGCATAGTAAACAGGAACAAGTGCGGCACCGCCGAGTAATACAGCGACAGCGATAGGTAGGGCCTTACTCATATATTTTCCCACAATTATTTTATATGTAAAAAGTTGCTGAAATTCTAGCAGACTTTTCCTGTTCAACGCTTACCTATCTCTATGATCAGGTAAGGTGCAGGAAAGATCATCATAGTCATGTTCTTATTTTTATACTATAACGGTATGAATATATAAAACATTTTTTATACAGAAAGATGCATGCAACATAAATTTCGAAAATAAAAAAAGCCACCGTATTCGGTGGCTTTTTGAAAGAGCTTGAATCAGTCTTGATCTTTTGAAGCTTTATAACCATAAGAATAGTTATAGCCATAACCATAGCCTGCGGAGCTACGTTGAATGTCGTTTAGAATAATACCATTGACCTTCACACCCACTTGTTCAAAGCGGTTCACGGTTAACTCTAGTTCTTTTAACTGAGTTTTCGCATAACGAGCAATCACCAAATTCACACCAGTAAATTGCGAAATAATGATACCGTCTGTCACCGCAAGTACAGGAGGGGTATCAATGATCACATGATCAAACATCTGTGAAATCAAATCTAAGAATTCTTTGAATTTACCAGAACTTAAAAGCTCAGATGGGTTAGAAGGGCTCTTACCGCGAGTAATAACACTTAAATTTGGAATTTCAGTGGTTTTAATGATGCTGTCTAGATCACGCTGACCATTTAAATATTCAGAAAGACCTGGTTGGTTGTCATGATTGAAGTATTTGTTCAAATAACCACGACGTAAATCGGCATCAATAATTAAAACACGTTTATCGCTTTGCGCAAGAATAGTTGCCAAGTTGGTAGAAATAAACGATTTACCGACTTCTGGTGCAGGCCCCGAAATCATGATCAGGTTATTTTTTGCAGATGACAGTGCAAAGTGAATAGCAGTACGCATACTGCGCAAACTTTCAATTGCAATATCATCGCTATTTTTAACTGCAAGAACTGGAATTGTTTTCTTCTTCTTCAAGAGTTTAATACGGCTTTCTTGAACAGGCGAACGTGGTACAGTGGCATAAACAGGAAGATCCAGATTGTTTTCAATTTCTGAAGAATCTTTAATTCCTGAGCGCAACATGTTACGAACAAGAGCAATTAATACACCAATAAAACCGCCTACAAATAACGATAAAATCAGAACAATTAATTTTTTCGGCTTAATTGGTTTTTCAGGTTCAACAGCCGTGTCGATGATACGGACATTGCCAATTTCACCAGCATTTGCAATTTTAAGCTGTTGATAGCTGTTAAGAAGCGATGTGTAAAGCTCAGTATTTACTTTGACATCACGATAAAGTTGTAAGTATAAGCGCTGTGTTTCTGGGAGTTGTTTAATGGACTTGTTTAATTCTTGAGTCTTTTGATTTAAAGAATTTACCTGTGCATTAATTTCAGCCATTAAAGGATGATCAGGTGTATATTTAGCAGACAACTCAGCTTGTTTCTGTTTTAACTCAATGCGCATTTTTTCAAGCTCAATATTTTGTTTGAGCATGAGTTCAGCTTCTTGAGTGACATCTACAGTATTGTATTTTTCACGAAATTCATTGAATTTAATTTCAGACTGTTCAAGTTGTTGCTTTAATTCAGGGAGTTGTTGATCCAAGAAATTGAGGGTTTGTTTGGATTCTAAAGATTTACGCTCAATATTTTGTTGATGATAAATTTCTAAAATATGATTCAGTACATTGGTAATGTGCTGTTTATCTTCTCCAGCATAATTTAAACCAATGACACCTGTCATTTTCCCTTTTTCAGCTACGCCATAATTTAATTTTAAATTTTTGACAGCAGAAGGCAGTGAGAGTTTAGATAATATAAAAGCGTGTTCAAATGGCTGTGTACTTGAAATATTAATTTTCCAAGCTCCATAGCCGTCAACAAATTGATTCAGTTGATTTAAACGACCTTCAAAGATCACCTGATCTTTATGACTTAAGGTAAATTTAGAGTCTGCTTTGAAATCTAAAGTGAGTTTTTTATCCAAATAATAATCTGGAACATCAAACTCTTTAACTAAAAAATTATGTTGCTTGGTGCTATAACTAACGCCCTGGCCATCAAATTTCAATTGACCTTTTTCTGAAGATAGAAGTTTTTTAAAGAAGCTATTATTTTGATCTTTGATACTGATGTTCAGATTGAGGTCATCAATCACTTTACCTAACACCATACGAGAATTTAAGATCTCAATCTCTGCATCTGCAGGGGATTTTTGACCGAGGCCGCCCGAGACTTCTTTGAGTTCACCTAGTAATGCGGCAGACGCAGCACTTTTGCCATCTTCGACTTGAACTAAAGCATCCGTAGAATATATGGAAGGTGTGGTTCGAATATAGAGTAGTGCACAGATTAAACTTAATATGATGCAAAGAGCAATAATTTTCCATTGAGCAATCAGAGAAAAAAAGAGCACTTTTAAATCAATAGTATCTTCTTCAGTTTTTGAGGTTTGAGTCATAGTTTAACAACTGATTATTCAATAATTTATATTAAAAATGTGGCAACCAATCCTGAACATATTTGCTTATGTTTTTGCAGGATTCATTAAAAAAGTCTTGATCGTGTTGATAAGGGTCAGGAACATTTTTTCCTTGCCAATGTCCTAATCGAAAGACTTTGCCTTTTGCAAACGGCCATTGTTTTTCTATATGTTGAGCCTGATTTGTGCTCATCACTAGAATTAAATCTGCTTGCTTAATTAAGGATGCATTGATTTGTTTTGCAATATGTGGACGCATATCAATATTGAACTGGTCCATACAATGGATTGCTTTTTCATCTGCTTGATGTCCGACCATTGCGGATAATCCTGCAGATTCAATCTGTTGATTTGGGCAATTCATTTTCAGGAAATATTCTGCCATCGGGCTACGGCAAATATTTCCGACACAGACAACGAGTATATTTTTAAATGCCATAATTATTTTCCAAGCTGATCAAAACTATAAAGTGCGCTTGAGAATGGAATGATTTGATTGACGACACGCTGCCAACGAGTCAAGCCAGTTGCATCAATGTAAACAATGTCATTCTTTTTCATGGAAAATTGATTGGCTAATGCTAGATTACCAATACTACTCAAATTTAAGTGATAGATAGTTGACTGCTTCTGATCTAAATCTGTACGCATCACATAAATTCTAGCTGCACTAGCTGAGTAAGGGTTGATCCCTTCACTTTCACCCAATACATCACTTAAAGACATGCCTTGATCACGTAAGTTAATCGCTTGGCTTTTACTTGATTCACCCATGACATAAAGTTTTTGATCTTGTTTTGTATTTACAAAAATTGTGTCATTCGGGCGAATTAATAAATTATGTAGTGATAAACCATTTTTTTCGAGTTGAATGGTATTTAAATTATACGTAGCACCATTTCGAATAAGTTGAATATTAGTGGTGTCGCCAGTTTTGGTATCAATACCACCGGCTTGACCTAGTGCGGTATAGAGGCTGATTGGTTGATCATTTAAAGTGTATTGGCCACTTTTAAGTACTTGACCATTTACGAAGTATCTTTTGCCTTCGTAAGATAACACTCTGACGACCACATCTGGGTGTTTTAAATATTTACTAAATTGACTACGCAAATATGTATTCGCTTGAGCAAGCGTTTTCCCAGCAATTTTAACTGACCCGACTAAAGGAAGCTGTACATTACCGTTTGGGTCAATGGGATAACCAACAGCTTTTACATTAGTTGCATCTTGAATTGGTGGTGTAATTTCGGGATAAGCCCAGAGTTGGATCGATAGAACATCACCTGCACTTAATTTATATATGGATTGCTGATGCTGAAATAGTGTTTGAATTTGATCAAAATTTTGTGAATTTGCTTGAGATATAGCAGGAATATTATTTTGTGTTAAAGGTACAACATTTAATTCAGCACCTTGATCTGTTTGGTAAGAACCTTGTTGTGGTAAATCATATGTCTGAAGTCCAGGGGTCATTGCACATCCTGTAATTCCTAAACTCAAAACCAGCATAACGCTATAACGATAGTAATTCACTCGAATATAAATCCTATTTATAAATTTGAATGTTTTTGAACGGGCCAATGAACCCTAATTGTACGTTTCAGACTGCAAAATTCTATACTATTCGTGCTATTTAATATAGCTATTGATGTTTTAAAACGTAATTCCATTAGGTTTTTTATAAAATATAAAATATGCACCTGAGACTTTGATCCTAACAAAATAGCATATAGAAAAAGGATCATAGATTTGATCTGTGTGAATCGGGAAGTATGACTTTTTATGTATGTTTAGAACATCATTACACAATCGAAATTTGATTTTCTGATATAATTTAACGCTATTTACAACATAACGATGATTGATAATTCATCGATGACATAGGCTTCAGTATGTTAAAACTCTCCGAATTAAAAATTGCCATAATCGGATTAGGTTATGTCGGTTTACCGCTAGCTGTTGAGTTTGGAAAAAAAGTTCCCGTTGTGGGTTTTGATATTCATCAAAAGCGTATTGATGAATTACGTAGCGGACGTGATCATACCCTAGAAGTTTCTCCTGAAGAATTAGCACAATCAGCTCAATTAAGTTACAGCGCAAATTTAGAAGACTTAAATGACTGTAATTTTTTTATTGTTACTGTTCCAACCCCGATTGATGAATATAAACAACCAGATTTAACTCCGTTGGTGAAAGCCTCAGAAAGCATTGCGAAAGTGCTGAAAAAAGACGATATCGTGGTGTATGAATCAACGGTTTATCCGGGTGCAACGGAAGAAGTTTGTATTCCTGTTTTAGAGAAGAACTCAGGTTTAACATTCAATCAGGATTTTTATGCAGGCTATAGCCCTGAGCGTATTAACCCGGGTGATAAACTGCACCGTGTGACCAATATTTTAAAAATTACTTCGGGTTCAACACCAGAAGTTGCTGATTATGTTGATACAGTTTATAACCTGATTATTGAGGCAGGTACACATAAAGCAGCCAGCATTAAGGTTGCAGAAGCAGCCAAGGTGATTGAAAACACCCAGCGTGATGTGAATATTGCCTTAATTAATGAATTGGCTTTAATTTTTAATAAAATGGGCATTGATACGGAAGCTGTATTACAAGCGGCTGGTACTAAATGGAATTTCCTTCCATTCCGTCCAGGTTTGGTTGGTGGTCACTGTATTGGTGTCGACCCGTACTACTTGACTCATAAAGCGCAAGCGATTGGCTATAACCCAGAAATTATTTTGGCAGGACGTCGTTTAAATGATGGCATGGGCGCATATGTGGTGACGCAGCTTGTTAAAGCGATGCTGAAAAAACGCATTCAAGTTGAAGATGCCAAAGTCCTCATTTTAGGCTTAAGTTTTAAAGAAAACTGCCCAGATATTCGTAATACTCGAATTATTGATATCGTCAATGAACTTAAAGAATATCACACTCAGATTGATGTCTATGACCCTTGGGTAGACGCATCTGAAGCTGAACATGAGTACGGCATTAGCCCTGTACAGGTGCTGGAAAGTGGCAAGTATGATGCTGTAATTTTGGCCGTTGCACATCATCAATTTAAAGATATGGGCGTAGATGCGATCCGTGCCTTGGGTAAAGCTGATCATGTGCTGTATGACTTGAAATACGTGTTATCTCAAGCCGAATCTGATCTTCGTTTGTAAGAGGACCATACCAAAATGAATCAATATCAACAGGTATGTGAAAACCTTAAAACAGCGCCTAAAACATGGCTGGTAACTGGAGTTGCTGGATTTATTGGTTCAAACTTGCTTGAAACTTTATTAAAGCTCAACCAAACCGTAGTGGGTTTAGATAACTTTGCTACAGGTCATCAGCATAATTTGGATGAAGTGCAAAGCTTAGTCACAGCTGAACAATGGGCGAAATTCAGTTTTATTGAAGGCGATATTCGCCAGTTTGCCGACTGCCAAAAAGCCTGTGTTGGCGTGGATTATGTCTTGCATGAAGCTGCTTTAGGTTCTGTACCGCGTTCGATTGCCGATCCGATCACCACCAATGACACCAATATTAGCGGTTTCTTAAATATGCTCACTGCTGCGCGTGATGCAGGTGTTGCCAGCTTTACATACGCAGCCAGCAGTTCGACTTATGGTGATCATCCTGCATTGCCAAAAGTAGAAGAAAATATTGGTAATCCATTGTCGCCGTATGCAGTGACCAAATACGTGAATGAACTATATGCCGATGTTTTTGCACGTAGCTACGGTTTTAAAGCGATTGGTTTACGTTATTTCAACGTGTTTGGTCAGCGCCAAGATCCAAACGGTGCTTATGCCGCTGTAATTCCGAAATGGACAGCATCGATGATCGCTGGTGAAGATGTTTACATTAATGGTGATGGTGAAACTAGCCGTGATTTCTGTTTTATCGATAATACAGTTCAAGCCAATATTTTGGCGGCAACTGCATCTGATGAAGCCAAAAACCAAGTCTATAACGTGGCTGTGGGTGACCGCACGACTTTGAATGAGCTATATCGCGCCATTCAAGTGGCACTTGCTGAAAATGACGTGCAATTTGAGCGTGATCCTGTCTACCGTGAATTCCGTGCAGGTGATGTACGTCATTCGCAAGCCAGTATTGCCAAAATTGAGCAAGGCTTAGGTTATGCGCCGCAGTTTAAAATTGCCGAAGGTATTCAATTCGCGATGCGTTGGTATGTAAACAACTTAAAATGATCTTGAACCGATGATTGCGAAACTCTTCGCAAAATATCAGTCTATTGGACTGATCACACTCAGTTTACTCGTAGGTGCGATAATGACATTTATCGCACTTCCTGTTTTAACGCGCCTATATTCTGTTGCTGACTTTGGTGCTTACGGGATTGCATTGGCGGTTGTCAGTATTTTATCGACCGTTGCCAATTTGCGTTTAGATCAAGCGCTGTTGGTCGCTGAGGAACAAGATAAAAAAAGCCTGATTTTTGAAGGGGCTGTATTCTCAACAGTAATCGCTGTGATGAGTAGCATCGTTATCAGCGTGATTTTAAATGTTGAAATGGCGTTTGCTGTGGCAACTGGTGTGCTTGCCAATACCTTGCTTCAGAGCGTTTATAATTATCAATTTGCTGCGCATAAAGAATATTTTTGTGCAGGCTTAAATATTTTTAGAAGTGCGATTGTGGTTGTAGTGCAACTGAGTTTGCCACTGTTCATGCAGATCAGTTTGGTGAATAGCTATAATGTCAGTTCGATCCTGATGATCGTGGCGATGTTGCTCTACATATTGAAGTATCAGCTCTATCAAGTCAGTTGGCAGGCATTTAAACATTATAAAGATTTTATCTATGCCAATACGCCTCACGCCTTGCTGAATAGTTTTTCACATAACTTACCGTATTATATGGTGTCGCATTTTGTGGGTGTGCAGGCGATGGGTTTTTATGCCATTGTCGAGCGGACTTTACGTGTTCCGATCAATTTAATTTCACAAACTTTACGTCAGTTTTTTATCCGTAAGTTTAAAAGCCCGGATTCAAATAAGAATGCGTTAAAGGCAAGTGTACTTTTAAGCTTGGTGTCACTGCCTCTTTTTGCAATTTTCTTTATCTTGCCTGAATCGGTATATCTCTGGATTTTTGGTTCTGAATGGGTGGGGATCTCAACTTATTTCCAAATTTTGGCTTTGGGCTATTGGGCGGTTTTTTGTAATCCGCCAAGTTCGGCTTATTTAATTGCTAAGCGAAATAGCCAAGTCTTATTTAAACTGCAAATCGTAGAACTCATGATTAAGTTCGCTTTATTTGCAGGCTTATATGTTTTATGTGCTGATAAAATTTATATGCTCTTGGCGGTGCCTGTGGCGCTAATCATTTATAACTTTGCCATTTTGTATGTGGTGTGGAGAAACAAAAGCTGATGTTTTTTAAACTGTTAAAACTGATGAATTGGTTCACTGCACAATGCCGTCAGCAATTTTATAACCTGGCTTTTGGCACGAAATTTCGTTATTTCGGTAAAGCTTGTACGGTCGAAATTAGTGGACAAGTGAAGATTGGTCAGAATGTTTATATAGGCGATCATGTCAGTTTAATTGTCGAGCAAGGTGCAATTCTAGAAATCGCGGATAACAGTTTTATTGGTGAAAGTTGTTACATCAAATGCTTTGGTGGCAAGGTTTCGATTGGTCAAGACGTCAGCATTAACTCGAAGTCATTTATTAATGGCTGTGGCGGTGTGAGCATTGGCGATAACACCCGTATTGGCACGCAAAGCATCATCATTGCCAGCAATCATAAATTTGGTGAACCTGATGTATTGGTGAAAGATGCGATTACTAAACAAGGGGTCAGTTTAGGCGAAAATATTTGGCTGGGTGCGCGGGTGACGGTACTTGATGGTGTGAAAATTCCAAGTGATTCGGTGATTGGCGCGTGTAGCCTTGTGTCGAAACCTTTGGACGAATCAGGTGTCTATGTCGGTAGTCCTGCTAGAAAAATCAAATCGCTCTGATCTTATTTTTCATCCTGCATCGTGACTGCGGTTTCCATATCGTAAAGTGGATTTTCAGCGTAAAATAGCTGACTTATTTTCCTCCTTTTAAGTTGCCTCGCCTCATTCAGGTATTGTGTATGTCATTTATGATTTCTGCTTTTCGACAGCTGTTTGATTTGGCTTATTTTATGGCAAAAGGCAGTGTGGCTTATGCACGTAAAAAAGGTGTGAAAGTCGGGAAAAACTGCCGAATTTATATTAAAAGCTGGGGCTCAGAACCATTTTTGGTCAGCATTGGCGATCATGTGACGGTTACTTCAGGGGTGAAATTTATTACTCATGATGGCAGTACCTGTTTGGTGAAAGATGCGCAAGGTAAACGCTACCAACGCTTTGCACCAATTCAAGTCGGTTCGCATGTGTTTATTGGGGTCAATACAATCGTTATGCCCGGTGTGAGCATTGGCTCCAACGTGGTGATTGGCGCAGGCTCGGTGGTGACCAAAGACATTCCTGATCATAGTGTGGCGATTGGCGTACCTGCCAAAGTGGTATCCAGTTTTGTCGACTATCAAGCCAAAATTCAAAGCACCTGTGCCAGTGATAGTGAGCTGGCAGGTATCACGGATTATCGTGAGCGTGTTGAGCGTGCCATGGCGATTCAAGCCTCAAAAACACCGCATTAATATTCTCCCATTTCATAAAATTTAGGTCTGCATATGTTGAATAAAGTCATGTTCTTTTTGCCAAGCTTGGGCGGTGGCGGTGCAGAACGTACAGTCATTCAACTTGCCAATAGCTTTGCAGAACAAGGTCTCAATATTCATTTGGGCGTGTGTGATGTCACAGGTGACAAAGCCAAACTCTTGCCTGAAGTCAGTCCGAAAATTGAGTTGGTGAATTTTAATTGCGGTCGGGTGATGAATAGCATCACGCCTTTAAAAATAAAAATGAAAGCTGAGCAATACGACTGCTTAGTCGCAACGCAAACCCACACCAATATTGTGGCAGGTATTGCGAAAAAACTCGCAGGTGTTAAAACGCGATTAATCTTCCGTGAAGTATCGACGCCTTCTAAAAATTTGAAATTACAGGGTCTCGCTAAATTCGTTTTAAAAACTTTGGTGAATTGGACTTATCCCATGGCACAGCAAGTGGTTTGTGTCTCTAAAGGCGTAGAAGCCGATTTTCGTGAATATTATGGCTATAAAAATAATAATCTGAGCACGATTTATAACCCTGTATTGGACGATGCCTATTTTGAAAAACTCAAAGCGCCAGTCACACACAAATTTTTAAATGGTGACCATAAAGTGATTTTGGCAGTGGGGCGTCTCACTGAAGCAAAGAACTTTGGTTTTCTGATCCGCTCCTTTAAAGCCTTGCATGATCAGCATCCTGAAACCCGATTATTGATTTTAGGTGAGGGCGAACTGCGTGCAGAGTTTGAAGCTTTAGTTGCTGAATTGGGTTTAAAAGACGTGGTGGATTTGCCGGGCTTTGATGCCAATCCATACGCTTATTTTAAATATGCATCGCTATTTGTTTTAAGCTCGAATTGGGAAGGCTTGCCGGGTGTACTTATTCAAGCCTTAGCCTCTAAAGTGAAAGTGGTGAGTACCAACTGTCCAAGTGGACCAATGGAAATTCTAGAAAACTCTAAGTTTGGTTTATTGGTTGAATGTAATGATCAGGCAGGTTTAACCCAGGCGATGCAGCAAGCGATATTTGCAGATTATGTGCAATATCAAGATGCTGATTTTGAATCACATATTCAGCAGTTTCATAAGCAAACCGTGCTCAAGCAGTATTTGCGAATGATGGAGTCGGCGGCATGAGCAAACCTTTGATGGTACATGTGATCACCAACTTTGCAGGCGTGGGTGGTGCCGAAATGATGTTGGCACGCTTAATTCAGCAAACTGAACATGACTATCAGCACGTGATCATTGCACTGATGAAAACTTCCAATGTGTATCAAAGTACTTTAGAGCGTTGTCAGTCGCATTATGCGCTCGGTTGGAATGGTTTAAATACGCTGAGTACGGTGAGTCAGCTGCGCGCATTACTCAAAAAGCTACAGCCCGCAACGGTGCAATGCTGGATGTACCATGCCAATGCATTGACCAGTCTCAGTGTTATTGGTTTAGCGAAAAAACCAAAGGTCGTATGGGGTATTCATCATTCTCTTGCTTCTCCTAAAGATGAATCAATCAGCACCAAGATTGCCTTGGGCATAAGTAAAATACTATCACAGCAACCTAGTGCTATTATTTATTGTGCGCATTCGTCTATGCAGCAGCATCAGGCCTTCGGCTTTAAAAATGGCAATAGCCAAGTGATTGCCAATGGCGTGTTTTTCGATAAATTTCAGCCTAATCCCCAATTGCATGAACCAATCGTGATTGGTTTTGCAGGGCGTTATCACACGGCCAAAGGCTACCCCTATTTATTTGAAACCATGGGCTTACTCAAGGATCAAGACATCATCTTTAAAATTGCAGGTAGCGGAGCGAGTTTAGAGAATCCTGAAGTAAAGGCTTTATTCGATCAATATCAATTGGATAGTCAAAAAGTCCATTTATTGGATCAAATCTCAGATATGCCTGCTTTTTATCAATCGATTGATGCATTCCTCATGACTTCAATTACCGAAGGTTTTCCGAATGTTTTGGTTGAAGCGATGGCATCAGGGGTGCCATGTATTAGTACCAATGTTGGCGATGCTAAATACATTGTGCAGGACTTAGGTGCAATTGTACCGCCACGCAATGCACAAGCTTTGGCAGATGCAATTTTGGTGTATGTGCAAAAAACAGAAGCAGAAAAACACGCTTTAAAACAAGCAACGCGTGAACGGGTTGAACAGAATTTCAGTATCGAAACGGTCAGCAGTCAATATATGCAGGTGTGGAGCCAACAGGCATGAAGTTTTTAATGATATGCAGTTATTTGCCCTCTGCACTGAACTTCCGTGGCAAGCTGTTAGAAGCGATTGCAAATCAAGGCTATGAGATTCACATCATGGCACCTGAGCTGAGTACGTTCCTTGACGAATATCAACAGTTGCAGTCGCTCGGCTACACCGTGCATGATATTCCGATGCAGCGCACAGGCACCAATCCACTGGCAGATTTAAAACTGTTAAAACATCTTTATCAGCAAATCCGTCAAATTCAGCCTGACTATGTGCTGTCTTATACCATTAAACCAGTCATTTACGGCACGCTGGCTGGATGGCTTGCAAAAGTACCACATCGCTTTGCTTTAATTACTGGTCTGGGTTATGCCTTTCAAAATGTAGAAGCGGGTAAGCGCAGTCTATTTCAAAAACTGGTGCATGGCTTATATGCGCAAGCGCTCAAACGTAGCGACAAAGTTTTTTTCCAAAACCCAGACGATTTAAAGCTGTTCCAAGACATGCACTTACTGGATGCTAGTAAGCCGACGGTGGTGGTGAATGGTTCAGGGGTGAATGTGCAAGACTTTGATGTCTTGCCCTTACCGCAAAATGATGTGGGGACAGTTAAAGCCTCATTTTTACTTATTGCTCGGCTTTTGGGTGATAAAGGTGTGCGCGAATATGCTGAATCGGCGCGCATCATCAAAGCACAATATCCTGAATCGGAATTTCATTTGGTCGGTTGGATTGATGATAATCCATCAGCTATTTCTAAAGCCGAACTCGATGAATGGATTGCCGATGATCGCCTCAAATATTGGGGCAAGCTCAGTGATGTACGTCCTGCGATTAGCCAAAGTTCGGTCTATGTGTTGCCTTCTTATCGTGAAGGTACGCCACGTACGGTATTAGAGGCGATGGCTATGGGGCGGGCGATTATTACCACCGATGCACCAGGTTGTCGTGAAACGGTATCGCACGGTGTGAATGGTTATTTGGTCGGAGTGAAGTCTGTAGATGATTTGGTGCAATGCATGCAATACTTTATTGAAGATCCAAAACTGATTGAGTATATGGGACAGCGTTCGCGAGAAATTGCGCTGAATAAATATGATGTGCATCAAGTGAATAAGCATATGCTGGCTGAAATGGGTATCCATTAAAGGCGATTCACCCAATTTAAGAGGCGATCCAGATGACTTTAAAATATATAAAAAGTGATTTATACCGTTATACGGGCAATCTTGGTTTTAAATCATTTTTGAAAACTTATTTTTTCAATCGTGGTTTTAATTTTTCATTTTGGCTGCGTTTGGCCAGTGCAAAATCATTTTGGGCAAAGTTGGCTTATCCCATTTATTATTATAAAAAAAAGCAGTACGGCATAGATATTCATACCACAACTCAAATTGGATATGGTCTGTTTATTGGTCATGGCGGGCCGCTGGTTGTTAACCCTACGACTGTGCTTGGCAATAATGTAAATTTATCGCAATTTACAACGATTGGTGCCAATGGCGGCCGTCAAGCAGCAGAAATTGGTGACAATGTTTATATTGGGCCAAATGTCTGCATTATTGAGCATGTAAAAATTGGCAATAATGCCACTATCGGTGCGGGCAGCGTTGTGACCAAAGATATTCCTGAAAATGCAACTGCGGTAGGAAACTACGCGAAGGTGATCAGCATGAATAACCCGGGTCATGCAGTCAATCGTCGTTGGACCGATCTCTAAACGACTATATTTTCGGGATCTTTTGGAATGGGCAATACTTGAGTCCCTTTGACGGTTGAAATATTTTACAAATCTGATGGTCTCGAACAGGGTATAATCATTGCTATAAATGGATACCATTCCCCCATTTTCATCTAATCTTAAGAGTGAACCATGTTAAAGCGCTTATTGGATATTGTTATTGCATCATCTGCGCTGGTGCTGCTGTCTCCTGTATATGCTTTTGTGGCATATAAGGTGCGAAAAAATTTGGGTTCACCCGTGTTGTTCCGTCAGGTGCGTCCGGGGCTCAATGGCAAACCTTTTGAAATGATCAAATTCCGTAGTATGAAAGATGCGGTTGATGCACAAGGTCATTCCTTGCCTGACAGTGAGCGTTTAACACCCTTTGGTCAAATGCTGCGCTCCAGCAGTTTAGATGAAATGCCTGAACTGTGGAATGTGCTTAAAGGCGAGATGAGCATTGTCGGGCCACGACCACTGCTGATGGAATATTTACCCCTCTATAATGAGCAACAAGCCAAACGTCATAACGTGCGTCCGGGCATCACAGGGTATGCGCAAGTGAATGGTCGTAATGCCATTTCATGGGAAAAGAAATTTGAGCTAGACACATGGTATGTCGAAAACCGTTCATTATGGCTCGATTTTAAAATCATGCTGAAAACGGTACAAAAAGTATTGTCTAAAGATGATATTAGTGCCGAAGGTGAAGCGACCATAAGTAAATTTACGGGTACTTCGGAGCCTAAAGATGACTAAGCTCTATGCAATTTATGGCGCTTCAGGCTGCGGGCGCAGTTTAATGCCTGTTGCACGTCAGCAATTAGTACGTGAAAGCGATGCTTCAGAAATCGTATTTATTGATGATGCCTTGGAATCGGTTGCAGACGTAAATGGTCATCGTGCCATAAATTACCTCACATTTTTAAACGAAACGGCTTCAGAAAAATACGTGCAAATTGCGATTGCCAATAGTCATGTACGAGAAAAGATCGCTCAGCGTTTAAAGATGGATGGCATTCAGCTTTGGTCGATCATCGCGGACCATGTGGTTTTAATGGATCAAATAGAGCTCGATGAAGGCTCTGCTTTAAGTCCATTTGTCACCATTGGCTCAAATGTCAGAATCGGTAAGTGTTTTCAAGCCAATTTATACAGTTATGTCGAGCATGATTGCGTGATTGGGGATTTCGTTACTTTTGCACCAGGCATAAAATGCAACGGCAATATTCATATTCACGACCATGCCTATATTGGCGCAGGTGCCATGATTAAGCAGGGCACCCCCGATCGGCCTTTAGTGATTGGCAAAGGTGCGATTGTCGGCATGGGTGCCGTGGTCACCAAAAGTGTCCCTGCAGGCGCAACAGTGGTGGGAAATCCTGCCCGTATTGTGACGAAAAAATAGATTTTTAAACTCGATTTTGGGACTAGGAAAACTCCATGTTAAACAGTGCATTTGAACCTTGGCCAAGCTTTACTCAAGCAGAAGCCGATGCGGTATCAAAAGTCCTTTTATCCAATAAAGTGAATTATTGGACAGGACAAGAGTGCCGTGAGTTTGAAAAGGAATTTGCAGCATTTGCACAGACGCAGTATGCCGTCGCTGTGGCCAATGGTACAGTCGCACTGGATGTAGCATTAAAAGCCTTAGGTATTGGTGCAGGCGATGATGTGATTGTCACTTCACGGACGTTCTTGGCTTCAGCAAGCTCGATTGTGACTGCAGGCGCCAATCCTATTTTCGCTGATGTAGAGCTGGATTCACAAAATATCTCACGCCGTACCATTGAAGCAGTGATCACGCCAAATACCAAAGCGATTATTTGTGTACATTTGGCAGGTTGGATGTGTGATATGGATCCGATCATGCAATTGGCTGAGGAAAAAGGCATCTTCGTGATTGAGGATTGTGCTCAAGCACATGGCGCAAAGTACAAAGGCAAATCGGCAGGTTCAATCGGTCATATTGGTGCATGGTCATTCTGCCAAGACAAAATTATGACTACAGGTGGTGAAGGCGGCATGGTCACCACCAATGATGAAGATCTGTGGAAAAAAATGTGGTCGTATAAAGATCACGGAAAAAATTATGACAGCGTCTACAACACTCAGCATCCGCCGGGATTCCGTTGGCTGCATGACTCATTTGGTACCAACTGGCGCATGATGGAAATGCAGGCGGTCATTGGTCGTCTGCAACTCAAACAAATGCCCGAATGGACTGCAAAACGTAATGCTAATATGGCGCGCATCCAAGCCGCTTTTGAAAATAGCCCCTATTTTACTGTAGTTAAACCCTCTAGCGACTATGTACATGCAGCCTATAAATGCTATGTGCAAGTGAATACTTCAGCCTTGCCTGAAGATTGGTCGCGTGACCGCATCATGGCAGAAATCAATGCATTGAATGTGCCTTGTTTTAGCGGCTCGTGTTCAGAAGTGTATTTAGAAAAAGCATTTGATGGTACGCCTTGGCGTCCTGCACATTCTTTGCCGCAAGCTAAACAGCTTGGTGCATCAAGCTTAATGTTCCTTGTACACCCAACATTGTCTGAGCACAGCCTGCAGAAAACCGTGGATGCGATCCAAGCGGTGATAGCAAAAATCTAAACCTGAAAAGAGCGTATAATATGCGCTCTCATTCGCTTTATTGACCCTATTTGAGCATCTTGTGAAAGACTTTATCCGTTCTATAGCATCATTACCGCGTCGCCAAAAACAAATCGTTTTGGTGCTGATGGATATTTGTGTTTTACCGTTAATGATGTGGCTTGCTTATGCCATACGTTTGGCACGTCCCAATGTTCAGGTCATGCAAGGGCTGGATGCTTGGTATATTTATGTCGGTATTTTTGGCATTGCTATTTTTGCCTTACTCGGCATTTATAGCGCGATTGTACGCTCCTTCAATGAAGACTATTTGCTACGGATCTCGATTGCGACATTTATTCAAATTGTTGGGTTATATGCGGTTAAGAAACTTGGTTTAGCCTTTATTCCTATGAGTATTCCGCTCATGTATGGCTTTATGCTGTTTTCATACATGTGGTGGAGCCGTGCCGTCATTCGCTACGCTACTCTTAAAACTTTTGCCAAAAAGCAAAGCCGTAAACGTGTGGCAATTTATGGCGCAGGGCTGGCAGGACAACAAATTGCAGCAGCTTTAAACCGCTCAGATGATTATTTGCCCGTGTGTTTTATTGACGATAAGCGCTCCTTACAAGGTCAGTCACTGAGTGGTTTAAAAATTTATTCACCCAAAAAAGCGCAAGCAAAACTTGGAAAATTTGGCATTGAAGAAGTATTACTTGCCATGCCTTCCGTTGGTCGTGCACGGAAAAAAGAGATTATTGAGTCTTTTGATACGGCAGATGTCAAAATTATGGAACTGCCAGGGGTAACCCAACTGGTCGATGGTAAGGTTAAAGTTTCAGATATCCGTGAAGTGGATATTATCGACCTATTGGGGCGTGATCCTGTACCGCCGAAACCTGAACTGTTAGAAAAAAATATTAAAAATAAAGTGGTCATGGTGACAGGGGCGGGCGGTTCGATTGGCTCGGAGTTATGCCGTCAGATTGTGAAGCATCAGCCGAAAATGCTCGTGTTGTTTGAAATGTCTGAATTTGCTTTGTATTCAATCGACCGCGAATTGCAGGCTTCTGATATACAAATTATTCCAGTGCTAGGTTCTGTCACCAATCAGCAAAAATTAGAACGTATTATTCAAGAATACAAAGTGCAAACGATTTATCACGCTGCAGCTTATAAACATGTACCACTTGTTGAAGCAAACCCATTTGAAGGTATTTATAATACCTCCATTGGTACACAGCGTAGTGTAGATGCAGCGGTAAAACAAAATGTTGAAACCTTCGTTTTAATTTCTACAGATAAAGCGGTACGTCCAACCAATGTCATGGGCGCGTCTAAACGTATGGCAGAATTGTATTGTCAGGGTCTAGCGTCGACGAATCCAAAAACGCAAATTAGTATTGTGCGCTTTGGCAATGTACTTGGTTCGTCAGGTTCTGTCGTCCCTTTGTTTAAAAAGCAGATTGCTCAAGGCGGGCCTGTTACAGTAACGCACCCAGAAGTAACGCGTTATTTTATGACCATTCCTGAGGCAGCGCAGCTTGTGATTCAGGCAGGTGCGATGGGGACTGGCGGTGATGTATTTTTATTGGATATGGGCGAGTCAGTTAAAATAGTAGACTTAGCTAAACAAATGATTCGTTTGAGTGGTTTTCGAGCTATAGATGAAAATGGTATAGGTGATATTGAGATACAATTTACAGGTCTACGTCCGGGTGAAAAGTTATATGAAGAGTTGTTAATTGATGCTGAAAATGCTGAAAAAACGGATCATGAAAGGATATTAAAGTCTTTCGAGAAGTTTTTTACCTATGCTGAAATGCATGACACTTTTATTCAGTTTGAAAAATACTCTCAACATGAAAATTTGAGTGACTTGTTTGGTCGATTGAAACACTATGTTGATGGGTTTAGAAATTAATATGAATTTTATGAAAAAATAGCCCTTTATTAGATGCAGAACATAAATAATGTCAAAAAAAATATTTTCTAACTCGCTTTGGATGATGTCTGAAAAGTTGGTCTCGATATTTGGTCTTATATTTGTGACTTCATTTGTAGCTAAATATATTGGACCAGAAAATTTTGGAAAGTTAACTTTCGCTAGTTCGATTTTTGCAATTATTCAAACGATTGCAATGTTTGGTTCAGAAAATATTATTTTTCAAAAGACAGCTAAAAATCGACGGCTAGGTGAATATATTATTGATTCAACTAAAATTATTCGTGATTTTATGTATGTTTCTTTATCTTTGCTTACTTTAGTTTATATTTATTTTTTTGCTGATCAGCTTACGTTTATTTTTTCTGTCGCTACGAGTATTGCGATATATTTTGCAGTTCATGATGTATACATCATTTACTTTAATGCTATTTTGCAATCTAAGGTTAATGCATATTGTAATATTTTTGCTCTAATGATCTCTTTGCTTGTGCGCTATTGTATTGCAAAATTTCAACTTACTGTTGAACTGTTAAGTGTACCGATTATTCTAATTACTATAGTACCTTTTTTTATTCGAAAATATTTATTTAATAAAGTTAAATTGGAAAAAGGTCATGTTACAAAAGAGCGAGTAAATAGATATCGTAAATTTATGCTTAGTATTGGTCGTAAACTTATTTTTTACTCTTTGTCAGTTGCAGTATTTACAAAGACATCACAGTTATTCCTTGGTCTGAAATCTCAGTATGACCTTGGGATTTATACTGTAGCAATGACTCTGGGTAATAGTTTTTACTTTGTGCTCGTTGCTATTATTTCATCTTATTTTACTCAAATTTATATAGAAAAAGACTTCGAGCAAAGCCAAAAAATGGTTGCAAAACTGAGTGTAATGATTGTTGCTATTTGCTTTGCAGTAATGGCTTTTTTTGGTGTGACAGGACATTATATTGTTCAGTGGCTATATGGGGCTGAGTATGCAAGTGTTGATGAAATTTTACTGTTTACTGTAGTGGTTACGCTATTTTCGGGTTTATCTACTGTCGCAGAAAAGTATTTATTGAAATTTAATGCATATGATTATTTAAAGAAAAAGACACTATATCTAGTTACTTTTAATCTTGTTCTAACAGCGCTATTTGTTCATTTATGGGGTCTAAAAGGAGCGATTACAGCGATTTTAATTACAGAAATTATGTCTTTTACTGTATTTAATTATTTTTATAAAAAAGGAATTATTTTCGATACTCAAAAACGAATGTTCCTTTTATCAACTTATAGGAAGAACACTTGCAATGACTAAGCTAAGTCTAATCATTCCAATTTATAAAGTGGAAAACTACATCATAGAGTGCTTAGAGAGTGTGTGCTGCCAATTAGTTGAGGGCCTTGAAGTAATCTTGGTTAACGATGGAACACCTGACAGCTCTATGTTAATGGCTCGCAAGTATATATCTGAGAAATATGCTCACTTAGTAAATCAGTTTGTTTTTATTGATCAAGAGAATCAAGGTTTAAGTGGTGCAAGAAATACAGGTATTCAAGAAGCAAAAGGTAAATATTTAATGTTTCTAGATTCGGATGATATTCTTGAAGAGGAGTGCGTATCTAAAGTATTTAAAATTTTAGAAGAAAATGAAGTAGATCTTATTCAATTTAAAGCGTATCGATTCAAAGACTCCTCAAAAGAAAAAGTAAACTTTATGCCTGATAGTCCTTTTATTGGTAATTGTTTGATAAATGATGATATTTTAAAATTTGTATTTAATACTTCAAATTGGTTCTCTTGGTTGCGGGTTTATCATAAAAAATTATTTAAAGAACGCGAATTTCCTATTCGTAAATTTTATGAAGATGCTTATACGACACCATTTATATTTTTAGATTCTAAAAGTATTTTTTTTAGTAATGAATATTTATTAGGATATAGATTTAATGATCAAGGGATTACTGCAAAAATTACGGAAAAAAGCTTAGATGATTTAAAAGGTATTGCTGAGTTATTTACTAATAATATTCCTAAATGTAGCTATTTTAATTTGAGTTTAATTTCTATCAGTCAATACTATATTACACAAAGCTTAAAATCTGAGGGCATTTTTCAAGCAAGACAACGTTGGTCCGAACTAAAGAAAATGATCAACGGAAGTGAGTTTAATGAAAAATCACTTAAAAATCGAGGGAATAAGTTATTTTATCAGTTCGGTGTTGTTTTTCTTGTTTTAGAACAAGTATTGTTAAAGCTTAAGGTTAAATAATGGGTAATATCTGCTTTTTAATAGGAAATATTGATCATTCAGGTGGTACTGAACGAGTAACAACAATTATTGCAAATGAATTTGCTCAAAAAAATTTTCAAGTTCATATCTTATCCCTCAGTAGTAATGATATTCCTTTTTTTGAACAACATGAAAATATTAAGAATAGTAGTTTGTTCAATACTAATATTTCAATGCGCCGTCATTTATTGACTGTGATTTCAAGAATTAGGAAGTATTTAATTGAACATCAAATTGATACGCTAATAGTGGTAGATAGTATCAGTTGTGTTTTTACTGTTCCTGCATGTTTTGGATTGAAGATCAATCATATTTGTTGGGAGCATTTTAATTTCAAAGTTAATTTGGGATCACGTTTTCGCAATTTAGGTCGTTGGATGGCTGCGAAATGGTGTTCTAGAATAGTGACGTTGACTGAGCGGGATAAAATTTTTTGGGTTGAACAATATCCAAATATTAAAGAAAAAATCTCTGTTATCGCAAATCCGAGTCTTTTTCAAAATCTAGACCATCAGCCCTCATTGGAAAATAGGACTGTATTGGCAGTGGGGCGTTTAGATTATATTAAAGGATTCGATTTGTTGTTAGAGGCGTGGGCGCTTGTCTGCAAAAAAATTGATGAAAGATGGATGTTAAACATAGTTGGTGGTGGGCAAGAAGAGGCTAATTTAAAGCAGCTCACACAGGATCTAAATATTGAATCAAGAGTGATTTTTTCTGGGCAGCAAAAAAATGTTGATCCATTTTATAAAAATGCTTCTATATACTGTTTGAGTTCTAGGAATGAAGGTTTTCCTATGGTTTTATTGGAGGCGCAAAGCTATGGTTTACCTATAGTCGCTTTTGATTGTGATACAGGGCCTGCTGAAATAGTCTTAAATGGAAAAAATGGTTATTTGTGTAAACTAAGTCAGATATCTGATTTTTCTGTTGCAATATTAGATGTAATATCAACTAAAGATAAATATGAAAATTTCGTGAAATCAGCTTTCCTGAATAGTAAAAAATTTAGAATTGAAGCTATTACTGAAAAATGGCAGGATATATTGAGTGATTAATTTAATTATTAATAGACGAAAACTTTACTCGCTATTAGCTTTTCCTCTGGCATTAATAATTGTCAGTATTCCCTGGTTAAGTAACTATTCTGGATATAGAGATATAGATGCATTTACGTATGTGAATTTACTTGATTTAGGTATGTATGATGAATCTTTAAAATATAGTTTCTCAAATATTATTTCATATGTGAAAAATGAGTGGGTTTGGGGCTTTTTTGTAACATTTTTAAGTGCGATAGGTTTGTCATCAAAATTTATTTTTTTTACTTTCATCCCGTTTTTAATTTATTTTATTTTAGTCCGAATTTTAATATTTAAAACTAATATTTATTATTGTATTTTTTTGATACACCCATTATTGATTCTATTTAACTTTAGTCAGCTTCGTTTAGCACTGGCAATATCATTGTTTTTTTATGCATATTACTTTTTTAGGAAAAATTTAGCTGTTTTCTTTATTTTAACTTTAATTTGTATATTTATGCATACATCAATGGTGTTATTTGTATCGGTATTTTATTTTATTAGTATTTTACTGGATAGAATTAATAGGATTGATGTTAAACTGGTTTCTTTAGTTTTATTTGGTTTTTTGCTCGCATTTTTAACCGGTCCATTTATTTCAGTGATTTTGGGAGCAATTGGCGATAACCGTCGTTCAGAAATTTATTCAAGTAATGAGTGGAACTCTTCCTATTTATCATCAGTATATTGGTTGTCTTTATTGATGGTTTTTTTTGTTGATGTTTATAAAAGAAAAATTATTAGTTTTGAGGTTGCGGCTAGTATTGTTTTTATTTCACTAGTCATAATTAGTCCATTTTTTACAGGCGGTTACCCATATAGGTTTTTAACGGCAGTTTTAATTTTGATTATTATTGCTATTTCTCAGTTGAGTTTGAAAAATAGGATCTTGGCAAGCTCTTTGTTAATGATCAGTTTTATTCAACAGTCAATAACAATTATGCATTGGATTTAATTAATGAAAATCCTATATTTAATTACAGGCCTAGGCGGTGGCGGCGCAGAAAAAGTTGTGGCTGACCTTGCAAACCAAATGTTCCAAAGTGGGCATCAAGTTAAAATTGCCTATTTAAAAGGTGAGGTCGTTGTACGACCTAAAAGTAATGAAATAGAATTGGTTTATTTAGGATTAGAGTCTCTTAAACAATCTACTTCTGCGTATAAAAAATATAAAAATCTTTTGCAGACTTTTAAACCGCATGTAGTGCATGCACATATGGTTCATGCCAATATTTTTGCACGTTTATCTCGTATCTTTCTCCCGATTCCAAAGTTAATTTGCACTGCGCACAGTAATAATGAGGGAGGAAAAGCCCGAATGTTAGCGTATAGGGCCACACATTATTTATCAGACTTGACAACAAATGTAAGTCAATCTGCATCTGACAGTTTTGAGACGCTTGGCGCAGTTCCAAAAAATGGCATAACAACAATTTATAATGGAATTGATTTAGAGCGATTTCAACGGAATGAACAAGCAAATCTGGAAGTGCGTTTAGCCCTTGGACTATCTGACAATGATTTAATGCTGTTGGCTGTAGGGCGATTACACGAAGCAAAAGATTATCCCAATTTATTTCATGCTATTGAAATCTTATTGAAACAAGATGATGAGCATAAAAACATCTATTTATTTGTAGTTGGCGATGGTGATTTAAGATCGGAATTAGAACATCTCATTACTGAAAAAAAACTAAGTACTCAAGTTCACTTACTTGGAAGAAGAAATGATATTCCACAATTAATGTCAGCTGCTGATTTATTTATTCTTTCTTCTTCTTTCGAAGGCTTTGGTTTAGTTGTGGCTGAAGCAATGGCGTGTCAAACTTACGTTGTTGCAACTGACTGTGGTGGAGTGAAAGAAGTGATGGGGGATACAGGAATATTAGTTCAACCTCAAAATAGCTTAGATCTGGCTCAAGCTTTGATGCGAGCAATTAATCTGTCTGACGTAGAAGTTATTCAAAATAATATGAAAGCGGTTATGCATGTAAGCAAAAATTTTGATTTAAAAATTATTGTGACGAAGTGGTTAGAAATATATGCAAAATAAAAAGATTATAATCATCGGTACAACTGCATCTAATCTCTATATTTTTAGGAAAGACTTTATAGCAGCGTGTATTGTAAAAAAAATAGACGTTGTCGTTTTTGTTTCGGAATATACGGCTGAGTGGATTGCTAAATTATCTGAATTAGGTGCAGACGTAGTGACTTACAAATTAAGTCGTGGTGGCTTAAATCCGTTTGCGGATATTCAAACAACCATGGAACTAATTAATAAAATAAAAAGTATAAATCCAGATATTGTTTTATCTTATTCCGCGAAACCTGTTATTTATGGCTCTATTGCCGCTAAAGCAGCGAAAGTTCCAGACATCGTCGGTATGCTTGAGGGGCTAGGTTACACTTTTACCGATCAACCAGAAGGGCAGAACTTTAAAACGAAACTGGTTCGTAATATTCAAGTGTTATTATATAGAATCGCATTTAAATTTATGGATAAAATAATTTTTTTAAATCGAGATGATAAAAAAGACTTAATGCATTTTTATAACTTCAAAAAACCTGAAGCTTATATCCTTGGTGGTATCGGTTTAAACTTAAACAATTATCAATTTTCTACGGCTTTAGTCCAACCCGTTAAATTTTTATTTATTGGTCGTTTACTAAAGGAAAAGGGGGTATTTGAACTAATTGAAGCTATACGTATTGTCAAATCAAAATATCCTAATTGTTCTTTTACAGTACTTGGAGCGATTGATCATGAAAATTTAGGTGCTTTGAAACAAGAAAAACTTGATGAACTAATTGCTGAAAAATTATTTGAGTATCCAGGTTATGTAGCTAATGTGCAGGAGTGGATCACAAATTCGAGTGTTTTTGTCCTACCATCCTATAGAGAAGGTGTACCTCGTAGTACCCAAGAAGCGATGGCTATTGGCCGTCCTGTGATTACGACAGATGTACCGGGTTGTCGTGATACTGTAATTGATGGGGTCAATGGATTCTTAATTCCTAAATGGGATGTGAATGCACTTGTAGAAAAAATGTGTTTTTTTATTGAAAACCCTGACCAAATCAACATTATGGGCAAAGAAAGTTATAAAATTGCCTGTGAAAAATTTGATGTTGTTAAAGTGAATAAAAAACTATTTGAAATTATGGAAATTAAAGACTGATATGAAACGTTTAGTTGATGTTGTCATCTCACTAATAGCACTAATCCTCTTATCACCAATTTTTTGCTTAGTTGCATTTAAAGTCCGTAAAAACTTAGGTTCTCCAATCTTTTTTCTGCAAGAACGTCCGGGTAAAGATGGCAAGCTTTTTAAAATGATTAAGTTTCGGTCGATGAAAGATGCAGTGGATAAAGAAGGTAATCCATTACCAGATGAACAGCGTATTACGTCTTTTGGACAAAAATTGCGTTCTACAAGTTTAGATGAAATGCCACAACTCATAAATGTCTTAAAGGGCGATATGAGTGTTGTTGGACCACGACCTATGCTTAAAGACTTTGTAGCATTATATTCACCAGAGCAAGCTCGCCGTTTGGAAGTTAAGCCTGGTATGACTGGTCTAGCACAGGTAAGTGGTCGAAATGAACTTGATTATGAAGAGCGTTTTAAATGCGATGTTTGGTATGTAGATAACCATAATACTTGGGTTGATTTTAAAATCATGTTCAAAACAGTCGGTGTGATGACGAAACGCGAAGGTATTAATGCACCAGGTCATGTTGGCCCTTCTTTATTTCAAGGGAACGATCCTGAAAAAATTAAAGATGAAATCAGGTCATAAATTTTTATTAGTGAACTATTTGTAATGATCAAAAAAGCCCTTCTTCCCGTTGCAGGTTTAGGTACACGCTTTTTGCCTGCGAGTAAATCTATTCCCAAAGAAATGGTCACAGTGGTTGACCGCCCAGCCATTGAATATGTAGTTAAAGAAGCAGTTGCAGCAGGTATTGAACAAATCATTTTAGTGACACACTCCTCAAAAGCATCCATTGAAAATTACTTTGATCGTAACTTTGAGCTGGAAACCACTCTAGAACATAAAAAGAAATTTGATTTACTCAAAGAAATCACTGAAATTTTACCGCCAAATGTGAGTGTAATCAGTGTACGCCAGCCTCAGCCACTAGGTTTAGGTCATGCTGTACTGTGTGCTAAAGCTGTTGTAGGGGATGATGGTTTTGCAGTATTACTGCCAGATGTTCTTGTAAAAGACTCATCGGAAACCAATGATTTGAGTTTAATGATCCAACGTTTTGATGAAACCCATGCATCACAAATTATGGTTGAAGCTGTACCAGATCACATGGTAGATCAATACGGCATTGTCGATGTTGCATCGATACCTGCAGAAGGTCAAAGCATCGTCATGCAAGGCATTGTCGAAAAACCGGCAGTCGGCACTGCGCCATCCAATTTATCTGTAGTTGGACGTTATATCTTACCGGCTAAAATCATGCAATTGCTCGAAAATACGCCTAAAGGTGCAGGTAATGAGATTCAGTTGACCGATGCAATTGCAGCTTTGCAAGCGACCGATACAGTGGAAGCCTATCGCATGAAAGGTCAAACTTTTGATTGCGGCAGTAAATTGGGCTATCTCAAAGCGGTTTTACATTATGGCGTAGACCATCCAAAGTTAGGTGAGGAATTTAAAGCGCTGATCAAAGAACTAAAACTATAAAAAGAGATTGATATGAAGGTTGCAGTATTTGGACAAACACTTTTTTCAAGTGTATTTGCTGCTTTGCTAGCAGAATGCGGTCATCACGTTTTTTGGTGTACATTGTTAAAAAAACCTGATAGCGAACATGTTTATATACAAGAAGAAGCTGTCAAAAATCTACTCAATAAACAACAAAGTAGTTTTTTTAAATACTGCGACTTTAATGATATTCCACTAGATGTAGATGCTTATTTCTTCAGTTTTAACCCAGTTGAAGAAAAGCAATGTATTGAGATTCTTCAAAACATCAAACAACGTCCTATTATTCACCCTAAACTGATGATCAATGCGTCTACTTTAGGACTGCATGGGACAGAAAAATTTGCAAAAATTTTGCATGAAGATGAGTGGGTCTATTTACCCGACATGATTCAGGAAGGAAACGCTTTACAAAGCTTTGCCCAAGCCAAGCAGTTGATTGTTGGGGCTGCATCGGATGTTGCTCAAATTAAAATTAAGGAACTCTTACGCCCTTTATTCCCACGTCAGCAGCAGTATCTTTTTATGCCCATTTTAGATGCTGAATTTACCAAGTTGAGTATCTCTGGCATGTTGGCGACACGAATTAGTTATATCAATGACTTAGCAATGGTTGCTGAGAAATTAGGCATTGATATTGAGTCAGTTCGTCAGGGGATGGCTGCGGATAATCGTATTGGAGGATCTTATCTCTATCCGGGTGCAGGCTTTGGTGGAGAAAACTTTTCACATGATATTCAGACCCTAACGCATACGGTGTCAGCTGTTGGTGCAAATAGCCAATTACTAGCTCAAGTTTGGGAAATTAATGAGCAGCAAAAAGAAGTTTTATTCCGTAAATTATGGAATTATTATCATGGTGATTTAAAAGGGAAAACTGTTGCGATATGGGGCGCTGCATTTAAAGAAAAAACGTCTAGTACGAAACAATCTCCTATTCATGCCATGTTGGCAGCACTATGGGCTCAAGGTGTAAAAGTTAAATTACACGACCCTCAAGCCTTGGATGAAATTAAAAAAATATATGGTGAGCGACCTGATCTTATGTATTGCACAGAGCAATATGAGGCAGTGCAAGATGCACATGCTTTGTGCTTACTGACAGCATGGAAACAATATTGGAGTCCAAATTATACCGGATTGCTTAAAACCATGCAGCACCCACTTATTTTGGATGGGCGCAATATTTATGATCCAGCTTATGTGAAGTCTCAAGGTTTTGCATATATGGGGGTAGGACGTTAATGGCTGTTAAAATTCAACCTTATGCTGTACAAAATTTAGATTCAGTTTTAGGCAGTCTTCATAGTTTGAAAACTGAATTTGAAAATAAGCATTTAACAGAACTCTTTGCTGAAGACCCGCAACGATTCGATAAATTTTCTGTGACTTTAGAACCGGTGGTTTTTGATTTTAGTAAACATAGAATCAATCAGTCTGTTGTCAAAAACCTAGTCCAGTGGGCACAGACACAAGATTTAACCTCGTGGATAAAGCGTTTATTTTCTACTGAAGAAATTAACTATACCGAACAGCGTGCAGCCATGCATTGGGCGCTGCGGTTGCCAAAACAGGATTCGCAGCATCCTAAAATAGCTGCTCAAGTCCATACACAACTTGAGCGTATGTATGCTTTGGTAGAAAAAATTCATGCTGGTCAATGCCGCGGTGCAACGGGTGAAGTCATTCAAGACGTGGTGAATATTGGGGTCGGAGGGTCAGACTTAGGACCACTGATGGTGAGTCATGCCTTATCTGATTTCAAAAAATCCACACATAAGCCACTCGATGTACATTTTGTTTCGACCATTGATGGTAGTCAGCTTTCAGATTTATTGCATCAACTTCGCCCCGAAACCACGCTATTTATTATTTCTTCAAAATCGTTCGGGACCATTGATACCTTATCCAATGCGCAAACAGTGCGGTTATGGCTCGAAAAAGCACTTGGGCTAGAATCGCAAATTCTAAAGCATCATTTTATTGGCGTATCTACCAAAGCAGATAAAATGACAGAATGGGGCATTGCAGCCGATAACCAATTTTTGCTCTGGGATTGGGTCGGCGGTCGCTATTCACTTTGGTCATGTATTGGTTTACCGATTGCACTGACGATTGGAGTTGATGGCTTTAAACAACTGTTAGCTGGCGCATATGCGGTAGACCAGCATTTTCAGACGGCACCTTTCGAACAAAATATTCCTGTATTAATGGGCTTATTGGGTGCGTGGAATAATAATTTCCTTGATATTCAGACTCATGCAGTACTGCCTTATGATGGGCGTTTGAAATATTTCGCCTCTTATTTGCAGCAGTTAGAAATGGAATCGAATGGTAAATCGATTCAGCGTAGTGGCCAAAAAGTGGATTGGGATACTTGCCCAATTATATGGGGGGAAGTGGGACCAAATGCGCAGCATGCTTTTTATCAATTGCTGCATCAAGGTAGTCAAGCAGTGAGTTGTGATTTTATTGCGCCCGTGCAGCGCTATCAGGCCCAACAATTTACCTATGTCGATAATGCAGAGGCGCTGGTGGCACAGCATCATTTGGCCTTATCCAATTGTTTGGCTCAATCGCGCTTACTGGCATTTGGTAATCAGGCTTTGGATCAACAAGAAGTACAAGATTTGCCGGAATATAAACAATATGAAGGCAATCAACCAAGTTCAACCATTTTATTGCAAGAGCTAAATCCTTATAGTTTGGGCATGTTGATCGCAATGTATGAACATAAAGTTTTTGTACAGTCGGTACTTTGGAACATTAACCCGTTTGATCAATGGGGTGTAGAAAAAGGCAAAGAAATTGCCAATCAGCTACTTCCAATATTAAATGGTAATCGAAAGGATATTTCGGATTTAGATGGTTCAACGCAAGGCTTACTACAAATATTGTTAGGAAAAACCAATGGCTAAAATTTTAGTAACAGGTGGTGCAGGTTATATTGGTTCACATACTTGTATTCAACTTTTGAGCGCAGGGCATGACGTTGTTGTACTGGATAATTTGTCCAACAGTTCTGTCGAATCTTTAGCACGTGTTCAAGCGTTAGCAGCTAAAAAATTAGATTTTGTTGAAGGTGATATTCTCGATCAGCAAATTTTAGATCAAATTTTTCAGCATCATTCTATTGATGCTGTGATTCACTTTGCAGGTTTAAAAGCTGTGGGTGAAAGCCAAAAAGAGCCACTAAAATATTTTGAAAATAATATCTCAGGTTCTATTAGCTTAGTTAAAGCGATGGAGCGTGCTCAAGTCTTTAAGTTGGTCTTTAGTTCATCGGCAACCGTTTATGATGAAGCCAATATTTCACCCTTGAATGAAACCATGCCTACAGGTATGCCAAGTAATAACTATGGCTATACTAAACTGATTGTCGAGCAATTACTAGAAAAATTATCGGCTGCAGATGAGCGCTGGTCAATCGCTTTGCTGCGTTATTTTAACCCTGTAGGGGCACATCAAAGTGGTCAAATGGGTGAAGACCCACAAGGGATACCCAATAATTTGATGCCTTATGTCACACAGGTGGCAGTCGGCCGTCGTGATAAGTTGTCAATTTTTGGCAATGATTATGACACGGTAGATGGTACAGGTGTGCGTGATTATATTCACGTGGTCGATTTGGCTAATGCACATTTATGCGCATTGAATCATCGTTTAAAAACACAAGGATGCCGTGCTTGGAATATTGGTACAGGCAATGGAATTTCAGTAAAACAAATTCGAGATACTTTTGAAAAAGTGAATGGTGTTGAGATACCTTTTGAATATGTACCTCGTCGAGAAGGTGATGTTGCAACTTCATTTGCTGATAATGCCCGTGCTATCGCAGAGTTAGATTGGCAGCCTCAATATGGTTTAGAAGATATGTTGAAGGATAGCTGGAACTGGCAAAAGCAAAATCCAAATGGATACAACTAAGATTTAAATTTAGTGTGTAAATTCATTAAATACAGTATGGCAAATTTTGTATTTGCCATACTTCTCACTACTTAACTTAAGTCGTGAGTCGTGTATTGATTGTGCAAAAATGATGATAGATCTTATCTTTTGTTTGAAAAAAATCGTTATCATATGTGAAAGATAAATTGACTGAAATAATATATGAAATATCAATCTCTTAGGGTTTTATCATTTGCCATTTTTTCTTCTCTAGCTCTGCCGGTTTACGCTCAAGGGATCATTTTGAATAATGATGGTCTACGTACAGATCTAAATTGGCTGAACCAACAAGGTGTGATTCAAATCAGCACTTCGACTTGGCCATTGAGTGGTGAAGAAATTCAGCGTGCATTATCTACTGCCAAAATTGAAAATAATGCTCAGCAGAAAGTTGTCAATTCGGTTATGGCAAATTTAGAAGCAGAAAATACCTCTATTAAGCTCGCTTTATTTGCTGAAACAGATCCACAGAACATCCCGCAAAAATTTGCAGATGAGCAAAAATCGCAATATCAAGCGGCCCTTGAATTGAATGCAGGTGGAACGCAGTGGGATGCAAGACTGCGAGTCAATACTGAAAAAGATCCAATCATTGACCATGGACATGATGTCAATTTAGAAGGTTCTTATATTGCAGGAAAATTGTGGAATCAATGGTTGATTGCGGGACAAATCCCAACCTATTGGGGACCTGGACATGAAGGAAGCCTAATCCGTGGTGATGCGAGTCGCCCTGTTTATGGTTTTACTATGCAAAGAGCGGAACAACAGGCCTTTGAAACAAAGTGGTTGTCTTGGATTGGACCTTGGCAATATCAAGCTTTTGCAGGTCAATTAGATGACTACAGTGCGATTCCAGATGCCAAACTATTAGGGCTGCGTCTAACTGCACAGCCATTGCCTTACTTGGAGCTAGGCGCTTCTCGAATTCTTCAATGGGGAGGTGAGGGGCGCTCAGAAAGTTTTGACTCATTATGGAATGCAATTAAAGGTAATGACAACTTTTATGATGGCGATCTAGATAAGTCTAATCAAATTGCAGGTTTTGATGCACGCCTTAATTTAAACCACTGGAGTGGTGTCCCGATTAGCCTCTATGGGCAATATGTAGGTGAAGATGAAGCTGGGCTTCTTCCTTCAAAAAAAATGTATTTAGCAGGGGTAGATTATTCTTCACAATTGAATAATTTACCTTTCCAGGTGTATGCGGAATGGGCTGATACTCGAACCAATGGCGACGTACAAGGTATTTCCTATAATCACTATATTTATCAAGATGGCTATTATCAACACGGCTTCCCGTTAGGGCATGCCATGGGCGGGGATGGTCAAATGGTAAGTCTTGGTGGAGATATTCGCTTTGATGTTATGAATCGCTTAAATGGACGTGTGTTGATGGCAAAAGTCAATCAGTCTAATTCAAGTACCAATCATGCATTTGCGCAAAAAGATGAAATTAAAGCTTTAGATCTTACTTGGACACATTACTTAAAACCAAATGCGCCATTGAAGCTGAATGGATGGGTGAGTGATTCTGATGTCTATGGTCAAGATGCGGGAGTGTCTATCGGAGTCGAAATTCCATTGGATCGTTCATTATTTTAATCAGTTGTCAGCTTAAATAGAATTTCTTTCTAGTTGAGCTAAGAAAAAAACCATTCAACTTAATGAATAAGTTGAATGGTTTTTTTTATTGGAATGCAGAACAATACTAACCTTGAATCAGCTGTGTTAATTCATCCACATAGTCTTGCATCGGTTTTGGATTTTGGTCTTTACGGCTTTCAATGTTGAGACGTAATAAAGGTTCAGTATTGGAAGCACGTACATTTAGACGCCATGCACCAAAATTTAGACTGACACCATCCGTTTCATCAATCGCAGGATTTTGATCGGCAAAGTGATCAAAAATCTTTTGAATGGTGGCTTGAGTATCCGCAACTTTAAAATTGATTTCACCCGAACAAGGGAACTTTTCAATCATACCTTCAACCAGTGAAGACAATGTTTGCTGGGTTTCTGAGAGTACAGAAATTGCCAATAACCAAGGAATCATACCACTGTCACAGTAAGCAAAATCACGGAAGTAATGATGTGCTGACATTTCACCGCCATACACTGCATTGTGCTCACGCATTTTTTCTTTAATGTATGAATGCCCTGATTTAGACTGAATCGCTTCACCTTGGTATTGTTCAATGACATCAAAGGTATTCCATACAAGACGTGGGTCATGCACAATTTTTTCACCAGCTTGTTTCAGTAAGAACGCTTGTGCCAATAGACCGACAATATAATAGCCTTCAATGAATTGACCTTTTTCATCAAATAAGAAGCAGCGGTCAAAGTCACCATCCCACGCGATACCCATATCTGCATGATGGTCAATCACCGCATTACGGGTGCTGTCACGGTTTTCAACTAAAATCGGGTTGGGAATACCATTCGGGAAAGTACCATCAGCATCATTGTGAATTTTCACAAATTCAACAGGAATGTTAAGTTGTTTGAACTTTACTTCAATGGCATCGACCACATGGCCCGCAGCACCATTACCAGCATTCATGACTAATTTGAGTGGGCGAATTTTGGCAGGATCAATATAAGACATTAAATGATCAATATATTCAGGAAGAATATTGTATTTTTCAGTTTTGCCTTTAGTGATAACTTCATTAAAGTTGCCTGATTCAGCCAATAAGCGAATTTCTTTTAACCCTGAATCGGCTCCAATCGGACGTGCATTTTCGCGGACCAATTTCATGCCGTTATAGTCCATCGGGTTGTGGCTTGCCGTGATTTCGATCCCACCTTGAACATCTAGATGAAAGGCACCGAAATAGACTTCTTCAGTCCCCGTCATACCTAAATCTAATACATCAACACCCGCATCATTCAGACCTTTGATGGTGGCTTGTTTTAAATCTTCACTGCTGAGACGGATGTCGCAGCCCACAACCAATGTTTTAGGTTGATAAATTTGCCCATAGGCACGGCCAATTTTATAAGCAATCTCTTCATTGAGTTCTGTACCAAGTTTGCCGCGAATGTCATAGGCTTTAAAACAAGTAAGTTGTGTCATCTAAATTCTCGAAATAATTCCTGCGAAGTAAGGAAGGTATGATTATAGAAGGAAAATCGCTCCTATATGCCAAGATACTGTTTAACCTTTATATTGATTTTACCTTTGCTAAGATTCGTTGAGCCCAGTCAGCGTAATAATTTACATCTTCTAGTTGTTTCTGTTTAGAAGGATGATTAATTGTAGTAAAGGCAGTAATACCTCTTATCTCAGATAGAAACTTTTTAGGCCAACTGAGTGATTGAGACAGTATCGAATTGTTTAATATATCCAAATCTGTCTCAATTAATCGTTGAGTTTTTTCTTCATATGGGAGTAATAAGGTGGAGATATTTTTTTTACCATCTGAAGTATCAATTTCACACAAATAAAATTGATGGTTATTTTCTATGTTAAAAATTTTATAGACATAAAAGTAGCGTAATTGATTGTTTGCAAACTTATGGCCTCTGAAACGTTTATATATTTTAAAAGGTGAGTTCTTGATTTCTTTGGTTTTATATCCCTTTTCTTCAATTTGCTCCAATAGTTTAATCAAGTCTTTATAAGTGACTCGCTCTAGTTGAATTTCTGATTCTGTTGTAAATCCAGACACTGTACCCTCTATATCTCCTTCTCCACCAGCAAATCCTTCTTCTTGATTTTGATCTTTATCCATTTGCTTTCGTCTTTTTCGTACTACAGTTTTAGCAGGAGGTGTCTCTAAAGAAATTTTTAATTCTTCAATTGTATAAATTTCTCCAGGTAGGTTTCTTAGCTTGGCCAGTAGTTTATCGATATCTGCCTCAGCATTTTTATTCAATTTCTCTTTAGGTTGACTCGCTGGTTTTGGTTTGTTTGAACCTTGCCCTTGAGCATTTTTGACCTGTTGTATGATTTTTTTTGAAGTGAAATGAAATTGAATAGGACGGTTGATAGCTGTATCAAGATTTTTGAAAGATGTAATGCGCTCAATTCTGTAAATACCTGTTTTTTTATCATAAATTCCATCTACTGTTAGATCAATATTTTTAAGATCAGGCACTTCCATGTCAAAATTAAAACTTTTAGCGCCTTTTTGATCAATAATTGTTTTCTGATAAATACTAAGGAAGGCTTTATTTAAATCAGGCTGTAATAAAATTAAAGCGAGCTTCTTCAAAAAATGAGGATCAGAGACATCTGCGTTCATAATTTTTTTGTTTTTTGCTATATTAATATGAATAGCCTTTTCATCATTTCTATCCACTAAAACATCGGTTGAATAATTTTCTGCAAAAAGTGCCGCCCGAATTAAATAAGGATGAGAGAAAAATAAATCGCGGGCCAAGATAAGCTTAGGTATTTGAATAGTAATATTTTTCTTTAAAACTGTTGAGTAGTAATTAAATAGGACTTACGCACTATTATTTATAGATTCTCTGTGGTAGCAGATGATTTTTATCGAGAATAAAGTCATCAATGAAGTTTTTGATCATTGGTCTAAATAATTTCTTCTGCCAACGATATACATTTTCAAAGATCCGCTCAAACTGGTTCTTTTGTATCTCGACGTAGGCCATCAAGGCTGCAAAAATATGATTCAAAATCAGTTTAGATCGTCTTACTTGAAACTTTTCAATATGACAAACCTGTTTAATCACTCGGTGATATTGCTCTATTTTCCAATGACTTGAATGTAATTCATGAAAACCCTCAAAGGACAATAAATCATCTTGATCTTGATGCACAATATAAAACCTCTGCTGTTCTTTTAACTGAGTCTTAAATAATTGTACAAAGCCAAAATCTTTGAGCCAGACCACTTGACCCTGATGGAAATTTGGCAATAAACGCAGTTGAAACCATTGTCCTTTTTCTGGGGAAACCTTACGGTTACAGTCGATACCAAACATAAATCGAATACCATATTTTCTTATGGTTTTTAGATTTCCAGTCGATGAATACCAACTATCACCTGTAATAAATTGAATCTTTGCACCCCAACTGAGTACTTCACTTAACATATCCATAAAGTAATCATTCTTGGTTTTACTTTCAGATTTGTCATAAATTCGGAAATTAATTGGAATATTTTGACCATTTTGATCTGTCGCATACAAGGTAATGAGATTAATACCCTTGACGGATCGGTGGTGTTTGCCTGACCAAAAATAGCTAACTAAGTCCATATGCTGACTATACGGTTTATCTAAAACAGTATCATCAATACTGACTATAAGTTTATTATTATCAATATGTTGAATTGCTTCTTGATATAGGTCGTGAGGTGTGTAGTCTTCACGCTCTAGAAAGCGATTTACACTATCATGCGAGATGTTATAAGTCTCGGCAAGTTGTGTGCAGCTAATAGAGTTCGGTTCTGTCATGAGAAAGCCCATATAAATGGGTAGAGTACAAGTTGCTGTAGAAGCATGTTTAATTCGTCTGATCACAGATACTTTATAAAGCATTTTAATACTTTTTTGAATCTGTCAATGCGTAAGTCCTATTAAATTCAAAACATATCCGGCCTTCATGTATTTTTTGATCCTCACCCTCCGGTAAAATAATAGTTCTAAATGTTGTGAAATTTACATGTTCAAGTGTGTGAGTGAATAATTTTGTAGGAGAGGCATCAATTTGGGTTCTATAGCGGTATAGAAGAACACTCTCAATCGGTAATTTAAGTTGAATAGGACGGTTAATAATAGGGTTAAACAAATGAGTATCAATATCAAACCGAGTTTGACCGCGTCGACTAATTTTTGTCGCAGTATAGTAAATCATCTCTTTTGGTAAAAAGTCGGTTGAACAATCACTCATTTTTTATTTCTTCCCAAATATTATTAAAAAATCGACGTGCTTCTGGCGTTAATCGCTGCTCACTTAATCCTGATACACGTAAAAAAACACTCGGTGGATAGTATTTATTCTCAGTTTGTTGACGAATATATGTTCGTGTCAGACGACGTATTTGATAACAATCCACCGACTCAGCGTAGCGCTCCAAAAATGCTTTGGTCAACGGCAGAAAATGCCAGTTTTTTTCAATTAGGCTGACATGCCCAAGTTGTTTAATTAAAAACTTTTTGGTCCATTGTGGGGAGTCTAAGTCTTCTAATAATTCATCACGTATTTTAATCAATTGTTTCATAAACTGACGATCCCGAATACTCCAATCGACACGTGGTTTGGGTAGAGAGAGTGGTGTCATGATAGCGGTTTGATTGATTTGTAACAGCCAATCTTTATGATTGCGATATAAACGTGCGTACAGTGCACCATCATGTTTACGAGCTAGTTTGACTGACATATCCTGAATCAATTGTATCCATTTCAGTTGATCATCTGACAGGACTTGGTAAGTCTTGTGTTTTACAGTGACAGGAATGGCTTGTTCCTCTATACCTACTGTCGCTAGATCCAAATACTGTTGGTATGTATAAATAGGACTTTGTTCGGGAACAAGTGCCTTTAATACGATGAGATGCTCAAGATAAGAAAATGCTTTACGATGTTTTCTACAGATATTCTTGAGCCAGCAGTTCTCAGAGCTCAGATCACCTAATTGATAATATTGAAGAAAACTTTCGCCCCAATAATCGACAACAAGCTGACGGACTTTTTCGTAATTGATATTTTTTTGACCTGACAGTAAGTCTCTGTCTTTCAATAGATTGAAGTAGGCATTTGATAAAATCGAAACATCTTGTACTGCATTATGGCTAGATTGAATAAGTAGATCCTCGATTATTTTTGCTAACTCTAGATGACGCTTTAAGTCTTGTGAATTAATAAAAAGTTGTGAGGAGTCAATAAGGACATTTAAATGAGCATTATAAAATCTTCGGTCTAGCCCATTGCAAGGAACAGAGCTGACAAAAAGGGCAGATTCATGCTTTATGCAATATTCATATCCTGTAATCTGCCAGCTACGTTTCCAATACACTTCACCATATTGTTCCATCTGTTCTTGCCAACAATGCGGACAGAACCGAAAAAAATTCACAGATTTGATTCGCGACGCATTTTTTCCCAACTTGGTATGTAATGATTGATACTGTTCACCCTGTAATACATGTACAGCATAACGCATCACTGTATCAGGTTGAAATGGTTGATAAATTGGTAATAAGGTGTGGTGGTTGATTAAATAGAGTGCATCATAGCAATCGGGTAAATAACTAGCCAATTTTCCTATATGAGATGGTAAATCGTAAGTTGGCGTCAAATTTCTATTATTGAATAATTCTTCAGTAAGGTATTTGGGACTTAAAATTCCATTGTGAATAGCATAACGTGCAATCACACTGTAAATTAACTCATCTGGATATGGTATTGGAAAATTTGAAATCATAATACACTTACTCTCTATTTTTTGTTTAATGCAACACAGGAGAGGTGGGATCAAACAAATAGTGAGATGATTTTAATAGCTCATAAACATCTACTTCCTTTTCTTGTGCTTGACTGAAAAAATTCCGTAAGTCATTGGCTTCAGTGCTCTTCCATTCTTCTGCTTTCATGACTTTGCGTGATGTTCTTGGTTTTCTTACCGAAGTTGTGGTCTGAGGCTGGTCCAATTTATCTTTTGCTACAGAGCCGTCTAATACTTCCAGAATATGCTGGAGTAGTACCTGTAAGTTCTCGTTTGGATATTTTTTTAATGCAGAAGTGACATGCAGATCTATTGTAGCAGCGGGGTGACCTAAGGCCGTTAGCATACCTATAAGTGTGGAATAATGTGGTCCTAGATCTTTATGCTGTTTTTCCGTTTTTAATGCAGCTTTGAAACGGTGTTGTTCAACATATTCCTCAATTTGAACTTGAGGGATAGTTAAGTCAGAATACCGTGCAATACGTGTGGGGTTGCCTGAGCGGAGTGCATCCAAAATATCGTGGACTGGCTGTAATTGTTCTTCGTAGACTTTTTTAAAAAGTTCAGATGTGATTTTTTCCAGACCAATGGTGATTGCATGAATCTGCACCAAGCAGAACAGTTTAACCACTAAATCTGGAATGCCCTGCGTATAATAATACCAAGTGTTTCTTAATTCATCGGTCAGTTCAGCTGGTTGTTGAACCCATTGATATTGCCACAGCTTGTTGGTAAAAGCATACCATTCGGAAATGATCATTTGATCAGGGGTGCTAGGATCGGGAGTGGGTGCTTCATTGCACATAGGTTCCCAGATTAAAGAGCCTAATCCCGCACTGCGTCTAGCTGATCTTAAGTCTTCTTGCAGAATTTCATTGGCTTTGGGTGTCCCAATCATCACAATTGGAATGGATGCCACATTCACAAGTGTGACAAAGAAATTAAGAATGATTTCAGCCCCGCCAGATTTTTTTGTATTCAAATGCTGGATTTCATCAATGATTAAAAGTCCAATTGAATAATTATTTGCGATAATTTTCATCTGCTGCAGCATGGCATTCACATTTAAGCGACTTCTGGTGAAACGATGCTCGAAGTTTGTATCTCCTAATGCTAAATCTACTGCTCTAAAAAAGTTTGAGCATAAGTTTTTTAAAGAGCTGTCATGCGGACAATCAATTTTAAGGTAAACAATTTGTTTTAATCCCAGCTCTCTATGTTCAATCACTTGCGGGTAATAACGCAAAATTTTGTTCATTGTCGTTGTTTTACCGCTTCCCGAACATCCTATAATTGACATGCTAGTTGCAGTCGACTCTGGAGGTGCATAGCGGTAACAGCTTTCATTTGATGGTTCTAGTTGCTGAAAAGCAGCGTGTAAATGTCGATGTCTATCACCATTAGTGATGTTTCTACTCACATAACCTTGCCGAATCATAATAGAAATTTTTTGCTCAAGGGATAGATGTTTGGTCAGTGGTTGAAAAAAATCATGAGGCAACTGAGCAATCAGATGGATTCTTTCTGGTTGGGGTAAGAAACGCTGTTCTGGAATAAATTTCAGTTTCCCTCGTAGGTGTTTAATGACCGATTTTGTGTCAAGGATAGGCGGTAATTGAGTAATGAGAGGATTATCCCCATAGATATCTTCTATCGATGTGTTGACCGCGAGTTCATTATTATTCATTCTTCATCGTCCTCTTCAAATAATTGTCTCATTAAGTCTGGTTGACTGGTCAAATCCAGATTGCTGCTGTGAGATGGGGGTGTTGGAGTATTGTCTTGGTTGGAATGGATAGTCCGGATAGAATTGACGGACCTATTTTGGAGATGTTCCTCACGTTCCACCTGAATTGCTTCTTGTTTGTTCTGACGAATATCCCGAGTACGTTGTGCTTTAGAAAGTTGGTGAACTCCTGCTTGAGCCTGCCGGCTCTGTGCTGTGTGGATGATTTTGTCAGTAAAATCCTGTAATTCACTAATGGCTACAGACTTTAGTTGTGAATGTTGTTTTTCAACAGTTTTGATTGCTTTTTGAATTTGTTCAGCTTCCCACCAGGTCAGATGCTGATATTGACGTGAGGCATCACTTAAGTGCGCTTCCCAGTATTCCAACTTATTTTCATCAAAGAAAACATAAATGGTATTTACTGAGTATGGGTCAAAACCAATCCGCAACTTTTTCGGGCGGGATTTGGTCGTGTTACGAATAAACCAGCCTTGTTGATGCATTTCCAGACATTGATAGAGTAAGCCTTTGACTTTAAGTCCCTTGTCACTTAAGGAGGCGTCGGTCCTAGGTAACAAGCCAACATATAGTGATTTGTTATCCACTTGTCTTAACATCCCAGTACGGTGCTGTAGACCCCACTGCCAGAGCTTAAGGGGGATAGAAGGCAGGTCAGTCGGCATATCGGCACTACGATCGTATTTCGTCAAAATATCAAAATTATTGCGTAACAAGACGCAGCTTAAGATGATTTTTCTGAACTCTTCCAGAGTTAGACAAGCTTCTAGTCGATAATCATGTCCGCCTTTCTTTTTTTCCTTGAATCCAGAAACAACACCAATATTCTCGTAGGATTTAAAGCGTGACTGAATGATTCCAAAAGCCCTCTCCACAATACCTTTGGCATCGCTTCGATACGGTGGCGCATTTTCAATACGAACAGAAAAGTTTTTTTCAAGAAGTTCAATTTGATAGCCAATTAGTTCACCGCGGTCTGCAAGTATGGCACCAGGTAAACCATAAATAGGCCAGTCTTCTGGTTGTATTTGCAAGCCATAACTCTGACAGAATGTCACTTTATCTTGGATTGCAACGCTGAGGCATTGTATAGCTGTGTTAAATGAACTGTTTTCCATACCGACATAAAGTCCAGTAATCATCCTGCTGAATACATCGATAACAATATATACGGTAGGTCGGCCAATAATCTGTGATGGATCTCGTGATGATACTAGATAGATGTCAGCGACTGTTGAATCTATCTCATAACGTGCACCAGGACCATTTGCTTGCTTGGTCGCTGTTGAAGTCAGAGGTTTGTGATCTTTCAGGGTTTTCTGATTCTTCAGAATTTCCTTGGAATTGTTCTTATTTCTATATCGCGTATTATAAAAGTAGTAGAATTGAGCATACGTTGGAATATCTCCAGCTTGCACTTGATGAAAGTGCTTGGAAAATAAATTTTTAAACCGAAGATAAGTTTCGTTAATGGATTGTTTTTTGACAGGAACTAAATACTCTTCGATGGCTTTCTTAAAATATAATTCAACCTGTTCAGTAACATTCTTACCTTCATTTGATTCATAGATGCGTGGTCTGCCAATTTTTTTATCACCTATCGTTCTTTTTTGGCCTTTTCCACCTGAGTTTTCATAGTCCGGTACCAAAGCATTTATCGTTTGACCACGCTGCCAGTAGCGTCTTAGGAGTCGTAGAATTTTATTAATTGATACTTCTTTCTCTAGATGTAGAGTTTTAATTTTTGCAGTCCTGATTTTTGCATTGATAAGAACTTGTTCATCATTAATTAAATCTTGAATAATTAAAAAGTTTTCATCTCTTTTTTTGAGTTGAATAGAATCTTCACTCAAGTTTAATCGTTTTAAGTATTCATAAGGATCTTGCGCTGGTATCAGGCTTTGATCATCTGAGAGAGTTTGAAGTTCCTTAGACAAAATGAGTTCAGGAAAAGCATTTTTATTATCAATCGCAATCCATACCGTATACTGCGGTAAGAATTTGAGTATTCGGTATTGTGTTGAATTCAAGATGTAAACTGAATTAATTAGTTGCATGGACTGTATTCTCATTCTGGAGCAAATTACTTGCATGAATATCAGAGAGTTTAAGCTCCAAGTACGAAATTTCTAGATTAAATTGAAGTATTCGCAGTGCAAATAATTTTCTAAACAATGCGAGCGTCGCTCCGATACCCATTTTTTGAGTTTGGTCAAAATGCTTACAAAATTGGATTAATGAGCTTTGAGGGTACTGGCTAATTTCTTCCATAAAATAAACTGCTAGATCGATCATGTGATTTGTTATTTCAAGGTCATTTTTTTCTACATACAACCATTTAATGTTCTCTAGTACCGTAGCAGGAATGTCTTTTTCAGTAATCAACTTGAACGGCGTATTGTGCTCTTCTTCCCAATAGCGACGTTTAATTTCTAATGACTCAATAACATGAGCTTTATTCAGATCTTTGCTGTAAAGAGTGTCAAGGGCTATAGAAAACTTACCAAAATCAACTAAAAAATCTGAAGATAGGGTAAAAGGTATATAGTCAATCGACACTTTTTTCATTCGGAAACGAGAACAGATGGAGTTAAGATCATAGATATCCAAAGGATAATGCTCGCGAATATCTGTAACGTTCTGATTCCAGTCAAGCAGTAAAAAGGTAGATAGCTCTAGATCAGAAAATAAGTGATGAAGACGTTTACTGACACGGCCTTGTACTCTGTGAGAGCGACCAATTGAACTGAAGTTTTGAACAGTTTTACAAGGTTTATAATCGCGTCCATGGCCCTGGCCATACCCTTCTGTTACTAGTTCTTCATAGTTTTTTATAATTTTTGCCATACAGAAGACCTGTGGGTTTTGGTGGATAATTAATCATATCTGAAGCGGGTTAATTTTGTATTTAGCAAAAACATACAAACTTAAATATATTTATATACAAACAAAATTTTATAATTTTTATTTAATTATTTATTTAATTCAGCAACTTAATAATTAATATGGTATTTTAATACTCAATTAATGAGTTTAAAAAAACGTTGATGATAGGCAAAAGTATTCAAATTACATCTTAGTAAACATCGTTGCATATTCTTATGTAAACCAATTGCATATTCAGACTCAAACCCGACCATTCATTCTGGTTCATAGTAAAATGCTTATTTTCTATTCCAAATATTTTAGAACAAAATATGTAAATTTGGATCTTAAAGTACTACCTTAATCTGCTATAATTTGTACATCATTATGATGTACAAATTGGTGGAAAATATGGCTAACTTAGCAACAGAACGAATCAATGTTCGTTCAACCGTAGATGCAAAGAATGTAATTGAGCAAGCTGCGAATTTATTGGGTCTTAGTGTGAGTTCCTTTATGATCCAATCCTCATTTGAACGAGCAAAAGAATTACTTAAATCTAATCACGAGTTAAAAGTAAATAATGCTGATCGTGATATGTTAATGAATTTGCTTGAAAATCCACGCCCTGCAAATGATGAGATGAAAAATTTAATGAGTTTATTGGATGAAAATTGAGGTTTTACAAGCCCATCATCAGAAAAAATCATTTAATTGTGGGCAAGATGATTTAAATAAGTTCATAAAACAATACGCATCCCAACATCAGAAATCAGGAACAAGTAAAACCTATGTTGCTATTGATGATGCACAGGTGAGGGGATTTTATTGTCTATCAAGTACCTCTATAGGATTTGATGGGGTTGATGCTGTTCTCACTAAACGATTACCTCGTTATCCCTTACCTTGTGTGGTTGTGGGTCGCTTTGCCGTTGATCAAGCAGCACAGGGGCAAGGAGTTGGAAAAGTACTTTTAGCACATGCTCTTAAACAAGTTTCAAAAGTTGCTCAAATTATTGGCGTAAATTTTGTTGTAATACATGCTAAGGATCAAAAAGCTATGGAGTTTTATCAGCGGTTTGGCTTTATCTCATTAACATCAAATCCATTAACATTAATATATCCAGTGAATGAAATACCTCATTTTAAATAAGGTGGGCTGCTAGTAACAGGAATAGCTAATAGACTTATTCAGAGTTTGCACATAGTTCCTTATCCCTTATTTTGCTTTATGACCAAATACTGCGTCTAATTATGGTAATTTAATTAAGTTTGTTTTATTTTTTATCTTAAGTTGTTGATATATCTTATTCATTGTTTTTTTGTTTTTAAAATTAAGTTTGTATTAATATTTACTATCTTTAATTCTAGATGAAATTAAGTTTGCATAATATTCTTCCGCATTTAAAATGCGAATTCTTGCGCAGAAAGGCGAAGCATACTTTAAATAAAAATGAAATTTTTTCAAGGTGAGGTCAAAAAGGAATGCTTTTTGAATCTAGGGTGAGATTTTTATATGTCTATCTAATTGAATATATTAGTAATAATTTTATATTTCTGGTTTGACTCTAATTTGAATTTAATTATATTAAAAACCCTGTAGACTTGGTGAAGAATCACTGGGTCTACAGGGTGGGGTTATTCGTTTACTTCATTAATATCCAAACTTAAATAATTAAATCTAAACTTAATTATTTGGTACAAACTTAATTATACGAACACACCAGCCTTATATCAAAATTTATTATTCAACCGTGACCGATTTTGCCAGGTTACGTGGCTGATCGACATCCGTTCCACGCAAGACAGCCACATGGTATGACAGTAGCTGCACAGGAATACTGTAAACAATTGGCGCAAGGAGTGGACTGATACTTGGCACATGAACCACATGCTGACGCTCTTTGCCTTTAATGCCGCTGTTCTCATCGGCAAAGACAAACAGTTCACCACCACGGGCCTGAACTTCTTCCATATTGGATTTGAGCTTGTCGAGCATGTCGTCTTGCGGAGCAAGAATCACCACCGGCATGTCATTGTCCACCAGTGCCAATGGACCATGTTTCAGTTCACCTGCTGCATAGCCTTCGGCATGAATATATGAAATTTCTTTCAGTTTCAATGCACCTTCAAGGGCAATTGGGAACTCGGTACCACGGCCTAAAAACAGGCAGTGCTGTTTTTCCACAAACAGTTCAGATAAACGCAGAATGTCTTTATTTTGTTGTAGGGTATCTAAGATAACCTTAGGGGTATGCCATAAATCAGTGGTAATGGCGGTAATTTGTTCAGCCGAGATAGTTTGCTTGACTTGACCAATCTTAAGTACCAGCAGCATGAGTGCGGCAAGCTGGGTGGTAAATGCTTTGGTTGACGCAACGCCAATTTCAGGTCCAGCCAAGGTTAACAGGCTATGATTGGTTTCACGTACCATTGAAGATGTAGCCACATTACAAATGGTCATAGTGGTAATGTTTAAACTTTTTGCAGCAGCGCGTTTTTGGGTATCACGCAGAGCAGCCAAAGTATCGGCGGTTTCACCGGATTGAGAAATACATACATAAAGTGTGTTATTGACAATCACAGGGGTGCGGTAACGGAATTCGCTGGCAATTTCGACTTGGCAAGGTAGGTCAATCAGTTGCTCAAACCAGTATTTTGCAATCATGCCGGCATGGTAACTGGTTCCACAGGCAATAATTTGCACCTGTTGAATCTTTTCAAAATCAGCAACGGCCTTATTTAAGAAATCTTCGCGTAAATCGTTGCCATTCAAGGCTTGGGAAATGGTCTGCTGAATCGCTTCAGGTTGCTCATAAATTTCTTTGAGCATGTAGTGCTTATATTCACCTTTAGACGCATTGCTGACTGTTGCATCCAGTTCTTTTACTGGACGATTCACCAATTTCCCATCCACGAACACTTCAATACTGTTGCGTGTTAAACGTGCAATATCACCTTCTTCCAGGTAAATAAAACGGTTGGTAATTGGAAGCAGGGCCAATTGATCCGAACTGATAAAGTTCTCGCCAATGCCGACACCAATAACCAAAGGTGAACCCTCACGAACGGTAATCAGCTCATTCGGATGATCAGTATGCACGATACCCAGTGCATAAGCCCCTTTGAGCTGAGGAACAACCTGTTGAACCGCTTCTAGAAGACTGGAAGTTGATTTCAATGCATCATTCACCAGATGCGCAACAACTTCAGTATCTGTTTGTGAAGTAAACACATAGCCTAGAGCTTCAAGATCGTCTTTCAGTTCTTGATAGTTTTCAATAATGCCGTTATGCACCACAGCCACCGTACCAGAAACATGCGGGTGAGCATTATTTTCAGTCGGTTTGCCATGGGTTGCCCAGCGGGTATGGGCAATCCCCAGTGAACCTTCGATATTCGACTCATTCACTGCCTGTTCTAGGTTGATCACTTTACCCACACGGCGTTCGCGCAGGACATGACCGCCATTGATCAGTGCAACCCCAGCTGAATCGTAGCCACGGTATTCAAGGCGCTTCAGGCCTTCAATTAAAATATTGCTAATATTACGTTCTGCAACGCCACCGACAATTCCGCACATATTTATAATCCTCTTATTTTTTCAGTTTTTGGGGGCGTTGATAGTTTTCTTTAGCCACTTGTTTTGAGCGTTCAAAGGCCAAACTATTTTCTGCGACATCGCGTGTGATGACTGAGCCAGCACCCACAGTTGCTCCATTGCCGATACTGACCGGAGCAACCAGTGAACTGTTCGAGCCGATAAAAGCTGAATCACCAATAATGGTTTTAAATTTATTCGCGCCATCATAATTGCAGGTAATGGTGCCGGCACCAATATTTGAACCTGCGCCAACTTCGGCATCACCTAAATAAGTAAAGTGATTGGCTTTAGAACCGAGTCCAATACTTGAATTTTTAACTTCAACAAAGTTGCCGATATGGACTTCATTGGCCAGTTTGGCACCTGGACGTAAACGGGCAAATGGACCAATTTGCGTATCTTCACCGACCACGGCATTGTCAAAGATACTGTAGGGTTGTACCTTGGTGCCTGCTGCAATCTTGGTATTCTTAATGACACAACCCGCACCAATTTCTACATTATTGCCAAGTTCACAATCGCCTTCGATAATCACGTTGATGTCGATACGTACGTCTTGACCGACTGTAAGATTGCCACGTAAGTCGAAACGGTTTGGATCAATGATATGCACACCTTGCTGCATCAGAAGTTTGGCCTGATAGAGCTGGAATTCACGTTCTAAAGCTGCAAGCTGGACCCGGTCATTCACGCCTTCAACTTCAAAGGCACGTTCCGGTTCTACAGAAGCCACTTCAAGACCATCGGCAATCGCCATGGCCACGATATCCGTCAGGTAATATTCGCCTTGGGCATTGTTGTTGCTTAATTTTGGTAACCATTGATGCAGTTTGGCATTGCTGACACAGTAAATACCGGTATTAATTTCCTTAATTTGACGCTGTGCATCGCTTGCATCTTTATGCTCAACAATGGCCTGAATTTTATTGTTTTCACGTACGATACGACCATAACCGGTAGCATCGGCCAGGGTTAATGTCACCAGGCCAATTCCTGTTTCACGTGAAACAGCGAGCAGCTTCTCTAAGGTTTCTTGGCTAATGCAAGGGACATCACCGGAAAGGATCAGTGAAACGCCATCAGTAGGTAGCACCGGTAAAGTCACTTTTACCGCATGACCAGTACCCAGCTGTTCGGCTTGTTCTACCCATTGAACATTTTCCTGTGCAAAAGCTTGTTGAACTAGATTACCGCCGTGTCCAAAAATGGTAATAATATTTTTGGCATTTAATTTTTTAGCCGTTTCAATGACATGACCGAGTAGAGGGCGTCCTGCGAGCGGCTGCAATACTTTGGGTAAGCTCGAACGCATTCGAGTTCCTTTACCGGCAGCAAGAATAATCACAGAAGTTGACATAATACACCTTAAAAACTTGGCTTAAGCCATTGAAATGTTGAGGTACACGAGAATACAGATTGCGGCCCAAATGCCGGCAATAATATCGTCAAACATAATGCCGAAACCGCCACCGACTTGTCGGTCGATGACACGAATAGGCCAGGGTTTCCAGACATCAAATAAGCGGAACAGGACAAATCCGACGAGCACCCAAAGCCAGCTCATTTGTGCGAAGTAAATCAGGGGCAGAAATGTAATCGATTGTCCTGCAAATTCATCCCAAACAATACGGCCATCGTCATGTACGCCCATTACTTTAGCGGTTTGCCCGCAAATATAAATGCCAATAAGTGACATTAAAATCATGGCGATAATGGAGGTTGTAAAGCCAATTGCAAGCCAGGCAGGAACAAACAGCAATGCAAAGGCCGAACCAAAAGTGCCCGGAGCTTTGGGTAACAACCCGGAACCAAATCCGACACCGCAAAAAACGATAAAGCGGTTGTACCAGGACATGTCTTTAAAATGAATCACAGGTTTATGCAAAGTGTTGATATCCATGAAAATGCAGCGAATGATCTACGCCATTCTGCACAAAAGTTAACTCAGTTTTTTGGTCAATTTGTCCAATTTTGCTAATGTTGACATCTAATTGTTGTTGCAAAAGCTTTTCATAATTTTGCGGGCTTATTGTAAAGCATAACTCGTAGTCATCGCCACCCGCGAGGGCATATTGCCATTGCTGTTCTTGAGTTAAATTTTGTAAATCTGGACTGATCGGTAACTGGCTTAATTCCAGTATTGCACCCACTTTTGAGGCTTTTAAAATATGGCCTAAATCTTGTGCTAATCCATCAGACACATCTATCATGCTGGATGCCAGGCCTTTGAGTTGTTGTCCAAGCTGACAACGTGGCGTTGGATAATCCAGACGTTTTTGTAGCGAATGTCCTAAATTGTGCAAAGCAAATGCAGCATCACCGACTGTGCCAGAGACACAGACATAATCACCGACTTGTGCGCCTGAGCGTGTGATGGCTTTGCCGGTTTCTATCCAGCCAAGTGCAGTGACCGAAATGGTGAGATGAGGACTTTGCGTGGTATCACCGCCAATTAAACTCACCCCAAATTGATCGCAGCAATCATATAAACCCTGGCTAAAGCCTTTGAGCCAGTCATGATCAATTTGGGGTAGGCTCAATGCCAGTAAAATGCTGTGCGGTTTGGCACCCATGGCGGCAATGTCAGATAAATTGACTGCAACAGATTTCCAGCCGATGGCATGGGGATTTGTATCTAAGGGGAAATGTCGTCCAGCAACTAAAGTATCGGCACAGATGACCAGTTGTTGCTGTGGAGGAGGGGTGAGCAAGGCTGAGTCATCACCGACACCCAAATCGACCGACGCAGAAGTTTGTCGATTAAAATAAGTATCAATGATCGAGAACTCAGCCATACAACAAATCTACTTTATTTAGTTGGCTTGTTGCTTTTCTGCTGCACGCAAGGTTGTCGCTAAACGATCCAATACACCGTTGATGTATTTATGGCTGTCTGCACCGCCAAAATGTTTAGCCAGCTCGATTGCTTCATCTAAAACGACACGATATGGAATTTCAAGATGTTCTTTCAATTCATACGCACCCAGACGAAGAGTCGCGAGTTCAACGCCGTCAAGCGCACTAATTTCACGATCCAGCACAGGGATTAAGAGCGCATCCAATGCTTCATGATTGGCAACCACTTGAGTCAACAATTCATGATAATAGCCGAGATCCACTTTGTGCATGGCATTCTCCACACGTGTACGTGCTTCAATTTCATGTACCGGATTGTGGCTCATCTGCCATTCATAAATTCCTTGTACAGTAAAACGACGTGCTTTGCGTTTTGCTGCATAAGTTGCTTGAAGTGTTTGCGACATAGCGTTAAATAGCCTTTAACAAGTTAACCATTTCAATCGCAGTAAGAGCAGCTTCACTGCCTTTATTACCTGCTTTTGTACCCGAGCGTTCAATCGCCTGTTCAATACTATCCGTAGTCAATACACCATTAATGATCGGTAAGCCAGTGTCCAGGCCAACCACGCCTAAACCTTTGGCACATTCGCCAGCAACAAAGTCGAAGTGCGGCGTGCTACCACGAATCACTGCGCCCAGGGCAATGATGGCATCAAAACGATCAGCAGCAGCCAGTTTCTTAGCCACTACCGGAAGTTCCCAAGCGCCAGGTGCATGAACAACAGTGATATTATCCTCTGATACACCATGACGTTTCAATGTATCAATTGCGCCTTCTAATAGATGTTCGACAACAAAACTATTAAAACGACCCACTAAAATCGCGTAACGGCCTTCGCTCGCGAGATGTAACATACCTTCAATACGGCGAACTGCCATAGCAACCTCGATGATTTCTTAAGTTGTTTGATGTGCAGTGATGTATTCCACCACTTCTAAGTTAAAACCTGATAACGCATTAAAACGTAATGGAGAGCTGAGCAATTTCATTTTCTCAACGCCTAAATCACGTAAAATCTGGGCACCGACACCAATGGTTTGGTACTGCTGAGACAGTGCAGCATTGGATTTGGCTGGTTTGGGTGTATTTAAACTTTCCAGCGCAGGGCCAAGGTCCGGTAGATGATGTTGGCCAATCCACACCAAAACGCCACGCTCGCTAGAAGCAATTTCTTTCAGCGCTTTGTCAAGATTCCAGGCCGGTTCGCCATCTTGCTTGTTGATTTTCAGCAGGTCACGTACTGGGTTAAAGCCATGAACGCGAACGGTAGTGACCCCTTCTTTTGGTTCACCTTTAACCAAGGCTAAATGAATATCCGGGTTACCAATTTCACGGTAACGGAACAGTTCGAAAGTTCCGTATTCCGTATTTAAAGTTTGTTGATCCAGACGTTCAACCGTTTGTTCATTGGTCATGCGGTAATGGATTAAATCCGCAATAGTCCCGATTTTTAAACCATGCTTTTCAGCAAAAATTTCTAAATCTGGACGGCGCGCCATGGTGCCGTCTTCTTTAATAATTTCACAAATCACTGATGCAGGTTCAAGTCCTGCAAGACGGGCCAAGTCACAGCCTGCTTCAGTATGCCCGGCACGGTGCAATACGCCACCTGGCTGTGCCATCAACGGAAAAATATGACCCGGTTGTACAATGTCCGCAGGTTTGGCATGCGCGGCCACAGCAGTCTGAATGGTATGAGCACGTTCAGCTGCTGAAATACCTGTGGTAATACCGTTGGCGGCTTCAATTGAAAGCGTAAAGTTAGTCCCATGCTGGGCGCCGTTGGCATCTACCATGAGGGGAAGATTGAGCTGTTGACAACGGTCGCGGCTCAAGGTGAGACAAACCAAACCACGTGCATGTGTGATCATGAAGTTGATGTCTTCAGGACGTATGTGAGTCGCAGCAATGACGAGATCACCTTCATTTTCACGGTCTTCATCATCCATCAGGATGACCATTTTTCCTGCACGGATATCTGCTACGAGCTCTTCAACGGTATTGAGCGGCATCAACCTTCACCTTCTTTTTGTCTCAAATGACATTTTGCTTGCATTGATTGTTGCATAGTCTACCGTTTTTTTACGATGTTTGCCTATGCTTATTGATTTCCATTCCTGGTTCATTGTTATACACAGAGCCTGAACGCTTGAAAAGAGGCCTTTATTTTAAAAAGCCGTGATTATGCTGAATCTTTAAGCAGTTGAAATACATAAATAATGACAAGCTTATGCAAAATGCTGCTGATTTATAGGGTTTTGTATGCGAATAGAATAAAAAAGCCCCCATCTTTCGATGAGGGCTTTTTTGAATCTGGAGCGGGAAAGGAGACTCGAACTCCCGTACCCCAACCTTGGCAAGAGTCACCGACATAAAATACACTAAATAACATAATTGGTATTTTAATAAACTCTATATATAACAGTTATATAGGGTTTTTATTTTGTGTGGTGTAATTTAAGGTAGGGTGGAGTACTTTGATTTTTGGTCACTAATTTATTGTGATAATCAACAATAATAACCAACATACACATGCTTAATCTAAAGGTATTTTACTGACTGGTATAATTTTATGATGAGAGGGGTGTTGCCTGGGGCTACGGTTTCTGTTTTGCCTTTTGACGTAATACGTACAAATATAAGCTTTCTACTTTTTCACGTGCCCATGGTGTGGTACGCAAGAATCGCAATGATGATTTAACACTTGGGTCTATGCAAAAACATCTAATTTCAATTTTACGACTTAAACCTTCAAAGCCACCGTAGTAATCCAATAATTCATCCAAAATGTCAGCAAGTTTTTTGCCGTGTAAAGGGTCATTGGAGGTATTCATAATAGATCAATAGTATTTTGGGTGGCCATTATTATAACCTGGGCTAGTTGGAAAACTAGAGAGTTGGAATGTAGGTAATGATGGACTGAATAGCCACCAAAATTCTGGAGCACGCCTAGCCATCGGGTGATGTATCATATATATGACTTTGTAATCCCATTTGCTGTGTAGGAAATTTTTTCTTAATGGGTCACCTTTTTATGGAAGTAGGTAAGAGAAAAGCTCTAAACCTTTACGGATCGCTTCAGCACTGTACTTAAAGGCAATTAATGGTTGACCTGTGATTACTGTTGAGGCGACCAGTGTACCCTAAAGCCAATATTCACCCCATCCATTGTAGTAAACATTAAGTTTTTTGAGCATGGGTTTATTTTCTTTTGATACGTTGGCGAGCCGTATTGCTCTCATAGCGAAGAATGTCATCTACACTGTTTAAATGAGGTTTGAAGAGTTCCTCTAATTCTTTTAATCGGCCTAGTACCATGGCAACGCGTACTAAATTTTCAAATGAAACATTTCGACCTGCTTCCAGATTGGATACTGTATTCACACCAATACCAGCACGTGCAGCAACATCTGCCTGAGTCATTTCCAGATAAAGCCGTTCTTTACGAAGCCTCTCACATAATAATGCAACAACTTCTTCAGGTTTTCTGAATCTTAAATCCATAATATTAGGTCTTATGTTTAGATATAGCTATTAAGCCACAAAATAATGGAGTTATAAAATGTGTCGGTTGATCGATGAAAAGGTGCTTTATTGGCCTGATTAGATCCTATTAGATTAAAAAGATCTAATTAGATATTTACAATCTAATGGAGTCTAATACAATCTATGGTAATAAATAAATCATTGCCGAGTAATTAAAATGATGACCATCTCCAATGACCCTTGGCACTTTCCACGTACCGAATTGGCGAAACAAATTTTAGGCATGTTTGAGACTGGACTAGCTAGTTCTCTGACTTTTTTTGCCCCACGCCGGATGGGAAAAACTGAATTTTTACGAAAAGATATTACGCCCCTAGCAGAACAGCTTGGATGGCGCGTTTTTTATTTCAGTTTTTTAGATGCAGGCCTGCATAGTGAAGGGCAGTTTGTAAAAGCTCTTGATGAGTTTTCAAAACAAAATGGCTTAATGGGGAAAGCCACAGATTGGATTAAAAATATTGGTTCTTTAAGTACAGAGGTGGCAGGGGTAAAAGCTGAAGTGACACTTCTACAAGGACAAGTGAATTCCAGTATTTTGTCTAGCATTACTAAACTGGCTCAGCAGGGGAAACCTATTTTACTGTTACTTGATGAGATTCAGGCTTTAGCTAGTTCAAAATATAAAACCACGATTGCCAGTTTACGTACCGCTTTAGATATGCATAAAGAAACAATAAAGGTGATTTTTACTGGTTCAAGTCGAGAAGGCCTGAGACAAATGTTTTCTGTGAGTAGTGCTCCATTTTTTCATTATGGACAGAATTTACCTTTTCCAAATCTAACAAAAGCATTTACAGATCATCTGGCAGATGTATTTAATCAGACAACAGGACGTAGTTTGAATAAAGAAATTTTATGGCACGCTTTTTTAGATATGAAGCAAAGTCCTCAACTAGCAAGATCATTAGTGGAGCGTTTAGCCTTAAACCCAATGCTGGCTATAGATTTTGCCAAGGAACAGCTTATAGCCGATACAATGGGGCATCGTGACTTTTCGGGATTATGGGGAGAGTTTAAGTTATTAGAACAGCTAATTTTAAAAGCCATAGCGGAATCGCAAGTTGAACTTTATAGTAGCCAATTTAGACAACATCTGGCTGATTCCATTGGTGTAGATAACATTGCGGTATCAAGTATTCAATCGGCCCTACGTTCTTTATCAAAAAAACAAATTATTTTTAAACCAGAAAATGGTACTTATGAAATCGAGGATGCTCTTTTTAAAGAATGGATTATGGATGAAGCATAATTTTGAAAACTCACTTGGATAAAAATAATACTTTACTACTATAATAAGTATATAATAGGCAAAACTGCCTGTACTTTACTATTTAAATAGAATTATGAATGATTTTTGATCTTTCCAAATATTTCTGAATAATCAATCGATCGATTGTGCCACTATTGAAGTAATAGGTGAAAAAGCTAAAGGTTGGAAAGCTAGCTGCGGAACATATTATTCAATGGATTACGCAATTGAACATAACCAAGATGAAATCTATCGGGATAGATGATGAAATTCTAGAAAATTGTGCATATCGCATTGAAGATATTTGCGCACAATTAAAGGAGATTTGTTATGGATAAACGTTTTATTCCACTCTCTCAAATAGAGCAAATTAAAAAAAGACAATATGTCTTAGAACAGATTCAACTGAATCCCGATTGGCCGATACATGTCATTGCAAAATTCATTAGAATAGAGCTGCATCTGACATTACATGAAATGTCCAAGATCACTAAAATTTCGCTTCAAACTTTACAGAAACTAGAGCGATCAGATGCAAATCCAACTCTAGAAACAATGCTAAAATTTTTAACCCCATTTGGTTTAAAATTAACGGTCGTGAAGAAATGATCACTTCTATCAGGATATTTTCGACCTCAATGATCTGTTTAACTTCTCGGATTTGATTGTCTTTACTCACAATATTCCTATTGAGTGAGTCGAATCTGTGCTCGGGTTGAGCAGTTCGGCTACTGTTCTGAAATGACAGCTTTGTCCGTTATAATTGTATAAACATTTTTAGTGTCTGGTAATTATGTCCTCATTGATCAATTTTCTATCTCGCTTTAGTACAGCAACTCTTCAGCGCAGTCTTAGCTATGCTAAACGCATTGATAGGGAAACGATTGAGTTCTTTGAGGAAAAAGACGGGGTTACGATGTATGCCCAAATTGAAGGGACAGATTATTACGATACTGCAATTACCTATAATCCCCAAAAAGACCGTTTAATCGATGACGACTGCACTTGTCCGGTTGGATATAACTGTAAACATGCTGCTGCTTTAGCGCGGTTATTCTTTCAGGAATATCGCCAGGAATTTCAGCAGCGTTATGCTGACTCTCAATCCCCGCAGGGAATCGCAAAACGCCTACGGGGGGATGATCAGGCACAGCGCTGGCTGAATGATTTTAAACGGTATTTACAACAGACTGAACCAGAGCAATCTGTCAAAACAAACAATTATTTAATTTACCTGTTAGATCAGTCTGTCAGCTTAAAGAAATTGACAGTTGATGTTCAGAAGGCCAGACGCAATAAAAACGGCTCAATTGCGGGGGAAAGTTATTATACCCAATATGAAAATATCACCAGAAAGCATCTGACTTTACCTGAACAAAAACGACAATTATTTAACCAGATTTATTATTATGCCAAAATAAACAGTGACGAACGTTTTTATCAAAGCAATCTTGATATCTCCGGAATTTTATTGGAGCATTTCAAATCTTTTATTCAAAGTGGCGATGTGTACTGGCAAAAAAAGAGCCATACTGCACTTCAATGGTCAGAACAAGGCTATCACATCGAACTGATCTGGCAACAAGGTGTAAACAAACAGACAGAGCATTTAAATATTGAATTGGTCAATGGTGATATTCGACTCGATTTAAAATCAAATCCACATATCCAAATTCTCGCTAGCCAGCCACCGTGTTATGTGGATATTCAACAGAACACGGTGGGCCAGTTATATGGTGAATATACGGCAAATCTTCTGTACCATTTTTTACAGATGCCTGATCTTCCATCTATGCTCTTGCCAGAGTTTGAGAAACTGACTCATCAATATTCAGACGTGAAAAATCTGCCTCAGCCCGAGTCTATTCAGCATATTGATGTCCTTGAGGGTAGTCCCCAGCCAATTTTACGCTTCGGTGTTTTAGATAAATTTGATTGGAAATGGGAAGAGTCTGTTTGTGCTGAAATTGAATTCTCCTATGCAGGCGGGCGAATTAAAGCAGGTACATCAGGTGACAGTTTCATTGGTGAGCAGCATGACAAAATGGTGCGACAGCTTCGGGACTTAGTTCAGGAACAACAGTCAATCCAGCGTTTACAGCTATTGGTCGAATCACTGAAGTGGGTGAAAGATCTTAGTTATGACCAGCAATTAAAACTGGATAAACAACGTCTCGATTCTATGGTTTTTGCTTTCTATGGAGACTGGATCAAACAGCTGATGCCCATCAATCAAATTGAGTTGATGGGCTGGCAGATAGAGCATCTGGAAAACAGCCCCTTTAACCTGCAATATGTTGAAAATTTAAATATTTCTATCACTGAATCTGAAGGCCAGCAGGACTGGTTCAATATCGGGGCGACGGTTCAAGACAGTGCAGGCAATTCTTATAATTTACTTGATGCGCTCGTAGCTTTGGTGCGAGTAAATCCTGATTTACTTGATCCGCGGACTTTTATTCATCTGCATGACAGTCAAATTTTCACCGTGAAAACTGCAGTTGATCAACCTGATTTGGCGCTATCCGCCAGGGATATTAAGCCGGTATTATTGCATCTGCAGAGCATTTTACAGCAAGAAGAGCGCAGTATTGATCGCTATGATGCGAGTCAATTATTAGAATTGCAGCATAATCTTGGGATGACATGGCAGGTCAGTGATCGCCTGCAGAAATTTGTACATAAATTCAAACAAGGCTATCAGCAACAACTGCCGACACCACAAGGTTTTCAGGGGGAGTTGCGTCTATACCAGCAGCAGGGCTTAGGCTGGTTACAGTTTTTAAGGGAAACCCAGCATGGCGGGATTCTGGCAGATGATATGGGCTTGGGGAAAACAGCACAAACTTTAGCCCATTTACTCATGGAAAAGCAGGCTGGATATTTGCAGGATAGTCCCGCCTTAATTGTTGCACCCACATCGCTGATGCATAACTGGTTCAAAGAAGCGGAGAAATTTACCCCAGAGCTCAAGGTATTGCTGCTACAGGGGCCCGATCGCCATCAGTATTTTGAGCAGATTCCGCACTATGATATTGTGTTAACCACCTATCCGCTTCTGGCGAGAGATGAAGAGCAACTAAAGCAATATGAATATCATCAACTCATTTTGGATGAGGCGCAGAATATCAAAAATCCGCGCGCCAAAGCTGCACAGGTAGTACGGCAATTAACAGCGCGACATCGTCTATGTCTAACCGGTACACCTATGGAAAATCATTTGGGTGAGCTGTGGGCACTATTTTATTTCCTGATGCCAGGATTTTTATATTCACAAGAAATTTTTAATAAAAAGTACCGTCATCCGATTGAAAAGCGCGGTGATGAGCAGTTAAGACAAAAGTTGGTCAACCGGATTAAGCCCTTCATTTTACGTCGCTTGAAAACTGACGTAGCCAAAGAGTTGCCAGAAAAAACCACGATTGAAGTCAATATTGATATGAATGACCAGCAATCCAAGTTATATGAGGCTGTTCGTGCCACGATGCAGGCAAGCATTCAGAAAATTGTGGCAGAAAAAGGCTTTAAACGTAGTCAAATTCAAATTTTAGATGCCTTACTGAAGCTACGTCAGGTGTGCTGCCATCCTAGCTTACTAAAGCTGGATTCAGTGAAAATTGGGCAGGCGCATTCTGCCAAACTTGAACAGTTGATGGATATGGTCGTTCCAATGGTGGAAGAGGGGCGAAAAATTCTTATCTTCTCTCAGTTTACCTCAATGTTGGAACTGATTGAACAACAGTTCCATCACGCAGAAATTGGCTATGTGAAGCTGACTGGAAAGACCAAAAAGCGAGATGAAGTCATTACAGCGTTTCAGTCTGGACAAGTGCCGGTATTTTTAATCAGTCTGAAAGCAGGAGGGGTCGGTTTGAATCTAACTGCCGCAGATACGGTCATTCACTATGATCCATGGTGGAACCCTGCTGCTGAAGATCAAGCTTCAGATCGTGCATGGCGGATTGGACAGGACAAGCCGGTATTTGTCTATAAGCTGATTACTAATAAAAGCATAGAAGAAAAAATTCTTGCCTTACAGCAAAATAAAGCAGAACTGGCACACTCTATTCTAAGTACCGATCATGAGGGCGAAGCGAAACTGACGGAAAATGACGTGATGAACTTGTTTGAGAAATTTTAGTTTGGTTTCAGATTACCCTAATCATCTGTAAGTATCTGAAAGTCTGGATGCAATTTTTTCCAATGTTCTCTTAATTTTTCTTTATGAGCAGAAATCATAGGTAAGTCTAGTAATAGCACTGGCCATACTGACCGTGCTTTGTCCATGATCGCGTGAAGTTGTTTTTCAATAACACGCCATGGAACACCGACTTTTTCAGCCCATTGTTCAAAGTGTTTCATCTCAGCTAAATACCAATCTTTATTTTTAGCAAGATTCAATGCGAAATGACGCTCATTTTCAATATATACACTAGTCATCAATATATCGTATGCGGGAGATAATCTTGGTGTTCTTTTGTCCTGATAAATCATACTCCAGTTTTTTAAGTGTGCATCTCCATTGGCGAGCAAAATATTGACAAGTAAGCGGCTGGCAAATTGCTGAATATCAAGAATTTTGTTATCTGAAAATTGATAAATGATCTTTCCTATCTGCTCATAATTTGTGGTGCTGTATTTCTGCTGTGGATATGCACCGAAGATCTGAGCAAAGTCTTCGATGTGAATAAGCTCTGTAGTATCAGCAGTACTCTGTCTATCAAATCTTTTGATTGCGAAAGCATATTGCTCTTGGGGTAAATTTAATGGTGGAAGGTCTTGTAAAAGGGCCATATCCACCAAGCGAATCTCAGGGACATCTATTCCGACCGTTTTGGCAAGGGTCATCATAGAATATTCATTTAGCGGAACAAAAGCATGTCTGGAAGAAGGAGTTTTGATAATCCAGTCCCCGAGTAGAGTCGTTTCCGTTGCCTGTGCTAGTGTAAAACGCCCATCTTTGGCTTTCATGGAAAACTTCATTTGGACGCCGGCCAAGGAAAACTTATTATCTGTTCGAATCTCTTGCTTTAAAATTTGATCTGGATTCGAGATCTGCAGTTTGAATTTTATTTCATCTGGAATTTCTTCTGGATCTAATGGAGTCGCAATGAGTGCTCCAGGTAAATCATGACCTAAAGCTGCCAATAACTGAAATTCATTGTCTATATGTACTTTGAGGCTTTGTGCAATCAGTTCACGTAATGCACCTTCTGGTAGCAAGTTTGATAGCAAGGGGTGTAAGCGCTGATGTGTAACATAGGTCTTTTCTAAAATTTTATCCGCTTGAGGATACAAGGGGGAAGTCAGCAGGCTCAAGGTCGGACGTTGCTGATCAAAGCGGAAAGAATCTGTAAAAACCAGAATATTTTTTCCGCTCTGAAATCCTGCCAAGTATCCAACGATACCGTGATGTAATGTTAATTTCAGGACGGCAACAGTATTCATGGTTCCTCTCCTCCGAGAAGACCCTTCCATGGGTTAGTCATTAAGTCATCCTGATCTTCAATAGTGACTTTAATTTCATCATTCAATAATTGTCTGATCAAATGAACCTTATCATCAGGGATGAGCATCAGTTGAGCATTTAATCCTGCCGCTATAATTTCTAAGGTCTCTAATCGAGGGTTGCCCTGACTTTCCAGTTTTTGGTACTGCTGTCTTGAAATGCCTGTACGGGATTGCATATCAACTTGCTTTAAGCCCAATTGGGTTCGTCTTTTTTTGATTTGCTGAAGTAAAGACTTATTCATTGTAGATACATTTATTGCTTTTAGGTCCTATAAGAAACATATTAGTTTCTTTTTTTTTGAAAAGCAATTTATGAATTTATCATTTCGATCTGTAAAATAGCCCTACTTGTATGAGAAATGGGTGTTCAAGTTGTTGTTGATTTTGCATTGTTGGATGTAAATACCAAATGATAAGAGCCTGTAAATAATTTCATTCATCATATTCTGAAAATATTTCTTCAATTTCATCCCACTGTGGCAATTTAAACTTTTTTTTATTCACTTCGAATTGTAAACCCACGCCATCAAGCACACGTTCAAATATGTCAAATGAACCTGTAAAACGGCCATTCTCTATCTCTGAAATTGTTGTTTTATTGACTTTAGTCTTTTCTGAAAGACTTTTCTGTGTATAGCCTAATCCTTTTCTTGCCAAACGTATTTCTTTACCTATTTCGCCTCTTGTAGCCATATCAATTTTTCGCTCCCGAAACTTGTTAGCCATATAGCAAACTTTTAACTAATTATGGTGAATGTTTGCTATATAGCAAACTTCTATAATGATTGTTGAATAGTTATTGAATTTATAAGGGGGATTTACCTCGCATCAGGTTAATAAAATCCAATATATAGCAGCAGTTCGCAATTAATTGACGGAATTAGGCCAGACATATACATCTTGAGAAGAAGGGGGATTCTTATACCTCGCATTTGAATTATTGGAGAGGACTATCACTTTCAAATTTTTCTATAATACTTTGCTTATCTTAAAGTTTAGCCCGAAGACCTTCCACCAATTGTAAAACAGAGGCCAATCCTTGAGGGTTCTGAATCTGTTCTATTGGAATACCACTCATCAATTTATTGGGTGATTTCATAAAATGCTGCATCCAGGCTGTATCCCCACCTGTAAGAGCATCTAGTGATGTGGTAATACGGATTAAAGTGAGGGCGATTTCTCCCTGTTTTGAAGTGGGATCTAATTCAAGAGAGGTTAATTTTTTCACTGAATCTATATTCAGTATTAAGGCTAGTTGATCTTGTGTAAGACCAAGGCGCTCAGCAGCAGCTAAAACTGCCTTAGCTAATATCATTTTCTGTTTTGCAGTTTTTTCTGATGTTGTACGCATGACTGATCCCTGTTTCAGACGCTGCTAATTCATAGAGTTTATACTATTTAATTATCGTTGATCAGACATCCAATTTTTACTAAAGATATATTAAATTTGACTTTAGATAAGGAAACAACGGTTAAATTATTTAACAGCATGTAGTGATTTCTAGTCCTGCAACTTGGAGTTCAAGAGATCGAGGTCTACCGATACAGGCTAAATGTAAACAGAATTTAAACGCTGCCAGTGCTTTGGCATCTTTTGTTGAGTAAAGCTGGAGACGAACATAATCTTCTTGAGTCGTAGGATGCTCTGTTGTGCTCGATTTAGTCAGCTTCAGTAATAAAGGTTGTTTCTTTTTATCTAACAATTGTACCAAGTCTTGTCCAAGCAAATGCCAAAATTGATGGGGAAACAGGTCTTTTACCTTGGAATAAAATGATTCCAATTGATCGATTTTATTCCATCGATAATGAATGCCGGTATGAGAAACTGTAACACGACTTAAAAATGTCTCAAGCACCGCTTTTATTTGATCTGGCTTTTTTTCAAATATATTTTGAATATTTTCAAAAAAATAGTTCCTTGCTGTGCGCTCTTCAACGGTATCTATCATGGCGGGTTTCAAAGGTTTATCCAGATGATTTGTGTTGTTGAGATCAAATAATCTTGGGTTATTTTTTTGAGACTTGAGCTGGCCTAGTTGTTTTGCATTTTCATACCAGTAGTTAACCAGTTCTACAGGTAAACACATTTCCTTTGAGACTAGATCTGGATCATGATGAATTTCCAGTAAATTTAAGCATTTAAAAAACCATGCAAATGAAATTTTGGATTCCTTTGTTCCTGCAAAATATTTAAAAAAATCATGAGGCTGAGCGTTAAATGAAACCTCATCTAGAATATCTTCTACGTTACTTTTTAACCAGTCAGTTTGATCGTTGAGTAACTGCTGACTTAAATGGACAGCATGTTTTTCGAAATTGAATGGAGCAGAATCTTTTACTGTGTTTAAAAATTTGAAAGAAGGCAGGTAGCCCATCATTTTCTTTGCTAATTGAGTATCTATGTCTGGGTGATATTGCAGTATTTTATGTCCAGCGATCAGGTAGCTCAGATGAATATAGCTTTTAAAGGTTTCCGTAGGGTCAATGTGACCCAGTAAATGGGCAATCATAAACCAATGATTTTGACCATGCGTATTACGGAGTAACTCTGTCCGAATGGACTGATATTCTTCTGCAGTATAATCCGTAAGATTCTTGACCAGTGGAGCATAATCGCAGTTGAGCAGAATGGATAAGTGATTGGCAGCCGTGTGTCGAAATGAGTGAAAAGAATAGTCATGAGTTTTAAAAAGCTCGTTCATAATCATTCTGAAAGGTGTTGTCACCGTATGTTTGTTCAGCTTGCTATTTTCATTCCAGTTGCTGAATAGGTATAAGTTTTCCTGATTGAGTAATCGTTGCTCGACTACATGATTATGAAATATTTGATATTCATCGGTTTTTAATAAGCAATATACAGGGACTTTGCGTTCAGCACTATCTGTTTTAAGTTGATGTAAGTTTCCTTTCTTTTTTGAGCCGTAGGGCTGAATCCAAACGGATAAACAGCTCAAGCCCTCGATATCCCGCACACGTAAGCCGAGAATTTCATTAATACGCATACCGGTACGGTAAGCTAAAATATAGATGATTTTTAATGTCTTATACGTATTTTCTTGACTATTAGCCCCTGAAAATAAGGTATCTAACTTGTTCATGAAAGCTTGATAAGTCATGGGACCAATGATACGTGCTCTCGGTCTGTTTTGTATGGCAATTGACTCTAATTCGAGAGACTCAGCGTCAAAAACTGTTTGTTGAAAGCTATGGAAGCGTTTCAACATTCTGACGGTCTGACCACTGGATTTTTTAAAGTTAAGCTCGCCTGCCTCATCTGCAAGTCGGGTATTCGTAATGATTTGCTGATAGATATTAGCCAGTATCGTATTCAGATCATCTTCGCTATCTAGATATTGTAAAGAATGGGTTAGCCAAGGCTCGGCAATACGCGAATAATAAGTGTAAATCGAACCGTCTTTTAAACGCTTATTCTGCTGAAACGATTTTTGAAATTGGTTTACGCAAAAATTAAAACGTTCAGCCAGTGGCTGAATCTGTTCTAATTCTGGTTTATAAAGGCTGATGAGCCATAAGGCGACACGTTTACTATACTCATTAAATTTATTAGTATTTTCAATGCAATATTTAATGATTAATGCATCGATACTTTGATCAGTTTGTGATGTACGAATCAGTTGTAAAAGGTCTTTGTGAATCTTTATAACATCATCCAAGGCTTGCTGAATGTCATCATTAGAGTAGGATTCCCTCACAGTAGATGGTGATTTTTCTACATTTGAATCAGTAAGAGTGTCCTGCTGATATTTAAATTTTGGATGAAGAAATCTTTCAAATTCTATTTCTGATAAGCCACAGGTTGCAGTATTCTCAATGAGGCATTGTGAAAGTGCAGGATCAATGTCAACTTTCGGGAGTTGCATCCAGTTAAAGTTGGCGTAGTCGCGTAACAATTTATAAGTTTTGAGATTAAATGGTAACTTAATCTTATTAAAAATAAGCTGTAGATAGTCTTCTACATTCTGGTTTACTGTACGAATATTTCTGCTATTAAAATGAATTAACCATAAGCGTGTAATTTGATCCGGAATAAAATTACGCGATTTACGGATGGTTTTTTCATCAATAAAGAGATCTCCATAAGAGGGGGAGAGCGGTTCTAAAAATATAATGTTCAGATCTTCGATCTTTCTGATTTTTGCCGGATCTTTTAAGTGTTCAAGCAAAGCTTCTAAAGAGGATTTTTGATTTAAGCCTGAGTAAAGCAGGGCAGAAATAACAATATTTCCAATGATTTCATCATCAGAAAATGTCTTGCTATCTTTCGCTAGAATCCAGTAGTCCCAAAGCTTATCAAGAACTTCATCAACCTGATGTCCCTTCTCGATCCAGTCCATTGTAAAAACCGGCTGATCACGCTGCATCTCAAATGTCAGATTTGGTAGGGGCAAAGTCTCACGACGATTTAAATTGATTTGCTTGATATATGACCGAAAAAATTCATGCGCATATTTTTTCCAGGCCAAGCTTGGAGCTTTGCGTTTAATAAACTCATAAATTGCTGGATAGAAGGATTCAAGATGCCCTTTTTGTTCCAAATCTTGTTCTTGGAAGTATTGAATTAGCTCCTGTTCTACATCTGCTCGAAGCTGTTTTTCCTGATCGAGTCGGTCTTGTTTTCTACGTGCTTCGGCATATAGTGTTCGAGTTTGCTTAGTACGTTTATTGAGTGAGGACATCTAGTTCAATACCGGTAATATTAAAATGATCTTTCATTTGTTCAAGAATATGAGCAATGCTTGAATATTGTGAAATAGATAAGCTGGAATAAGGATGAGCAGCTTCTTGCTGCATCGGTTCATGACCGAATAAAGCTAAAATTTCAATTTCGTTAATTTTATTGCTGAGAAACGCACGGGCAGTATGCCGGTGCCAGTTTTCATGCTCCAAACCTAACTCAGGATGAAAGTTTTTTACAATTGATGGCCTTAATGGGTGCCATTGACCATCCTGAAAGATATTCAAAAGTGGAAGCTTGCTCTCTAAAATATGTTGAATATATTGTGGAATTTCTGGCTGACTAGGAGCAATTTGAGTTTTAAAATAATGTAAAAATTCTATGAATTTCTGGAGTTCTTGTGCGACAAAATGACCCAGTGGAATTAAACGTCCATAGCCTTGACGCCCACCCACCTCTTTATCAGAAACCATGCATATTTTTCTTTTCAGGTTAAAGCTTTTTAAAAAACCTGGAAATTCAGCGACGGGTCGTGCAGCAGTAAAGAGCAACAAGAAATGCCACATCCACAGATTGTAATGATTGAAAATTGCTATCCAGTCGTCTTCTTTTTGTGAAATTATTCTGAATTTGAGTGTGGCAAAGATATTTTGAATCACATTTGAAGTAGGTGCTTTGCGGCTACCAAAGTTTTTTTCTGCAGCATATTCGATATTCTGGTAGTCATCGGATAACGACTCACACAGCTCTTTTAAAATTGAGACATATTCAGTCTGTAAAGTCAGGATATTTTGATGACAATAAGAAGTAGAAGAAGACTTATTTGCATCAATACCGGTGAGAAGGTCAGCAAGCTGTTTATTTCCAGTGCGTTGCAAAATAGTCTGATGTAAAAGAGAGCTAATTCTTATTAATGATAATTTTGGAATATAAAGTTTGGCTCTCAGCTGTTTCAAATGTTGCTGAATGTCCTCTTCCGTAACGGTGTTACCATCTCGTAGCGAAGCAATAAATGAATTCGGGATCGGGATGTCCAGATGAACTGTTTGGTTGAGCAAGCCATCTGGATAAGCAAAATCCTTATTTTCAAAAATTGAAAATTTACTTCTCAGAAAATATTGCCCATTGCTTTGCTTGATCTGTTGGCGAGAATTCAATTTTTTAGCACGTTTACTTTGTAGATGTAGCCACTCCTGGATTTTATTTCCGGTCAGAAATGACAGCATCAGGATCAAGGATGCCTTCTTTTTTTTGGTTTCTTTATCCTTGTCTTTAGAGTCTTCTTCAATTTCAACAATGTAATTTTTATATAGTTCAGTAAGTAGAGCACTTATACTTGTGATATTAGGAAAGAGGCTGCTGTATGGCAGCAAATGTTCTTTTCGTTGAATATGTTTGGCAACCAGAGGCAGCACATAGCTCTGGCTGGATTCTGAATATTCAGCCAGAGGGGTAACGATGGTTGGGTCTACAAGTATTTGACGTGTATCTTGGTCATCTAGTTGTTTTTCTATATTGAGAGCTTTAGATTTTTGCCCTTTTTTAATTTCTGAACTTTCTACAATCAGCTGATCTTCGTCTAAAAATTCATGTTGCAGTTGAGTCTCGATGCTCTCTTTGGCAATTTTTGCTTTATTTTCCAAAACATAATTAAAGGTGATGCGGATCACTTTGAGCAGGTTTTGCATAAAATCATTAGATGACTCTTTATCACGTTCTTCATCAATAACCTCATTCAAATACCGAATAAATTCAACTAAGGAAAGGGATGGATCTTTAAGATACTTTTTCCAAAGAAGCATATATTCAGGAGTATTTTGATATTCTTTTTCGGAACTCAGAACCCGATTGGCGGTACGGAAGCGCTGGAATAAACGTTTTACAGTGTTGAAATGTTCTGTGTGATCATCTTTAAAAAGTTCAGGTTGAATGTCTGGAAGCGCAATTAGGTAAACTGCTGCTTTTAAGACCAGGATATTCCAGATTAACGCATTTTCTTCTGACTTTGCTAATTGTGCAATTGAGTTCACATACCAAGTGACTGGTGTTGCGCGAACAGTATGTTTTCGAGAGGAGACCAAGGCAGCGGGTCTAGCAACAACAGAACTGGTTTCTAGATCAAAATCTAATAGATCGAGATTCAGCCCTTCCAGACATTGATCAGTTGGATATGAAATCAGTAAATCAGCAACATATTGAATATGTTTGGTACGTTGGAGCTGCTCGTCACCAAAGAGTTTTTCCAGTGTCTGTTTTAATGATACCCGCGTAATATCAGCAGCATTTTGATGGCTTGGGTTAGATTCTGACATTATGCTTTCCATAGCTGATCTGGCGTGAGAACGAAGTCGGGATTGTTTAGAAGCTGCTGCACAATTCCACTGGTTTGCTGCAGTTGATCAAGCACATTCTGTCTTTTCCGGTTTATAACTTTATTGCGGTAATTCAGTTGATTTTGTGTGCATGACAGCAGTTCTGCAAGCAGATCCAAGCTCATAGTACGGTGAGGTTTGAAAGAATTTTCTTTGTTTAAAGCCAGGATAACTTCAGATGAAATATGGGCATTAATCAGCGATTGCATTTTTTTAGGGTTAAGTCGGTCCAGTTCATGATAAAAGGACAGAAATTTTATGAATTCTGAACTTGCCACTTTTTTTAATAGCTCAATTTTGTCCTCATCTTGAGGAAAAGAATGAACAAGTACGTTAATATTTTTTGGTATATGCTGAGACCAATATAGAAACCACTGAAAATTATTTGTAATGGTAAAACCAGAGAAATTAGGATCTTTCCATACGTGAAGTTCGAGACTTGGATTTAATGTAGACAAATCAGTTTTTAAGGATTTAAAAGCCTCTTGATAGCAAAGATAAATTCCAGAAAAATAAGGATGTACACTGATTTGGATTTTATTAAAATTTTTACACAACAATTTTTTAGGTGTGCCAAATTTTTCATTGAAATCAAAAGCCGTTTCCATAGTCCCCATAAGTGTAAAAAACAATCAATTGAATATTCTTATAATTTTTTGAAATATTAAACAAGATTGATATACCCCATATCTTGTGTATATTTACAATTAATATACAATATATTGTTATTTTTATATAATTTTAAGAACTAAATAACAACCTATAACATGCTGTATATTTGAAGATATAGAGGTTCTTACTTGGGAAATTAAACAATTGAAACAGGTAGAAGTTGTTACAGATATTCTATGCAATCAATCTCCCACTTGAGTTTTCAGCCTTATTCGCACATTGGAGGTATAGTTTCAAGCCTGATGAAAACGGAGCTTGGAAATTTTTATTAGCTAAAGAACTGAAAGAAGTTGAATATTAAATTAATACAGCCTCAAAATTAAAATGGACCTCTTTACCTAGAGGGCTATTATTTTGAGTTCATAGGGGACAGCTCTAGTTATCCCAGTATGAGACAGCCTCATTCTGCCCTGTTTCAAATGCTTTTGGACTCATTCTTTCGAGATGCTAATGGCACCTGATTTGATTATAAAATATCTTTATATAATCTTATAAGTTTTCTAAGTGACCTAAATTTTTATTTTGTACGCTATGAAGGATAGTTTGCAAAATTTCAATTCGTGCAGCATATTTACTATCATTGGCAATGATGTGCCAAGGAGAAATATCTGTGCTCGTATATTTGAACATATCTGATGCTGCTTGTAAGTAGGCATCCCACTTTTCTCTATTACGCCAATCATCTTCTGTTAATTTGAAGCTTTTTTGAGGTGTATTTTTTCGCTTGTAAAAACGACGTAATTGTTCATCTTTTGAAATTGCTAGCCAAAATTTTATAACAATTGTATTTGTATCAGACAGTTGTTTTTCGTACTGATTTATTTCTTCATAAGCATTTTGCCATTCTATTGGGTTAATTAAATCTTCTACACGTTCTACAAGTACACGTCCATACCAGCTGCGATCAAAAATGACCCCAACCTTGGCAAGGTCACCGAGATTTATTCCATTAAATGACGCTAATTATAAGTATATGATTTAATTAATAGTATATGTTTTTTGGTGGAGTAAAATTTTTAGTAATTTAGATCATTTAAGGGTATTTTGGTCACTTTATTTTAGACATTTTAGTTTGTAAAAGTCACCTATTTTTTGATACTGATTTTCATGAGAAATAACAATATTATATGATTTAATATAATGATTCTTAATCCTCATGAAAATGTTTTATATTCAATTCAATAAATGAATATTATGCTCAATCCTATTTTGGATCATTTGGAGAGTCTCTGCTTGAATTTGTCCAGGTAATAGATCATGAGCGATATTGCTGAATCGGATTGCAACCTTACAAATCGAACTAATAATTTCATCGACTTCTTGGGCAGAAAGTTCCGCTTCCTGAGTACCAAGTTTTACAAGAGCTTGTCGAGGAATATCCAGTGCCTCACCCATGATATCCATTTGATGATATCCACCTGGCCCTTCACAGAAAGTAACATCATAGGCAGGGGAGAGTTTCCATTGCCCATTTTGGGACATCAGAAATGAAAAGTTTTTACAATGATCATCTCGATTATTGAAGACTACATTGAAAACAGCTCGCTTGAATGCAATTGCTTTTTCGCGAACATCATTGGTGCAAAAGTGTGCAGCGCGAAGAAAGTTACTGTAGTCTAAACTCCCTGGTGATTTAAAATCAGCTCCGGTGAAGGCCGCTAAACTTTGCATAGGGATACGCATGCCATCGTGGCGGTCAAATCTCTTCGATGCAAATGCGGTTAATCCATTCGGAAGAGTAAAATATTGAGTATCAGGGGTATCAATATCACAATGACGTAAACATTCTGCATAAACAGCTTCAATTGCACAAACTTCAGGATGCTCTTGCTGAGCGGGAAATTTGATCAGCCAAGCTTCATGTTGATGTGAGCTAACTGTTGAGAATTCGTTGGTGACAAAATCACGATAGACGAGTGCTTTTGGCCTTGCACCTTGTGGAGATCCACCCATAATTAATAAATGCTGTAAAAATTCTGCACCTTCTCCTTTGAGAACTTCCTGAACTTCTTGAGCGAGTTTAATCAGTGGAATATTTTCAGTTAATGTTAACTCAGGTGCTGAAGGTTCAAAGGATAACGCCCCCATCGCATGTGTACTGATATACGTGAGTCGTTCTAATGGCCCAATCCGTGCTGGATTGAGTCCATTTTTTTTAAATAAGCGATCCATAAGAAGCATGCCCCAACCATCGGGCAAGGCATCATATATAGGACCTGGCAATCCCATTTGATGTGTAGGAAAGTTCGTTCTTAATGAGTCACCTTTTAATGGAAGTAGGTAAGAGGAAAGTTCTAAACCTTTACTGATCGCTTCTGCACTGTATTCAAAGGCGATTAATGGCCGACCTGTGATTGCGGTTGAGGAGACCAGTGTACCCCAAAGCCAATATTCACCCCATCCATTGTAGTAAACATTAAGTTTTTTGAGCATGCACTTATTTCCTTTTGATACGTTGGCGAGCCGTATTGCTCTCATAGCGGAGAATGTCATTTACACTGTTTAAATGAGGTTTGAAGAGTTCCTCTAATTCTTTTAATCGGCCCAATACCATGGCAACGCGTACTAAATTTTCAAATGAAACATTTCGACCAGCTTCCAGATTAGATACTGTATTCACACTAATACCAGCACGTGTAGCGACGTCTGCCTGAGTCATTTCCAGATAAAGTCGTTCTTTGCGAAGCCTTTCACATAATAAAGTAACAATCTCTTCAGGTTTTTTGAAATTTAAATCCATAATATTGGGTCTTATATCTATATATATTTATTAAAACACAAAATAATGGATTTATAAAAATAAACCATTTGATGTAAAGAGGATGCTTAATTGGCCTGATTAGATCTAATTAGACATTTACAATCTAATAGAGTTTAACAACCTGCTTTAAGCTCAATCAGTTTCGCCTATTGTCGCGAGGAACCGGTATGTGCTATCAGATTAATCTGGAATATCTGGCACAAGTGGTTTGGAGCAACGAGGTTGATGGGCAGGGGGCTGTCTTTTCTGATACCTTATTGGGTACCGATTCACAATTTATTCATCATATTCTGAAAATATTTCTTCAATTTCATTGTACTGCGGCAATTTATGCTTTTTTATTCACTTCGAATTGTAAACCAATACTGCAAATTCTTGTTTAAATGATCATTAAATTTTGTGCTAACTTGGACAGACATTATTTGGCTAGTGGGACAAACAGTTATTGCTCTTTAAGATGATTAATTTAATCACTCACGCTTGGAAGTCTATATTAAATCATTACAGGAATGACTGGTAAACCACGAATAAGAATGCGTGGCAAACTTATCCAATAATTTTCATTAAAGATGAGAAACTATCATCAGATACATCAGTAACTTGAATACCCCGAGTGCTTTTGCATCTTTACCCTTGAAGCAGAACTTAATTCGCCTTTCATTTTCATTCAGGCTGAAATTTTCTGTCCGTAATGCTAAATCCTGTAATGTCTTTTTGAGCTGTTCCTTACTCCGTTGGGAAAGCTCAAGATGAAGATATTTTTTAGGAAATAAACTGCTGATAAAAGACATAAACTTTTTCAGTTGGCGTTTTTCATTCAGTTCAAAAATGAACTGGGCTGAATTGGGCTGAACTTTTTCAAGATAAATTGAGTAGATCGTATGAAGCTGTTCTTTGTATTTACTTTGTACATTTGCATAACGCTCCTGAACATGTTGAATGACCTTTTTTTCCTCCTGATTGGTTGGCAACATGGTGACCAATGCATTCGGAGTTTTCCTTAAAAAATCTGTGGTAAATAACCTCGATGATTTTTTTTGGGTTACACAGGAGGTTTTCAAATGATGGGCTCTAGCACGTAATTTTTGCGCGATTTGCAAAGGAATGGCTTCAGGTAACATAAGGTCTTGTTCTTTTTCTACTGCAAGAATGTGATGCAATAATTCAAAAGTCATCTCTGAGTCATGAGCTCCTAGCATCAGTGAATCAGGCGATTTCTGTTGACCTAGTTGAAATTGATGATCATGTTGCCTGTAACGGTCTTTAGTGAGTTGATCAAATAAAAACTGTTTGATCGCCCGCTGCTGAACAGGATATTTAATGGCATCATCTTGTTTCAGAATGTTAAAATAGGCTTCTTTAGGAAGCGGGCTGTGCATTTGATTCAGCTGGTAGCTAATTGCTAGATGCATTAAATGCAGGTAGCTTGAACAAGTGGTTTCAGGCGTTAGGTGCCCGGCAAAATGAGAAAGTGCATACCAGGTTTGCTGAGTATTTCTGTTTCGCAACAATGCATAACGGATACGTAATTGTTCATGTGGGCTATAGTCAGTAAATGCATCTGCAAGTGTTGAGTTTTTTAAAATCAGGTAAAGATGATTAAATGCAGAATGGCGCAGACTATGGTAAGTAAAATGGTGTTCTCCAAAAACTGTCTTGATCAATTGTTTCAATAGGGAATTCACTTCATTTTCATGAGTTTCTTCTAAGGACTGTTTTAAAAACAGCGGTTGTGTAACTGATTTTCCCTGTTCTTTTAGCAGACGTTTTCTATTCTGACTATATGTTTTAAATGCATGTAATTCGTCGGCTTTAAGTAGATGATGCAGGGGAATCTTGCGGTAAGCTGAGTAGCTTTTTTGATTTTTATTGCGATTGTTGCGAATGGTGAGTATCACAGCATCTTCACTAATAAATAGATCACGTACGAAGATATTCAATGTTTCATTGATCCGTAGTCCGACTCTGAACCCCAGAATAAAAATCAGTTTAAATATATTTTTATCCTGAATCGAAATATCTTGAGTATTTTCGAGCTGCTCTAGCGTGTGGTAAAAAATATGGGGCGAGATCAATGCGGTTCTGCAGATTTTTACTTGGATTAAACTATCCAGATCCACAGTGGGCGCGTTAAAAAATAATGTCTGTTTGTGATGAAACTCCTGTAAACGTTTTTGTAAAGTCTCTCTAGTTGTTTCTTTCTTTAATAAAAGCATTTCTCCATACATATCTTCAAAATCGGCATTTGAAAATGATGAAATGTCTCTGTCTTGCGTTGCCATCAGCCAATCGATGGCAAACTGTGAAAACATGGTATTTAGAGAGCTTTGCTTAATAGGTTGAAAATCTGCACGTATAAGCTTGCGCTCAAATCGTTTCTGTTGTTGGATAATTTGATTTAAGCAGTTTAATTGAGTCTCTGTTAATTTGGAACGTAGGATGGTCCACAGCAACAAACGCTCTAAGGCAGGAGACAGTTCTCTGGAATATAACCCTATGAGTTGATCTTTATAGTTTTTTGCACGAATGGCTTGACGTATTTCTACAAGAGTTTCTGCTATATCTGATGCGATATTGACTCTAGAGTGGTTCTGATGGTTTTCACAAGTATTCTCAACTTTAATGTTATTGGTGTGCTTTTGTTCAAACTGAACAAAATAGGCTTCTAATTGTTTTTCGAGAGGACTGGAACTGTAAATTTCATTTTTTAGGATACAAATGGACATTTGATCCAGTCCGCTGTTTTTCAGGAACTGTGTATAGTAAAAACCGTATTTTAACAGGTCTTTACAACGTACCTTTTCCTCAGGGAAGCATTCAATAATACAAGCGTTAATCAGATGTTCTGCATCTTCAATATCCGAAAATAAATCAAACTTTTGATGTTTAAGTCTGTAGATCCAGCATTTCACAATGTCGTGTAGCACAAAAGTTTTTGTATAGCTGACTGAAAAATCAGGGTCATTTATACGCTGATTACCGAAATTCCGGTTCGGGATTTCGAGTGTTACCATATGATTAAGGTTTAAAAAACTTTGAAATTTCTTTGTTTTTAAAATGATTTTTAAAAAAAATTGCAATTCGGCATGGTTGTAAATGCCATTAAATAATATTGAACTGATCAAACAAAAGCCAAGAGATTGGGTGGGACTGAAGTCATTTCGTTTTGTCCAGTAAGCAATCATATTTTGGGCAAATTGAGTAACTTTTTTACCATGTTTTAAGGTTTCAATATTTTGTAGTGGCAGAGACCTTTCGTACCTTACGGGAGCGGCAGGCACTGGATAGTACTGATTCGATGAAAGATTAAAGCGCTTGATATATTTAGCAAATTCTATACGTGCCATCTGATAGCTACGGATGTTTGACTTACAGTGTTCTAAAAGCTGATTATCAACTTGACGACAAATTTCCGAATAGTTCTCAGGCGTCAGTTCTATACATTTCTCACTAAACAAGTTCAGAAGAAATGCTTTGTTTTTTCTATGCTTTTTTATTCTTTTAAGGGAGTGTGGGTGTTTACTCATTCAATCAGGAACCCGTTAAATGTAGACATACTTTTAAGCTTTAAGAGTCCGACCAGCTTGTCTTGTGCTGCTCTAATTTGATCGTAATCTGTTGTCTCAAAACCTGAATAGCGGTCAAACAGTTCCTGCATAGCTTCGTCATGACCAAAGATGCCTTTTATTAGATCTTCATTGCAGTATTGGGCAAAAAAATAGCGAGCGAAGTGGCGGGTCCAATTGCGCTGTAATGCTATTTCAGTACAGTATTTTTGAATATCAGAAAGTTCCAGATTTCGGACATATCCTTTCGAATCGTAAAATAAGAGCAAGAGATGTTCACCATCGAAGACCTCTTGGATTGCTTGTACTTGTTCTTGCGACAGATAGGCTTTAGTGAGGTGCAGAAAATGTTTCAAATACTTTAGGTAATGCTGTATTTCATCACGGAGAAAATTATTAAAAGGTAAATAGCGTCCAATGGTGCCCGAATAACGCTGCTCTTTATCTGCAACAGCCATCAATTGGTTGTCAAGGTCAATATAATCTAGATTGGGTGGGAAGGACTCACTCGGCCGTGCTGAAGTTGTCAGCATACAAATATGCCAAAGCCAGATTGAATAATGATTTAAAGTCTGAAAGGGATTGGGATTATTCCGAACTTGGTGGTCAAGCTGGTAAAAAAAAGACTGGACGAATGGGAGATCCGGTACTTGCTGACTGCCAAACGTAATAGGGGATTTAAATTCCTCAATATATCCAGTGTCAAGCTGAGGACCAACCAGATCAAGTGTTTGAATATAAATATCTAAGATATCAATAATTTTTGTTGAAAAATAATGGCATGGCGTGTAGTTATTAACGTTTTCTCCTGCCAATAGTTTGCTTTCTAACTCATATCCAAGTTCATTCAGCGTAATATCACTGATTAAACGCGGAAGATTTTGCGCTGTTAAAGGAAAAGTAAGCTCATTGCTGATTCTATGTAGATATTCTTGTACCTCTGAAGCAATATCGGCTTTATCCCACTTTTTTAGCTGAAGTATCTGCATCAAATAAACTTTGGGTAAGGGGATGGTAAAAGAATTGCCGATATTGAGCATGTATTCTTTTAAAAATGTATCTTTAAATTTAGAGCTATCAATACTTTGACGAAAAAAACAGTTTTCATGATTAAAGCGGATTTCTTTACTTTTTGAGCTTAGTAAGAAACGTGTTCGGAATACTAGTAGCTCTTCATAATGCGTCAAACTGAGTACTGAAAATAAAAGCAATGCATGAATTGGAGAGTTTTCTGCCTGTTCTAATAAAATTTGCATAATGTACTGTGCAGTAGGCAAATCGAAGACATGAGGATTTGCCTTGCTCATTAATTCATTCTTGCTTTGATGCAGAATTTTGTTTTTGAGATTATTGATCTGAGCTGTAATAGAACATTGCTCTAGTGAATTGAATTCAAAATTATGGTCTTCAACTTTTTCTATAGTTTTATCCTCACGTGGTTGTTTTGCTATACCGCGTTCAAAATGAGTCTGATACGTTTGTTCATCATCGAGAGATATTCTTGATATCTTTTGAACATCAGTTTGAGGAGCTTCTTTGGCACCTGAACTGCTTTGGCGATTTCGTTTTAAACGTTCAGACTGAGTAAAGACATATTGATAGATAACACGTAGATTTGACAGCTGGCCAATTTGTTTTGCTGTTAATTTTGGAGTAGAACGTTCAAGTAAATCTTTATTCTCTTCTTCAGTTTCATTTAAAAACTCAAGCAGATCCTCCAAATCCATAGGAAGAGCTCGTAAGAAGCTATAAAGCCAATGGTATTCCCGCTTTGTGCTGGCTAAACGAAAACGCATACAAAGATTAGCTACAGTGGAGGCATGTTCTTGGCTATCAAGCGATTCAATACATTGAGTATTGAAAATGGCCCATTTCAGTGCATTAGCTTGATAGGCTGAAGGGGTGTTGATCACTGCAACAAGGTAATGAACCAAAGGATATTCACTGATTGATTTGTCTGCAAGTTGTTGATTTATAATATTCTTGATTTCAACGATTTCAGTAGGTTTAATGAAGTCATTGAGTTTGATTGAATTTTGAAAACTTTCTAGCTTTGCTTCTGCTAGTGTTTGATAGAATTCTCGAAACGGCTCAAGCTTTAATTCTTGAGTATCTTCTAAGTAACTATATCCGTTCATGATGATATTCCAGCCAGAATTTTTTCTAATGAAAGTGGACCAGCATAATTTGAAATAGAACTTACTGGACTTTTGGATTTAGACAGTCCTGATAATTCTCGTAGATGATTGATAGTTAGAACTTCCTGACCGAAAACTTCCTGAAGATGTGCGGCTAAGTATTGTTCATTTAGCCAATATGCGATGATATCAAAGCCATGAATTGAGTGATGTAATCCGGAACACAGTAAGGCCCTAACTTCGCTTAAAGCCTGGATGGTGAATTGGTAGGAATTATTTTTCTCATAAGCTCTGAACTTAAATTCATTTTTATTCTTGTTGTAAAAATAGGCATAGATCCAACTGAAATGACTACTAAAAAAATAGTGATCAGCTTTGTCTGTTGTCAGAAGAGGGATTTCGATATTCTGTTTAAAAGTTAAATTCAAGTGATAGTTCTGCTGTTTCTCATTAAGCTGAAAAAATAGAGCAATCCAGATTTGGTAGGCATGCATACATTTTGGATAACACATTAATTGTAAGTTTTTTGAAGATACACGATGACTTTCAATAGCTTTTTTTTTATAGACATATGCTGATGTCTCCCCATATTTATGCCAAGTGGCTGAAAAATAAGCTATAATATTCACGTATTTTTTATAGGAGAGTCAAGGGTTGCACACTCTATATTGTGTTATTAAATTGTAAATTTCACTATATATAGTGTTTTTAATCTTTTTAGCGGTAATTAAAACCCTATTGAATTATGTTTTTAGTAAATATGTAGAATATTTAAGTTGGATTTACAAGGAATTGCATATGGAGATCAAAGAACTGAAACAGGTAGAAGTCATTACTGATGTTTTATGTGATGTATGCAACCAATCAACGAAACTAGAGTTTGGAACTTTATCGGCGCATTGGGGCTATGGTTCCAAGCATGACGGGGAAAGATATGAATTGCAGTTATGTGAGAAATGTTTCTTTTATGCCTTGGCGACATTAAGAAAAGAGCGAGCAGATGAGTTTATGTTTGATGAAAATTTTGACCCTTCAACACTAGATGGGTTTGGGTTGAAGTGAACCTATCACGCGACAGGTTCTAAGAATCCAAAAAATACTGACTCAGATCCAAGCCAGCAACTTCATTTTTAATGGCGAGTAAGCGATTCAGGAAAAATATTTTTCTTTGCTTCGAGGTCACTGAGTTCGGAAAAGGCCTGAATACCGCCTGCGGCTTTAATTCCATCTAAAGCGACAGATAGAGCTTCCTGATCTGACGGGAATGTTTCATCCCATACCGTAGAAGTACCATTTTGGTTTACCACTTCCAGTGTCCAGTCACTATCGGGTAATCGATAAATTAGAACTTCAATTTGCTCATTATCCTCTTTTAAAATTTGAGACAAGGGAGAATCGATTAAATCATTTTCATCATAATCCATAGTACTGTCATTATCAGACATCAGCGGCAGCCTTTATTGTATTTAACATCCGTCCATAGTAATGAATGAATTAAATTTTGCCTAGCAGTGGATATTATAGGATACAAAGAATGGCTAAATTCAAAAAATAATTGCCCCGACAATAAAACAAAATAATCCAAAAATTACCCAAATCCAGATATTCGATTTGGGTTGCTCGGTATCTGGTGTATAGAACGGTTGTTGTTCCTGAGAAGGATTTTCTAGGTTGCTAGCTCTATTTTTATAGGATTGGTGCTTGGAATAGGATAGGCCTGTGCCTGGAATACCAACGCTGGTTCGGGTACCTTTTTTGCCAATATTTAAAGAAGCACCAGGTTTGCCAATGCTTGCACTGCTGATGCCTTTATGCGTCAGATTGATTTTTAATCCAGGTAATATTTTAATACTCTAGGACTTACGCAGTATTATTTATAGATTCTCTGTGGTAGCAGATGATTTTTATCGAGAATAAAGTCATCAATGAAGTTTTTGATCATTGGTCTAAATAATTTCTTCTGCCAACGATATACATTTTCAAAGATCCGCTCAAACTGGTTCTTTTGTATCTCGACGTAGGCCATCAAGGCTGAAAAAATATGATTCAAAATCAGTTTAGATCGTCTTACTTGAAACTTTTCAATATGACAAACCTGTTTAATCACCCGGTGATATTGTTCTATTTTCCAATGACTTGAATGTAATTCATGAAAACTCTCAAAGGACAATAAATCATCTTCATCTTGATGCACAATATAAAACCTCTGCTGTTCTTTTAACTGAGTCTTAAATAATTGTACAAAGCCAAAATCTTTGAGCCAGACCACTTGACCCTGATGGAAATTTGGCAATAAACGCAGTTGAAACCATTGTCCTTTTTCTGGGGAAACCTTACGGTTACAGTCGATACCAAACATAAATCGAATACCATATTTTCTTATGGTTTTTAGATTTCCAGTCGATGAATACCAACTATCACCTGTAATAAATTGAATCTTTGCACCCCAACTGAGTACTTCACTTAACATATCCATAAAGTAATCATTCTTGGTTTTACTTTCAGATTTGTCATAAATTCGGAAATTAATTGGAATATTTTGACCATTTTGATCTGTCGCATACAAGGTAATGAGATTAATACCCTTGACGGATCGGTGGTGTTTGCCTGACCAAAAATAGCTAACTAAGTCCATATGCTGACTATACGGTTTATCTAAAACAGTATCATCAATACTGACTATAAGTTTATTATTATCAATATGTTGAATTGCTTCTTGATATAGGTCGTGAGGTGTGTAGTCTTCACGCTCTAGAAAGCGATTTACACTATCATGCGAGATGTTATAAGTCTCGGCAAGTTGTGTGCAGCTAATAGAGTTCGGTTCTGTCATGAGAAAGCCCATATAAATGGGTAGAGTACAAGTTGCTGTAGAAGCATTTTTAATTCGTCTGATCACAGATACTTTATAAAGTATTTTAATACTTTTTTGAATCCGTCAATGCGTAAGTCCTATATATATTAAAGTTACACTAGTTTTGTTTTATGTTATTTTATTGTTATATGTTTGCATATTGCTGATTAAGTACCACTTCCTTAAGGAGTTTCTTTTGTATGAATAAAGTATATAAAGTAGTGTGGAATGCCTCTTTAGGGGTATTCGTTGCCGTTTCTGAACTTGCTACTGCCAGAGGCAAATCAAGTTCTACAACCAACAATGCTGCTAGCTCTGCAGATAAAAAGGCTGGCATCTTCAAGCCTGCTAAGACAGCGTTAGTGCTAGCTATGCTATTTGTTCTACCGCACAGTGTTATGGCGGCAGAAAATGTTGATGCTAACAACTTAACGGTTGCAGGCACATCTACATTCACAGGTGCGGCAACTTTCAATGGTGGCATCACCGCCAATAGTATCACCGCCAATAGTATCACCGTTGGTGGTAAAGCGGTTGCTACATCGGATCAAATCACTAATCTAGAAGCCAACAAAGCTGATAAAACAGCTGTGGATGCGCTTTCAAACCGAGTTACAACTTTGGGTCTAACAGACGAATACACTGGTATCAAATATTTCCGTGTAAAATCAACTGCGGATGACGCTAAAGCAAATGCGACAGATTCTGTTGCAATAGGTCCTAAGGCACTCACAGAAGCATCAGCAACTAAAGGCATCGCTATTGGTGATAGCGCTAAAGCAACAGGTGTAGAAGCGACAGCGGTCGGTCCTTCGGCGCAAGCTGGTAACTTTGGTCTGGCTGCAGGTAGTAATGCTAGAGCCACTGGTCAGGCAAGTGTTGCTTTAGGTCAGGATGCTCTTTCCAATTCTCAAAACACAGTTGCTATCGGTAAAGGCGCTGCAGCACTAGCTGCAGATGCGATAGCGGTCGGTAATTCGGCGCAAGCTCTTGAATATAGTCTGGCTGCAGGTAGTAAAGCTAGAGCCGATGGTGTCGCAAGTATTGCTTTAGGTCAAAATGCTCAATCCACTTCTGAAAACTCAGTTGCTATCGGTAAAAACGCTCAAGCTAAACCTTGGAGAACGATCTCAATTGGTCAGGATGCAGGTAAAAATCAGGTAGAAGATATAATTGGTGACAAGAACGAACACATCAACATCGGTGTTAGAGCCGGTGAAAACATCGATGGTCAGTTAAATATCAGCATTGGTCAATCAGCAGGTTCCAATACGCAAGGTAAAGGTAACATTGCACTTGGTCAAAATGCAGGTCAACATACTGGTGGTACTGATAGTAGTGTTGGTAATAACATTGCAATCGGTACTAACGCCAACCGATTCTCATCTTCTACTGGTGTTCAAGAAGCAACAGCAATTGGCTTTGAAGCAATGGCATCAGGCACAAGATCAGTTGCGCTGGGTAAACAAACCAAATCAACTGCGCTAGATTCTGTAGCTATCGGTACCAGTTCTGAAGCTAAGGGTACAAACAGTGTCGCAATCGGTCTTAGCGCCATTGTAAATGGTGCTGATAACGTTGCACTGGGCGCCAAATCTGTAGCCGATACAAAAGTAGGTGCAGGCTATCTGACAGGCAAACCTTCTAATACTGTTGTGTCAGTAGGTAATGACACGCTTCAACGCCGTATCGTTAATGTTGCAGATGGTGCTGACGATCAAGATGCAGTAACTGTCGCACAGCTAAAACGAACTTCTGATGATGTTTTCAGCAAGGTTAACGCTGCGATCAATAATATTCCTGCCAATTCAGGCTCGGGCATTAATTACGATACCACTACTAGACCTGGCCAGGCGAATAGCATCACTTTAAAGAAAGATACTGTTATTGGTAATGTAGCCCCAGGTGTACTAGATACTGACGCTGTTAATGTCAAACAGCTAAACCAAACAGTTGAAGCGAACAAAACCCACTACTTCAGCACCAAAGTAACTGGTGCTACACAAGGCAACTACAACAACGATGGTGCCCAGGGTGACATTTCTCTAGCCGTTGGTATGGATGTTTTATCAACTGGCGATCGCAGCGTAACTGTGGGTAACAAATCTACTGCAGAGAGCAAGGGTGGTATCGCCATCGGTGCACTTTATGAGGGCTCAGCAGCTCTAGATGATAAAGTACCTCAAAATGCCGTCCAAACTGTAGCGAAAAGCAGCAATGGACAGCCTTTTGAATATAACATGGCAATCGGCGCTGGTGCATCTTCAGAAGGCAATAACTCTATTGCCATCGGTTCGCTTGCAAAAACTTCAACCAAGCAACAACAAAACCTCAGCCCAGATCGTGCCATCGCAATTGGTTATTTCGCTGCTGCATCAGAAGTAAAAGCAAATGCAATCGGTGATCGCGCCACCTCAAGCGCCGAGAAGGCTAATGCATTTGGTAGCCAAGCTTTCTCTTCTGGTGTTTCATCTACTGCTATCGGTACTGTAGCTCAGGCTAGCGGTCAGAACTCTATCGCCATGGGTACACACCAACGTGTAACGGGTGCCAACTCAGGTAGTATTGGTTACGCTGGTGATTACACTCCAACAAATGTCGGTCGTGACCCCAGCGGCACACATGCTGATAATGCAACACTAGTTTCAGGTACAGGTACATATTCTGTTGGTAATACTAACAGCACTGTTACTTCGAATGAATCTGGTATCTTTGGTAATGACAACTTCATCCAAGCCGTAGAGAACGTTCGCGTTGTTGGTAACAAGAACACCGTTAGCAAAAACAATCCACCACCAGGGATCACCAAAACACTAAAAGATGTGTATATCACTGGTTATAACAACCAAGTTGATGTCGCAGCTACGCCAATGGCAAATAGCAAAAACCTATTTATAATGGGTGCTGCTAACAAAATTGGTACAAAAGATGCATTAACCATCACAGATTCTTATGTGATCGGTACTAATAACACCATCAATACTCCTAACACTGCAAGCGATTCTGACGATCCAAGCAATCCTGGTGCTAAAGTAGGCAAAGGCTTCTTTATCCTAGGTAATAATGTTACCGCGACCAAAGAGAATTCTGTATATCTAGGTACAGATGCTGCGTACACCGCCAAAGGCGCTTCTACAGACGGCGACGCTGCAGTCACCGAGCCGGTAACTGTGGGTGGCACGCTGACCTACGGTGGTTTTGCCGGTAAAACTCCTGTGGGCGTGGTGACTGTTGGTGATGTCGGCAAAGAGCGTCGCATCCAAAATGTGGCAGCAGGTCTGATTTCTGCGACTTCAACCGATGCCATCAATGGCAGTCAGTTGTATGCGACTAATGCCAAACTGGGCAATGTGGCCAATACCGTGAAGGAAAACTTCGGTGGTAATGCCACTTTGAATCCAGATGGCAGCATTACATACACTAATATCGGCAATACCGGTAAAGACAATATCCATGATGCGATTAAGGCTGCTACCACCAAGGTTGAAGAAGGTGCCGGCATCAAAGTAGATCCTACAAAAAATGCTGACGGTTCAACCACTTACACCGTATCTGCTAAGACTGATGGTACTACTACGAAGATTGATGACAAGGGCAACATCGCAGCTGTCACCGCACCATTAACAACTAACACTGATGGTAAGGTAAATACACCAGCAGCACCAAATGCACTAGCAACCGCAGGTGATATCGCTAATGCGATCAACAACTCTGGTTGGAAACTGGCAGCAGATGGCACAACTGGTACCGAGCTTATCAACCCAAGTGATACCGTAACCTTCAAAACTGGCAGCAGTAACCTAACTGTTCAGCGTGATGGTGCGAATATCACTTATGATTTGGCAAAAGACATTAACATCAACAGTGTTAAATTCGGTAACAATGGCCCAACCATCAAAGCTGATGCTAACAACAACATTAATATTGCTAAATCAGATGGCTCAGCAACCAAGATCACCAATGTAGCCGCAGGTACAGGTGATAATGACGCAGTCAATGTCAGCCAGTTGAAAGCGGCTAAATCAACCGTTGAAGGTGACAAAGGCGTATCAGTAACACCAAAAACTAATGCTGATGGTAGCACGACTTACACAGTAGCAGCGAAGACTGATAACACGACTGTTAAAGTAGATGGCAACGGCAACATCGCAGCTGTCACCGCACCATTAACTACTAACACTGATGGTAAGGTAGATACACCAGCAGCACCAAATGCACTAGCAACCGCAGGTGATATCGCTAATGCGATTAACAACTCTGGTTGGAAAGCAACATCAGGTGCAACAGGTTCAGGTGTTGTTAATGGCACGACAGAAGAGCTAATCAACCCATCTGAAACAGTAACATTCCAAGCTGGCGATAACATGGTTCTAAACCAAGCTGGAAATGTATTCACTTACAGCTTGAATAAAGACATCAACATCAACAGTGTTAAATTCGGTAACAATGGCCCAACCATCAAAGCTGATGCTAACAACAACATTAATATTGCTAAATCAGATGGCTCAGCAACCAAGATCACCAATGTAGCCGCAGGTACAGGTGATAATGACGCAGTCAATGTCAGCCAGTTGAAAGCCGCTCAAGCAGCTGCAACCACCAAGGTTGAAGGTGACAAAGGCGTATCAGTAACACCAAAAACCAATGCTGATGGTAGCACGACTTACACAGTAGCAGCGAAGACTGATAACACGACTGTTAAAGTAGATGGCAACGGCAACATCGCAGCTGTCACCGCACCATTAACTATCACTGATGGTAAGGTAAATACACCAACAGCACCAAATGCACTAGCAACCGCAGGTGATATCGCTAATGCGATTAACAACTCAGGTTGGAAACTGGCAGCAGATGGCACAACAGGTACCGAGCTTATCAACCCAAGTGATACCGTAACCTTCAAAACTGGCAGCAGTAACCTAACTGTTCAGCGTGATGGTGCGAATATCACTTATGATTTGGCAAAAGACATTAACATCAACAGTGTTAAATTCGGTAACAATGGCCCAACCATCAAAGCTGATGCTAACAACAACATTAATATTGCTAAATCAGATGGCTCAGCAACCAAGATCACCAATGTAGCCGCAGGTACAGGTGATAATGACGCAGTCAATGTCAGCCAGTTGAAAGCGGCTAAATCAACCGTTGAAGGTGACAAAGGCGTATCAGTAACACCAAAAACTAATGCTGATGGTAGCACGACTTACACAGTAGCAGCGAAGACTGATAACACGACTGTTAAAGTAGATGGCAACGGCAACATCGCAGCTGTCACCGCACCATTAACTACTAACACTGATGGTAAGGTAGATACACCAGCAGCACCAAATGCACTAGCAACCGCAGGTGATATCGCTAATGCGATCAACAACTCTGGTTGGAAACTGGCAGCAGATGGCACATCAGGTACCGAGCTTATCAACCCAAGTGATACCGTAACCTTCAAAACTGGCAGCAGTAACCTAACTGTTCAGCGTGATGGTGCGAATATCACTTATGATTTGGCAAAAGACATTAACATCAACAGTGTTAAATTCGGTAACAATGGCCCAACCATCAAAGCTGATGCTAACAACAACATTAATATTGCTAAATCAGATGGCTCAGCAACCAAGATCACCAATGTAGCCGCAGGTACAGGTGATAATGACGCAGTCAATGTCAGCCAGTTGAAAGCGGCTAAATCAACCGTTGAAGGTGACAAAGGCGTATCAGTAACACCAAAAACCAATGCTGATGGTAGCACGACTTACACAGTAGCAGCGAAGACTGATAACACGACTGTTAAAGTAGATGACAAGGGCAACATCGCAGCTGTCACCGCACCATTAACAACTAACACTGATGGTAAGGTAAATACACCAGCAGCACCAAATGCACTAGCAACCGCAGGTGATATCGCTAATGCGATTAACAACTCTGGTTGGAAAGCAACATCAGGTGCAACAGGTTCAGGTGTTGTTAATGGCACGACAGAAGAGCTAATCAACCCATCTGAAACAGTAACATTCCAAGCTGGCGATAACATGGTTCTAAACCAAGCTGGAAATGTATTCACTTACAGCTTGAATAAAGACATTAACATCAACAGTGTTAAATTCGGTAACAATGGCCCAACCATCAAAGCTGATGCTAACAACAACATTAATATTGCTAAATCAGATGGCTCAGCAACCAAGATCACCAATGTAGCCGCAGGTACAGGTGATAATGACGCAGTCAATGTCAGCCAGTTGAAAGCGGCTCAAGCAGCTGCAACCACCAAGGTTGAAGGTGACAAAGGCGTATCAGTAACACCAAAAACCAATGCTGATGGTAGCAAGACTTACACAGTAGCAGCGAAGACTGATAACACGACTGTTAAAGTAGATGACAATGGCAACATCGCAGCTGTCACCGCACCATTAACAACTAACACTGATGGTAAGGTAAATACACCAGCAGCACCAAATGCACTAGCAACCGCAGGTGATATCGCTAATGCGATTAACAACTCAGGTTGGAAACTGGCAGCAGATGGCACAACAGGTACCGAGCTTATCAACCCAAGTGATACCGTAACCTTCAAAACTGGCAGCAGTAACCTAACTGTTCAGCGTGATGGTGCGAATATCACTTATGATTTGGCAAAAGACATTAACATCAACAGTGTTAAATTCGGTAACAATGGCCCAACCATCAAAGCTGATGCTAACAACAACATTAATATTGCTAAATCAGATGGCTCAGCAACCAAGATCACCAATGTAGCCGCAGGTACAGGTGATAATGACGCAGTCAATGTCAGCCAGTTGAAAGCGGCTCAAGCAGCTGCAACCACCAAGGTTGAAGGTGACAAAGGCGTATCAGTAACACCAACAACCAATGCTGATGGTAGCAAGACTTACACAGTAGCAGCGAAGACTGATAACACGACTGTTAAAGTAGATGACAATGGCAATATCGCAGCTGTCACCGCACCATTAACAACTAACACTGATGGTAAGGTAAATACACCAGCAGCACCAAATGCACTAGCAACCGCAGGTGATATCGCTAATGCGATTAACAACTCTGGTTGGAAACTGGCAGCAGATGGCACAACAGGTACCGAGCTTATCAACCCAAGTGATACCGTAACCTTCAAAACTGGCAGCAGTAACCTAACTGTTAAGCGTGATGGTGCGAATATCACTTATGATTTGGCACGCAATATCAATGTGGACAGCGTTCAATTCGGTGCTAATGGTCCTAAGATCACCAACGATGGCAACAACATCAAGATTGGTGATAAAGACGGCAAAGCCACGAAGATCACCAATGTTGCCGCAGGTACAGACGACACAGATGCAGTCAATGTCAGCCAGTTGAAAGCAGTTGAAGCAACAGCAAATAAAGGTTGGAATTTGACTACTAATGGTAAAGCTGATAGTAAATCAAATGTAAAACCTGGTGATACTGTCGACTTTGCGAATACTGATGGCAATGTGAAGATTGAAAACACTGGCAACAAAGTTACCGTCAATCTAAACAAAGACATCGACTTGACTAAAGACGGCTCTGTAACCATTGGCGATACAAAAGTCAATAATGATGGTTTAACCATCGTTGGTGGCCCAAGTGTTACTAAGTCTGGTATCGATGCTGGTGATAAGAAAATCACCAATGTTGCTGATGGTAAAATTACTGCCGATTCTCAAGATGCTGTGAATGGTGGTCAAATTCACGACATGATGGGTGCTGGTGCTTATGACACCAATGGAAATCTCAGTAATATTGGTGGTACAGGTCAAAGCAATATTAACGATGCTATTGCAGCAGTAAACAAAACCGCAGTTCAATCTAAATCGACTGTGACTGAAGGCAGCAATATCAAAGTTGTGAGCAATTCAAATGCAGATGGCAGTACTAATTATACGGTGTCAACAGCTGATGATATTACGCTGAACAGTGTTACAGCGAAGGATATTAATGCAGGTACTGTAACGACTGATAAGGTGGTTGCTGGCAATACCACTGTTGATAGCAGTGGCTTGAGCATTAAAAATGGTCCATCTGTGACCGCTTCCGGTATTGATGCAGGCAGTAAAGTAGTGAGTAATGTCAGCAATGGCGTGCAAAACAGCGATGCTGTGAATATGGGGCAGTTGTCTCAATACCTAGGCGGCGGTGCTGGCTATAACAACATCACGCAAAGTTTTGATGCGCCAAATTATCAAGTCAATGGTGGTTCTTATAACAATGTCGGTGATGCATTAGGTGCGCTCAATCAGGCCGATCAGGCATTGGGTAACCGTATTACAAATTTGGGTGATCAGTTACAACAAGCATTCTACTCAACAAATCGACGTATTGATGATGTTGAGAAAAAAGCCAATGCAGGTATTGCTGCGGCAATGGCATTAGAAAATGCACCGTACATTCCAGGTAAATACACTTATGCGGCAGGTGCTGCCTATCATGGCGGTGAAAATGCAATTGGTTTGACTTTACGTAAAACTGCGGATAACGGTCGCTGGTCATTGACTGGTGGTGTTGCTGCCGGTTCATCAGGTGATCCAAGTGTACGTGTTGGTATCAGTGGTGTAATTGACTAATTTCATAAGACACGAGGAGATTCTTGTAATGAGAGTCTCCCATCTTTAAATATTAAATTGAGAGAATAGAGATGAAAGCATTAAATCAAGCCTTAATGTTGAGTGTGTTAACTGGATTAGCCATCACCATGACTCATGCCGAAGATGCTGCAACATTACAACAATCTTCAGAAGAAATTCATTTTCCACAGGTTGAGGATAGCTATCTTAAACAAGTGAAACGTTATGAATATGACGATGTTGCACGTTTAGAAACAGGGCTCACAAAAGATCAGTTCCGTCATTTATTGGGTAATCCCCAATTTAATGAGGGTGTAGTTGTCAATCGTGTTTGGAATTATGTACTTGATATTCGTATTCCTAATACACAGGAATATAAACGCTGTCAGTTACGTATTGACTTTGATGAGAAAAAGATTGCACAGAGTCTAAACTGGAAAGGGCAGGATTGTCAGAATTTTAAAGTAGCACAACCCGTCATTCCAGTAGTACCACCTCAAGCGCAGGTTGAAACCCTAAATTTAAGTGCTGACGCATTATTTAAATTTAATGGTTCCAGTCTGAATGATTTATTACCACAAGGTCGTAATGAGCTCAATCAACTGGCCTCTGTGATTGCTACAGGCTATGTAAGTGTTAATCAAATCCATTTGGTGGGACATACAGACAGACTGGGTTCGGAAAGCTATAACTATCAGTTGGGTTTGAATCGTGCCCAAACAGTTCGTAACTATTTGGTACAACAGGGAACACCCGCTGAGGCCATTAGCTTTGCAAGTGCAGGAAAAAGTCAGCCAGTAACTAATGGTTGCTATGATGTTAAGCAGCGTCAGGCTTTACAGGCTTGTTTGCAACCGGATCGTCGTGTTACTGTCCAAATTACCGGTGTGAAAAAACAGTAATAACAGAATTTATTCTACAAAAGAAGACCGTATTCGTATGCGGTCTTTTTTTTATGCTTTCCCTTTAGGGCGATGAGTTATAGAATACACAGGCTTTGTTGCATAAATATGTAAGCATCTGATTTAAATAAATTTAATTTTAGATCAAAAAATAATCAAAACTTTTAAAATCATATAGTTATGAAATCTTTGTGCAACAAAGCCGATCAGGTGAATACTGTTTTGTACCTGCTAAAGTTCCAGCCTTTGCTTTGGTATTCCAATTTGAAAGAGTTTGCATTGAAATGCTAAGTTGTCTAGCTGTTTCCGAGACATTGCCTTGATTGGCTTCAATTAATTTGATGGCTTCAGCTTTAAATTCTGTGGTGTAAGTCTTGTGTTTCTTGCTCATGGTAAACTCCTGATGAGTGTGTTTAGTTTACCAAGTTAAAACCTCCTGTTTTTTCAGCACACATCAACAGCTAGGTATACAAGGTGTTTGGCGTGGTAAGAATAAACAAACAACGCGTAGCCGAGATGATCAAAAATCAGCAGATGATTTAGTAAAACGCAATTTTAAAGCTGATCATCCTGATCACTTGTGGGTGGCCGACTTCACGTATATTCAAACCAATTCAGGCTGGGTCTATACCGCATTTATTATTGATGTGTTCTCACGAGCAATTGTTGGATGGAAAGCATCAACACGGATGAATACCGACATGGTGCTCGCTGCACTTGAGCAGGCATTGCATGATCGAGGAATGCCAAATAACGTGATTCATCATAGTGACAGAGGCGTACAGTATCTTTCAATTCGCTATACCAACCGTTTAGAAGCAGCGAATTTACGAGCATCAGTCGGCACTACGGGGGATTCATACGATAATGCATTGGCTGAAACAGTGAATGGGTTGTACAAAACAGAGGTGATTGAATATTTAAAAGCAGATTGGCAAGGTTTAGCGGATGTACAACTTGCGACATTAAACTGGGTAGATTGGTTTAATGTGGTTCCGTTAATTAGACCACTCAATTCAGTTTTATAAGTGATAAATCCGCTCTAAATATTTAAATTATGCTGCCATTACTTTTAGTAAATGTTGATCATAAAATTCATCCGGTGTTGCCTTATTCAAACTTGAATGAGGACGTATCATGTTATAAAAATCCAAATATTCAGCAATTGATTGTTTCGCTTGTTTAACCGTATCGTAAGCCTTCAAATAGACTTCCTCATGCTTCACGCTGCGCCATAAACGCTCAATCATTACATTATCCATCCATCGTCCTTTCCCATCCATACTGATACGGATATTTCGCAATTTTAACTCATTCAAAAATGCCTCGCTTGTGAATTGACTGCCTTGGTCTGTATAGTCAAACTACTTTATTATCCGTACAGGATTCTAAAAAAAACTCGAAATAATTCATCGACTGATTTGTATTGGTTTATAATGATTTGACTATATTGAACACCTCAGGACAACCATATTTCACAATTGCTTCTTGCAACGCATCTATGCAAAAGTCTGTTTCCATACTGATCGATACACGATGAGCCAGTACTTTACGACTATGCCAATCTATAATTGCACACAAATAGACAAAGCCTTTAGCCATAGGAATGTACGTGATATCTGTACACCAGACTTGATTAGAGTGATCGATGACCATGTTTTTCAACAGATATGGGAAAATAGGGTGTGCAAGATTAGGCTTACTGGTATTGGGTTTTGGATACAAGGCATGTATTCCCATCAAGCGCATTAAACGTCGGACTTTACGCCGACCTATTTGATGCCCTTGACGCTGTAGCATATCTCGTATCATTCGACTGCCCATAAAGGGGTAGTCGAGATGAATTTCATCGATCAGGCGCATCAAACTCAAATCAGTTGATGAAATCTCTTTGGACTTGTAATACAACGTACTGCGATTGATTTGAATCAATTGCGATTGTTGTCGTACCGAAAGTTGATGGGTCTTATCGATCATTTTTTGCCGCTCAGCTGCCCTATTTTTCTGAGCGCACCTTCTAAAAAATCAATTTGCAATGCCTGATGTCCTATCTTGGCATGTAGAGCTTTGAGGTCAATCTCTGGTTCTTGTTGTGCTGTTGGTCGTGAAAAAATATTGACTGATTGCTCAAGCAGTTGATTTTTCCAATCGATGATTTGGTTTTGATGTAAATCGAATTGAGTAGAAAGTTCAGCGAGTGTGTGGTCGCCTTTAATTGCTGCGAGAGCAACTTTAACTTTAAACTCTGCTGAATGATTACGACGTTTTCTTCGTGTCATGGTTGACTCCAAAAACAAGCATTTCCCATGCTTATTGGGGAGTAGATTATCACTTATAGGCGTGGTCTAAAATCCTGGAACCACATCACAGATTTTGTACTGTTATGCAGAATGTTGCGAATAATTGACGCACTCAGATGGGTTTTACCTGTACCCGGTGTACCAATCATCAACATGTTCGGGTTGTGGTCAGAAATAATCTGCTGTGCAAAAGCCTGACATAGCTTGATGGTATTGTCTTGTGCAGTACATGCAACTACATAATTCTTGAAGCCACGATCCAGGTAGCGTTTATTGAGTCCTGAATTTTTAATTTTCTGTTTTAGTAATCGCTGTTGCAGTTCATTCTCATAGGCTGGATGTGAGTGTTGGACGGTTTCTTTGGCACACAATTTACAGATCCTGTGACCTGCAATTTCTATCAAGGGTACATCATGGGTAGGGCAAAGTGTTTCCGTTGTTTCTGCGCGAAACTGTAGTGTTTTAAGCATTGTATTCATGGCTGATCTCCTAAATCCATTTTGAATTTTCTAAAAAACTCTCATTTTTTTCTTCAAAATTTGAAGATGAAGATGAAGATGAAGATGAAGATGAAGATGAAGATGAAGATGAAGGGCATGATTCAAGCATGACTTGAGTAATACTCGGGCTTTTCTCAGGAACTGCTTGAGCATTTACTTTTCGTTGCTTGGTTGATGCTTGAGCATTACTTGCGGATTTCCCCCAACGTGCTTCAGCTGCATTTTTAGCTTTATCAGATTTCATTTGCTGATTTTGCAATGCCTGGCTTTTTAAACTGGTTAAGAAATTTGAATGAATCTGCTCAGATTCGACTTCAAACAATTCCAGGGCTATCAGTGTATTCAATAAAGTTTTAGCCTTGGTATGTTGCGATAATTTTGTGATGCTACAAACAGTCGCTAGGTCATGAGGAATGGCACCATTTTTCCAGAAATCCATCATTAACAGCAGTGCCGCACCAATTTGTTCTGCTGTCATTCGTGCAAATTTCGCTTGTAGGTCGCCAATATAGAGTGGCATCCAAATTGAAATATCTTTATGCATGTGTTCACCTTTTTATAGGTATAGAGGGGCTAAGGTCATCGATTTGATGACCTTTTATGTTTGTTTTATTAGTGAGCTAGGCTCATTAAGCGGAGACGGGCCTGTTGAGCCAAGTCATCGTAATGAGCTTGTCCTTCATCCAGCATTCGTTGTAGCCAGAGTCTTAATGCTTGGTGATCATCGAAGCATTTATTGATTTCCAGCAAAAAGGCCAGATTGTGCAGTTTGGGAATATGTAACTCGTGAATGAGTTCACGCGCGACCATATCTGCTTCTGGACTAACGACTACGCCGCCAAAGAAAGCTTTACTGTTCATGGGCAAGCTCCTCTGTATTAAGTCTCTCCAGCATGGCTTCAAAAGCGCTACCATCGCGACGTGTAACATTCGGAATGTAGCGGCTATAGACCCGAAACAGCATTTCAGTGGTTGAATGTCCCAGCTGGCGTGCGATCCATTCCGGATTCTCGCCTGCCGACAACCAGAGTGTTGCTGCGGTATGACGTGTTTGATAAGCACGACGGGGCTTTAGCCCTAAAAAGCGTAGCAGGGGATGCCAGACACGCTTGTTTACCAGACGATAATCGAGAGGTCCACCATCACGATTGCAGAATACAAACTCTGATTTACCATTATTTAAGCTTTTCTGTTGCAGAAAGGCTTGATAAACCCGATCACTCATTTGGATGGTACGGTCAGAACCATAAGTTTTGGTTCCACCAAGCTCGCCATTTACTAACGCTTCTCTGACATGGATTTCACGACGTGGTAAGTCCACATTTTTCCATTGCAAGCCATCGATCTCACTGGTGCGCATACCTGTGAAAAATCTAACAGTATAATAAGGCTTGAAATCATCACGAACTGTGGCAAGGATTGAGTGTACTTCCTTTAATGAAAAAGGTGTTACTTCAATCTTTCCTTGCTTTAAGTTCTTGATATTCTTATAAGGGCTATCAAAGTCATATCGTTCAGCAGCACTATCGAGTATCATACGAAGTGCTATCATAATCTGGTTGATTCTTGATGGTGAAAGACATTCTTGGTTTTTCCCGTGAGTCACTTTGGCGAGGGATGAGCGGAATCCAAGAATGTCTGACTTTTTAATATTAATAACCGGAATTGTGCCAAAAAAAGGGATTAAGTACTTTTTGATCACAATTTGAATTTTTCCCTTGTAGCTAGTACGCCATTCTATTTCTTTATCAGTGAACCAAATTTCACAGAATTTTGAAAATAGAGGTGTTTTAGAGCTGATCTCATTTACTCTGTTTTCTGCATTTTTGATTTCTTTCAAACGAGAACTTTTTGGAAAGTATTTAGCATAGTCAAAAATACCCAATAAGATTTCTGCTTCCATTCGCTCAATCGCTTTTTCAAGCTTTTTGCGATTTTGAGCATTGTCTTCCAGAGCTGTTGTTTCACGACAACGGATGTTTAAGTATCGAAAATCGACACATAACTTACCGTATCTAGTACGAATGGCAGCCATAAAAATATTCTCCTTACTGAAGTTGTAGGCTGTTTAGCGAGCCTAAAGTGGTTTTAGTCATATCTTCTTCAATACGCTCCCATACATATAAAATTTTGCGTCCACCAAAAGGGCGAATGTAATGAATGCCTTCGATTAGAACACTGTCTTTCAACTGATTACGGATGGTACGCTCGTTGTAATGGATTCGTTCCGCCAGTTCTTTTGTAGTAATATAAGTAAGATTCATGTCTGTATCCTTTTATAAAGTATCACAATGGTGTTATTTAAGGTCACAATGCAATAATAAATGCGTTTAAGACACCATGCAAGTACTTTATTACACAATGGTGGTAATTAATGATAGTTTGTAACTTGCCAGTACTTTTGGCAGAACGAAGAATGAAAGTAGCGGATGTAGTGCGGGCGACTGGAATGAGTAAGACAACATTACATAAGTTATATAATGGTCAATCGACTCGAATAGATTTTGAAACATTAGAAAAATTGTGTGTATTACTTAATGTTGAAGTAGGTGATTTATTAAAATTTAAGAAAAATGAAGAGCAAAATGATTGATTGAAAGAGAATAAAATTAAGTTTTTATCATAATTAATTGTTTTAATTATATATTTATGGTGACCATATTTGGTCACCATAAAAATTAATAAAATAAAAAATACTAAAATTGATGGGAAAAAGAGAAGTCAAGTGTATGGGGGAGGGGTTCTGATTATCTATAATGAAATTGTTTAAAAAAATACCAAAATAGTGAACGAGTTGATTTGTATATGATAAAGGGAAGGCACGTTTAGGGCACTTTTGGTCACGCACCAGCTTCAAAAAACACGTTGTCTAAAAATTTTAGAACTTCTTCTAAAGCTAAAATAGAGAGGTTTTAGAAAAAATATTTTTAATAATCAACAAGAAAAAAGCCCTAATCTTTCGACTAGGGCCTTTTAAATTTGGAGCGGGAAACGAGACTCGAACTCGCGACCCCAACCTTGGCAAGGTTATGCTCTACCAACTGAGCTATTCCCGCGGAGTCTATAAAGTTTTTTAAGTGAAAAAACTAAATGAAAAAATTTTGAGCGGGAAAGGAGACTCGAACTCCCGACCCCAACCTTGGCAAGGTTATGCTCTACCAACTGAGCTATTCCCGCATGCCGTGTATAATACAGTATGCAAAAATAGGGTCAATAACTTTGTGAAAAAACTTGCATCAATTGCATAAAATAAAACCATTTTGTACGGTTTTGCTGATTTTATAAACAAGATTGAAGTTTGAAAAGAAAATTTTATCCTGAAATCCAGGAATGATAGGTTGTATAGGCACGAAGATTGAATCGGAACACGGTATACTGAAGCAAGAAATTGAACTATTTCGGAGTATCTTGATGAATTTAGAACAACAGTTGATTCAACGCCTGCAAGAGTTATCACCAGTTCATTTAGAAGTGGTGAACGAATCATCCGGTCATGGCGGCTATTTCCCGGGTAAAGAGTCGCATTTTAAAGTGATTGTGGTGAGTGACATTTTCCAAGGCTTGCGTTTGGTGCAACGTCATCAAAAAATTTATGCAGCAGCAGGGGACTTGCTTGCACCAAGCCGTATTCATGCCCTGGCGATTCATGCTTTTGTGCCATCAGAATGGCAAGGACAAGATACCTCAAGTCCTGAATGTGCACATGCGCCAAAAGCTGAATCATAAGGAAGATTAAACAATGGATATGCAGCTGACGGTAAAAATTGTGCATATGATTGCGGTGACTTTATTGATTGGGGCAATCCTTGCACGTGCTTTTACTTTATTTGTTGGAGTCAACGGCAATCAGCCCAATTCGGTGGCACGAAAATTTTTGGTCGCCTGGCAGCATCTTGCCATGACCATTATTGTTTTGACCGGGCTAACTTCATTAGTGATCAAGAATTTTGAAGTACAACCATGGTTTTATGCCAAAATCATCCTGTTTCTGGTGCTGTTTTCTTCCTTGATCAAAGCCTATAAAAAAGATGACCGTATTTTACTGATCCAGCGTCGCGCAGGTTTAATGATTGCAGTGGCTGCACTGATCGCCATTATCGGATTAGTCATCATCAAGCCGAATTTTGGCTAATTGTTAGACATGATTGTTCTAGATGTAAGATGTGTAGGATAAACTGCAATTCATAGATAACTATAAATGATAGGGGGCTTCCAATGCTGGTACGTGTGGTTTTTAATCAAAAAGGTGGGGTCGGTAAGTCCAGTATTGCCGTCAATCTGGCTGCAATTAGCGCACATCAGGGGTTGAAAACCTTGCTGATTGATCTCGACCCTCAAGCCAATTCTAGTCAATATCTATTGGGGGATGATGCGACCTATACGGTGGATAAACCGGCGCTGGAACCCAATATTGAAAATTATTTTCAGGAAGTGTTGGGGGCAACCCAAAGCAAAGGACTTTTAGGCAATGCCATTGGTTCCATTTTAAAGAACCGTGATAAAGGTCTGGAGCATTACGTGCACCAATCACCTTTTAAAAATCTGGATGTGATTCCTGCAAGTCCGACTTTGGGTGCACTGGCTCATGCCTTGGAGTCGAAACACAAGATTTATAAATTGCGTGATGCCTTGCAGCAACTGCAAGGACAGTATGACCGGGTGTATATCGATACACCGCCGGCTTTTAACTTCTTTACCTTATCGGCGTTGATTGCTGCCAGTCGCGTGCTGATTCCTTTTGATTGTGACGTATTTTCAAAACGTGCATTACAGACTCTGATTGAAAACGTCATCGAAACTCAGGATGATCATAATGAACGTCTGGAAATTGAAGGGATTGTGGTCAATCAGTTTCAGGCCCAGGCTAAATTACCGCGTGAAGTGGTGCAACAGCTGAAAGATGAAAGCTTGCCTGTATTAGACAGCATGTTGCCGCCGTCCATTTTAATGAAAGAATCGCATCTTAAAAATCAGCCTTTGATCCATTTGGCGACTGATCATAAATTGACGCAAGCCTATCAATCGTTGTTCAATGAAATTGAGCATATATAAGTATTGAGATTTCTCATGAAAACGATTTATCTAAGCCTTCTTTTGGGAAGTACGGTTTTATTGGCGGCATGTGCAACGACGGTGAAACCGAGTTATGTTTCTCCGACCCAGTATCAAGCGCTCAATTGCCAGCAATTGCAAAGTGAATATAACCGTATTCAACAATATATCGACAATGGTGTGCAGGCACCAAAACGCACTGGCGTCGGAGTGGGTGTCGGTGTAGGCGGTGGTTGGGGTAGTCATGGCGGCTGGGGAATCGCTCCGAGTGTTTCAGTCAATATGGGGCAATCTTCAAATAGCAAAAACACTGAACTGGCACGTCTATTGGGTGAACAGGAAGCTGTAGTTCAAGCAGCAAAATTCAAAAACTGCCCAATTATTGTTCGTAATAAAGTTTAATAATTCATCAATTTATCCCGCTGTTGAGGTGTTGTACCCGACAGCAGGGTGATAAAATATTAGCAAAATGTTTCAATGTAAATATTATTAATATCAATTGGTTGTTGTTTTTTGATGGAATCTTTAAACGCATCAGGTGATGTTTTTTTATCGAGAAATACTTGTCATTTTTTATCGGTTTCATATATGGTGTGCCCCATCAGGATGGTGATATCAGGTATGTATGATCGAGAGTTGGCTTTTTGTATTGGCAGTGATTGCGGTATTGATGATTCCGGGTCCAACCAATGCATTACTTGCAAGCTCGGCTTATCAACAAGGCATTGCTAAAACCAGTCTGTTTATTCCGGCAAAAATGCTTGGCTATTTTTATGCCATTAATTTGTGGGCATTACTTATTCATTTGTGTGATCCAGTATGGCCGAACTTTATTCATATCCTGCATTTTTGTAGCGCCATTTATGTGAGTTGGATGGCTTTTCATTTGTGGAAAGCGTCAGATTTAGAAAAGCATAATCAACGTCATCCTTCGATCCGACCTCGACAACTGTTCTTTTCTACCTTCAAAAATCCTAAAGCCTTATTATTTGCTGCCGGTGTTTTACCGCTTGAAACCTGGAGCAATCCCACCAATTTTATTTTGGTATTTGCAATGTTCAGTCTGGTCCTGTTACCTACGGTGGTGTTCTGGATGTTTTTTGGGCGGGCCATTCTGGCAGGGCAGTCCAGACAAATAAAAGCCGATCTGTTATATAAAGGATCGGCCATGTTGCTGATTATGTGTATGTTACCCGTTGTGATACGCTTCTTTTAATGTGCCTTTTTGAGTTTCTGGCGAATAAAACCAATAATGCCCGGCAAGACACTAATAATAATGATGCCAAAAATCAGATGGGTAAAATTGTCTTTAACAATCGGCATATTGCCAAACAAGTAGCCTAAAATTACAAAAGAACCGACCCAGCAAATGGCACCAATGACATTAAAGCTGAGGAAATATCTATAATTCATGTGACCTGCACCGGCGACAAACGGGGCAAAAGTACGGGCGAAAGGAATAAAACGGGCAAAAATAATGGTTTTTCCGCCATGTTTTTCAAAGAATTTTTGCGTATAGGTTAAATGCTTTTTATTAATGAACCGTGATTCAATTTCAAAGACACGCGGCCCAATAAATTTACCAATATGATAATTCAGCGTGTCGCCCAATACTGCGGCAGTAAACAGCAAGATGACCAGAATATAAGGATTCATTGCGCCTGTGGATGCTGCTAAGGCTCCTGCTGCGAACAGTAGGCTGTCACCTGGCAGAAATGGCATAACCACCAAACCGGTTTCTACAAAAATAATCAAGAAAAGAATGGCATAAATCCACACGCCGTAATCGGTGATAAATTCGAGCAGATGGGCATCAACGTGTAAGATAAAATCAAGCAGTTCCATGGCGCTACAGACAGCAAAAATGTGCTGAAATCCTAGCAGTCTGGGGCATGAAAGTCAGTACCAAAAAGAAAATTAATTGCATTTTCATCCTTCCCTTTTTTCACAATGATTTATCTTACAAATTATTTATTGACCCTGATAAAAACAGGCTTAGCATGAAGAGGTCATTAAAACAAAAATCAAAAGGTGACCTCATGTTTAATCCGAATATTTTTATAAAAAATCTGCTGCAAAGTCTGCAAACCGATGCCTTTATCGCTTTGGTTGCACGTGTATTGATAGCCTATATTTTTCTGATGTCTGGCTGGATGAAAATCAATGCTTATACTGCAACGGCCGGGTATATGGAATCTAAAGGTGTCCCGGGCAGTCTGCTGCCTTTGAGTATCCTGGTCGTCGCTGGCGGTGGTCTGGCCTTGTTCTTTGGTTTCCAGGCCCGCCTGGCTGCCTTGGGCTTAGCCGTTTTTACCTTTATTTGCGGCTTTATTTTCCACGGCACCGGGACTCCGGATGATGCCATTCACCTGATGAAAAATATTGCCATGACTCTGGTGGACTATTGTTCTTGATGTTGCATGGTGCAGGTAAATTCAGTGTAGATGACATGCTAGAGAGATCATCACCAGAATTGAGGAAAATAGAAGGTTGATTCTAGTTTGTACAGGTCTTTTGGTAATTACATAAAACCTGTGCACAGTACATAAAAGCTGCGTACAAATTGCCAGGATTTTGCTTCAATAAAGCTTGATGAAGCTACCAAAGTGGAGTCAGCCATGAAGCAAATGTTATGGGTAATTTTTATCTCTGGTGTAATGTTTTCTTCAGCATCTTGGGCGGGTAAAAGTGATCAGATGATCGTGAATGAAGCTGCCCAAAATATGGTAACGGTTGTAGAAGCAAAACAACTGGCAGATGAAACTGCAGTGACCTTGTCTGGAATCATTGTCAAACGAATACGGGGCGATCATTTTGAACTCAAAGATGGTTCCGGTTCAATTGACATTGATGTCGATGATGATTTTTGGAAACCGATGGGCTTAAAGGCCGGTGATCAGGTGAAAGTGATGGGTGAAGTGGATACTCAAAGTGATCAATCCACTAACATCGATGTTGTTAAAATAGAAAAACTGGTAAACCCAAAGGATAAATGGCTTTGGTATAATCAGGACTAAGCTGCAAGATTTGACTTAATCACCAAAGTCCTAGAGAGCATACGACACGGTCTAAACAGATGAGGTCGATATCCATCATGATGAAATTGAAGGATATCTAAATCGTGAAAATAGAAAAATGGCAATATAAATAAGGCATCCGGACGGGTGCCTTGTTGTGCCAGAAATATAATGCAATCAACGAATTGAAAGCCTTGTGCGAATAGTGTGCTTAATGCGCCGAAAAATGATAGAATGCAGCGCTTATTTCGTTTGCCTTGCATAGTTGTTTGTCATGACTACCAATACTCAAATCACTGAAGACCGCATCCTGATTCTGGATTTCGGTTCTCAATACAGTCAGCTTATTGCACGTCGTGTACGTGAAGCTGGCGTATATTCTGAAATGTATGCCTATGACATGTCTGAAGAAGACATTCGCGCATTTAAACCAAACGGTATCATCTTGTCGGGTGGTCCGGAAAGTGTTCATGAAGAAGGTAGTCCACGCGCACCTGAAGTTGTATTCAACCTGGGTGTACCTGTATTGGGTATTTGCTACGGCTTGCAAACCATGTCCGAACAGCTTGGCGGTAAAGTAGAGCCAGGTACCGTGCATGAATTTGGTTATGCTGCGGTAGACGTTTTGGTTCGTGACCAGCTTCTGGGTGATTTAGACGATGGTGAAAACAAACTCAATGTTTGGATGAGCCATGGCGATAAAGTCAGTGCAATTCCTGAAGGTTTCCAGGTGACTGCCAGTACACCAAGCTGTCCATTTGCAGCAGTAAGCGATGAAAAACGCCGTTTCTATGGCGTGCAGTTCCACCCGGAAGTGACCCATACTGCAAAAGGTGCCGAGTTATTGTCTAACTTTGTACACAGCATTTGTGGTTGCCGTAATCTTTGGAACTCGGAAAACATCATCGACCTGCGTGTTGAACAGTTACGTGAACAGATTGGCGATCAAAAAGTATTGCTTGGTCTTTCAGGTGGCGTAGATTCATCTGTAGTTGCTGCGCTTCTTCATAAAGCCATTGGCGATCAATTGACTTGCGTATTCGTAGATAATGGCTTGCTTCGTTTGAACGAAGGCGAGCAAGTGATGGATATGTTTGCGAAAAACATGGGTATCCGTGTAATTCGTGCCGATGCTGAAAACCGTTTCTTGTCCGCTCTCGCAGGTGAAGTTGACCCTGAGAAAAAACGTAAAATCATTGGTCGTGAGTTCATTGAAGTCTTTGCTGAAGAGGCACGTAAGCTTGATGGCGTAAACTTCCTGGCACAAGGCACAATTTACCCGGACGTGATTGAATCTGCTGCAACTAAAAACGGTAAGGCACACGTAATTAAATCACACCACAATGTGGGCGGTTTACCAGAAGATTTAGCATTTGAACTGGTTGAGCCAATCCGTGACCTGTTTAAAGATGAAGTACGCCGTTTAGGTACCACTTTAGGCTTGCCGTTTGAGATGCTTTATCGTCATCCATTCCCGGGTCCAGGTTTGGGCGTGCGTATTTTGGGTGAAGTGAAAAAAGAATATGCCGACATTCTTCGTCTGGCTGATGACATCTTCATGCAAGAACTTCGCGCTAGCGGTTGGTATGACAAAACTGCTCAAGCCTTCGCTGTATTCCAACCAGTTAAATCTGTTGGTGTAGTGGGCGATGGCCGTCGTTATGCATGGGTGATTGCACTTCGTGCCGTTGAAACTGTTGACTTTATGACAGCTCGTTTTGCGCATCTTCCATATGAATTGGTAGACAAGATTTCGACTCGTATCATGAACGAAATCAAAGATGTTTCACGTGTGGTTTATGACGTGTCATCTAAGCCACCAGCAACGATTGAATGGGAGTAACTTTCAGCATAGCTGAAAGTCTTGCGAGGTGACAAAGCAGTGCTTTGTTATTTCACCTCTCAGGGTTTCAGGAAGCACTGCTTCCTGCCTAAATTACGCCATGAGCAAAATTAAAAGCATTGCTTTGAATTTTGTGCAAGATGCGCGCGGCAGTTTAGGAATCTAGAATTATTCAAATAAAAAAGAGCGCTTAGGCGCTCTTTTTTATATTTTAAAAAATTAATCTTTGAAGAATAGGAATAAATATTTTGAGCCACTAAATTCGGCTTTAGTATGCAAGTCGAGCGCAGTTTTCATATTTATAAAATAGACCAAGGCTGTTTCGATGAAGATAATTTTTAATTATTCATGGGTATAAATCGCCACCTGATTGCGTCCATTTTTCTTGGCTTGGTAGAGTGCAATATCGGCATTTTTAATCAGCAGGTTTAAATCACTTTGATTTGGCTGCAGTTGGGATACTCCAATCGACACACTGAAATTAAAAAAGCACTTATCTTTAACACAAATTTGATGGCTTTCAATTTTTCGGCATAAGCGGTTGGCAATATTCATCGCATCTTCCAGTGTGGTATCGGGTAGCAAAGCAATAAATTCTTCCCCCCCAAAACGGGCCAGTACATCGCTATGACGCATTTCCCGGCGAGTAATATCAGCCAGTACCCGCAGCACTTCATCTCCCACATCATGACCATATGTATCATTAATATTCTTAAAAAAGTCGATATCAAACATCAATAGACAGGTTAAATTATATTTGGGCCATTGCTGTATGTTCTGTTCGGCCAGTTGTAAAAATTGTCGGCGGTTATATAACTGGGTCAGTTCATCCGTATGCGCCATTTCAGTTAAGGTGTAATAGTTCCAGTCATTGAGTAATACCCGCAAAAAATTACGTTTTGAATTTAATGTGTTATTCCAGCTGATATACATGCTGAGCAATAAAACCGGCGCGTAAATGAGTGAAAATAAAATCAGTTCCTGGACACTGACCAACCTGAATACGCCATTAAAAATCACCGCACTAATCAGCAGGGAACTAAAAATAGAATTACGAAAAGATACCTGTATGCATAAATTGCCCAATAAAATAAAGATGATGCTGGCGTAGAGATACGTATTCACAACGGGACTATGTGATAAATACAGCAGTTCAAGCCATATTGCTGCTGCAGCTGCAACAGAGGCTGGCAGCAAGCTATCCAGAATTTTAATATTCTTGCAGTAGCGGAAAGCCAGCCAGTTGACCGACAGTGCCAAGATGACAAGACTGAGCCGTGCAATACCGGACAGCATGCCAATGTCCGGTAATAAAACCCAATCGACAAAGAAATAGCTTAAAAAAGTCAGCTGACCAATAAAATTGACGCATTTTAAAAACTGTCGTTGGTGCTTATTTTGATAATCCAGATAATATTGTTGAAATTGTTCCGGAATACGGGTGCTAGGATGTTCTAGTTGGTGTTCTATCTGTTTTTGATTGGCGAGCGTACACAGCTGCTTGGGTAAAATGGCAGTTCCGATATTTGAATATTTATCTTTATTGTTCCCGATATGATTATATTCTTGATTTTCAGAGTAATGAAAATTTTCCTGCTGTCCTTGGGACATGATTATCCTCTTCTATAGCAGATTGGTCAGGGAGAAATAGTATGCTGAGGAAAAATATCTGTATACAGAAGACTGGGTAAGTCATCGCTATAATTGTGACAAAAAATTTTTTTCCTATAAAATTCATATGAATAGGGTAAAAATAGTCAATCATTTATCGCGTTTAGACCTTGTTTTATGAAGAAAATTTCAAAAATAATATTGTCCTGTCCATAGTATTCAGCGTACTAACTTTAACTATAGGCTGAATGATGAAGAGTAATTAACTACAACTAAAAATATAGACAAATATTTGCATAAGTGCTCATTTTGTCTATGTCGATTAACTAGTGGCAAGGTGGATATTTATTAGAGATTTAAATGATTATCTTTTTTTATTTTAGGTTAGGGTCTGTTGACATTTGTTGCTTAAAAAAATAGCGAGATAGTAAAATTAAATCGCCAAACCCAATTTTACTCTCGCTATGCCTCGTACAATGCTGAATGATCAACAATGGTCTAAGTTACTTTCTATTTTCCGAAATTTTGATATCTATTTCAAATCTAATTTGAGAAATTTTGTCGAAGCAATACTTTATAGAATAAGAACAGGCTGTCCTTGGCGTGATTTGCCTAAAGAATTTGGTTCGTATAACTCAATATTTAAAAAATATTAGGACTTACGCACTATTACTTATAGATTCTCTGTGGTAGCAGATGATTTTTATCGAGAATAAAGTCATCAATGAAGTTTTTGATAATTGGTCTAAATAATTTCTTCTGCCAACGATATATATTTTCAAAGATCCGCTCAAACTGGTTCTTTTGTATCTCAACGTAGGCCATCAAGGCTGAAAAAATATGATTCAAAATCAGTTTAGATCGTCTTACTTGAAACTTTTCAATATGACAAACCTGTTTAATCACCCGGTGATATTGCTCTATTTTCCAATGACTTGAATGTAATTCATGAAAACCTTCAAAGGACAATAAATCATCTTCATCTTGATGCACAATATAAAACCTCTGCTGTTCTTTTAACTGAGTCTTAAATAATTGTACAAAGCCAAAATCTTTGAGCCAGATCACTTGACCCTGATGGAAATCTGGCAATAAGCGCAGTTGAAACCATTGTCCTTTTTCTGGGGAAACCTTACGGTTACAGTCGATACCAAACATAAATCGAATACCATATTTTCTTATGGTTTTTAGATTTCCAGTCGATGAATACCAACTATCACCTGTAATAAATTGAATCTTTGCACCCCAACTGAGTACTTCACTTAACATATCCATAAAGTAATCATTCTTGGTTTTACTTTCAGATTTGTCATAAATTCGGAAATTAATTGGAATATTTTGACCATTTCGATCTGTCGCATACAAGGTAATGAGATTAATACCCTTGACGGATCGGTGGTGTTTGCCTGACCAAAAATAGCTAACCAAGTCCATATGTTGACTATATGGTTTATCTAAAACAGTATCATCAATACTGACTATAAGTTTATTATTATCAATATGTTGAATTGATTCTTGATATAGGTCGTGAGGTGTGTAGTCTTCACGCTCTAGAAAGCGATTTACACTATCATGCGAGATATTATAAGTCTCGGCAAGTTGTGTGCAGCTAATAGAGTTCGGTTCTGTCATGAGAAAGCCCATATAAATGGGTAATGTACAAGTTGCTGTAGAAGCATGTTTAATTCGTCTGATCACAGATACTTTATAAAGTATTTTAATACTTTTTTGAATCCGTCAATGCGTAAGTCCTAAATATAATCGTTGGTGTAAAAATTATAAGTTAATGAAAGTATTTAAATTAATTTCTTCAAATGCTGATATGGAATGGGTTTTTATTGACGGTCATGTTCGGGCACACCAACATTCTGCTGGAATAAAAGATCAGGATATTTCTAAAAGCATTGGTGGAAATAGTTCTAAAATACACTTAGCTGTTGATGCAGATGGCAATCCAATTGAAATTATTATCTCCGATGGAACGACACATGATGTCAAGATTGCTCCAAAAATGATTGAAAAACTGGATTTGAGTGAAACGGAAGTATGTTGTGCAGACAAAGGATATGACTCTGAATCATTAAGGGAACAAATATCTGCGAAAAAAACTAAAGCTAATATTCCAAGAAAATCAAATACACAGTCAAATAATGACCATATGGATTGGTATTTATATAAAATCAGACACTTAGTTGAGAATGCATTTTGTAGGTTAAAGCAGTTCAGAGGAATAGCAACACGATATGATAAGCTAAAGTGTAGCTATGAGGGTGCAGTTGCATTAGCTTGTATATTTATTTGGCTACCTTTATCGGGTAAATTCTATACTTGAAATGTCAACAGACCCTAATGTCTTGGTATATTAGCATCCATATCTATTGATTATCCAATCCCTTAACCCAGGCATGACTTTGTGAAATTAACACGCATTCATCACTGTAGAAATCTGAATCGAGAAAAGTATAAGCAGCTTGAAAAACAAGCTGTTTTACTTGGTCGTGTTAGAGGTGAGGTTTGGACTAGATATGGTGCTATTTCAGGCTTAAATATCAGTGATAGGACCATTCGTGATGGGTGGATGAAAGAAGGTCGTGACTTCGGTGTGTCAGCAAATGCCTGGAAAGAAACGCTACGTGATTGTATTGGTGATATTAAAGCCTATCGCGAAGCTGCAAAAGAAAAAGTTAAGAAGGCAATTCGTAAAAGAACAACATGCGATAAAGAGCTAAAAAGGCTTTACACCCTTCTTAAAAAAGATGAATGGACAACAGATAATTTTCTTCATCGTCAGATGCGTAAGCATTTTAAACATGGGGTGAATCACACGTATAACCAAATTATTGTACGTGCTGATATGTGTAAAACCTTTGAGTTAAACGGTCAATGTTGGCTTAAAGTACCGAGTTTAGTACATCGACAAACCATTAAAATCCCACTTAACACCATTATGGAATTTGCACCGCAAGGTACGTTAAGGATTATTCTTCGGAATGGAAATATCGAAGTTCATTCAACTTATGATGCGATTGAAACTCAAGATTGTGGTCAAGAAACTATCGGTGTTGATAAGGGGTATTCAGAAGCCTTTGTAGATTCTGATGGTGCTGTGTATGGTCAAGGCTTAGGTAAGCTGATCTCAAGTGAATCTGATTACCTGAATCAAAAATACAAGAATAAAAACAAGCTAAGAGCGCTTTCGAGGGCAAAGCCACACAAGAAGCAGAAAATTGAGCTAAACAATTTAGGTCGAAAGAAGCTAGATAAGCGACAAGACACTCAAAAGGCAAAACTCAAGACGCTGATCTTTACAGCGAGTCACAAGCTAGTCAATAAAGCTAAAGTGATTGTTGCAGAGGATTTAACTTCTCCAATTCAAAGCAAACGTAGCTATGGCAAAAATACCAATAGACGCTTAAATACATGGGTTAAAGGTTTATTAGCTGATGCCCTGAATGTTGTATCTCACCGTAGAGGTTCTACGGTACATCTAGTTAATGCTTCATATACTTCGCAATGTGATTCTTTCTTGCATGGGCTTTTAATAGGCACACGTAAGGGAGATCGCTTTTACCGTTTTAATGGGGAAGTTGTGCAAGCTGATTGGAATGGTGCGAGAAACGTGCTTGCAAGATTAAACGACTCTGAGATAAGTCGTTACACACCTTACCGTGAGGTAAGGCGTATATTGCAAGAACGGACTGACCGCTACAAGTCGGAACTGACCGACTTAGGCTCTAGTTACACGCTTGGCAACAAGACATTAACAGAGTGCGAATTAGTCCTTAACTATGTTTGACTACATTTTAAGGAACAGTCTATATGATTGATAACAATAGGTAGGACTTACAAGAACAGTTGCGTTCATGAAATTCAGGATAGTCATATGACCAATAGCAGCTATACAGAGCTTTCCAATTCGGACGATTGTGAAAAATACGTAAACCGCTTTATTCAGGAATTTCCTTTGCGTAGTGCGGAAATTGGACAGGGCACTGTGATTAAGCGCGCCTTACCCAGTCGCCATAAGCGTTTAATTGGGGCATGGTGCTTTCTGGATCATGCTGGTCCCGTGACTTTTCCCCAAGGTGATGGTCTGGATGTCGGACCACATCCACATATTGGCTTGCAGACTTTTACCTGGATGATTGAAGGCACCATGATGCATACCGACAGCTTGGGTACAAAGCAACTGATTCGCCCCAAACAGGTCAATTTAATGACCGCAGGATATGGCATTTCCCATACTGAAGTGGCACCGGAAACCGAAACCCATATGCACGCTGCGCAGCTCTGGATTGCCTTGCCGGATGACAAGATTAATATGGCACCGCGTTTTGATCATTATCCGGAACTGCCGGTGGTGGAAAAAGATCAGGTTGAATTTACCGTACTGGTGGGGGAGTTCTTGCAAACTCGGTCCCCAGTTGCGGTGCATAGCGAATTGCTGGGTGTGGATTTAACTGCACAGGAATCCACCACCACCCGAATTCAACTGAATCCGGAATTTGAATATGGCTTTATGGCGCTGGAGGGGGCTGCTGAAGTCAACGGTCATGAGCTGACAGAGGACAAAATGGTCGTGCTGGAACCAGGCATGACGGAAATTGAAATCCAGTTACATAAAGGCAGTCGAGTACTGCTATTGGGTGGCGAACCTTTCGAGTCACCAATATTACTGTGGTGGAACTTTGTCGGGCGGACTCAGGAAGAGCTGTGCCAAGCCCGTGACCACTGGATGAATCAGGATAACCGTTTTGGCACCATTCCTGACTATCCGGGACCTCGCCTGGAAGCACCTGCATTCCCCAATAAAATGCGAGCCTCAAAATAACAATAAAATTCAGGAAGTTGGAATATGGAAATTATTGCAAATGCAGAAGTACAGAGCCTGGATGAACCTTGGTCAGGCGAAGTGAAAAGTGGCAAACACCAGTTTATGACGGATAAACCTGAATCATTGGGCGGGCAAGATCGGGGTCCTGCACCTTATGATTTTATTTGTTCCGGTCTGGTTTCCTGTACCATGATTACGCTGCGCATGTATGCCAGTCACAAAGGTCTGGAGCTCGGTCAATTTTCAGTAGAAGCTGATTTTAATAGCAATAAAGAAGGTAAAGAGTGGATTGAACGTCGTTTGTCCTTTGCTCAGCCATTATCGGATGAACTGAAACAAAAAATTTTAGACATTAGCAGTAAAACACCAGTCACCAAGACGCTGTTACGCAGTCTGGACATTAACACGGTTCTGCTTTAAATCCATGATCCAATAGCCATGACATTGTGTGCAAAGCAGAATGTTGCATATTCCTGCATAAACCTACCACCTATTCCTATTCGTTCCCTACCACTCATTCCTATTCCAAGTCGGCCACTTAGGGTTTATTCAGTAATAGAATTACAAGAAGAATGAACCTCATAAAAAGTATTCAAATGCCAATATTGCACAACAGCGCTACTTATATCATTTAGCGATGAACTGATTTACGATTACGTTCGATGATCGATTAAAAAATCGAACTTACACAAAATAATTTACAGGCTCTAAAATACGTTTAGTACTTTTAGCAGTATCAATAACAATACCACCACCTTTCTTCGCAACCGTTACCATCCCTGTACTAATCGCTGCTGAAAGACCATTGAGTGCTGTTGTCACCTCCTAATTTTGGTAGGTATTTAGCCTTATCGACTACAGCCCCTTAATTAATTACTTCAAGAAAATCATCTATTAAATTGAGTAAATCTAGACTTTTACATTTAGAAAAAATTACCTTATTTACAATGTTATCTTTGTATTCAAAAAAATGATCTTCATATAAAAACCAAGTAAAATAAATAGTATTATTATTCCTTGCTGCCCTTTTACTGAAATCATCAAAGGTTTCTTCTAAAGTGATTCTGTAATTCTCAGATAATAAACCTTTAGGATAGAAAAATTTTTTACAATTTTCATCATTTATCACATTGCTATAATAGTAATTATCATTTAGTAAGTTTTTTAGTGAATTTATAAAGCTAGTCACATAAGTAGGAGAGTCTAAAGTTCCTAGATACTCCCCCTCAATACATAAACGCAATGGGATGAAATTACTATTCTGATAATTTCCATCAAACTCTATAAAAACTTGATCGTTTCCAATTCTATTCATTTGCTATCTACCATTTTTATCAAGTCAGAAGGGACATCAGAAATCTTGATATTTCGTTCCTTTCCTGAGGACGTAATACCTTTTGTCGAACCATTCCAATGGAAATTGCCATTACCATCATCTTGAAACCTATGATAAATGACCTTCCCATCTTTATTTTCAATTGCCCATCTATTTTTTGGATCACTATCAATTTTTACACTGTTTTCCCATAATTTTACATGATTGTCAGGAATTATTGCTTTAGTAGAGTTATAAGGCATATTTCCATCTTTCAAGTCATGATGTCCTGGATTTTCATAATATTGTGTTTCAACATTAATAACTTTATCTTTAGTTGATGGCTTGGTGCCTTCGACTATGTAATTACCAATAGTATTATTACTTTCGTCCTTATGTATGCCTAAAATCTGATGTCCAGTTATGGAATTATTATCCCCTATTTCAAATCCAGATTTAGAAACTTCAAGTTCTGAATCTTTCCCCTTAACAACACCTTTACCTATTCCAGCACCTACAACTCCAGCCACAGCATTAATTAAATATTCTGCACCTTGTTTATTCTTTTCAATTTCATTTGCAAATTTCAATTCATCTAATTTATTTTCAGACGTAGAGTTTTCAATTTCTTTAACTTTCTCTGGATTAGTCCAATTATTAATCGTATTTGAATTGGTAAGATGAGCGGCGGCAGTTAATGATGTTGCTAGAGCATCAAATCCTTGAGCTATTTCAGCTCCTGCTACATTATCTAAAGCTAAAGACTTTCCTGTCTCAATTACTAAACGAACTGGACCTGAAATCATTAAACCTACCGCAAGTTGAACAGTACCTAAATCAACACCTAAATCATCGCTAATCTGTTTTATATTATTCCCTAAATCTGCAATATTGCTTAAAATAGTCATACCAACTGTTGTTTGAGTCGTAACTTTTGTCTCAAAGTCAGTCCCTTTTGCATAAATTGTTTCTTGTTCGCTTACGCCTATTTTAGGTTGTTTAAAAATCGTTTCTAAATCAACACCAGATTGAGCTAATGTATCTAATTGATTCTGAATCTCACTAAATTCTTTTGCTGCATAGAAAAAATCTAATTTAGAAAATAATGCTTCTACTTCTTTGGGCTCTATCCCTCGTTTGAGTAATTCACTTGCAACTTTGTCACCAACTACGCCCGTTTCTTTATATTCACTTGGTAAATTATAAAGCCTTGCCTGAATATTATTTAGCGTTTGTAAAGCCTTATCTTTGTACTCACCCTCTGGTAATGCTTTCGCTAAATTTTCAGCACTTTGACGGAAATTTTCAGGTAGATCCTTTTGCTGCTGAATAATCTCCGCACGGCCACTTTCTGTCAGTAAACGATGATCAACCGTCACAGAGCCATCCAGCATGCCTGTAGTTTGATCTCTAGTGATTTCTTGCGTGTTGTTAATGTCTCGATTGGTCGTATCGGTCGCATTTTTTACAGTACCTTGTCCCATCGTCGCTTTGGTCAGCTGTTCTGTTTCTTGTCCACTGCTGTTGAGGCCAATGGTCGTTGAACCTTTTGGTGCAGTAGATGCTTCTTTGGTCCCACCTTGTGGAATACCGATATTGGTCGAGACATTAAAGCCGCTGCTACTGTTGTAGTTGTGGTCCTCAAGATCTTTCAGCTCAAGTTCGCCCGAGTAATTTAACTTACCATGATCACTTAATGAACCATCAGTTTTCTTTGTCGCATTCGCAATCACACCACCAATATTAGTGACATTTTTCACACCCATTGCATCCAAGTCTGCATCGTTTTGTGCATTACCTATCAGCAACTTACTGGTGTCATTCACCCATGCACTGTCACTATTACCTTTAGCTTGGTTGTAGCTGGCCGTAATATTCTTTGAACCCGAACCATAACCGCCGCCAATAGAACCGCCTTTACTGCTATTGCTGCTGGATGCTGTATCCTGCAAGCTTTCTACATGAATTTCCTTAACTTGCAGGCTACCTCGATCAGCAATGCTCACCGTACCGCCTTGAACATTCAATTTATCAATAGCACCTTCAGTACGATTCAGTACAACTTCACTATTTACGTGGGTGAGGCTTTCGTTTTGTGATTGGCTGGTTTGCTTGCCTATTGAAGCACTGCCGCCACCGCCATAGGTATAGCTCACACTTTGGCTATTGGTTTTACTGCTGTTGTCCTGTTTACTATGCTCGACGCCTGCAGTCACATTCAGGTCTTTGCTGCCATCGAAGGTCGTAGTGCCTGCCGCATTCACGCGACTACCTTGAATATTGATGTCTTGACCTTCTGATTTAAGCTGAAGGTTGTTTAAATCTAAGTTGCTACCTTGCCATTGGCTTTGTTCTGTATTCGTGGTCGTCGTAGTTTCAATCCTTTCACCATTGGCACCAATAGTAAAGCCATAGGTTGCACTGCTTGCAGCCGCAGATGCGGCTGCTGCCCCTACAGCAATCTGTGCAGTTGCTACATTGGCCGTTGCCATTGCGACATTGGCTTTGCTGTCATCTAAGGCTCCTTTGGTAATTCGGCCCGCTGCATAGTCACGTTGTGCTTGGCTATACTCATCTTTAGCTTTAGATAAGGCTTTAGTTGCATCTGCAACAGCTTCTACCGCTAAGATTGCATCTAAATAGGCATTGCGAATGCCGACTTCTGTACTCACAGTTTCAGTATGGGTCTTTTCTTCTGTGGCGGTTTTATTTTCATAACCGCCTATGTTGAGATTTCCTCGACCATGATCAATGATCGTATCACCTGCAGCCGTGATATTTTGGCCGAGGAGATCTACACCTTCAGCACCTTGAATCATTAAGTTTTCAGTATTGATATTGCCTGACTTATGCGTTGTGGCTGTAGTTTTAACGGTATTCTCTGTATCTTCAAGTACAAAGCCGCCCACTCGAATGCTGTCTTTATTCAGCTTTACCCCAAGACCTTGTACCGTTTCTTTGCTGTTTGAGCTTACCGTTTTGTGTTGTTCTTCTGCTGCATCGAGCGTGACTTTTTTGCCCGCTAAGACCGTGTTCTGTGCATCAATGTTACTACTGGTCAGTGTCGTTTGACCTGCTGAGCCCACATAGACATTATTGGCACCAAGATCGGTCCCTGTTTGTGTTCTTTTCTCAGTCCGTGTGCTCGATGATTCTCCGATCGTGATCTTCGGTGCTTTTAATCCCGGAGCTAAAGCCTCAATACCTGCTAAGCCAACAGCAGTCACTTTCATTAAGTCTTTGGCAATGCCTCGATAGCCCTTTTGTGTTTCATCCCATTGCTGATCATTGGTTTCTAATGTCGTCAGACTGACATTTTCGGGCAGGGCATTACCATCTTTGGATTTTAAACTGCCATCCGCTTGGCGTTCGAATTGGGTATTGCCAATATAAATATTGTCTTGAGCTTGTATATCATTGGCTTGCAGCTCGATATTTTTACCGGCATTGATATCAACATTTTTGCCAGCTTTGAGCTGTGTTTGTGCAACGTCTTCGTCGATATATCCTGATTGACGGTTTTTAAATTGAATTGTATTTTTCTTGGCTGTTTCCGTGCTCTTCATGTCAGTATCAATATCTGACAAAAGTTTGACATTACCTTGGTTTGCCGTAATTTGAATGCTGTCTTTCGCACCTGCTTGCAGGTGTGTGGCTTGAATATCTCCTGTTTGGCTATTGATCAGGATATTGCCACCCGATTGGATGTCGGTTGCAATCGATTGACTGGTCGAAGATTGGATTTTTTTATCTGTTGTAGAGAAGCCACCTTTTTCTTGGGCGGCAAGCTGAGAACTGCGTTCATCTCGTCCATTTTCGCTCAAGACATTTTGTCTAGCATCAATCACTACATTGCCCGACGTACTCTTCAATGTGCCGACTTTAATCTGAGTATTGGCAACGCTTTGCAGAGAGATATTACCTTTCGCCTGAATCTGCGTCCCTACATCTCGACTCGAAGCATTCAGAATCTGATCCTTGTCACCTGCTGAGCTTAAATCACTGCGACTGACATTCACCGTAGAAAGATTCAGGTCTTGTCCCGCTTTGATGGTAACACTGCCTTGGCTTTGTAGATCTGATGCAGTCAGATTGATATTATTCTTGGCATTAGCAACCAGCTGACCATCCGCCTCTTGTACATACAGCCCAGCAACACGGCCAATGTTTTCAGCGCTAAATTCACTTAAACCGTGCTTATTTTCAGTTTTAATCGTCGTGGTGATGTTGTTAATGTCTCGGCCCGCATCAAGGGCAAGGGTTTGATTGGCGGTCATTGTCCCACCAATATTATTGATATCGGTGTGTGCTGTCGCAAAGACGTCTCGACCTTGTATTAAGCCGCCCACGTTATTCATGTTATTGGCTTCAAGATTCACCAATTGGCGTCCAGCAATGCTGCCTTGGTTGTTTAAATCCCCACTCAGTTTTAAATTGACCGTCTCGCCTGCAATCAAGGTACCTTTGTTGTTTAAATCTCCCGGCTGTACTGCAACATACACTTTCGGTACCAAGACTTGGATTTTTTCGCCATCAACGGTAATGGTTTCTGTCACCAGCCACACCATATCACTGGTCAATCGAGCAATCTGTGCTTCTGAAAGTTTCACCCCAACACTTAAATTAAGATCTTTGGCGGCACTCACCCCAGAATCCATCAAGGCTTTGAATTGATCCTCGAAGTTCGTATAACCATCTAAATAAACTTGACCCGTCAGTTGTGCAATTTGGTCATTGACCAGTTTTTGCTCGTAATAACCATCCCCTAAACGTTTTTGCATGTTTTGCGGGTCGGTCGCGAACATTTGCAGCATGTAATCACTGCCTAACCATTTTTTATAATTAGTAAAGGCATCGCTGCTTTCAATCAAAGGGCGGTTATTATTTTCTTTATTCACGCTGTATAAGGATTGCAGCGGTAAGCTGAGTTCTGAGGTATCACCATTTAATCCACCTTGATGAGCACCATCATATTTCACCACATCAAGTTTGATCGGTGTCACAATGTCCGCAGGATTATAGGCACGAACACCATTCCATTCGCTTTTTTTGCTGGTACCTAAAGAGTTCCATCCTACATAGTGATACTGCGATGTCCCATTTTTAATCACACGATGCTCACCCTCAGCATCAATATTATTCACCTCATTTTGTTCAATAGTGATGCCTTTCGCCGCTAGAATCTGACTCTTGTCATTGGTCAGGCTTTGGCCTTTTAGCGTCAGTGCACCGCCTGAAATAATCTCCGCAGGTGCACTGGAATCCACATAATGTTTAGTTTCGTACTGGTTATAGATATATCTGGTATAGTCTTCATATTTTTGACCGTCCAGATAAATGGTGTCATGACTGCCGTGACCTGTAATATGCGATGAATCAAGAATTTCAGCACTTCCAGCTCCTTGATAAGCGGTCACATCTTTGCGGGTTTCCGGTATTTCTTTAACACTTGAACTGAAGTGTAAATTTCGGTTGGTCAACGTATCCACACCTAGGTACATGTCACCCACAGATTGAATACGTGCACTGGCATTATCTAAGGATGCGGCAGAGCCTTCAGCCATATGGTTTACATTCAGTTGTCCACCAACGGTCAGCGTACCTTCACTGGCGATTAGGGCTTGTTCTCTATTTTCAATTTTTCCGCCTGCAATATCTAAGCGTTGACGTGCCGCAATCGTGCCTGCTTTGACACCTTCGCTGGTTTGTTGTTCCGCATTGAGAAGATGCGCGGTTTGTAGGGCAATATGGTCACCATAGATTTGACCTGTACCCACATTTTGAATGCCTTGACTGGCATCAATACGCGTCAAACCTTGGCTATTAATGAGGCCAGTATTATTGACGTTTTCAGCCTGAATGCGTTGATCGCCCAGACTTAATATCTTGCCAGTATTGTTTAAATCTTTTGCTTGAAGATTTAAACTCACTGGGGTGCTATCGACTTTATTTTCTGCAACGACTGCACCGCTATTTTGCAGCTCGCCATTGGCACTGATTTTAATATGCCCAGCTGAGGCAAACACTTGCCCCGCATTGTTAATCCCAACCCCTTGTTCGGTACTGATTAAACTGATTTTGCCCGCATACATCCCGCCTAAGCGACTGGTATCAATGGCAAACTGTGGTACAGTGCCTGCCGATCCCGAAGCAGCCTGTATCGCACCAGCCTGCGGATTGCCTTCAATATCATTTTGTCCGGCAACCACCGTTAATTCTTTAGCCCAAATCCCCGCATTGATCTGTGCAGCACGGCTGAGCAGTTGGGTATAGTCGGCTTTACCGGCATCCAAGCCCTGACCTGTGATGTTAATCACCCCGTCACGGACTTGATAACCCGTGACTTGTCCATTTTGAATATTCGGATTAGCGGTACTTAAAGTCACCCCACCTGCATTGATAAAACCGCCGCCATCGACATTAATCCCAGCTTGGTTGGCAATGATCACATCTGCTTTGCGTCCACCGACCTCTACATAGCCATTTAAGTGACTTGGATTGCTGCTGTTGACTTGATTGACAATGACTTTGGCTTCACCGCCTGCAAGCCACGGATTGGCTTGGATATAACCCCCAAGCTGCGTTTGGGTATTTTGGCGGCTGTTATTTAAAATGACACCATTCTGATTCACATCAAATTGCTGGTAGTGATTCACCGATACCCCAGCTTTGCTTGGGGTTTGAATATTCACCTGCGCTGTGCCATTGGCGCTGTTCAATATCGTTGGACGCTGATTGCCTGCCGCATTCGGGTCTGCAACAACATTACTGTGTGATACACCAATAGATGCACTGATCAGAGCAGTGCCTGTAATCAGCATCAATGAAAATGAAAGAACTTTTAAACCTAAACTTTTTTCAGAAGCAATGACTGCTGTTTCAAGATCAACCGCTTTATTATTCTGTGTTGAGGCTTGTCCTGCGGCTGAGACATTTTCTGCAACGGCAATCATCTCACCACGGGTTTGACTAAAAATCGTTTTATAACAGTTCTTATTCATTTCTCTTTTACCAATGCTTTAAATCTTTTCAAATGTCTTTAAGGACTCATTATTTTTTTTGAATGCTCAAAATCAAAATGAGTAATTCAGGCTAATCCCATAATTCATATCGTAATTTTGGAAGTGGTCAGGTTTCTGCAGCGGCTTGCCTACAAAAAAGTCATAATAAAAGCTACCACCTGCCTGTACTTGGCCTCTAAAACCCATGGCTGTGCCAATTAAGGTTTGGCCCAATAGCCATTCTGCTGATTGTCCATCGACATGACCCGCATCTAAAGCAATATAAAATTGGTGTGTGGGGAAAATAGACATGGCTAAATCATTGCGCCAGTAAAATCCACGGTCTGCTGCTAAGGTTAGGTCACCGTCAAAACCGCGTACCGTATACCTTCCACCAATAGAAAGCCGGTCTTGGATGGTCAGTGGCGTGCCGTTATATTGCGCTCTAAAGGCACTTGAGTAGCTATATTGCTGATTTTCAAATTGGAACGGAACATTCAGATTGGCATCCAGCGTCCAGATCTTCATCCGTGATGTACCTTCGTTCAGCGCTTCCTCAACTGCTGGTAATGAATCAAATGCACCTGTGCCGCGCTTATATCCTAGGCTCAAATCCAGCACTGCAGATTGAATATATTCACGATGGTCAAGATTGAATTGCCAACCTGCAACGTCTCTTCGTTGTACAGTCAACTCTGCATCATCAATATAGCTTTTTGATTCACGATGCCAACCTTTTAAGGTCGCTGAGGTTTTACGCTTGGCATCCCGATAAAGCAATCGGGTCAAACCTAAATCTTGAGTCTGACTTTCTCCATTATAGTTATAGACATTGTTTGTACCTGCAACAGCTTGGTCATAATTGTATCGACTCGCATTGGCACTGATCAGCCAGTTTTTATAAGGGACTGAATAATGAAGGGCGTAGTTATGGGTTCCGCTCTTCACTGTGGTTCCATTTTGATCCGTAATCTCTTGCTGATCTGCTAAGTTACGGCCCACAGTGACGTAAAATAAGTCACTTCTAAATAAAGGGTTATCCACTGAAACGGTGATGTTGCCTTGATATTTACCAGTTTGACGGCTCCCAGCATCATCAGCACTTAAGGTCACGCGAATTGGAATTTTTCGCTGTTTCCATTTGACGATCACATCACTTTGATTGGGCGCATCTGCAGGAATAATTTGAATATCAGCTTCCGCTGTAGGCAGCCTTTTTAAGTTTTCTAAGCCTTGTTCTAAATCTCGTAAATTGAGAATATCGCCACTCTTCATCGGAAAGATATTTTTGGCATATTGAATTCGGCCTGCTCGGGTATTTTCCTCATCACTTAAATCGAGTTTGATTTCTCGAACTAATCCTGGAATGACGGTAAGTTTTAATACGCCTGTGCTTAAGTTTTGAGGTGCAGCCAATATTCGTGTCGTAGTAAAGCCTCGGCCAATGATGATGTTCTGTGTTTGCGTCATCAACAGATTGATTCGCTGCTCACCCATGCATAAACCTGAAGTAAAACTTAAATCTTTTAACGCTTGTTGCACATCGTGATCAAACTGCTGACTCATTTCTCCATGAAGTTCAACTGTTTTAATTTCAAAACAATTCTGGTCTTCAATGTCTGTGAGTTTTACAGCTTCTTTTTTTTGAACAACCTCTAAATTTACATCACGTTCAGGTTGTATAATTTTTTCTAATTCTGCTTGGCGGTGCTGGTTTCGAATCAAACCATCTATCGCTGGGTCAAATGTTTCTGCAAATGTAAAAGGAGTAACAACAAAACCACCCAAAGAAAGCAAAATGCTTTTTAATACTATATTTTTTCTGAACATAAATTTATTGCATGCTAAATTTTGCGCAGAAATTAACAAAATCTCACCATATATTCAATGGTATTTTATTTTTCAATTTCTCCCATTAGATTTTACCCCTCAATAGACACTTAACTTTCAACTTTCATTCTGCAGGACACCCTCACTTGCCACATGTGTCGTTGATAGCCAATCTGACCATTGTTCCTGATATAACTGTGCCATATGAGCACTTGGCTGTTTTTTCCATATTTCTTCCCACCAAAAGGAGGTTTGGGTCGTGCGAAGAATAGATAAAGGATGAACATAAAGCTTGCGAAGCTGATTAAATTTTTCATCTTTGAGCAAATAGCTATACACAGCATTGCGGTGTGGGCTGTTATAAAGATAACACCATAAACGTGCAAAATTTTGCAACATTCTTCGCCCACCATCGCCAATGACTGTTGAGATATGAGCTCTTGTTTGCAGAACATCTACTCGCTCGTCTTTGTATTCACGAACGATCAGGAGTTCGCCTTCAGGGGAAATATTTCGAACGAAATGAATTTTCTTAACTTCGCTCATAAAAATTTCATGATCTGTGATTCCTTGAGTTAAAAATAATTCAGGAATATCTTGTTCTGGAATACCAGACGCATCAAATGATGAATTGGGGGTTGGATAACCATCTCCGTGAACCAGCCAGTCTTGATTGAGCTTTAAAAAATCTGCAATACTTCGAAGTTGAGAAAATGTAGGTTCTTGCTTTCCTTGCACCCAATCGAGGAAGATTTCAGCGGTGTCATAACCCAGCCGCTCTGCAATATGTGAATACTTAAGCTCTTTTGCATTTGAGTAATTAGACCACTGAATCGCATGAACCAATCGATCTGACAATTCCTTCTTGCGGTCCATGAGCTGGTATGGGCCTAAAATAGTTTGTTCACTTCCTTCGATTTCCAGCTTTTTAAAATTAAAGCTATTTTCTAAGCGGGCAACCACTTCAGCATTCATGGACCGCTTTGAATCCTGCGCTTCAGCCTCTATTTTTTGTTTTAGCTCTGTCGGTAATCTTAATTTTATTTGAGAATCGCTTAAAAGACTCATCTTAGAGTACCTCATTATATTGACAATAAACCACTATGGTTTATCATTGCTAAACCATAGTGGTTTATTTGAGGTCGATATGAACCCCAATACTGAATTTGCTCAATTAAAAATACGCATCCCTGTATCGCTGAGAAAGCAGCTGCAAGCAGAATCTAATGCCCAACAGCGATCTTTAAATGCTCAAGTTAACTTTATTTTAAAGAAGTTTATGCAATTCTCGGACAATGTACAAATGAAAGATTAGTACAGTCATCGGCAGAAAAAAATAAAGGCTCATGATGGTGCATGAGCCTTTAAGAGTTGTCTTAATTTTGCGGTCAAGACAAGATCATTGTATTGAACATTGATTCTTTTATCAATGTTCAATGAGTGGTTTCTGCCTCTTTAAGTGAACCAAAGAGGTCTATAATTTATGCGTATCGAAACCGATAAGATTCGGCAGGCAGTCAGACTGCTCAATTTAGAATACAGTCAAAGGGAAACGGCTAAACAAGTCAGTATTTCCAGAGATTCTGTTAAAGTGATTTATGAAAAGTTAAAACTTTTTCCAATCCACAATAGTGAACTTAATTTATTTACTAACCTTGAATTGCTCGACTATTTTGAAATCTCTAGGGTCGCTAACTACCCAACAAGAAAAATATATCCAGATTTTGAGTATGTGAATCAAGAACTAAAAAAACGTGATATGACCCTTGAATTACTTTGGCAAGAATATATTGCTCAATATGCAAAGGGGCTTTCTTATTCACGTTTTTGTGAAGTATTTAGAAATTTCCAAAAAAAACGGCATTCATCCATGCGCCAAAGTTTTAAAAGTGGTGAAGCGCTGTTAGTGGATTTTTGCGGTCGTACAATGGAAATCACATCGCCATTAGATGGATCAAAAAGTTATGTTCAGGTATTTGTAGGTGTTTTAGGGGCATCCGCGTATACGTTCGCTTATGCAGTTCCGAGCCAAAAAGTGGAACATTGGCTCGAATGTTTTATTCAGGCATTTAAGCATATCGGCGGTGTACCAGACACAATTATCACTGACAATTTAAAGTCAGCCGTGATCAAGAACAATAAGTCGGGTTTAGAGTTTCAGAAGGACTTTGAAGATTTTGCTGCGCATTACGATTTTGCGATTATGCCAACTCGACCCCGTCATCCAAAGGATAAAGGGCTAGCGGAAGTCAGTGTACAAATTGTTCAGCGTTCAGTTCTTGCATCTTTACGCAATCAAAAATTTTTCTCTATTGACGAACTCAACCAAGCAATCCAACAAAAAATGGATATCATAAACCGTAAAACGACTCGCCGATTTACCATTAGTCGTTATGAACAGTTCTTGGCTTTGGATGGCAAAGACCTCAATCCATTACCTCTTTACCCATATGAATTGTGTACTTGGAAACGTTCGGTGCGGGTAAGTGAGTTCTATCGCGTTGAGTATCAATCTAACCAATATTCTGTTCCCTATACATATGCGCATTTACAAGTTGATATCAAGATCATGCAATCCGCCATTCACGTTTTTTATGAACGTGAAAAAATAGCTGAGCATACGATCAATCAGGGGATCCATCAGGATATGTGTTTAGATGAGCATATGTCACCAGAGCATCTTGCGCAAAAAGGCCTATCCAAAGACGAAATCATTTTTTGGGCAGATCGTATGGGGTCACATACTTCACAGTATGTTAATCATATCCTCAGTCAAAAAAGAGACCTTGCCAAAAATATTAAATCATTAAATAAATTCAGAGAATGGATCGTAGATAAACAAAAATCACATTGTTTGGAAGGCGCTTGTCAATTTGCAATGGAACGCCAGATTTTTACGCTTAAGCGGCTTGAAAGCATTATCACGAATAATGCTTTCCTCATTCAGAAAACGTCAGACATTCAACCTCGTCCACCAACGCCACATCAAAATATTCGTGGTGCAGATTATTATTTGCAGCATTCAGGAGTAACGGCACATGCTTAAAAAGTCAGTAAAAGATAAGCTGGAACAGCTTAAGCTCAAAGGTTTTCTTCGATCAGCAGAAAGCTCACTGGATCAAATGATCAGTCAGGAGGCAAGTATTGAAGAGTTCTTAGATTATTGTCTAGATGCTGAATTGAATGATCGAATAAATCGGAGAATTGAACGGTTATTTTCTCAAGCCAAATTCCGATATCCAAATGCAAGATTAGAACATATCGACTATGCAGCGGAACGGCAAATTAAAAAAGCAGATATTCATCGCTATGCGAGCTGTGAATGGATTAATGATGGTCGCGGACTTATTATTTCAGGCTCAACGGGTGTAGGAAAATCATGGCTAGCTTGCGCTTTTGGAGCAGAGGCTTGTCATCGCAGTTACAGCACGATGTATTTTAATGCGATTAGCTTATTTGATGAAATTGCCAATGCAATCACTTTAGGTGAAATCAAAGACTTCAAGAAAAAAGTATGTACTGCAAAATTGCTTATTATTGATGATTTTGGTTTAGGTGGATTTAATCAATCATTAGCACCAGCTTTTCTTGAAATTATCGATAAGCAATCTCAGAGCGGTGGACTTTTAATTACAAGCCAAGTTCCTAAAAAATTATGGTTTGAGCAGTTTCAAGATCCTACCATTGCAGATGCAGTCATGGATCGGATTTTACATAGATCTTATGAACTTGAGATTTTAGGCCGGTCGTACAGAGAGAAAATCTTTTCTCAAAAATAAAAGCTTATTTTTTTTAATTTGAGTGGCCGACTTGGAATAGGAATGAGTGGTAGACCACGAACAAGAATGGGTGGCCGACTTATCCAGTAATTTGCACAGAATGTCATTTTTCCAGCCGATCGGTCATGATCAAAATATAAAAATAGAGGTCAAAAATAATGATTACACTGCACCATTTAGATCAATCGCGTTCTTTTCGAATTTTATGGGCTTTAGAAGAGCTGGCTCAAGATTATCAGGTCAAGTTTTATAAACGTTTACCAACATTTGCTGCACCGCCTGAATTAAAACTGGTTCATCCTTTGGCTAAAGCACCGATCTTGACTGATGAGGACCAGACGATTGTCGAATCGGCAGTGATTTTGCAGCATTTGCAAGAAAGTTATGATACAGCGCAGAAATTTAAGCCGAAGGCCAAAAAAGACCAGCAACAATACCGCTACTGGATGCACTATGCCGAAGGCTCCTTAATGCCGTTATTGCTGATGCAACTGGTGATGAACAATGTACCGAAACGTGTACCCTGGCTGATTAAGCCAGTGGCACATAAAATTACTTCCGGCGTGAAGGCGGGATTTATTCATCCGCGTTTAAAAGAGCATATTGCTTATCTGGAAGATTATTTATCCATGCATGAATATTTTGCCGGAACATTTTCTTTTGCCGATATTCAGATGTGGTTTCCACTCGATGCCATTCAATCCAGAACATCCGGTTCATATCCCAATATAACCAAATATCTGAAACGTCTTGAGGAACGGCCTGCTTTTCAGCGAGCCAGGTTCAAGGAACAAAGCCTGACTTAAAACAGGTAGGTGGCCTGTTTTAGATCAAGGTTAAAATAGGCAGGTCTAGCAGAGTTTGTACAGGCGTTCTTTAGGGAAAATGACTTTAAAAGTCGAGCCTTCATTCTCTTTGGATTCAATTTCCAGATGTGCGCCGTGTTGCATCAACACATGTTTGACAATGGCCAGACCTAAGCCAGTGCCACCGGTTTGACGGCTACGCGCACTATCCACACGATAGAAACGTTCGGTTAAACGTGGCAAATGTTTGGGGTCAATCCCGATGCCGGTATCTTGAACGGTAAAGATACCGTGTTCACCATCATCATGCCAACCCATCGTAATGGTTCCACCTTTAGGGGTGTACTTAATGGCATTGGTAATCAGGTTGCTAAAGGCACTGGCCAGCTCGGTCTCGGAACCGATCAGGTCACAATGACTGTCAATGTTGAGATTGAGCGCATGGTGATAGTCGACATTATAGGCTTGTGCATCATCAAACAGCTGGTTCATCAGACTTGGCATTTCAATAATCTGGTTTTTCGCGATTTTTTTGTCATTTTCTAAACGCGACAATAGCAATAAATCATTCACCAGGGCATTCATGCGCTTGGTTTGCGCCTGCATCTGGTCGAAGGCACGTTTCCAGCGCGGGTTTAAATCTTCCTGATCGGTAAAGGTTTCAATATAACCGCTGAGTACGGTAAGCGGGGTACGTAATTCATGGGAAATATTGTCGACAAAGTCTGTGCGCATCTGTTCCAGATTATGCATGCGGGTCACATCATAAGCCACCAGTAAGCGGCTTTCCCCACCAAAGCGGGTCATTTTGACTTGTACATAATGGTCTTCAAAGGCCGAAGATTTCATTTTCAGGCCATCGGGTGCTTCGTCAATATGGTTAAAATATTCAATAAAACTGGGCTGGCGCAGAATGGTTAAAATATTGCGACCGCGATCTAGCGGTTGAATACCCAGGAGTTTTTCTGCAGCCGGATTCCACCATTCAATCTGGTGCAGATCATCAATCAGTACCACCGCTTCAGCCAGCGCCACCAGTGAAGATTGCGCCCGATCAATCAGGCCGACCATTTCTGCCTGAACAATACGCTCCTGACGCTGCGAACGATAGACATTAAACAGCAAGGCTCCCCAGATGCCATTTAAACTGGGTGGCACATCATAAGGACGGTTGGAAATCCATTCATTGACCAGATACAGTGAACGCAATTGCAAGGCAAAAAACACCGTAAGGGCGATGAGAATAAAAATCCAGAAATACCCAATCCCTAAACCGATTAAACCTGCGATCAGCAATAAAAAGGCGAGCAGACGTAAATCTTGCTTGGCAAAAGTCCATAAACTGCTGTAACGGAACTGTTTATGTTCTCGCGCAATTTCCGGGACGGGGTAGGGTTCATACATAAAATATAGTTGACCTAAATGACGACTAACCTAAAGCGACATCTGCGCGGGTAGAAAAACGGTAACCTGTACCACGAACCGTTTGTACATAACGGTCTGCACCAAACGGTTCCAGCACTTTACGCAAACGACGGATATGTACGTCAATGGTACGATCTTCAATATATACGTTACCACCCCAGACCTGATCCAGCAATTGAGCACGGGTATAGGCACGTTCCGGATGCGTCATAAAAAAGGCCAATAAACGGTATTCCGTGGGTCCCATTTCTAAAATATTCTGACCATGACTGACCCGCTGGCTGACAGGGTCGAGTACCAGACCATTAGCATCAATGGTTTTTTCACCGTTTAAGGCATTGGCACGGCGTAACACGGCCTTAATGCGGGAAACCAGTTCCCGGGTAGAAAAGGGTTTGGTCATGTAGTCATCTGCACCGGCATCCAGACCTTGTACTTTATGGTCTTCTTCAGCGCGGGCAGTGAGCATGATCACGGGAATTTCTGATAGGGTTTCATCGCGTTTCAGACGGCGGCACAGATCTACACCGCTGACACCACCCGGTAACATCCAGTCGAGTAGAATAAGCACAGGGCGTTGATCCACAATCATTTGATGGGCCTGTTTGGCATCTTCAGCCTGTAGGCATTGGAAGCCCGCCATATCCAGCGAGGTATGGATCATTTCCCGGATCGGGAGCTCATCATCGACGATTAATATATAGTCATCTTTCACAGCGCAATACCCTATTTCACGTAAACGGTGGACCGTTTTATATTTATGACAGGCTTATTACAAAGATTAATTATGACAGTATCATTGCAGAATAGGTAGTTCGACTGAATTTAGCAAAAAAATTGTCACAATTTAAAATAAGATACAATCAAGAATTTAAAATAAATCAGTTAGATAAATATATTAAATTCAAGGTGTTGAGTATTTTTTGACAGTTTGGTGACTAGGGCTGTGCTGGAATCATATTTTTTCTTTTTTCGAAAAAGTATCAAGCAGTGATAAAAAAACGATACTGCAAGAAGACAGTACCTCCTCTATGGATAGCTTGAAACCACTGACTACCCAGCGGATGGCGATTTGCGTGACATAGCCATTTAGGCCAGTCGAAATCATCGAAATTTCACGTTCAGAGCGGTTAATGTTCGGCATCATCAGCATCACAAAGGCATGAATCATGCGGTCAAAACGCGACATGGTTTCATGGATGGTGGCCTGGTTATGCAGCTCCTGAACCAGCATGGCATCAATATAAATAATCCGTGCCATACCCGGATTGTCTTTCAAGGTGGTGAGCAGGGCGGTTAAACCGGCTTCGATCATTTTCCGCGGATCGGTCGAGGCCTGCATAATCGCCTGCGTAACATTGTGCTGCAACTGATCAATCAGCTTTAAAAAGATGGTCTGAAACAGTTCATCACTTTTCTTAAAAGATTCATAGAAATAGCGTTCAGTCAGTTTGGCTTCCGTACAAATATCCTTGACTGTGACTGCAAAAAAACCATGTGTACCATAGGCTTCAATTCCGGCTTCAATCAGTTTTTCTCGACGTGCCTGTTTACGTTCGCTTAAAGACATCCCTTTAAATTGACGTTCTTTGGTTTTTGACGGTTTATTTTGATTTTCTTCGAAATTTTTGTGCTGTTCAGTCATAGATGTGGTGTGCCGAATGAAATCGAGATTTTGCCTTATATTAACAATAATTTATCTTTAGACCTATGTTTAAAACAAAGCCGCAGCTTTGCCAGTACAGGGATCAATAGACGATATATTATATTGACAATGGTTATTGTCAAAATTATATTGGATGGATGAACTGCAATCTTCCAGACAGAAAAACAATCGAGATGTTTAGATGGATGAGGCAGCAAGCTGAATAAGGATAGCTCATGAAAAATTTTAAAAATAAAGTCGCAGCCATTACTGGGGCAGGGTCGGGTATTGGGCAGCAATTGGCCGTACTTTTGGCCAAGCAAGGCTGTCATTTGTCTTTAAGTGATGTCAATGAACAGGGTTTGGCGAAAACAGTTGAACTGGTCAAAGACAGTCATGTCCGTGTGACAATAAAAAAAGTCAATGTGGCCAAACTGGAAGAAGTGCGCGCCTGGGCTGCTGAAACTGTTCAGGATCATGGTTCAGTCAACATGATTTTTAACAATGCCGGTGTGGCATTGGGTTCAACCGTGGAAGGGGCGAGTTACGAAGAACTGGAATGGATTGTGAATATTAATTTCTGGGGCGTGGTGTATGGCACCAAGGAGTTCTTGCCTTTAATCAAACAATCGGGTGAAGGGCATATTATCAATATTTCCAGTCTGTTTGGTCTAACCGCACAGCCTACCCAGTCTGCCTATAACGCCACCAAATTTGCGGTACGTGGTTTTACCGAATCCTTGCGGCAGGAACTGGACCTGGAAAACTGTGGCGTGAGTGCACTCTGTGTGCATCCGGGTGGTATTCGGACCAATATTGCCAATGCGGCAAAAATGAATGACAGTATACGGTCTTTAGGCATGCATCCGGAAAAATCAGCCAGGTCTTTTAATAAATTATTACGTTGCCCGCCTGAAGAAGCTGCCCGCCAAATTTTGGAAGCGGTGAAAAAAGACAAGCGCCGTCTACTGATTGGCAACGACGCCAAAACCCTGGATTTAATCCAGCGCATTTTGCCGACCGGTTATCAGCGTGTTACAGCATTTGCCACCAAGTTTAGCAATAAAAACAAAAAATCGGCTTAAAATACGGCTTTTAAAAAACCCGCAAATTGCGGGTTTTTTTATGTGCTGAAATGCAGCTTTTCAAATCCTCTCCAAAGTATGCTTTTTTAAGTTTTAACCCGTCAATTAAAGTGATAGGAGAGACTCAGAAATAATTTGATATCTAAAAATAAGAAATAAAAATAAAAAAACCAGCTGAATTTAAATAAGCAAGTGTTGGAATATCAACACACATATCGCGTTAAAACCAACATTTCTGGTTGGGATAATTGTAATAAATTTAATTAAAACAATAACTTAAAATGTTGGCATGCTTGTTGTAATAACAGGGAGGTGTAATGATAAGAAATTAGGTAAATCTCATGACAATTTTAAAAGATTTAAAGGCAAAACAATCGCGTGCTGCTCAAGTACGTTCTCAACTTGATTATCCAGTGATTGATACGGACATTCATACCAATGCCTACAGTCCTGCACTTGAAGACTATATTGCGCAGTACGGGGGGGCACGTGTGGTGGATGTGTTCCGTAGCCATTTAAAAAGTAACGGTTTAAATGCTTTGGCGGCAGAGTGGTACAACGCCAGCCCGGAAGAACGTCAAAACCGTCGTTTGTTCCGCCCGCCATTTTGGGCACTTCCTTCAGAAAATACCTATGACTTGGCCACGGTTGCCTTACCGGGCTTATTGTATGAGCGTTTAGAAGAACTCGGAACAGACTATGCTGTGTTGTATCCAAACCTGGCTTTGTTCCCAATCAATTCATCCAATGACGATTTACGTTTGTCTTTAACCCGTGCGATTAACCATTTCCATGCGGACATTTATAAACCCTATGCCGACCGTTTAACCCCAGTGGCTGCGATTCCACTGAATACCCCACAAGAAGGCATTGAAGAGCTTGAATTTGCCCAAAAGCTCGGTCTAAAAACAGCGTTAATTCCGGGAGCAGTACGTCGTCCAATTCAAGCCGTTGCAGAGAAATATCCTGAAGATAGCGATCTGCGTCGTTATGCTTACTGGTTGGATTTCTTCGGTATCGACAGTGAATATGACTACGACCCGTTCTGGCAAAAGAGCGTGGATTTGGGCATTAACCTGTCGACCCATTCGGGCAGCCAAAGCTGGGTGGCACGCAACTCGCCAAGCAACTACATGTTTAACCACATTAACCACTTTGCCGATGCCTCTGAAGCCTTGGCCAAAGCCCTGTTCTTTGGTGGCGTGACTGAGCGTATTCCACAGCTTCGTATTGCCTTGCTAGAAGCAGGCGCAGCATGGGGTCAAAACGTGTTGACGCATCTGGTTGACCGTTTTGAAAAACGCGGTAATGAGCATGTGCAACAGTACAACCCTGAACGTCTCAACCGTGAATTGGCAATAGAGCTTTATCGTCAATATGGCCATACCTTGTATCAAGGTCGCGAACTGAATGAGCAGGAAATCATTGAAAGCTTGTTTGGTGTGGCATCGACTTCACGTTTCCAGGCGCAAAAACCTGAAGAAATCAATGATTTTGCCTTGGCCAAAATCCAGACCAAACAGGACATCTGGGACCGTTGGGTACCGAATTTCTACTTTGGCAATGAAGCAGACGACCGCACCATCGTGGGTGCATTGAATCCCAAAGGTAATCCATTTGGTCAAAAAATTAATGCCCTGTATTCATCCGATTCCGGCCATTGGGATGTGCCTGAATTAACCGAGTCCTTGGCAGAAACTTGGGACTTGGTGCAAGAAGGCGCCATTACGGCAGAAGACTTCAAGTCCTTGGTGTTCACCAACCCATACCAGTTCTATACCGCGAACAATCCGGACTTCTTCAAAGGTACGCAGGTTGAAGCCAAATTAAATAAATCTAGCGCAGCTTAATCCTCATCGTTTCGAGTCGCGTCCGCTTACGTCCGTAAGCGGACCTTAGGGTTTTTATTTTCAATTTTTGATATTTGGGATTTTTTGTGGGTAAACAACATTTATTGGCTGTATCAGTCGCTTTGGTTTTACAAGGGTTTTCCCTCACCGCCCAAGCCAATGATGACACGCAAGCTGAATTACAACAGCTCAAAGCACAAATTGCACAACTGCAAAAACGTTTTGTGCAACTTGAGCAAAAACATACGACGCAAACGGTGTCTGAAGACGGCGAGGGCATTGATGCTGAAGATCCAGATGCAGATGTGAATCTTGTACGTGAAGTCAATGCAGACGATATCGATGGCTTAAAGGGCGATATTGAAAACTTTAAGTATGATGAATCTCGTCGCTACGAGCGGCAAACCGTCAAGTCTACACGTGACACCACCTTGTACGGTACGGTGCAGGTACGTACCTCTTATCAAGATGAAAGCACCAGCGCAGGCAATCCTGCACCTTCAGGTGATCGCTACTCGACCTTTGATATTCCAACCGCACTGCTTGGAGTACGAGGCAACTTATTCCGTGATTATAACGAGGGCAAAAACCTCGAGTACCAACTGTCATTTAGCTATTCAAAACAGCCAAGTACAGCGGGCAATAACAGTAACTTTAACCTGCAAGACGCTTTCTTGCGCTACAACGTATTCTCCACCAATTCAGGCTTAGAAGAGCCACGTTTAAACGTGACTTTAGGTCAGCAGCTCATTCCATTTGGTTTGGAAGCACAGTCACCTGAAGATTTACGTCCGACCATTACCCAAGCGATTGCACCGGTGCAATTGGGTCTGACAGCACGTCAAAACGGGTTGATCGTTCGGGGTGATGTCAAACCATATGTTGACTACGGCGCGAACTACCGTGCACCACTTTTGGAATATGCACTTGGCGTGACCAATGGTAATGGCATTAACAAAACGGATGACAATGATGGCAAAGACTTCTTGGCACGTGTGGCATATACCTTGCCTGTGGACTATGCCAGCATTTTCCGTGAATTAAAGTTTGGTGCGTCGTATCTGAAAGGTAAAGCCAATGTCAAAAATGCGGGGGGACTACTCTCTGATAATGCCAAGCGTGACATCTTAGGTTTCGATATTTATTACAACCACGCACCGTTTGGCGTGACCTATGAATATATTCAAGCCAGAACAGAACAGGCAACCGCGAGCAACCAGTTGGTGGATACCACTGCTGAAGGGCATACCTTCACTGCGTTTTATACTGTCGGTGACCAGTTCTATAACAGTATCAAATCCAACGCCAAATTTGATGACTTCTGGCCGAAGTCGATTCAGGGCTATTACCGCTATGACAACTACAACCCGAACAAAGATCAGGACGTGGTCAATGTAGTGGGTAACGGTTTTGGTGAATACACCAGACATTCACTGGGTTTGAACTTCTTCTTTGCGCAAACCACCAAGTTCCAGCTGGCGCTGAACAATACCCAATATAAACATGAAACTGCGACTCAAAAGGACTTCAACGAAGTCGTTGGTCAATTCCAATACACCTTCTAATTTTTGTCTTTAGGAATATTGATGTTATGAAATTTCTCTCTAAAAAAATCACAGCAAGTTTACTGGCGCTGTCAGCATTAGGTCTGAGTCTCAATGTCGTGGCGGCAACGCCAAAAGAAATCCGTATTTCGGTGTCATCGGCAGGTGAGGGTGGGCGTCCTAAAATTGGCGGTGGTTTTATTGCAACTGCCCATGCACGCGGTGTACTCGAACAAGAATTTAAAAAAGACGGCATTAAAGTGACCTGGCTATTTTTTCCGGGTGCAGGACCTGCAACCAACGAAGCCTTAGCCAATGGCAAGGTTGACTTTGCAACCCAAGGTGATTTGCCCTCTATCGTGGGTCGTGCATCGGGTTTAAAAACGAAATTGTTATTCGGTACAGCACGTCTAGGCCCTGTGTATTTTGTGGTGCCGTCGGATTCTTCTGCTAAAAGATTGGCCGACTTAAAGGGCAAGAAAATTGCCAACTTTAAGGGTACCAATGGTCAGTTGGTGTTGGCACGTTTATTTAAAAGCCAAAACCTGAATGAAAAAGATTTCCGTGTCATTAACCAAGATACCTATTCATCGCGTACTGCAATCGCTACAGGAGATATTGATGGCACGATTACCACGCCGTGGAGTTTAGAGGCGCGTGGCGTTGCCAAACGTTTGATCACCTCGAAAGATCCGAAAGTATCAGCACTTTCCGCGTTCTGGGTATCAGAAGCCTTTGAAAAACAATATCCAGAGGTTGTACAGCGTGTAGTCACCACTCTGGTTAAACAGGCGCACTGGAGCAGCCAGGAAGCCAACCGTAATGCGCAGTACAAGCTCTGGGCACAAAGTGGTATTCCATATATTGACTATAAAAAAGACTGGGATGGTTGGGATCTGAAAAAACGTATCAGCCCACTGATCGATGATTTCCATGTTGCACAGTACACCGATGCGGTCAAACTGTCTAAAGAAGCACGTCTGATTCGCCGTGATGTCGACGTGAAAACGTGGTACCAACCGAAATATCTCAACAATGCACTCAAAGAACTGAAACTTGAAAACTATTGGCAGCCCTTGAATGCCAATGGCAAGCCAAAGTAAGGACGCTCTGATGTCATCGGTTGAATCAAATCTGGTCTCTACGCCACTGTCGATGAAGTTCATGAGTAGCTTCATTCTACTGAGCGTATTGGCAGGCTTAGGGATGGGCGTATTTCGCGTCCTGACTTCCCTGTACGGGGTAGAGCTCAACGCGTCTGGTCTACAGCTCGGACTAATTTCTGCAGCACAAAGTATTGGTATTTTGCTGATGGCTTTGCCGATTGGCGTATTGGTGAAACGCCTCGGTTCTTTGAAGGTATTTACCATCGGGAGCCTAGTGGGCGCTAGCCTGTTCATGGTCGGTTCACTGTTTCATAACGCATGGGCATTAGTCCTGATTACGGCATTGGTCAGCGCCAATGCGTTTTGTTTCGATCAACACTGTTTTCTTAACGCATCTGCGTCGTTTAGGGGCATCCAAAGCCGGGTGGTTTCGTGGGTCACATATGATGGGCTTTTTCTTGATTGCACCATCACTGGGGGTGTTTTTTATCTCAACTGTGGGTTACCAAAAATCATTTTGGTGTGTGGCGGTACTTTTTTTGATTGCACTGATGCTGGCACCGATTTGCTTCGAGCGTAAAACTCAGGATGAACGCAATGCCCAACCTAAATTTAAGTTCAAAGAAGTGCTTGAACCCTTACAGCTGATCAAGAGTCATCAACCCTTACGCACTGTCTGTTTACTGGAAATTTTAATCAGCATCGCGACCAATACCTTTGGTTTCTTCATAGTGGTGATTGCGATTCAAAACTTTGCTTTTGCTGAGCATTCAGCGGTAATGCTTTTGACGGTACAGGGCATTGTCTTTGTCGGCTCATTATTTGGTTTGGGCGGTTTAGCGGAATGGTTGGGTTATCAGAAGTTTTATCTGATTGGATTGAGCTGTGTCAGTGGAGCATTGTTTGCCTTGGCATTACTCAAAGAAGCGATGGGACTTTGGCCTGCGAGTGCGCTATTGGGACTCGGACTTGGCGTACTGCATATTGCAAATTTCATGTCCTTTGCCAAAGTGGGTGAAGCGACGGAGATGACCAAGGTATCGCCAATTTTAGCCTTGGTTGGCCCTACAGGCGGTCTCTTAGGCGGGGTGATCGGCATGGTGTTTGGTTCAAGTGTAGGTCTGCAATGGTTATTCTTACCGATTGCAATCGCCTTTGCGGGTATGACCATTTACATCTATTTCAGTCAACGATTTTTAACTTTTATTCAAAGTGATACATCACATACAACACAGCAACTCGAGGGGTCAAAATCATGAGTATCAATCAGATTGAACACCGTAGTTTTGCATTGCAAAACTTACCTAAGCTCCTTTTAGCAGTCAAACAACTGCTTAAAAATGGAGGGCTGCTGTGTTGTGGTTTTGCTCTTCCTCTGGCGGTCTTGGCACTTTGGTATGTGGCGACTGAACAGCAGTGGCTTCCAGAGCAGATCTTGCCTGCACCGCAATTGGTGTGGACCACCACCGTAGAACTTTGGCAAATGGGTGATTTGCAAAGCAACTTTTGGGTCAGTGCTCAACGCATTTTTTGGAGTGTCAGTTTAGGTGCAAGTGTTGGCCTTGTACTCGGTATATGGTTTGCATTGTCTGCAAAGGCTCGCCATTTGGTGTATCCCAGTATTCAACTGTTGGCGCAGTTTCCAATTTTGGCGTGGATTCCACTGCTGATGATTTTCTTAGGCATTGATGAGGCACTCAAAATCGTGGCGATCTCACTGGCTGTGATTGCACCCGTCTTAATCGCAACGTTTAAAGGGATTGAACAAGTTCCTCAGCGTCTCATTGAAGTGGCAAAAGTCTATCAATTTAGCAAATGGCGAACTTTAACGCAGGTCATTGCACCTGCAAGTGCTCCCGCCATTATCAGTGGTTTACGCCAAGGTGTGATGCAGGCCTGGTTGGCTTTGGTCTTTGTTGAACTGCTTGCGAGCAGTGAAGGTATTGGCTTTTTGATGGTCTGGGGCCGTCAGTTGATGCAGCTGGATATTGTATTTATGGGCATCATTTTTATTGGTTTAACGGGTTATGTCCTCGACAGCATTCTGGCCGTGATTGAACGTATCGCTCGTTTTTATGCAACACGCGTGAGGGCTTAACAGATGGCTGAACTCATTTTAGAAGAACATAAATCAAGCTCGGTCGAGACCACAAGACCTAAGAACAACAGGTTTTGGCGACCGAACAGCTTGCACGTACAGGCCTTGATATTACCTGTTGCCTTTTTAGTGCTGTGGAGCATTGCCTCGTATTTCGACTGGGTCAATCCAAAACTGATTCCATCGCCATGGGATGTGGGGGTGACAGCGGTAGAGACGCTGAGCCAGGCACAATTCTGGCAAGGTGTAGCAGCCAGTTTAAGCCGTAACTTTTCTGGCTATGCCATAGGGGCGAGTTTAGGTGTGGCTTTTGGTGTATTGCTCGGCACATCGCATTTCGCACAGTGGTTTTTAGCACCGAGTTTCCATGTTCTGCGTCAAGTGTCGTTATTTGCATGGTTACCGTTAATTTCTACCTTTTTAGGCTACGGCAATTTTGCCAAGTTGTTATTTATCGGTTTGTCGGTGTTCTACCCAGTGGCATTACATAGCTTAGAGGGTGTACGTAATATTTCAGATAAATACCGTGAAGTGGCACAGGTCTATCAATTTCCCAAAAGTTATACCTACCGTAAATTGATTTTCCCGGGTGCAAGTCCACAGATCTTTGTTGGTCTACAGCTGGGCTTGATTTTTGCGTGGTTGGCGACCATTGGTTCGGAGTTTTTATTGGCCAACTATGGCGTTGGACTGGGCAATCTGGTGATTCGTGGTCGTGAACAATTTAACGTGCCCCTGATTTTACTTGGCATGTTGATAATTGGCGCCGTCGGATTGGTGCTCAATCGCATATTACAACACATCGAAAAACGTGTGCTGGTATGGCAGAAATAGGAGAACAGAAGATGAAAAAAGTATCAGGATGGATCAAAAACATTTCGATTGCACTGATGGCTGGGTTGACTCTGTCTGCATGTAATATCAGTCGCGTACCCGATGTGTCTCAACCTGTGGCAGAACTGCGTTATCAAAGTACTGCAGGCTTGGTGAATTTACCTGAGCTGGCACAAGACCTCGGTTATTTGGACAACATTAAACTGAGTTATGTTGGTACGGTGCAAGGCGGCCCTCAAGACTTGCTGACCTTGGTGGCAGGCGATGTCGATTTCGCATCCGCATTTAATGGTGCTGTGGTCAAAGTGATTGCAGCCGATCTGGATGTGGTGCCTGTAGTGGCATCGTATGGCTGTGATCATAAGCAGTCGGCGGGCTTTTATGTACTCGAAGATAGTCCGATTCGTACCGCAAAAGACTTCATTGGCAAAAAAGTCGCAATGAATACCTTTGGTGCACATCATGACTTTGTACTTCGCGATTGGTTAGAACAAAACGGCCTTACCCCGAAAGAAATTTCAGAAGTCGAATTCATTATGTTGCCCCCTATTACCTCAGAACAAGCACTACGCAATGGGCAAATTGATGTGGCGGTATTGACCAGTATTACTGAGCAACGCGCCTTACAAAACGGTGGTGTGCGTAAGATTTTTGCCGATGTCGATATGTATGGCGAATTTACCGCGGGCAGTTATTCGATGCGTAAAGACTTTGTTGAGCAACATCCAGAAGTGACCAAAAGTTTTGTGGAAGGTGTCGCGAAGGCACACCACTGGTTGCAGACCACCCCCATTGAAGAAGTTCGCGCCCGCTTCGAACGCATCATTGAAGCGCGTGGACGCAACGAAAATCTTGCCCTTATTCCTTATTTCAAAGGCTATGGCGTAAACACTACAGGTGGCGTGCAAAAGGCAGAAGACTTTGCACCATGGATTCGATTTATGGAAAAAGACCAAAAGTTGAAACCTGGACAGCTAAATGCGCAGACCATTTTCAGTAACCGCTTTAACCCATATGCCCAAAATACAGTACAAGGATTATAACAATGACTATTGCCCTTAAAATGGACCATGTCCGTAAAGAATTTCCGGCCAAAACCACAGGCAAAGAGCCGGCTGCACCATTTGTCGCAGTGGAAAATGTCACGCTGGATATTCAGCAAGGTGAATTTGTCTCGATTGTGGGGCCAAGTGGCTGCGGTAAATCGACCTTGTTAGATTTGATCGCGGGGCTGACTCGTCCAAGCTCAGGACAGATTTTGCTGAGTGGTAAAGAAATTACCAAGCCAGGTTTGGACCGTGGCATTGTGTTCCAGCAATATGCCCTCTATCCCTGGCTGACGGCTCTAGAAAATATTGAATTTGGTCTGGAAGCCAAAGGCGTAGACAAGAAGACTCGCCGTGAAAAATCGAAATATTACTTAGAATTGGTCGGGTTATCTGGTTTTGAAAACCATTATCCCAACGAGCTTTCAGGCGGGATGAAACAGCGTGTAGCAATTGCACGAAGTCTGGCTTATGAACCTGAAATTTTATTGATGGATGAGCCTTTTGCCGCACTGGATGCACAGACGCGAGAAACCCTACAAGAGGAACTTCTTAATATTTGGCGTAGCTCGAATGCCACCATCATTTTTATTACCCACAGTATCGATGAAGCGATTTACTTGAGCCAACGTGTCGCGATCATGACCTCACGTCCTGGGCGAATTAAAGAGGTGATCGAGATTCCGCAAAGCTTGCGCCTGCAAAATGCAGACGTCCGTTCAACCGCTGAATATGGACAATTGCGTCATCGCATTTGGTCACAGCTGAGTGAGGAAGTGATTAAGGCACAGGCACTAGAAAAATCGAAACAACTCAAGCAAAGCGCTTAAACAAATATAAGAAAGAGGAATAACATCATGGCATCTGCAAAAAATCAGGCATTGGCCTATCCCAACACGGGCTTTGCTACAAAAAAAGCCAATCTTCAACTGGGTTGGTTAAGTTCAGGCTTCAAACGTTCAATTGCAATTGTATTGTTCTTTGCACTTTGGGAAATCCTGCCACGCATTGGTGTGGTGAGTGCGGCATTTCTACCGCCATTAAGTCAAGTATTCCAAACAGGGTGGGAGCTCTATCAATCGGGTCAACTCAGCCGCCACCTAGCCGTATCATTGCAACGTTCCGCGATAGGCTTTAGCCTCGCGATTCTATTGGCCATTCCTTTAGGTTTGGTGATCGGCTGGTATAAACTGGTGGCAGAAACCTTAAATCCACTATTAGAGCTGTTCCGAAACACAACTGCACTCGCCCTCATGCCGGTATTTATTCTATTTTTAGGGATTGGTGAACTCTCTAAAGTGAGTTTGTTGGTCTATGCCTGCACCTGGCCGATTCTATTGAACACCATTTCAGGTGTGCAAAATGTCGATCCATTACTCATTAAATCTGCACGCACCATGGGTTTACCCCCTCATCAACTGTTCAGAAAAGTCATTTTGCCAGCGGCAGTTCCGACCATTTTTGTGGGCATCCGTTTGGCAGGTGCAATCTCAATTTTAGCGTTGGTGGCTGTTGAAATGTTCGGTTCGAAAGCAGGCTTGGGCTACTTGATTATCTATTCCCAATATAGCTTTGAAATTCCACAAATGTTTGTTGGAATTTTAATTATGACGGTACTTGGACTTACATTTAACTATGGATTATTGGCCGTTGAAAAACATTTTACAAAATGGAAGAAAAATCCAGTCGAATAAAATCCTTAAAATAAAGACACCCAGTTTAAAATGGGTGTTTTTATTTCTGATTCAAACAAATAAAATAATAACTTTAAACCAATATAATAAAATTCATTAAATTTAAATCAACCCATATTTTAATAAACGCGTGCGAATGACATTACGGGTCACGCCTAATAATTTTGCAGTATGTACCTGGTTGTACTGGCAGTACTCATAGGCACTGCGAATAAATTTTTCTTCAATCAGCTCATTGATATTGGTCTGCTTAAACTGTTCCGAAGACTGAAAAATACTTTGAAATGTCTGTTCCAAAAGTTGTCCTGCATCCTGAAGATCCTTAATCGTTCCATTCACCGCAGAAATTGAAGCAAAGCTAAAAGGTTCAGCTTTCTGGGCAGCCGACTGAATACTGGAAAACGTAATATCTTCCGGTTCAATCACGCCATTTTTACTGACTAAAACGGCATGGTGAATGGTGTTTTCCAGCTCGCGGATATTGCCGGGCCAGGGGTGCAAACTCAGTTTCTTAAGCGCCAGTTGGCTGAGGCGCAATGGGGTCGCATGCGGGTCGGTCTGGTAGACCTGAATAAAGTGTTTGGTTAGCGGCAGAATGTCATCGCGACGCTCTGAAAGCCTTGGAATTTTGAGTAAGGCCACATGCAGGCGATAGAATAAATCCTCCCTGAAACGTCCGTCCTGCACGGCTTTTTCCAGATCGACATTGGTCGCGGCAATAATGCGCACATTGATCGGAATCGGCTTGAGTGAACCGATGCGCACAATCTCGCGTTCCTGTAACACCCGTAATAATTTGACCTGCATGGACAGCGATAAATCGCCAATTTCATCCAGAAACAGGGTGCCATTATGCGCCGCCTCAAACCAGCCCACACGGGTATTAATGGCACCGGTAAAAGCGCCTTTTTCGTGTCCAAAAAGTTCACTTTCGACTAATGATTCGGTGAAAGCGCCACAGTTCACCGCCACAAACGGGCCTTTGGCACGATGGCTGAGCTGATGAATCTGCCGGGCGACCAGTTCTTTGCCCGTACCGGTGTCGCCAATAATCAACGCATTGGCTTCACTTGGCGCAATCTGTTCAATACGGGCAAGCAGCGCCTGTGATAAAGGATCTTCAAATACCGTCGCCGTTGCACGCTTATGCTTCAGGGCAGAGGGTACATTGGGGTGGGTTAAAATAGACATGAGATTCTTATACTTGTTGAAAATGTTAATCATCATGAAATATTTAAAATGGAATGATAAATAATATATCGGTATTTGATTATCGCTTTCAGATATAAATTAAAGCTGGGATTCTTTATCTGTTTAAAAGATAAAAAAAATAGGGATAACTAAAGGATAAATCAAGATAAAGCAAATCAATAATCTGTTTTATATTAGAGATCTCTAAATAACAAAAGGCAGAATTAAAATGGCAATTACTTCAGTAAATGTACGTAACCAGTTTAAAGGCATTATTCAAGAAGTATTAGAAGGTGACGTTGTTTCAGAAATAAATGTGGAAACCAAAGCCGGTCTGTTTACTTCAATTATCAGTACCCGTTCAGTCAAAGACCTAGACCTTAAAGTCGGTTCTGAAGTTGTGGTGTTGATCAAATCGACGGAAGTGTCCCTGGCGAAGCTTTAATTCGCCAGTGCCTCAAGCTTTACAGGAGAATTGAGAGATGACACAGCAAGCAACAGGCCATGTATCTATTCAGCAGCTCAGCAAAACCTATCCGACACAAAACAATGACGCTTTAACTGTGCTGGACGATATTAATTTAGACATCCAGCCGGGTGAATTTATCAGTATTGTCGGCAGCAGTGGCTGCGGCAAGTCCACACTGTTACGCTTATTGGTAGGACTGGAAAATAGCTATCAAGGCCAGATCCAGGTGGATGGCAAAAAGATTTTTGGCACCAGTTTACAGCGCGGGATCGTGTTTCAGGACCACCGTCTTTTTCCCTGGTTAAGCGTGCGTGAAAATGTGCGTATTGCACTGCATCAGAGTAAGCTGACACGGGCTGAAGAAGACAAACTGATTGATGAACATCTGCAATTGGTCAATCTGACCAGTTTTGCCAATGCCTATCCATCCCAGCTTTCAGGCGGCATGAACCAGCGTGTGGCGATTGCCCGCAGTTTGGTCAATCGTCCGGAAATTTTATTTCTGGATGAGCCTTTTGGCGCACTGGATGCCTTAACCCGTCAGAACCTGCAAGACGAATTACAGCGGATTTGGCAGGCAGAAAAAATCACTATGGTGATTGTGACCCATGACGTTGAAGAAGCAGTATTTTTAGGGGATCGTGTGGTGGTGATGCAGCCGCATCCGGGTCGGATTAAACGTATTGTTGATATCCCGGTTGCCCATCCGCGTAAACGTGAAGATGTACGTTTGCACAATATTAAAAATGACATTTTGACGGATTTTAGCGATCCGTTAAAAGACCAGTTACACCGTAATAAACCGGCAGCGAAGTTTTCAGATTATCAATTTGCCTGGTAATGCTATGTCCTGTTTTATCCAAAAGCCTGCGTAAAGTAGGTTTTTTAATGTCTGCTTAAAATAGCCAGAGATAAAAAATCCCTCACGAATGAGGGATATTCAATTGCTTTTCAATCAAGATGCTTTGACTTGTTGACCTGCCAGCACATACTGGTTTTCTGGACGTTTCAAACCTAAATTTTCGCGTAAGGTTTTGCCTTCATATTCGGTCCGGAACAGGCCACGGCGTTGCAGTTCCGGCACAATAAATTCCACAAAGTCATTTAAGCCGGCTGGGGTAGTCGGCGGTAAAATGTTAAAGCCATCCGCTGCTTCATTTTCAAACCAGTTCTGTAGCTGATCGACCACCTGTTCCGGTGTACCCACCAGCGTCCAGTGCCCACGTGCCGAGGCAATATATTCATACAGCTGGCGAATACTGAAATTGTGCTTACGCGCAATATCAATCATCATCTGCTGGCGGCTGGAGAAATTAATATCGGCATCTTCAAGTTTAGGGAAGGGGGCATCCAGGTCATATTTCTCCAGGTTAATTCCACCGGATAAACCTGACAGTAAACTTAAGCCAACTTTGGGATGAATCAGGCTGTTTAATAACTGGTATTTTTCTTGTGCTTCCTGTTCAGTTTTCGCAACAAAAATGGATACGCCCGGCATGATTTTCAAGTCATCGGCATGACGGCCATATTTCAACAGACGGCTTTTTACATCGCGGTAAAATTCCTGTGCATCGCTCAGACTTTGCTGCGCGGTGAAAATCACTTCGGCATATTTACCTGCCAGTTCACGGCCATCTTCCGACTGACCTGCCTGTACAATCACCGGGTAACCTTGTGGTGGACGAGAGACATTTAAGGCGCCATCAACTTTAAAGTATTTTCCTTGATGTTTGGGTTCGTGGAATTTGCTGACATCAAAAAATTGGCCGCTTTCCTTATTGTAAAGGAATGCATCATCCTCCCAGGAATCCCAGAGTTTTTGTGTCACTTCAATGAATTCATCAGCACGTTCATAGCGTGTTTTCGGATCAGGATGCTTTTCCAGTCCGAAGTTACGCGCGGTATCAGCTGAAGCTGTGGTTACGACATTCCAGGCAGCCCGACCTTTGGAAATATGATCCAGCGAGGCATATTTACGCGCTAAAATGTAGGGATCTTCATAAGTGGTCGATGCGGTGGCAATAAAACCGATATTTTGGGTCACTGCTGAAAGGGCTGCAAATAAGGTCACCGGTTCAAAACCGACCGCCTTGTCGCCTAAACCCCGTTGGCCTTCTTTTGCATTACCCCAACTGACCGATAAACCATCGGCAAGGAAATAGGCGTCAAATAAGCCTTTTTCTGCTGTTCGTGCCAGTTCAATTGCATAATCAATATTTAAATGATCTTGCGGACGCGATTCAGGATGACGCCAGCCGGCAGCATGTTGCGATGTTGTGGGAATAAAGGCACCGAGTTTAATTTGACGCTTAGACATTGTTCTATCCTATGAAGTGTATTTTTCTCAATAGTGTCTATTTCAAGATGCATGCCATTTTAAAAATATAATTAAAACAATAATATAAAATACATAATATTTTTATGTGTTTAATGTTCAGCAGTAAAAAAGTTGCTTTGTTGCAAATGCAACAGTAGAAAAAATGCAGTACTTATATGAAATAAGGTCGATCTTCAAAAAAGAATACTTTGGGGCAAAGTAGTGATGAGAAAGATTAAAATGAGGTGAATTTCAAAATACATAAAAAATGCCCCGAAGGGCATTTGGGTAGTTCTTGAATTAAGAGGCCTGCGCTTGTTTTTGCGCCAGTACATACTGATTTTCCGGACGTTTCAGTCCCAAGTTTTCACGAAGGGTGCTACCTTCATATTCAGTACGGAACAGGCCACGGCGCTGCAGTTCTGGCACAATCAGGTTGACAAAATCATTTAAACCGGCAGGCGTGCTTGGTGGCAGAATATTAAAGCCATCTGCAGCTTCATTTTCAAACCATTCTTGTAGTTGGTTCACAATCTGCTCAGGAGTACCCACCAGCGTCCAGTGGCCACGTGCAGAGGCTACATATTCATACAGTTGGCGGATGGTAAAGTTATGCTTGCGGGCAATATCAATCATCATCTGCTGGCGACTGCCAAAATTGATCAAGCTTTCATCCAGTTCAGGGAAAGGCTCATCGATGTCATATTGTTCCAGATCGATTCCGCCGGCCAAACCGGAAAGCAGACCCAGACCGACTTGTGGATGAATAAGACTGTTTAACAGATCGTATTTTTCCTGTGCTTCTTCTGCCGTTTTTGCCACAAAAATCGAAACACCCGGCATGATTTTCAGGTCATCCGGATGACGGCCATATTTAGCTAAACGACCTTTCACATCACGGTAAAATTCCTGTGCATCGGCTAAATTCTGCTGTGCAGTAAAAATCACTTCGGCATATTTTCCAGCCAGCTCACGGCCATCTTCCGACTGACCTGCCTGTACAATCACCGGATAGCCCTGTGGCGGGCGCGGTACGTTTAATGCTCCTTGCACTTCAAAATATTTGCCCTTGTGCTGAGGTTCATGAAATTTTTCTGGCTGGAAAAACTGTCCAGAGACTTTGTCATATACAAAGGCATCATCTTCCCAGGAATCCCAGAGTTTCTGTGCAACCTCAATAAATTCATGTGCACGTGCATAGCGGCTTTTTGCATCTGGATGTTCGGACAGGCCAAAATTGCGCGCGACTTGTTTAGAGGCTGTGGTGACTACATTCCATGCCGCACGTCCTTTGGAAATATGATCCAGTGAGGCGTATTTGCGTGCCAGCGTATATGGGTGCTCATAGGTGGTCGATGCAGTAGCGACAAAACCAATATTTTTCGTCACTGCAGACAGGGCAGCGAATAGGGTGACTGGTTCAAAGCCAGTATCTTTATCGCCCAGACCCCAGCCTTTGCTGGTGGCGGAACCCCAGTCGCCGCGTACAGCTAAAGTGTCCGCCAAAAAGTAGGCATCAAATAAACCACGTTCTGCCGTTTTGACCAGCTCAATGGCATAGTCAATATTTAAATGATTCTGCGGACGTGAGTCCGGATGACGCCAGCCGGCAGCATGCTGAGAAGTGGTTGGAATAAAAGCACCAAGACGGATTTTACGTTCAGCCATGAGAAAAACCTTGTGTTTTTTATGTTGTCAGCTGGTTATAACAAGGAATTTTCAGGCTTAAAAATACGATAAAATTAAATCCATATAAAAAATATGGATTAAGCAGGAAAAACGCCAATCACAAGTTTTTTGCTTGGATTTATTTCGCTGTTAAAGGCTGAATATTACACCAGTGCCTTAATGGTCTTTTTCTTCCACACGAATTGGTAATACATGCCTTGCATGATGCACAGGATGACAAAGGCTAGGGCATAGGCATACCAGATGCCTTGCAAGCCCCACCATCGGCTGAACAGGTAGGCACAGGGCACTTCAATCAATAAAATCGCAGCAATATTAATCAGCATCGGTAGGGTCACGGTACCGCTGGCACGCATGATGGAAGCAAAAATTGCACTGGCACCAAAGAACAGGATGGACCACAGCACAATAAATAACAGCTGCTGTCCCAGTACCACCACCGTCGGGTCGGTGATAAACAGCGCCATCAGATATTTCGAGAACAGATAGGCTAGAGCCACCAATCCACCGGTAATCACGATATTCATAGCGAGTGCAGTATGGGTCACTTTATTGAGCAGATCCGATTTTTCTGCACCAATCGCCTGTGCTGCAAAAATGGAGGCGGCAATGGAAATAGACAGGGCGGGAAACTGGATGTAATTCAAGACCTGATTGACTGCCCCATAGGCTGCAGTGGCATGTGAACCATAATGGTTGACCAGCCCGACAATCACCAGTCCGGCAACTGAGGTGGTGACCATTTGAACGCCGGTAGGAATACCTAAACGTAGAATAATTATACTCATTTCCGGGTGATGGCGAATGTGGCTGAGCAAATGACGGTCAGGCTTCAGCGGGTGACCTTTTTTATTCAGGTAAATGTACAAAAAGATCAGGACTGCCATATAACCGACAGCGGTCGCAATCGCTGGAGCAATAATGCCCATTTTCGGAAAACCAAAATATCCGCCAATCAGCACCGGGGTGATCAGGACCCCGATCAGAATGGTCATGGCAGAAGCAATTAGCGGGGTGGTACTGTCACCGACTCCACGCAAAATCGAGCTATAGATAATATAAACAAACAGTAAAGGACTGCCAGCCAGCATCCACTGTACATAAGGCAGCGATAGGGGCATCACCTCTGGGTCGGTACCTAGGGCCAACAGAATATTTTCGGCAAAAAACACCCCCAGCAGGGCAATGATACTACCGCCAATGAGGGTCATGAACAGGGTAGACCCCACCACATAGCGCACTTTTTCAATATTTTTTGCTCCCCAAGCCTGTCCAACCAATACCGTTGCACCTGTGGAAAGCCCAATCACAAAAGCCAGCAGGCAGAACAGAATTGGAAAGAATACCGCCACCGCTGCAATGGCATTCACCCCCATCATTTGCCCGACAAAAATGGTATTTATGGTTCCGGACAGGTTTTGCAGAATATTGGTCGCAATCAATGGCCACAGAAAAATCAGAAATGTTTTCCAAAGTTTTTGCTGGTTGAACAAGGAGTGATGATGAGGAGGCATGGAACGTCCTGTAACTATTTTTTATCTTTTGATTCTCATTACTAACCCTACCTGAGTTAGCTTAAACAAGCCTTAGTTTTTCCGTAACCAAGGCCAAATTTGATTGCAAATGATGAACTTAAACAGCCGATAAAATGGCGGTAGCCTGCTCTAAAGTTTCATCTTTTTTGGCAAAACAGAAACGGATTAAACGTAAGTTTTCCGGTGGCTGCTGATAAAACACAGAGATTGGAATGGCAACAATGCCATGCTGTTCAGCCAAGAATTTACACATCTCGACATCATCCAGATCGGGACGGATAGTACTGTAATTCAGGTTCTGGAAATAGGTGCCTTGTGAAGGGGTAAAATGAAAGCGTGAGTTACGCAGGCCTGAATTAAACAGGTCACGCTTTTCCTGATAAAAATCTGCAAGCCCTTCAATATGTTCGGGATGCTGCTGCATAAATGTGGCCAGCGCCATTTGTATTGGTGTCACCCCGCAGAAACTGGCGAACTGATAGACCTGTCTGAATATTTTCATCAGTTCAGGTGAGGCAATACAATATCCGGTTTTCCAGCCGGTGACATGGAAAGTTTTACCAAAGGAACCGACTACGATGCTGCGGTCACGTAATTCAGGGAATGACAGCGCCGAATAGTGCTTTTGACCGTCATAAATCAGGTGCTCATAAACTTCGTCGGATAGGACAATGATATTTTTATCGCGAATCAGTTCAATTAAATTTAACCAGTCCTGACCTGACCAGATAGCACCGCTCGGATTATGCGGAGTATTCACAATAATCATCCGGGTCTTATTGTTAATGGCATCTTTCACCCGGTTCCAGTCTACGGAAAATTCGGGTGCAGCCAGAGCAATATGAATGGCTTTGCCACCCACTAATTTAACGCTGGGTCCATAACTATCATAACAGGGGTCGAAAATAATGACTTCATCACCGGCATGAATCAGGGCCTGAATGGCAACAAAAATGGCAATCGTGGCTCCGGGGGTAATGGTGATTTCAGTCAGCGGATCAATCACCAATTGATCGCGTTGTAAAAATTGCTGGGCTACCTGTTCCCGCAGTGAAATCAAACCATCACTGGGTGCATATTGGTTAAAACCATCTAGAGCAGCTTGGCTTAAGGCTTTAAGCAGCGCGGGTGGAGCAGCAAAGTCGGGAAAACCCTGAGAGAGATTTAAGGCATTCAGGCGATGTGCCATCGCGGTCATCACGCTGAAAATAGTGACACCCTGTGCCGGTAGTTTGGAATGAATCTCAAGCATGACCCGAACTCTTCAATATTCTTATGCTGTTCAGTGTAACAGCAAGCGCAGCACAGCAAAATAAAAGGATAGGCTTAAGCTCTGTACATTTTTATCTAATTTCATCCATTTAAATGAATTACGCTGATGGAGAAATTTAACAAAAAACCTACTGGACGAAAAAAACAACATTTCCTAGAATGCGTCTCAAATTAAAATAAAGCCATAACAACAATAAATGAACATGTTTAAAAATATCCATACTGTAATGGACAGTGTGGGCTTAAGTTTGCAAAAGCGCGCCCTGCACATCCAGTTTTCCAATGAGTTGCTGAATGCTCAGGTCTTTATTCAACGTATTGAAGGGCAGCACCGCATCAATCAGGGCCTAAAAGCTGAACTGATATGTCTGTCGACACATGCCTATATTCCGCTCAAACAATTTATTGGCGGACAGGTGGCTGTGGATCAGGTGACGGATTCAGGCGAGTTATCCCGAATCACGGGCATCGTGACAGGTGCCAGCCAAGGTCAAAGTGATGGTGCACTGACCCTGTATAAACTGACCCTTGAAGATGCAACGGCACTGTGGCACAAGCGCCGTAACAGCCGCGTGTTTATGAACAAAAGCGTGCGTGAGATTAGCGAAATCCTGTTTAAGGAATGGCAAGCTAAAAGTGCGCTATTTTCCGCAAGTTTAAGCTTGAATACTCAAGGCCTGAGCCGAGAATATGATGTGCGGCCTTTTGTGATGCAATCCAATGAAACCGATTATGAATTTTTAACCCGACTGTGGCGCAGCGAAGGCATTAATTGGCTGATTGATGAAGCCGAGCATGTCGTTGCCAGCTCGGCAGCAGGCATTCAAGCGCAAAAATTATGTTTGATTGATGAGAATCATCAGTTTAATGCCTTAAAAAGAAGATCGGTGCGCTTTCATCGCAGCCATGCCGCAGAAGCGTTTGACAGCATCACCAGTTTTATTGCCAAACGCGCTTTGCAATCGACCGCCGTTCAGGCTCAGCGATGGCAAGCCAGTCTGCTGTCTCAGGATCAACCCTATTCCCAGTTGAGCAAGCATCAGCATAGTGATGTACAGGACAATGCAAGTTTAAGTCTGGAACAGGCCTGGAGCATTAGCCCCGCATGGACACCTGACTTAACGGGTACGGATCAAAGTACTGTCTCAAACAACCAGCAACTGGAAAAACTGAACCGGCAACTGAGCCAGTACCAAGACTTGCAGGCCAAATATTTTACTGCCCAGAGCAGTGTACGTGATGCTCATGTGGGCTACTGGTTTGAATTGCTCGGCCATCCTGAAATTGACCAGCATTCAGGTTCAGACAAAGAATTCCTGATTTTAGGTAAATCTTTTTATAACCAGAATAATTTGCCAAAAGACATCCATCGGCAAGTCGATAGCTTGTTGAGTTTAAGCCGTTGGCAGCAGCAGGGTGAGGAACGACAGGGAGATGAGCTGTATCTGGTGCGCCGCAATATTGCCGTAGTACCTGAATATCATCCCCTAAATCACCGACCGGTTGCGTATCCGCAACGAGCCAAAGTGGTCGGTCCGGAAGGGGAAAGTATTTATGTCGATCAGTGGGGGCGAATTAAAGTCCGCTTTTTGTTTACCCGTGACGAGGATCATGGACATGATGGCGGAGCCGGCAGCAATGACAATGATAGCGATTCAGCTTGGGTGGATGTCCTGACCCCGTGGGCAGGTGAAGGTTATGGTGTGCGTTTTCATCCGCGGATTGGTGAAATTGTGGTGATTGATTTCTTTGAGGGGGATGTGGACCGGCCTTTTGTGGTGGGGCGGATTCATGAAGCGGAACGCCATCAGACCATGTTTGATGGCAAAGGTAAGTTACCGGAGACCAAAAAGCTCAGTGGTATCCGCTCGCAGGAAGTTGGTAGTTCGGGTTTTAACCAATTGCGTTTTGATGATACCTCTGGACAGATCAGTAGCCAGTTACAGAGTAGCCATGGCGCAAGTCAGCTGAATTTGGGACATCTTAGCCATCCCAAAGCTGCTGAGGCCAGTGAGGGTCGTGGTGAAGGTTTTGAGTTAAGAACAGATCACTGGGGTGCTGTTCGGGCGGGTGAAGGTTTGCTCATTTCCACACATAAACAAGATAGCGCGGCAGGTCATCATTTAGAGGTGAATCAGGCCAAACGTCAGCTTGAAAATAGTTTCAATCATTCAAAAGCACTCAACGACATAGCGAAAAATCAGCAAACGGATGCACTCACCATTTTAGACAATTTAAAGCATTTTCTAGAACGGATGGAACATAAGGATAAAGCTAAAGTAAATGCCTTTAAACAGGCCTTGATGATTCTGGCAGCGCCAAGCTCCATCGCCTGTGTCACCCATGAAGATTTACATTTCTCTGCTGATGGGCAGATCAGTCAAACTGCTGGAGATGCAATTAATTTCTCAACGCAAAAGTCATTCATTGGCCATGCTCAAGACAAGATCAGCCTGTTTGCAGCGCAGCAGGGCTTTAGTGCATATGCGGCGAAAGGCAAAGTCGAGCTTCAAGCACAGGATGATGCTATTGAAGCCATAGCCCGTAAGGTCATTAAGCTGATTTCGACTGAAGACCAGATTGAAATCACCAGCCCGAAAGAAATTGTACTGACAGCGGGTGGTTCACAGTTAAAGATCAATGCAGAAGGTATTTTTACGACTACGGCTGGCAAGTTTGAGAGTAAGGCGGGACAACATAGTTTTGTAGGAGGAGGGAAGGTAGTTATGCCTCAGATCAGTTTACCAATGCTTGAAACGCCTTATAGTAATCAGCTGGATTACAGCTGGAATCATTTTTCAGAGGGTGAAAAGGAAATTTTTATTGTTGATCAATCAGATGGAAAATTAATTAAAAATATTAAAAATGAGCTGGATAGTGAAAAAAATATGAGTTCCTTCAGGTTCTATACGCCACAACAAACAGAATTTACCGCCTTGGGATTTAATTCTTTAAATACTTATTTAAGTCAGGATATATCAAACGATAATAGTGATGAGCTGATAGAAGAAACAGAAGAAGAAATTTTAGAAGATGATGACGTTTACACAGAAGAGGATTTTGATTAATGAGTCATCTAATCACAATTTTTTCTAAATTCTATGATAAATCAGGTCAACGAATTATTAATCTAAATGGGCTTTGTTGCACAAACCTATCTGTAAAGGCTTTTTCAGCGATATAATTTTCAAATGAAGAAGCCTACACACAAAATCTACCGCACAACCAATTGGCCCGCATATAACCGAGCACTCATGAGTCGCGGAAATATTGCCATTTGGTTTGATCCTGCTACGCAATGGTATGCTCCATCAAAAGGCAAACAAGGGCGAAATCGAACCTACTCCGACGCAGCTATCCAATGCTGCTTAATGATTAAATCCTTATTCCGTCTATCTTTACGTATGGTCACTGGCTTTGTGCAAAGTCTGATTAAACTTTGCGGATTAAATTGGACCGCACCAGATTACAGTACGCTTTGTAGAAGACAAAAGCATATTGATATTGCAATCAGCTACCAAAAAAGTAGCGATGGGCTGCATCTACTCGTAGACTCTACAGGCATGAAGTTTCTAGGTGAGGGCGAATGGAAACGCAAGAAACATGGAGCTGAATATCGTCGCCAATGGCGTAAACTACATATTGGTATAGATGCCAAAACCCTACAAATACGCGCTATTCAGCTCACAACCAATAATGTCAGTGATTCACAGGTGCTTGGTGATTTACTTAATCAGATTCCACAAGATGAGCAGATTGACTCTGTTTATACCGATGGAGTTTATGACACCAAGCAATGCCGTCAGGTCATTGCAGATCGGCAAGCACATGCGGTGATTCCACCTAGAAAAAATGCGAAACCATGGAAAGATACAAAGAGTAGCTCGCTAGAGCGAAATGAATTACTTCGAACAGTTAAACGTTTAGGCAGGACATTATGGAAAAAATGGTCAGGCTATCATCGCCGCAGTTTGGTGGAAACCAAGATGCATTGCATCAAATTATTAGGCGATAAATTAATGGCAAGAAGCTTTCCTAGTCAGGTGAATGAAATTCATGCACGTGTAGCAGTCCTCAACAGATTTACGGAATTAGGTCGACCACTTACCCAAGTTACGCCTTAAATTTGGCTCAATTAGGGGCGCTTTGCATTTCAAATCTTTGTGCAACAAAGCCGTATGTAATTAATTCTTTTGCCTCCTTATGGAACTATGGTGTGCTTTGAGGGGTTTAAGAAAATTCTGACTATTTGATTTTTTCTTATATAAAAAAGTAGCTACAAAGGTAGCTACTTTGAAATTTTTATCCTTCCAAAACTTCTTCCAGCAATTCTTCACTCGGTGCAAAGTAATAAGCCCCGTCCATTGGTGTCACAAAGTGAAGCAAACGGTCATGAATACCATCGCCAGCTGTACCAAACATATGTTCCAGCATATGATCGATAATGTTTAAGTTTTTGGTATAAGCAATAAAGAATAAACCTTGGTCACCTCGACCTTCACCATAAGGAAGGGAATGGCGTAAAATTTCCATTTCTTCACCTTTCTCATCCTCAATCACCACACGGGCAATGTGGGCATCTTTAGGCTTCACCTCATCATCCAGTTCAATCGACTCTAACTTGGTTCGACCCATCACATTTTCTTGTGCATCGACTTTTAATTTTTTCCATTTTTCCAGGTTATGTGCATAGCGCTGCGCAAAGACAAAAGAGCCATCAGCAAAAATTCCGGCATCTTCATCGAGTAAAGCGACTTCGGCACGATCATCGGGGAATTGCGGATTTTCAGTGCCATCTATGAAACCAGTCATGTCACGTCCATCGAAATAACGGAAGCATACCCGTTCATCCAGTACTTCAACTTTATCTTGAATGTCTTCAAAGAATGACTGGCTTAAGGCAAAGCAGATGTCGGCGCGAGCACTGGCAATATGAATCAGCAGATCAGCAGGGACAACAGGCATCTGGAATGAACCTTGAATTGGTTGTAACTGCTTAAAGCCGGCAGGAGTTTGATGATAAAGTCTTGCCCAAAGCTCTGGACCAAAAGCGACGCCTGTTTTAATCTGTGCATTCGGATGCTGGGTGATTAAACGGTCACGGGTGCTAAATAAATCTGCAAGTTTTTCTTTTAACTCTTCAATCGTTAAGTCTTTTAAACGTAAAACAATAAATCGGGCATGATCTGAAGGTAACGGTAAAATTACAGATTGGGCAGTCATACATGGCTCCTAACAATTTTTATAAAATACGTGTCTGGCTTTATTGTGCCTCATCACTGCTTGAGTGAATAGTCCAAGGCTTGAGTTTGCACTTCGATTTTTAAGCCCTTTAAAAGATGAAAAGTCATATAATAAGCCGGTCTTTTTATCTTCTTGTATTTTATGTCTTACCAAGTTTGGCTTGCCTATATGCTGGCATGCTGGGTCATCAGTATTTCTCCTGGAGCAGGTGCAATTGCTTCGATGTCGAGCGGTTTAAATTATGGTTTTCGACGTGGATACTGGAATGCTTTAGGTTTACAGCTGGCACTTTTAGTGCAAATCGGGATTGTGGCAGCTGGGGTAGGGGTACTATTTGCCACGACACCTTGGGCTTTTTTGGTTGTGAAATGGTTTGGCGTGGCGTATCTCTTGTATTTGGCATACCTGCAATGGACAGCACCCGCACAGGCCATTGAGATTCAACAGGAACAACCGACTAAATCGATTCCTAAATTAGTCTTATATGGCTTCTTGGTCAATATGAGCAACCCGAAAGCGATTGTGTTTTTACTTGCCGTGTTGCCACAGTTTCTGGATTTGTCTAAACCACAATGGATTCAGTATCTGATTATGGCAGTCACCATGGTGACGATTGATCTAATCGTGATGGCGGGCTATACCGGCTTGGCCGCCAAAGTTTTACGATTACTAAAATCGCCGAAACAGCAGAAATATATGAACCGGACCTTTGCGGTATTGTTTGCCTGTGCAGCAACGTTATTAAGTTTGGTACATCAATAAAATGAGAATGGATTAAGTCGCAGCCTGTTGTTCTTCCATCAGCATAAATAGCATATCCAGTTCCGGTGAAGCATAACCCAGAGCCGTCATTGCAGCCGTGATTTGTCCGCGATGATGGGTAGCATGATTGAACACATGCATCAGTGTCGCTGCATAAGGTAGGCTCATGTCTTGGCTCCGTGTATTCCGGTAATGCAGCACGCCATCTAAAGCTTCCTGGTTTAGCTCTTGTATCAAATCTGCCACTGCCCAGCACTTTGAAGCAGCCGTTCTAATAATCGATGACGGTCGGTCTCAATCACACTGTTTAAGGCGATAGCGGGTGATTCCCCTTTAGAAAAACGAGAAAACCAAAGTTCATGTTCAGCAACAAGCAAGTGGTTCAGTGTGCCCAAAATACTTTTTAAGAACAGACCACAATCTTTCAAAAAATCTTCATCAGAAACAGCGTGTAGAGATATGCTTAAGCGATGGGTGGCCCAAAGATGATAACGTGCCCATAGTTCGAAGGTGTGAATATTCATTGGGAAACTTATTTTGTTTTTTATTTGAACAGTATAAAAGCCGTTTGAAGCTTTGGCTAGAATAAAAAACTATTGCCTGGATAAAGTTGAAATGTATCAGCGTTTAGTCAGTTTTAAAGCCTGAAGGAATTCATGTTCAGTTAATACCACAATACCCTGTTTCCTAAACAGCGCGGCGGTTACGCCTTCACCCTGAATTTTATGTCCTGTAAATGTTCCATCATAAATCAAGTCACTGCCACAGGATGGACTATTTGCTTTCAGGATGGCATGAGTAACCTGATGTTCTTGCGCCAAGGCTAAGGCTGCATAAGCTCCTTGAATAAAGGCATCAGAAACATTCATGCCTTCTCGATCTATTACAGTCGCATGATTGTTCAGAACATCTCTACCTGATGCATTCTGAATTTCAGCAGGCGGGCGAGGGGTAGGCAGTCCGCCACTGATCTCAGGACATAAACTCACATATTGATCAGGTATTAAATCTGAAACTAATTCCCTGACTAAACAATCTTGTCCATCGTAACGAACTTTTTGTCCAAGCAGACAAGCACTAATAAAGTATCCCTTGCCGGTCATCACCTTAGCTCAGCTTCTTGAACTTTTGTACGGTAAAAATCACCGCAAATAAAATTGCCATAGTCAGGACAATGGTCAGGCCGGTAGAGGTATCGAGTCCTGCGCTGGACCATAGCCCGACACTAATCCCGATTTGTGCAATCACAAAAGCCCAAACCACCATCTGTTTCGGCGAGTTTGCCAACAAACGCGCTGTTAATGCCGGAATCACCAGTAAAGCGCCCATCAACAATGAACCGACCGCACGCAAAGCCAATACGGTAAACAGGGCCAGCAGTAGCATAAACACCAGACGTTGCCATTTGGCATTCACGCCTTCACTCACTGCCATATCTGGGTCAATCGCAATCTGAATCTGTGCTTGCCAGTTTTTATACAACACAGCTAAAGCCGCAATAATGACCAGGGCAAACATCGGCAAGTCTGACCAGGAAATTTGCAGCAGATCGCCAAACAAATAGCTGAGCAGTTCAGGTCTTAAACTTGGAATATGTTGAATAAACAGTAAGCCTGAGCAGAGCAGGGTAGCTGAACATAAAGCCAATAAAGCATCATTGGGCAGGCGAGGGTCATGCAGTGCCCATAAAATAGCCACCAATAGAAAAGCCAAAAAGCTCACGCCCAACCATAAAGGCAGGCTTAAAGCACCTGCAATCGCCACGCCCAATAAAGTGCCATGTGCCATGGTGTCGGCAAAAAAAGACATCCGTCGCCATAACATCAGACAGCCCAGCGGAGCCGTCAGAAACACCAACAGGGTTCCCATGGTCCATGCAGGTAACAAGAGTTGTAACCATTCCATCATGGCTTAAGCTTCCGGTTCAGGGTGAATATGTGGACGAGGATCATGCTGACACGGAGTCGCACTGTCACCATGCGCACAGTGATCATGATGATGCTGATAGAACACGCGGTTGGTACCGAAAATGGCCTGATATTCAGGGTGCTGTTGCACATTTTCCGGCAAGCCGCTACAGCAGATGTGCTTGTTTAAACACACGACCCGATGCGTACCTTGCATGACCCATTGCAGGTCGTGTGAGACCATCAACACGGCACAGCCATATTTGATCGGCAGGCTTCTGACATATTCATACAGTTCAGCCTCGGACTGAATATCCAGACCTTGCATCGGTTCATCTAGTACTAGTACATCAGGCAAACGCAGTAAAGCCCGTGCCAGTAATACCCGTTGCCGTTCACCACCTGAAAGTTGCTGAACCTTACAATCCTGTAATTTGGTAATGCCGGTATCACGAATAATTTCTGCCTTGATATCTGCATCGCAGTGTTCTAAAGCCAATAAATCCCGCACCCGCAAAGGCAGGCTATGCGATGGACTAAACTTTTGCGGCACATAGGAAAATTTGAGTTTTTTATGGCTATGAATTTTTCCTGAATTGGCTTTCACAATGCCTAAAAGCACTTTAATCAGGGTAGATTTTCCCGCGCCATTCGGACCGATCAGGGTGACAATTTCTCGCTCGTGTAAAGCGAAATCCACATTTTTTAAAATGTCACGGTCATCAATCCGCACACTGATTTTATTCAGGGCAATTAGGGGATTGACTGTTACTGTTTGTTGCGACACTGCTGACATATCCCGGAAATTTCAATAATACTGTGATGTGCAGTAAATTGATCTGATGCTGAAAGTTCATCTAATTGTTTTAATAGCCCCTGAGCAGAGGCTTCTTTAACATTTTTGCATTCGGTACAAATTAAAAATGCTGCCTGATGTCCTTCGCGCGGATGACAACATGGAATATAGGCATTAATCGAAGTTAAACGATGGATTAAACCTTTTTCCAGTAAAAAGTCCAAAGTGCGATATACCGTTGGTGGTGCAGCAGGACGGTCAGATTCACTCTTGATTTTAGCCAGTAAATCATAGGCACCCATAGGACCGCTGGCATTTAAAATCAGTTCCAGCACTTCTTTACGTAATGGGGTTAAGCGTGCGCCAGTCGTTGCACAGAGACTTTCTGCTTCAGCAAGGCGTGTTGCTATATTATGATGGTCATGTACGCCATGTAATGCATTGTGATGTTCGTGCGAACATAAGCTCATAGCCAACCTCAAGTGCGAAATTTATAAAAACAAATGGACATTAAATCTTAACATGAAGCGATACCTGTTTCGATAAACATAGGTATTTTTGTCGATTTGTTATATTATAACACTTATTGAGTATTTGGTGATTTTCTTCATGTCCCGTTTCTTTGCATTTTGTGCACTGGCCCTCTTCAGTAGCTTTGGTTGGACACAGAGTCTGGTGGTTTCTACGCATCCCATTTATCTTATTGCTCAGGAAGTGACTCAGGGCGTGGAGAAGCCTGTGCTCTTACTAGGGGATCAGTCTGGACATGACATTACCCTGACGCCAGCGCATCGCAAAGCCATTCTTGATGCCTCACTGGTGATCTGGCTGGGTAAGGCACATGAAGCTCCATTGAATAAGCTGTTGTCTGATAATCCCAAAGCGATTTCGATTTTAGAGTCCGGTATTGTGCAAACCCTGCCGCAGCGTACTACCCGTGGTGTGGCGTTGAACAATACGGTCGATACACATGTGTGGCTGGATCCCAACAATGCCGTACGTATCGGCTTTTTTATTGCAGCCCTGCGTTCACAACAGTTACCCGAACATAAAGACGCTTACTGGGCCAATGCCAAACGCTTTGCTCAAGAGATGCTGCTGAGTGCACAACAATACAATAGCCAGACTACAGCCAAACCTTACTGGGCATATCATGATGCCTATCAGTATCTGGAACGTGCTTTAAACCTGAAATTTTCCGGTGCATTGACCGATGATCCCCATGTGGCACCTACACTGGCTCAAATTAAATATTTAAATGACAGCCGTCCAAGTCGCAGTATGTGCCTTTTGGCAGAAGGTCATGCCAGCAAAAACCAGTACCAAAAATTGAATCCGGTGACCTTCCAGGCGGTCGATGAAAGCATGGGCAGGGAAGGGGACTTTGTGCTGGCGTGGAAGAAACTGGCCGATCAAACATATAAATGTGTACAAAATGCACGGAAATGATGCAAAAATTAAGCAACAATTGATGAGTTGAAAAGCGATTTATGTAATTAAAAAATCCGACTTAGGTCGGGAAAAGATTGCATGTTCAGGGGTGTAACTCTATAATGCCTGCGATTAAAAACGATCATCAGCTAAACTTGTCAAGCATGAATGCTGTGAGTGAATAAATAATGAGCCGAACTAGTCGCATGATTGATCGACGATTAGCGAAAGCTTTAGTCATCTTACAAGCATGCATGATTCCTGTTTCAGCCTTGATAGCGTGGGTCGTGAAAGACTCAACTGCAGCTTACAGTGCCGCACTTGGTGCGTTGGTGTGTTGGCTTGCAAGTTGTTATTTTTCTTGGCAATCGTTTCGAGCCGCAGGTGCGCGAGCTTCAAAACAGGTTCTTTCGAACATGTATAGAGGCTTGATGGGCAAGTTTGCAATTGTGATTGTTGGTTTCATTTTAATTTTAAGCACTGTCAAACCGTTGTCAGCGGTGGCATTGTTTTGTGGATTTATACTTGTTCAGACGATGACGTGGGTCGCACCTTTTTGGGCGTCACGACTCCGGAAATAAGTTTAAACACAACAAAAAATTGAAAAGTTTTTTAGGAGAAGAACGAGATATCAGGCAGCACGCGATGTTCGTTCTCTCTATTTAGTATTTGACATTGACCAGGTGTGATTTATGGCTGCTGAAGAACATGCCCTTACTTCGACCGAGTACATCAAGCATCACTTGACCAATTTAACCTATGGCAAAATGCCTGATGGTTCTTGGAAATTGGCTGAGACTGCTGATGAAGCTCAACAGATGGGGTTCACTGCTATTCACTTGGATTCAATGGGTTGGTCTATCACTCTCGGTGTGGTTTTCTGTTTGTTGTTCTGGTTAGTAGCGAAAGCTGCAAACGCTGGTGTTCCTACCAAGTTCCAGTCTGCAATCGAAATGATCATCGAGTTTGTTGACTCAAGTGTCCGCGACACTTTCCATGGCAAATCACGCTTAATTGCGCCTTTAGCCCTCACAATTTTTGTGTGGATTTTCCTGATGAATGCGATGGATTTACTTCCAGTGGATTTCATCCCGCATCTTGCAGGAATTATTGGTTCAAACGTATTTGGTATGGACCCGCATCACGTTTACTTCAAGATTGTTCCATCTACTGACCCTAACGTTACCCTTGGTATGTCATTGTCGGTATTTGTGCTTATCTTGTTCTATAGCATTCGTGAAAAGGGCATCGGCGGTTTCGTCGGCGAGTTAGCACTCAACCCATTTAACCCAAGTAACCCAGTTGCAAAAGCGTTGCTCATTCCAGTGAACTTGATTCTGGAACTCGTAACATTCCTTGCACGTCCAGTTTCATTGGCTCTACGACTTTTCGGTAACATGTATGCAGGTGAGTTAATTTTCATCCTCATCGCATTATTACCGTTCTGGATCCAGTGGGCGTTGTCTGTGCCTTGGGCGATCTTCCACATTCTTGTTATTACGTTACAAGCATTCATTTTCATGATGCTGACTATCGTATACTTGAGTATGGCTAGCGAAAAACATTAATGGTATTGCCTGACTGTCAAAGGATGGTTGGGCTTAATTTTTTACTTTAATTTGGTATATACCTAACCTCTGAGGAATTATCATGGAACTCACTTTAGGTCTAGTTGCAATTGCATCTGCTATCTTGATCGCTTTTGGTGCTTTAGGTACTGCGATTGGTTTTGGTCTTTTAGGCGGCCGTTTCCTTGAAGCTGTAGCTCGTCAACCAGAATTGGCTCCACAACTTCAAACTCGTATGTTCTTAATCGCGGGTCTTCTTGATGCTGTGCCTATGATCGGTGTTGGTATTGGCTTGTTCTTCATCTTCGCTAATCCATTTGTAGGTTAATCAGCTTAATTCCTAAATTAAACCATTGAGGAATAGCAATGAATATCAACCTCACATTGATTGGCCAAGCGATTGCATTTGCGATTTTCGTCGCATTCTGCATGAAGTTTGTATGGCCACCACTAATCAATGCGATTAGTGAGCGTCAGCGTAAAATCGCTGATGGCTTAAACGCTGCTGAAAAAGCAAAAGCTGACCTTGCCGATGCGCAAGCTCAAGTGAAAGCTGAATTAGACGCAGCTAAAGCACAAGCGGCTCAATTGATCGAACAAGCGAACCGTCGCGGTGCGCAATTGGTAGAAGAAGCGCGTACTCAAGCAGCTGCTGAAGGTGAGCGTATTCGTCAACAAGCGAAAGAAGCTGTTGATACTGAAATCAATGCTGCTCGCGAAGAATTACGTCAACAAGTTGCTGCTCTTGCAGTGATTGGTGCAGAAAAAATTCTGACCCAGCAAGTTGACGCAGAAGCTCACAATGCCATGCTGACTCAGCTGGCTGCTAAACTTTAAGAGAGGCGGATTATGGCTGAACTCTTGACGTTGGCACGCCCATACGCTAAAGCAGCATTTGCTTACGCTTCTGAGCAAGGTGCAACTGACGCTTGGTCAAATGCATTAACTTTGCTCAGTGCTGCGGTGCAAGACGAAGCATTTTCAGCTTACTTAAATCGCCCTGAGCTTACTCCTGCAGAGCAGGTAAGTGTTTTTGCTAAAGTTTTAGGTGAAGATCAAACCGCAGCAGTGTCAAACTTTTTGACATTGCTTGCTGAAAATGACCGTTTGACTCTTCTTCCTGAAATTGAAACAGAATACGAACAGCTCAAATCACAGAATAACAACACTGTGGATGTTGTGATTGAATCAGCATTCCCATTGTCTTCTACACAAGAACAACTACTTGCAGATGCGTTGAAAAAACGCTTTAACGCTGCGGTAAATGTTTCTGTAGAAGTTAAACCAGAATTAATTGCTGGTGTAGTTATTCGTGCAGGCGACCAAGTGATAGATGATTCTGCGCTTAACAAGCTTGAAAAAATGCGGACTCGTCTTCTTGCGTAATTATTTATAAAAAATTACTGCGTAAAAGAAGACTGAACTTTAAAAAGATTGAGGTATAGCGCAATGCAACAACTGAATCCATCCGAGATCAGTGCGCTCATTAAACAGCGTATCGGCGATCTGGACACCAGCGCGACCGCTAAGAACGAAGGGACCATTGTTATGGTTTCCGACGGTATTGTGCGTATTCACGGCCTTGCTGATGCAATGTACGGTGAAATGATCGAATTCGACGGCGGCTTATTTGGTATGGCACTGAACCTAGAACAGGATTCAGTGGGTGCCGTTGTCTTAGGTAACTACTTAAGCCTTCAAGAAGGTCAAAAAGCGCGTTGCACAGGTCGTGTATTAGAAGTTCCGGTTGGTCCAGAACTTTTAGGCCGTGTAGTAGATGCTTTGGGTAACCCGATTGATGGTAAAGGCCCTATTGATGCAAAACTTACTGATGCTGTTGAAAAAGTAGCACCAGGTGTAATTTGGCGTCAATCAGTGGATGAACCTGTACAAACTGGTTATAAATCAGTAGATACAATGATCCCTGTAGGCCGTGGTCAACGTGAGTTGATCATTGGTGACCGTCAAACTGGTAAAACAGCAATGGCGATCGATGCGATCATCGCTCAGAAAAACTCTGGCATTAAATGTGTATACGTAGCTATTGGTCAAAAACAATCGACTATTGCTAACGTAGTACGCAAGCTTGAAGAAACTGGCGCTATGGCGTACACAACTGTTGTAGCTGCAGCTGCAGCTGATCCTGCAGCAATGCAGTATCTAGCTCCTTATGCTGGCTGTACAATGGGTGAGTACTTCCGTGACCGCGGTGAAGACGCGCTTATCATTTATGATGACTTGTCTAAACAAGCTGTTGCTTACCGTCAAATTTCATTGCTTTTACGTCGTCCACCAGGTCGTGAAGCATATCCTGGTGACGTATTCTATTTACACAGCCGTTTACTTGAACGTGCTTCTCGTGTATCTGCTGACTACGTTGAGAAATTCACTAACGGTGAAGTTAAAGGCCAAACTGGTTCATTAACTGCATTGCCGATTATTGAAACTCAAGCCGGTGACGTATCTGCATTCGTACCAACCAACGTAATTTCGATTACTGATGGTCAGATCTTCCTTGAAACATCATTGTTCAACGCAGGTATCCGTCCTGCTGTGAACGCGGGTATATCTGTATCTCGTGTTGGTGGTTCTGCTCAAACCAAGATCATCAAGAAATTGTCTGGTGGTATCCGTACCGCTTTGGCGCAATATCGTGAATTGGCAGCGTTTGCTCAGTTCGCTTCTGACCTTGACGAAGCAACTCGTAAGCAACTTGAACATGGTCAACGTGTAACTGAGTTAATGAAGCAAAAACAATATGCTCCTTACTCAATTGCTGACCAGGCTGTTTCAATTTATGCATCTAACGAAGGCTACATGGCTGACGTTGAAGTGAAGAAAATCGTTGCATTTGATGCTGCGTTAATTGCTTACTTCCGTTCAGAACACGCTGCAGTAATGCAAAAAATTGACGAGACTGGTGCTTGGGACAAAGATATCGAAGCTGAATTCAAAGCTGGTATTGAAAAGTTCAAAGCGACTCAAACTTACTAATTTAGCAACTTGCTAGATTAGTGTTGGTTTGGTTCACGGAATCAACCTTCGAGGGCTCGAAAGAGCCTTCGAATACTAGGTTAAGCGTATGGCAAATTTAAAAGAAATTCGCGCCAAAGTAGCTAGTATCAAAAGCACGCAGAAAATTACTCGCGCGATGCAGATGGTAGCAGCTTCTAAGATGCGTCGTGCGCAAGAGCGCATGGCTCAAGGCCGTCCGTATGCCGAAAATATGCACCGTGTAATTGCTCACTTGGTCCAAGCGAATCCTGAATACAAACACCGTTATATGGTTGAACGCCCAGTTAAGCGCGTTGGCTATATCATTGTGTCATCAGATCGCGGCCTTGCTGGTGGCTTGAACATTAACCTGTTCAAGAAAGTGGTAAAACACGTTCAACAGCAACAAGAGCAGTCAATTGAAGTTCAATTTGCTTTAATTGGTCAAAAAGCGGTTTCGTTTTTTAAAAACTACGGCGGTAAAGTGCTTGGTGCAACTACAAACGTAGGTGATGCACCAAGTCTTGAACAGTTAACTGGTTCTGTACAGGTGATGTTGGACGCTTACGATAAAGGCGAGTTAGATCGTATTTATCTGGTGTCAAACGGCTTTGTCAATGCCATGACTCAAAACCAAAAGATCGAACAGCTCGTTCCTTTAGCAGCTGCTGAAGAAAGCGAAGGTCTGAACCGTCAATACGGTTGGGACTATATCTATGAACCAGAAGCTGAAGAGCTTTTAAATGGTTTATTGGTTCGTTACATCGAGTCTATGGTTTATCAAGGCGTGATTGAAAACATCGCGTGTGAACAGTCTGCACGTATGGTTGCAATGAAAGCTGCAACGGATAACGCGGGCGAGCTGATCAAGAGCCTACAACTTATTTATAACAAGCTGCGTCAAGCCGCGATTACTCAGGAAATTTCTGAGATCGTTGGTGGTGCCGCTGCCGTTTAACATTATTAGTTTGAATTGAGGAGACAGCAATGAGTAGCGGTCGTATCATTCAGATCATCGGCGCGGTTATCGACGTCGAGTTTGAACGTAACAGCGTTCCTAAGATCTATGACGCTCTCCACGTTGATGGCACTGAAACTACATTAGAAGTTCAGCAACAACTTGGTGATGGCGTAGTTCGTACTATTGCAATGGGTTCTACTGAAGGCCTTAAGCGTGGTTTGAACGTAACTAACACTGGCGCGCCTATCTCTGTACCTGTAGGTACTGCATGTTTAGGTCGTATCATGGACGTTCTTGGTCGCCCTATCGACGAAGCCGGTCCAGTTGCCACTGAAGAACGTTTGCCGATTCACCGTCAAGCACCTTCTTATGCTGAACAAGCAGCATCTACTGACCTTTTAGAAACTGGTATTAAAGTAATTGACTTACTTTGCCCGTTCGCTAAAGGTGGTAAAGTTGGTCTGTTCGGTGGTGCCGGTGTTGGTAAAACTGTAAACATGATGGAGTTGATCAACAACATCGCTAAAGCGCACTCAGGTTTATCTGTGTTTGCTGGTGTTGGTGAGCGTACTCGTGAAGGTAACGACTTCTATCACGAGATGAAAGACTCTAACGTACTTGACAAAGTAGCGATGGTTTACGGTCAGATGAACGAGCCACCGGGTAACCGTTTACGCGTAGCGTTGACTGGTTTGACTATGGCTGAGTACTTCCGTGACGAGAAAGACGAAAACGGTAAAGGCCGTGACGTACTATTGTTCGTAGACAACATCTACCGTTATACACTGGCAGGTACTGAAGTATCAGCACTTCTAGGTCGTATGCCATCTGCAGTAGGTTACCAACCGACTCTTGCAGAAGAGATGGGTGTTCTTCAAGAACGTATTACATCGACTAAGTCTGGTTCTATTACGTCAATCCAAGCGGTATACGTACCTGCCGATGACTTAACAGATCCATCGCCTGCTACTACCTTCGCTCACTTGGACGCAACTGTAGTATTGAGCCGTGACATCGCATCTTCTGGTATTTACCCAGCGATCGATCCACTTGACTCTACTTCACGTCAGTTAGATCCATTAGTTGTAGGTGCTGAGCATTACGAAATTGCTCGTTCAGTTCAAAACGTTCTTCAACGTTATAAAGAATTGAAAGACATCATCGCGATTCTTGGTATGGACGAATTGGCTGAAGAAGACAAACTTACTGTATACCGTGCACGTAAGATCCAACGTTTCTTCTCTCAACCGTTCCACGTAGCTGAAGTGTTTACTGGTGCTCCTGGTAAACTTGTACCGCTTAAAGAAACAATTCGTGGCTTTAAAGGTCTTCTAGCTGGTGAATACGATCACATCCCAGAACAAGCGTTCTATATGGTTGGTGGTATTGACGAAGTGATTGCTAAAGCCGAGAAACTTTAATTAGCTACCTAATTTAGGAGATTCTCATGGCGACTATGCAATGTGATGTTGTAAGTGTTAAAGAGTCTTTGTACTCAGGCACTGTAACTATGCTAATTGCTAAAGGTGCTGGTGGTGAGTTGGGTATTATGCCCGGCCATGCTCCGCTAGTAACTTTACTCAAGCCGGGCGCAATCCGCGTTCTGCTTGAAAATGGTACAGAAGAGTTAATCTATGTATCTGGTGGTGTACTTGAAGTTCAACCGCACGTTGTTACAGTACTTGCAGACACTGCAGTACGTGCTGACAACCTTGATGAAGCAGCAATTATTGAAGCTCGTAAACAAGCTGAACAATTGCTAGCAAATCAAAAGAGCGACTTGGACTCTGCTGCTGCGCTTGCTGCTCTTGCAGAAACTGCTGCACAGCTGGAAACCATCCGCAAAATCAAAAACCGCGCTCAATAAGACACGGTTTAAGATTGAAAAACCACCCGATAAGGGTGGTTTTTTTATTTTTAAATTCTTTTTACTTCCCCAAGAGATTATTCTTGCTTAAAAAGCAGAGTGAATTTTCTATATTTAATTCTATTTTTCTTTAAAGAAAGCCTGTCTGAGCTGAGCTAACAACAGATCACTCACTTTGTCATCTTGTGTCTTAATCAGTTGCTTTAATTTTTCAGCTTTGGGTGTATCTTCCGGAACGATAATTTCTTCTCTGGATTGATCAGCATATGAAATAGGTTGTGGGTTTGCTGTGGCTAGATTGGATGAAGCGGGATATTCAACATGCCAAAGCTGAGTTGAAAGCGCCATGATGTATTTATATTCATCCGTATCTGGCTGAAAACGTTTATACAGTTGCAAATCTTGTAATGCTTCTAAACGATTACCTGGGGCAGTGGAGGAAGGATTTTTCCCTTCGACAATGATCGGGTGAATTTCATGTTGCATCAAATGGTAGTCAAGCCAGTCACCAAGCAGGTTGTGGTCAATATCTGCAACATAATCGCTGTTTTGCTGGACCAACTGTTGTAGCCGTTGCAATACGCTCATTTCTTGTTGTTGAAGTGCGTAACGTGCTTCAGTGTCCAGTTGTTGCAATTCTTTCATGGGCAAATCTAAAAAACGTTGTTGCTGTTCAAAAGCATCAACAATATTGCTTTGATGGAGATTATTCCATTGCTGCAAGGCATGAATTTCCAGCTGTTGAATTTCTTTAAATGCTTTGCTTTTGTAGTGACTGAGCTTAATACGTTGAATATTTTGTTGATTAAGTTCAATTCGTTGTTTGATATATTCAACATAAGGACCAGTTTGCTTTGGGCTGACCGGTTGGATGACATCCACCAATAACAACTGCTGTTGTTGATTATGTTTGAGCCAGTCTTGAATCAGTTGCACATCTTTGAGGGGGTGAGAAAAAAATTGATTTAAGCGTGGGATAGCTTTTTCAGGCATGATGAAATGCAACACGCCATACGTCATGATTGTTAAACAGACCACCACTAGAATCATTTTTTTCATATTATAAAATTTTTTCTGTGTTTGCTATTTATACATATAATAGAAAAAATGAGGAGTGGCTAACGTTTTTTATAAAAAATATTAATTATATATAGTGAAAATGGAAAACAGAGCAGTGTTAATAAATGTTTAGCTTAAAAGCCTCTCATTCCCCCTTCATTCAAACTTGGTATCTCTACCTTTTTAGATTACCCATGCGCATGTTTTTACTTTAGGAAAATTGGCTTTTGCCGGGTTATTTCAAGCCAAACAATTTCTATTTCATTTTAACAGTGCAAAAATAATATCTAAAGTTGCATAGCTTATAAGCAGGTATTGGGTATAGATTAAAAGTATCTACTTTGAACGCTTATGGTTTTAGATGAACCTTATCGAACATGAACCGCACTTTTGGGAACTTTACCAAGAAGATATTTATTATTACCTTGGTATTGCAGTGGATATGAGCTCGGTCGTATCCTGCTGGGACTTGGTTTTAACGCAAGATGAAATCCTGGCTTATAAACAGTACGGTCGGAAGAGTATTGAGGAACTGACAAAGTCGATGGTTGCTTCTGTATATAAGGGTGATTTTTCTGCTATGGAAAGCCGTCTAGCCTCATCTAAAGAAAAACAAGCGATGCAGGCTGCTTTTAAACAATGGCGTGTACAGTCAAATCTATGAGTCGGTAAGAATGAACCTCGTTGCTAAGATGAAAAATCACCTTTAATAATTATGTTTACTCTCTATAAATCTTAGTAAAAATCTGAGTTAAATGCGACATGTCTAGTTCTTATCCGTTGCCCGAATCCCGACTTTAGCAAGATCGGCTATCCCTTGCTGTTATTTATAGTCTTACCAGGGATTTTTTTCAAATCGGCTTCAACTAAGAAACAATTATTTTAGAGCCGGCCCCCCCTTGTACTGCTGAACGGCAAGCACATCTAAAGTGATCAAATCCGATACAAATCCACTCATTTTGATGATTTATTGTTCGATATAGTAGAGCTGTGGCTCCTCTAACAAGAGTCTTCTCAGTATGCATAATATGGAGAACATCAATATGGCGAATACAATGAAAGCCGCGGTGGTTACGGCATTTAACCAGCCGCTGCAAATACAAGAGCTGGAAATTCCGAAAATCAGTCCGGGCAAAGTACTGGTGAAAATTATTGCAACAGGTGTTTGTCATACCGATCTGCATGCCATGCATGGGGATTGGCCGGTAAAACCGACTTTACCTTTTGTTCCAGGACATGAAGGCGTGGGTGAAGTCATTGAGGTCGGTGAGGGTGTAGAGCATTTAAAGGTCGGCGATATTGTCGGTGTTCCGTGGCTGTATTCTGCATGTGGTCATTGCGATCATTGCTATGCAGGCTGGGAAACCTTGTGCAAGAAGCAGCAAAATTCGGGTTATTCAGTGAATGGCAGTTTTGCTGAATATTGTCTGGCAGATGGTGACTACGTCGGCGTGATTCCTGAAGGTGTCGATTTGCTGGAAATTGCTCCAATTCTGTGTGCTGGCGTGACAGTCTATAAAGGCTTAAAAATGACTGAGGCCAAAACTGGAGATTGGGTGGCCATTTCTGGGATTGGTGGCCTAGGTCATGTGGCAATTCAGTATGCCAAGACCATGGGCTTTAATGTGGTGGCAATTGATGTGGATGATTCTAAACTGGAATTGGCTAAAAACTTGGGTGCCGATGTGACCATTAATGCCCTGAAAGTGGATGTCAAGGAAGAAGTCATGAAAGCCACAGGTGAGGGTTGTCACGGTGTTTTGGTGACCGCGGTATCGCCAAAGGCATTTGAACAGGCTGTGGCAATTGTTCGTCGTGGTGGTACTATGGTTTTAAACGGTTTGCCAGCGGGAACCTTTGACTTGTCGATTTTTAATATGGTGCTGGAAGGGATTACCGTGCGCGGCTCGATTGTCGGAACGCGTCTGGACTTGAAAGAAGCACTGGATATTGCAGCGCGCGGCAAGGTCAAGGCGCATATCCATGTGGAACCGCTTGAGAATATTAACGATATTTTTGAGCGTATGGAGCAGGGTAAAATTGATGGCCGTATCGTGATTGATATGAGACTTTAATCTTCAATTTAAACAGACCAATTCTGCAGGACTGCTGAATTGGTCTTTATTTTTAGAGGGTTTATCTACAGGGGGATTAACTTTCCTGATCGGATTTACTTTGACCTGAATCATTCTGACTTTCAGGAATCATCATGCCGGCCAGTTTAATCATTTCCGTCTGGATCGTACCCATTTGTTGTTCAATTTTCTTGAAATCGACCTGAGTCAAGTTGATCTCGCCATTTAAAAACGGGGTAGCTAGTACTTGCTGATTGGCCTGCATTACATTTTGACGAATCGAATCAATTTCCTGGCTTTTCAGGTTCAAGCTGCTGAGAGCCTGATCAAAACCTTTTAACTGGGCTTTTAAGGATTCTGCAGTGCTTTGTAATTGCTGCTGATCATGACTGGAAACGGCCGTTTCTAAATCCGATTGGCTTTGTTTGAGCTGTTCAATATAGTCACCGGTTTTCAATTGCATATCGGCAACATCACGGACAATATAAAACATGTTACCGCTTTTCAGTTCGGTTTTAGCTGAGGCTTCTGTAGCTGACGGGGTAGAGACCTGTTCGGAGACTTCGCTGGATGTTTCTTTTTCTGTTGAATCCGGTGTACTGGCTTGTTCACAACCAATCAGCAAAAGGCCCGCACTAAACATCACAAAAGGAGAAACCGCATTTTGGATGAATTTTTTCATATCTCTTTCATTTCAGCTTCAATCAATACATCACAATATAGGGACAGAATGTGGAGAAAAAACTAATTGTTGCAAAGTGATAACAAATATTTTGAATATAAGCGCTTGAGTTATTAAAAAAGAGCGCTGCAGCGCTCTTAACTTTACATAAATGACTAAGCTCAATTTGTCATAATTTTCACAATACTGTGATTGAGCGTGTTAATCAGTACATAGTCGCCATTGACGCGAATCCAGCGCTGGTTTTTGCCCGGTTTACTCAGATTTTTATAACGCTTATGATCAATTGCATAGCCTTTACCATAATAATGTGAAGGCAGGGCTTGGCCGGCTTTCCAGTCGCGGGATGGTTTTAAAACCCGGTTTTGTACGACTTCATGATGACGCTGTTCAGCGTGCTGTTGGCCATGTGCGTCACCCGGATGCATATTTTGGGCATGGTCGTTATTTTCATGGGCATGAGCAGGTGGCGCGGCGATTGCTGCAGGTGCTGCAAGCACGGCAGTGGTTAAAGCAAAGAGTCCAGCATGTACTAGTTTTTTCATGGGTTTACCTACGCTTAAAATAGCTGTCAGCCAATATTTTTATTTCACCTCTAAGTTAAAGAGAAAACGTGAATAATCCATTGTATAAATGTAATTTGCCGCCTGCTCTGAAGCATTGATGGCATGGAACTCTCTGAATTCCTGCCTTGATTTGAATCTGCTAATTTCTGGGGACAACCAGCTCCGATGTCCCTTTTCTGGCTGATCGGGAATTTTCAAAGTGCTAGGGCAATCGGCTTTCATTATCCGTCAGTAGCGTGTTTTGTCTGGTGATGATTTTGATCGGCATCTTATTCATGGAACAGGTTGTTTCACTTGTGTGATTATAAAAACTGCTGATAGAAATAGCCTAATGTTCGTTCAGTTTTGGGTCATGTTTAACAGACATCATATTTGGACAGTTTTTTGAAAGTTAAAATGATTAGAGAAAAATAAAGCCGACTTCAGCCTGAATTAAACAAGCTGAGCCGGCCAGTTTAGAGCATGCTTTTATTTGGCAAGTTCTGCATTAATCGCATCGACAATACGCGGATCATCGGCTGTGATGTCCGGGGCAAAGCGGGCAACCACTTCCCCTTTTTTATTGATCAGGAATTTTTCAAAGTTCCATAATACTTCAGGTGGCTCATTTGGAGTCAGGCCATAATCGACCAGATCTTTCCACCAAGGTCCTTCGCCAATACGTTCAGGAATGGCCTGAGTCAGGGTTTGATAAAGTGGATGCTTATCTTCACCTGCTACGGAAATTTTAGAAAATAGCGGAAAATCCACCTGATAATTCAAAGAACAAAATTCCTGGATTTCTGCATCAGAACCCGGTTCTTGAGCCAGGAAATTATTGGCAGGAAAACCTAAAATTTCCAGTCCTTGGTCTTTCTTTTCTTTATACAGTTTTTCTAAGCCTTCATATTGCGGGGTTAAACCGCATTTAGAGGCGACATTCACCAACAGCAATACTTTGCCTGCATATTGATTTAAGGTGATGTCCTGTCCGGCAATGGTCTTGACCGGAATATCATAAACAGATTGGCTCATGAGAAAGTCCTTGAATATTTGAATTTGAATGACTGCTTTGTTTTAAAGCTTATTGTGTCGATCGACAAGTCTTTATTGAGATCTGGATGGTAATCTTTCATGCAGGGTAAATAAAAACAGGCCAATCGACCTGTTTTTATCATGCAATACCTTATTGTGCAGTTTTGACTTTGTTTTCCAGAGCCTGCATGTCGGCGACCAGTTCTTTTTGCAATTGCGTTGCCCGGTCTCGCAGTTCAGCAATTTTTTTCATATCCGGTTTTTCGGCAATACTTTCTTCAGAAAGTTCGATACCCAGATTATTGGATTCTTTAATTTTGCTACGTACTTTGTCTAGCTCGGTACTTTTCAGGGCTAAAGCATCCAGATCCCGGTTAAAGTTCGCAATATAGGTCTTCATTTCTGCAACGATCGTATTTAGTGCGACTTTATCATTTTTTTGCGCAGCCTGATTAGCTTTATTTTGCAAGTCTAAAGCCTCTTTGGAGCGATTTTGGGAGAGGGTCTGGATTTCAATTAAATCATTTTTAATATCTTTGATATTGTTTGTACTTAGCACTGCGGTTGCAGGTTGTGTACTTGCAGGGGAAGCGCTTGTAGCTGCTGACGATGTGGGTGCTTCATTGGGTTTTTTATCACAGGCTGTTAATGCCAGAGCTGCAACACAGAGTGAAGCCAGTAATAGTGTTTTCATATCGCATCCTTATAGATCCAATGACAACATCAGACCTAAAACATTAAAGACGTTAAGAAATATATGCTAGAGACTCCCTTTAATAGAGTGCTGCCATCAAAATGGCATAGGACTTTAGCCCGTAACTAGGACATTTTTGTTGTTAAGCTGCTGCAAATTGCAAAGCAGTTATTTAAGTTCATGTAAGTATTAGATATCACGCAGTTGTGCAGGTGTTTGTTCGGTATAGCGTTTAAAAAACTCAATAAAGCTGGAACTGTGTTGATAACCCAGCTCATAGGCCAATTTTTTCACTGTCTTGCCTTGGCGAATTTGAGCAATCGCATATAAAATTTTGGCCCGATTGCGCCATTCGGATAAGCTCAATTGTAATTCTTGCTGGCTCAAGCGCAGTAAATGTCGTTCGCTCATAGGCGAGCCGCTGAGAAGTTGCTGCAAGCTCTTGTGAAATAGCTGTGGATTGGCCAATTGCTGTAATAGCGGCTTAAGCAAAACATGGTTGGTTTGCGGTAAATAGTGATCATATGCCGCTGCAGTTTTTAGTTGATCCATCAGTACCAGTAATAAATGCTGATAATGTAGTGTGGTTCTACCCTGTTGTTTTTGCTCTAAGATTTCATGTACCAAATGCCGAAGAAAGGGGCGAATACTTAAGGTTTTGGTACAAGCTGCAAAATGCTGACATAAGCAAGGATGTACTCGAATACAGATATAGTGGGTGATTTGTTCATCTAGTGCGATAGAGGTATGTGCTGTGTGTGGAGGGAGCCAGAGACCATAATTCGGTGGCGACAGATAAATTTGTCCTTCAATTTCATATTCCAAAATACCATTCAGACTAAAATTGAAATCACCCCATAATGAACTGTGTGGCGCAATAATTTCATCTTTCTGATAAAAGAATTCATCCACTTCTATATAGTTTTGAATCTGCTGGAGCATGTGAATATCCTTGATTTTTATGTATGCGTATATTCATGCCTGAAAGATCTTGGGTGTCATTTCAATCGTCACAACCCAATGCTTCAGTGTCCTGAGCGCAGTATTAATGTCTGAAATTCGATATTCTAATTATTTCAGACTTCAGTAAAAATAAAAACTGAACATTCAAGCAGGGTACAGGGCATGACACAGCAACACAAAACAGTCTGGTGGGCATTTGTTTTGCCATTACTTGCAGTTTTAATCTGGTCGATGAACATTACTGTAACCCGTTATGTGGCGGACTATATTTCTCCGGTTAGCATCAGTTTCTATCGCTGGCTGGTAGCTTTTATCGTCTTAACCCCGTTTATGCTGGGCAAGGTCTGGCGTGAACATCAGCTGGTTTTGACACACTGGAAGCAGCTCGCCGTTCTTGGTGCTTTTGGTATGGTGCTGTATCAAGGGTTGGGCTATAGCGCAGCGCATTATACCACTGCGACTAACATGGGCATTATCAATGCCTTTATTCCGGTATTTACCATTTTTGTGTCCATGCTCATGCTGAAGGATATGCCTAACCGTTTTGCCGTTGTAGGCAGCATGCTGTCTTTTGCCGGTTTGCTTTATGTCATGGCTCAGGGAAATTTTACCCATCTGCTGCAATCTGGTGGACATCCGGGCGATATCATGATGGTACTGGCGGTATTTTTTTATGCGTTTTATGGCGTTTTCCTGAAAAAATGGCAACTGCAGATTCCCTTGCTGATCAGTCTTTATGTTCAGATTATTTTTGCCTTGCTTTACCATTTTCCCTTCGTTTTATATTTGGGGCTGGATGCAATTGATCAAAACAATGTAAGCAGTGTGCTGTATGCCGGTATTTTTCCCTCTTTGATTGCACCCTTGGTCTGGATGCTGGCGGTACAGATGATCGGACCGAATCGAACCAGTATTTTTATGAATTTAATGCCAGTCTGTACGGCCATTATTGCCAATCTGTGGTTAGGTGAAGCATGGACCATGTATCACAGCATCGGTGGTCTGATCATTTTATTGGGTATTTTATTGGCTCAAAAGAAAGATCGGGTGGTAACAACAGCAAAATTAAATGCATAAATGTAAAAACAACAGATTAAAAAGCAGACAAATAAACTGGTTTTATCATTAATTTTTATGGAAATAAAGTCTGAGTCGTGGTTTTAAAAAAGTATTTAAAATGGATATTTAGCTAAAAGATAATTAAAAAATAGTGAGATAATTTAAATTATTAATAAAAAGTGATAAATATTTGATAGTTTTTAGCTGTCTTTTAAGATAAATAATATATTTGTATAAAGAAATTAATTATTACATAATATTTATATCGTGAATGTTTAAGTTACTCTTAACAATCTTTAAACTTTCGCAACCAGATTTACATACCCTCTGGATGTGATTTATGCACATCCTTTTTATGCTCAACCATCCCTATATGGTTGAGCTTTTTTTTGCCTGAAAATAATATTCAGCCCGTATTATATCAAAATGATCCGCATTAAGCGCGGATCACTTCACCTGTTTCAGCATCCACAATACGGCTAGGTTCTTTGCTTAAACCTAAATCGCCATTTAAATAATCTACCTGGCTGGAAAAATATTGGCTGGCTTCCTGAAGGGAGCGGGCAGGGTTTTCTCCTGCAGGATTGGCACTGGTCGAGACAATAAAACCGTTAAAGGCATTGCACAGTGCAACACATAAGGGGTGGGTAGTGACCCGCACCGCTACTTTGGCATGGTTGCCTTTAATCCATGCCGGAATATGGTTGCCTGCGGGTAACAGCCAGGTGGTTGCGCGTTCGGTCGGAGAGCGATGACTCCATGAATCAATGACCTGTTGGCGCATTTCTGCAGTCAGCGGTTTTAACAGATGTTCTACCTGTGCAATTTGTGCTGCCAGGAGAATTACCCCTTTTTCAATGGGACGTTGCTTTAAACGTAGAATTTCCAGGAACGCTTGTTCGTTAAAAGGATCACAGCCTAAGCCCCAAACTGCCTCTGTGGGATATGCTAAAACATGTCCCTGTTTTAAACATTGAGCAGCTTCGGCAACAGAGGTGCTAATCATCAGACCTTTCTCTTCAAATTGATTAAAGCGCTATTGTGAACCTTATTTGCCTGGACGACAACGTAGATACATGCCAGCTTGTTGGGTGCACAAGCCAAGTAATTCCAGTTCCATCAATTGACTGGTCAGGGTGGCAATGTCTAACTGCAGTTGAATGACCAGTTCATCCAGATGTTGTCCGATCCAGTCTAGCTGATTGTACAAAACGCTTAAATGCGCTGGCAGTTCGGGTTGGGTATCCAAAGGGGCAAGTTTGCTGGCCTGTTCGCTGTGCTGTTGCGTATGCCATTGTGTCGGCAGGGCCAGATCTTCAATCACCTGTTCAGGATGATCCACTAAAATGGCACCTTCACGAATCAGTTGATGGCAGCCTTGATGATGCTCGCTATAAATATGTCCTGGAATGGCAAAGATCAATTTGCCTTGTTCCGCTGCCCATTTCGCCGTGATTAAAGAACCACTTTTCAGTGCAGCTTCTGCCACAATCACGCCGAGGCTTAAGGCACTGACAATGCGGTTGCGCCGCGGAAAATGCTGCTGTAAAGGAGGGGTTCCGGGTAAGAACTCGGTGATTACCGTACCGGCCTGAGCAAGAATCTGCTGTCGCAACGGCTGATTTTGACTGGGATAGGTCAGGTCTAGGCCTGTACCCATCACGGCAATGGTGCGATTGTGCTGCAAAGCACCCTGATGGGCGGCTTCATCAATGCCTTGTGCCAAGCCACTGCTGATATAAAAGCCTTTTTCACTGAGATAATAAGCAAAGTCATAGGCCACCTGGCGTCCGTGATTGCTGGGTTTACGGCTACCGACAATGGCAATTTGTGCTTGTAACAGGGTTTGGACATTGCCCTGGCCAAACAGGATCGGCGGCTTATCGGCATAGGGCAGTAGTTGCTGTGGGTAGTGTGCATCATCCTGCAACAGTACAAAATCACTCTGTTTTTGAATCAGATCAATACAATGCTGAAATTGCCGCTGTGATTCAGGAAGATGAAAATCTCGCAGCCGCTGAATATGATTTTTGTGAATGCCAAGTTTTTGCCATGTTTCAATTTGGTCAGGCTGTGTTGCTTCGGCCAGATGGGTATAGTATTCCTGGATTTTATAAAAGCTGGGCAGAGAGTGCTGTACCAGAAACCATAAACGAATGTAATCCAGCTGCAAGGCGCTTAAGGAATTGAGCATAACGAGACCTTTAAAGATATCTTCTTTTTATTGTTTAAATTATTGTTTAAAAAATAAGGCTGAATCTCAGCCTTATTTTATTTTGATTGAAGGATTATTCATCCATTAGTGGTGGCTGGATGCCAGCACCGACTTTAATTGGCAATTCGCTATCCAGTACATAGGCATAACTCAGGTTATCAAAGCTCTTGAATACCATGATGTTACCAATGTGCTGTCCAGGGAGTTGAATACGCTCTTTGGTTTTCGGGTCAGTCACGACTTCGCCTTTCTGGCTCACCGTCAATACCTGTCCAGCTTGAACGCCTTGCAAACTACCACGGTCAATCGTCACTACACTGTGTTTCGCAGCAGTGCCAATTGATCCCATCACGCGAACCACTTGGCCACCGGCAACCACATCTTCAGCATTGGTTGGGTAGAATAAGGTTGGAAGCATTGGATCGTATTCAGGCAATACACGGTCGCCACGACGAACTTCAGCATTATAGGTATCTGTCAGTTCAAGCGTAGTAATGTCATTTTCACCACGGATGGCAATGCCAGATGCCACCTGAATCAATTCAAGACCAGCATTGTATTTTTTGCCTTTTGCATCGGTAAACATATACGGTTCACCTTCACGGTAAACGGCATAGCGTTGGCCCACTTCCAGACCATTACCGCGCGCATATACTGTTTGACCTTGAGCCGCCAGAACACGTTGGTCCGCCGTGCCTAAAATGTATGGCGTACCTGTGATGGATTCAGGTGCAACAATGGTGCTGCGTTCTAACCACTGCTTGATGTGTTCCAGCGGAATGACTGGAATGGCATTGTTTAATGATTCTACCCGAACCTGAGGTTGTAACTTGGTGCCACCGGTATAACGACGGATAATCCCTTCACAGCCATCACCTTCATCTTTACCAATAATTGGTTTGCCGTTATAGGTACACATGAGCAGGCGGTCGCCCGGGAAAATCCAGTGTGGGTTTTTCACATGTTTATTGCTGGCCCAGATTTCAGGCCAACGTACTGGATTCTTCAAAAATCTTTTGGAAATATCCCATAAAGTATCGCCTTTTTTCACCACATAAACTTGTGGTGCTCCGGCTTTTAATGCAGGTGGATTGATATTACGAGCAGGTGCTGCTTCAGCAATGCTGACCATGCCGGCCCCAACACTTACACATACGGCAAGTGCCAACAATTGTTTTTTAAACCCCAAGGCACTAAAAGTTGGCATGCCCTTCAAAACCTTTTTCATTATCATAATTCCTAAAATTATGTATGTAGTTGCGTTATAATAACGATATTACACACATTTTTTTGATGAAGCATTCCTTCATTTTGTTTTTTGATCAATGGCATAAGTGAGGACACCGTATGGCCTTATTACCTATTTTAAGTTTCCCGGATCCCCGTCTGCGTACCATTGCTAAACCAGTCGAAGAAGTTACTGATGAAATTCGTCAGCTCGTAGCCGATATGCTTGAAACCATGTATGAAGCCCCAGGTATCGGTTTGGCTGCTACACAGGTGGATCGTCATATTCAGCTGATAGTCATGGATTTATCTGAAAATAAAGATCAACCCATGGTCTTTATTAATCCCAAAGTTACGCCATTAACTGAAGAAACTCAGCCTTATGAAGAAGGCTGTCTGTCAGTGCCCCAAATATACGATAAAGTTGAGCGTCCGTCACGTGTAAAAATCGAGGCAATTAACCTTGAGGGTCAATCATTTGAGCTGGAAGCAGACGAACTTCTCGCTGTTTGTATTCAACATGAAATGGATCACTTAAATGGTAAATTATTTGTTGATTATTTATCGCCTTTAAAACGTCAACGTGCACGTGAAAAAGTGGAAAAAGTAGTGCGTCAGCGCCAAAAAGAAAAAGTCGCGGTGAAACGCTAATCCATACAACTTCCGGATTAAATAGTTTAAAAAAAAGCCCAATTTAAATTGGGCTTTGTTATACTGGCCGCCGACAAATTTTAGGATTTGCCTGTGCTTTTTCGTAGTGGTCTACTGCTATCTTGTATAGCCGTATTTTTACAGATTGCTGTGTTTTTACAGCCTTTGCTGCCGAAGCAATATCAGATTGCTCCGGTCTGTGAAACCATTACGCGTGCATTATTGCAAAAACCTGCTTTACCGTACATTTCCGCATCCACACATGCACATCATCAGTTGCATCAAGATCATCAACAGCAGTCTGTAGAACATAGCCATCAAGATGCCGATCATCAATGTCAGTATTGTACTGTCTACGGTAATTTGGTTTTGCCTCCTGAACTGGAGGTCAAAGAAGTTTTAGACCGTATTCAAGTACGCTTATTGGCATTCCAGAAGACTTTTAGTCATGTCTGGTTTGTTTTACAGCGACTCTTTCTTCTGCCCCAAGGGCGAGCCCCACCACTATTTGCATAAATCAAAAGGTATTTTCGGGTCTTGACTGACTCTAGCCCTTGCGCTGCTTCAACCGCAGCTCATATTTATGTATTAGTGAGATTGAAAATGGCTCAGCCAAAATTCTTTTTACAGCCACTTGCGGCTGCGATTTGTGTTGCCGGTTATTCAGCGGCTGTATTTGCCGAGCAACAAACGACTACTGTTCAAACCTTAGCGCCTATTGTGGTAACTGCTCATCAGGGCAATGATGCCAATGGTTTGATTGTGCATGCCGATCCCAAACAGCCGATCCAGCCGATTCCGGCGACAGATGGTGCAGATTATCTGCAAAGTATTGTCGGTTTTAGTTCAGTCAATAGCGGTGCCGGAACCAATGGGGATGTGACCTTCCGTGGTATGTTTGGTTCACGGATTAAAATTTTGACCGATGGTACGGAAAACCTCGGGGCATGTCCAAGTCGTATGGATTCACCGACATCTTATATTTCCCCAGAAAGTTATGACCGGATTTCGGTGATCAAAGGGCCACAAACGGTGCAATATGCCAATACCGGTTCGGCTGCGACGGTTATTTTTGAGCGTGGTCCGGAAACTGAATTAACGGCTGAAAAAAATTATCGTGGTCAGGCCAGTGTGCTGCTCGGTTCTTATGGTCGTCTGGATCAGAATGTGGAAACGGCAATCGGCGATGAAAAAAAATATATCCGCCTGAATACCAATCGTTCTGTGTCGGATAGTTATAAAGATGGTGATGGTACCACTGTTCCATCGGACTGGGAACGCTGGAATGCCGATGTCGCATTGGGTTGGACACCGGACGAAAATACATGGATCGAACTGAGTGGGGGAAAAGCCGACGGTGAAGTGGTGTATGCAGGACGTGATATGGATGGCTCTAAATTTGCCAGGGAAAGTCTAGGCTTGCGATTTGAGAAAAAGAATATCAATGATGTGATTAAAAAAGTTGAAGGGCAAATCAATTACAACTTTAACGATCATGTCATGGATAACTATAGCTTACGAGACGTTCCTGCTGCTGATAAATCCATGAATGTTACGCGCCGTACGCTGAATACCCGTCTTGCAATGACCAGTGAATGGGACAAGTTTCAACTCGTATCAGGTGTGGATTCACAGCAAAACCATCATGCTGGTGGGATGAGCTCTGCCATGATGACTATGCCAGTGAAGACAGATATGAAGTTTAATTCCTATGGGGCATTTGGTGAACTAAGCTATCAGATGACTGAACAACATAAGTTGGTCGGTGGTGCACGCGTTGATGATGTTAGTGTGGAAAAACTTGCAAAAGGGGTGAAGCGGACTGAGACCATACCAAGTGCCTTTTTACGCTTAGAAAGCCAGCATCCAGATCATAATGCCAAAAGCTATCTTGGTCTTGGCTATGTTGAACGCATGCCGGATTATTGGGAACTTTTTAGAACTGATTATGAAGGTACGATGCATACCTTCAAACGCTTAGATACTGAAAAAACCTTACAATTGGACTTAGGTTATCAGCATCAGCATGGTGCATTAAATACTTGGGCTTCAGCTTATGCCGGGCTAATCAATGATTTTATCTTGATGACTTATGATCCAACCAAGATGACCAGTATGATGGCCAATGCAGCCGATTCACGTAATGTGGATGCAACCATTGCCGGTGCAGAAGCGGGTATTGGTTATCAGTTTACCGATGCAATTCAGGCGGATGTGAGTGCGATGTATGCGTGGGGTGAAAATACCACAGACAATACACCGTTACCACAGATAGCACCTTTAGAGGCACGTATCAACTTACGTTATATTCAAGACAACTATACTCTGGGTGCATTATGGAGAATAGTGGATGATCAAAGCCGTGTCAGCCAGAATCAAGGCAATATTGTTGGTAAGGACTTTAAGGAAAGCGCAGGTTTTGCCACTTTATCCCTAAATGGAACTTATCATTTACGAGATGGTGTTGATTTGTCAGTCGGTATTGATAACGTGCTTGATAAAACCTATACCGAGCATCTAAATAAAGCTGGCAGTGCTGGCTTTGGTTTTGATAGTGATGAACAGTTTAACAATATTGGACGTAACTATTGGGCACGGGTGAGTATGAAGTTCTAATTTGTCTTTAAATTAGGCAAAAAGCAGGAGTATTTTCCTGCTTTTTTGGTTTTTTATTTTATAAAATTTATATTTTTCATGGTTTTAGGTTGAAGTTACATTTCTAAATAAAATAATGAATATTTTTATTTAAATAATTTAATTATATAAAACATATACTTATTTATTTTCTGGTTTATAAAATAGACACCCGATTCAACTGCTTTTAAAAAGGAGTTGCAAGCACATTAAAATGCTGTAGAATGCACATCCATCGGCGGTGATGAAGATTAAAACTTCTGATAAAACAGCAACTTAGCACGAAGTGTTAAGATTAGGTTTTAGAAAGAAAGTTTAAAATAATTTGAATTACTGATTGACACTAAGGATATTTAGTGTAATATAGCCGACCTAGCTTGCTGGTGACGAACCAGTAAGAAGATCATTAAGAGATTATGAAGAACAACTTGTGTGGATTTTTACTGGTTGATTGATCGAAATTATTTTCATTGATTGAATGGTAGAAATTACTCGAAGTTTATTTGAGAAATATTTGTCAGAAAATTGATGAGCCAAGATTGGTAGCCTTTAAGCTACTACTGATTTTAAACTGAAGAGTTTGATCATGGCTCAGATTGAACGCTGGCGGCAGGCTTAACACATGCAAGTCGAGCGGAGTATTGGTGCTTGCACTAATACTTAGCGGCGGACGGGTGAGTAATGCTTAGGAATCTGCCTATTAGTGGGGGACAACATCTCGAAAGGGATGCTAATACCGCATACGCCCTACGGGGGAAAGCAGGGGATCTTCGGACCTTGCGCTAATAGATGAGCCTAAGTCGGATTAGCTAGTTGGTGGGGTAAAGGCCTACCAAGGCGACGATCTGTAGCGGGTCTGAGAGGATGATCCGCCACACTGGGACTGAGACACGGCCCAGACTCCTACGGGAGGCAGCAGTGGGGAATATTGGACAATGGGGGGAACCCTGATCCAGCCATGCCGCGTGTGTGAAGAAGGCCTTTTGGTTGTAAAGCACTTTAAGCGAGGAGGAGGCTACTCTAGTTAATACCTAGGGATAGTGGACGTTACTCGCAGAATAAGCACCGGCTAACTCTGTGCCAGCAGCCGCGGTAATACAGAGGGTGCGAGCGTTAATCGGATTTACTGGGCGTAAAGCGTGCGTAGGCGGCTTTTTAAGTCGGATGTGAAATCCCTGAGCTTAACTTAGGAATTGCATTCGATACTGGGAAGCTAGAGTATGGGAGAGGATGGTAGAATTCCAGGTGTAGCGGTGAAATGCGTAGAGATCTGGAGGAATACCGATGGCGAAGGCAGCCATCTGGCCTAATACTGACGCTGAGGTACGAAAGCATGGGGAGCAAACAGGATTAGATACCCTGGTAGTCCATGCCGTAAACGATGTCTACTAGCCGTTGGGGCCTTTGAGGCTTTAGTGGCGCAGCTAACGCGATAAGTAGACCGCCTGGGGAGTACGGTCGCAAGACTAAAACTCAAATGAATTGACGGGGGCCCGCACAAGCGGTGGAGCATGTGGTTTAATTCGATGCAACGCGAAGAACCTTACCTGGTCTTGACATAGTAAGAACTTTCCAGAGATGGATTGGTGCCTTCGGGAACTTACATACAGGTGCTGCATGGCTGTCGTCAGCTCGTGTCGTGAGATGTTGGGTTAAGTCCCGCAACGAGCGCAACCCTTTTCCTTATTTGCCAGCGGGTTAAGCCGGGAACTTTAAGGATACTGCCAGTGACAAACTGGAGGAAGGCGGGGACGACGTCAAGTCATCATGGCCCTTACGACCAGGGCTACACACGTGCTACAATGGTCGGTACAAAGGGTTGCTACCTAGCGATAGGATGCTAATCTCAAAAAGCCGATCGTAGTCCGGATTGGAGTCTGCAACTCGACTCCATGAAGTCGGAATCGCTAGTAATCGCGGATCAGAATGCCGCGGTGAATACGTTCCCGGGCCTTGTACACACCGCCCGTCACACCATGGGAGTTTGTTGCACCAGAAGTAGGTAGTCTAACCGTAAGGAGGACGCTTACCACGGTGTGGCCGATGACTGGGGTGAAGTCGTAACAAGGTAGCCGTAGGGGAACCTGCGGCTGGATCACCTCCTTAACGAAAGATTGACGATCGGTAAGAATCCACAACAAGTTGTTCTTCATGACGATGTATCTGAGGGTCTGTAGCTCAGTTGGTTAGAGCACACGCTTGATAAGCGTGGGGTCACAAGTTCAAGTCTTGTCAGACCCACCATGACATACTTCATAGATACATTGACTTATTGATAAGCTGGGGACTTAGCTTAGTTGGTAGAGCGCCTGCTTTGCACGCAGGAGGTCAGGAGTTCGACTCTCCTAGTCTCCACCATGTATCTTCGGATGCATAATAAGCAAACGGTTAGATAGCTTATAGAGCTTAGTAAGAAAGCGGCGTATAATGCGCGGCATTGTTATTAACCTCTGTGATTTATCACAGTTTCTCGATCTGACGAAGACGAGAAAAATCATTAACAGAATATATTTGAGTTGAAATAAATTGTTCATACTCGTTTTGAAATCGACATTAGCAGTCATTTATGACTGATTGATGAAGATTAAGAAATGAGTTACTAGCGATTAAACTGAATCAAGCGTTTTGGTATATGAATCTAATTGAAGCTGTACAGTGCTTAAGTGCACAAACGCCAACTGTATGAGAGTGATGAGAAATCATCATAATCTGTTGCTCATCCTACTTGTAGGGATGAACGACTGTTTGGGGTTGTATAGTCAAGTAATTAAGTGCATGTGGTGGATGCCTTGGCAGTCAGAGGCGATGAAAGACGTAATAGCCTGCGATAAGCTCCGGGGAGGCGGCAAATATCCTGTGATCCGGAGATTTCTGAATGGGGAAACCCACTTACCATAAGGTAGGTATCGCAACATGAATACATAGTGTTGCGAGGCGAACGAGGGGAAGTGAAACATCTCAGTACCCTTAGGAAAAGAAATCAATTGAGATTCCCTCAGTAGCGGCGAGCGAACGGGGAAAAGCCCATTAAGTTATATCAGTTTTAGTGGAATGCTCTGGGAAGTGCAACCATAGTAGGTGATAGTCCTGTACACGAAAGGGCTGATATGATGATGTCGAGTAGGGCGAGGCACGTGAAACCTTGTCTGAATATGGGGGGACCATCCTCCAAGGCTAAATACTCCTGACTGACCGATAGTGAACCAGTACCGTGAGGGAAAGGCGAAAAGAACCCCTGTGAGGGGAGTGAAATAGATCCTGAAACCGCATGCATACAAGCAGTGGGAGCCGACTTGTTCGGTGACTGCGTACCTTTTGTATAATGGGTCAGCGACTTATATTCAGTAGCGAGGTTAACCGAATAGGGGAGCCGTAGAGAAATCGAGTCTTAATAGGGCGTTTAGTTGCTGGGTATAGACCCGAAACCGGGTGATCTATCCATGAGCAGGTTGAAGGTTAGGTAACACTGACTGGAGGACCGAACCCACTGTCGTTGAAAAGCCAGGGGATGACTTGTGGATAGGGGTGAAAGGCTAATCAAACTCGGTGATAGCTGGTTCTCCCCGAAAGCTATTTAGGTAGCGCCTCGGACGAATACCATTGGGGGTAGAGCACTGTTTCGGCTAGGGGGTCATCCCGACTTACCAAACCGATGCAAACTCCGAATACCAATGAGTACTATCCGGGAGACAGACTGCGGGTGCTAACGTCCGTAGTCAAGAGGAAAACAATCCAGACCGCCAGCTAAGGCCCCAAAATCATAGTTAAGTGGGAAACGATGTGGGAAGGCATAGACAGCTAGGAGGTTGGCTTAGAAGCAGCCACCCTTTAAAGAAAGCGTAATAGCTCACTAGTCGAGTCGGCCTGCGCGGAAGATGTAACGGGGCTAAAACTATGTGCCGAAGCTGCGGATGTATACTTTGTATACGTGGTAGGGGAGCGTTCTGTAAGCCGATGAAGGTGGATTGAGAAGTCTGCTGGAGGTATCAGAAGTGCGAATGCTGACGTGAGTAACGACAAAGCGGGTGAAAAACCCGCTCGCTGAAAGACCAAGGGTTCCAGTCCAACGTTAATCGGGGCTGGGTGAGTCGACCCCTAAGGCGAGGCCGAAAGGCGTAGTCGATGGGAAATTGGTTAATATTCCAATACTTCAGTGTAATGCGATGAGAGGACGGAGAAGGTTAAGTCAGCCTGGCGTTGGTTGTCCAGGTGGAAGGAAGTAGGCATGCATCTTAGGCAAATCCGGGGTGCTCTATGCTGAGATCTGATAGCAAGCTGTACTTGTACAGTGAAGTGGCTGATACCATACTTCCAGGAAAAGTCTCTAAGCTTCAGTTACACTGGAATCGTACCCGAAACCGACACAGGTGGTCAGGTCGAGTAGACCAAAGCGCTTGAGAGAACTCTGCTGAAGGAACTAGGCAAAATGGTACCGTAACTTCGGGAGAAGGTACGCTGCTTTTGGTGATGGAACTTGCTTCCTGAGCTGAGAGCAGCCACAGAAACCAGGCCCCTGCAACTGTTTATTAAAAACATAGCACTCTGCAAACACGAAAGTGGACGTATAGGGTGTGATGCCTGCCCGGTGCTGGAAGGTTAATTGATGGGGTTAGCGTAAGCGAAGCTCTTGATCGAAGCCCCAGTAAACGGCGGCCGTAACTATAACGGTCCTAAGGTAGCGAAATTCCTTGTCGGGTAAGTTCCGACCTGCACGAATGGCATAATGATGGGGGCGCTGTCTCCAGCAGAGGCTCAGTGAAATCGAAATCGCCGTGAAGATGCGGTGTACCCGCGGCTAGACGGAAAGACCCCGTGAACCTTTACTGCAGCTTGACATTGAACTTTGATCTTACTTGTGTAGGATAGGTGGGAGGCTTTGAAGCTGGGACGCTAGTCCTAGTGGAGCCAATCTTGAAATACCACCCTGGTAATATTGAGGTTCTAACTCTGTCCCGTTATCCGGGACGAGGACCATGTCTGGTGGGTAGTTTGACTGGGGCGGTCTCCTCCTAAAGAGTAACGGAGGAGTACGAAGGTGCGCTCAGCGTGGTCGGAAATCACGCGTAGAGTATAAAGGCAAAAGCGCGCTTAACTGCGAGACCCACAAGTCGAGCAGGTACGAAAGTAGGTCTTAGTGATCCGGTGGTTCTGTATGGAAGGGCCATCGCTCAACGGATAAAAGGTACTCTGGGGATAACAGGCTGATACCGCCCAAGAGTTCATATCGACGGCGGTGTTTGGCACCTCGATGTCGGCTCATCTCATCCTGGGGCTGAAGCAGGTCCCAAGGGTATGGCTGTTCGCCATTTAAAGAGGTACGCGAGCTGGGTTTAGAACGTCGTGAGACAGTTCGGTCCCTATCTACCGTGGGCGTTGGAAATTTGAGAGGATCTGCTCCTAGTACGAGAGGACCAGAGTGGACGAACCTCTGGTGTACCGGTTGTGACGCCAGTCGCATCGCCGGGTAGCTATGTTCGGAAGGGATAACCGCTGAAAGCATCTAAGCGGGAAGCCTACCTCAAGATAAGATTTCCCCGAGACTTTATGTCTCCTAAAGAGCCGTTGAAGACTACGACGTTGATAGGTTGGATGTGGAAGCATAGTGATATGTGAAGCTGACCAATACTAATTGCTCGTGAGGCTTGACTATACAACACCCAAACAGTTGTTGTATAAAGCATCAATTAATTCGATATTCAGCAAAACAGCTTGATTTAGTGAACGCTAAAGAACAAAATACGACAGCTCAGATATACCTGTTAATGAATTCTATTTGACCAAGCATTGGCATCTAAATAAGACCAAACGCAAAGTCATAAACAGTTGTGCTGGCGACCATAGCAAGAGTGAACCACCTGATCCCTTCCCGAACTCAGAAGTGAAACCTCTTAGCGCTGATGGTAGTGTGGGATTACCCATGTGAGAGTAAGTCATCGCCAGCTCATTATTCCTAAAAAGCCCCTGCCAAGTGCAGGGGCTTTTTTTATGCAGGGAATTCTTATTAAAAAGAAGAATGATTAAGAATGTATCGGATCTTAAATTGCGCTTTTTATTTGTTCAAAAGTTTGCTTGATTCGCTGCTTTGTCCGTGTGTTTAACTATAATTATATAAGTGATCACTTACAGGAGAAGCTTTTTTAACTGAGGTGATTATTTGGGGAAAATAAATTAAATTACTGGTTTTGTATAAATTATAATCAAGCAAGCTGAGTCTAATTCATGCTAAAATACTCGGCTTTCATCTTTGATCTAATTTTCAGATCTTCCATCATCTGCCAGCCGAGAATTGCTAGCCATGTCTACTGCTTATACCATGCAGACTGCGCCAAAAGCGTTGTTTGATTACGACAAATATTGGGCGTCCTGTTTTGAACCTGCGCCATTTTTGCCGATGTCACGCGAGGAGATGGATCAACTCGGTTGGGATAGTTGCGACTTTATTTTAGTCTGCGGTGATGCGTATATAGATCATCCCTCTTTCTGTTCGGGCATTATTGGCCGTACTTTAGAAGCTCAAGGTTTCCGTGTCGGGATTATTGCCCAGCCGGACTGGACCAGCGTGGATGCATTCCGAGTATTGGGTAAGCCGAATATTGCTTGGGGTGTGACTGCGGGTAATATGGATTCCATGATCAACCGCTACACCGCTGACCGTAAAATCCGTTCAGATGATGCCTATTCTCCAGACAATGTGCCGAATAAACGTCCTGACCGCGCGGCAACCGTATATTGCCAGCGTGTACGTGAAGCCTATCCTGATGTGCCAGTATTGTTAGGGGGTATTGAAGCTTCTCTACGTCGTATTGCTCATTATGACTATTGGTCAGATAAAGTCCGTCGTTCGGTATTGATGGATTCTAAAGCTGATCTTCTGATGTACGGTAATGGCGAACGCTCGATTGTCGAAGTGATGCACCGTTTGGCTAAAGGTGAAAAAATTACTGACATCACGGATGTCCGTGGTACGGCATTTATTGTCAATAAACATAACCGTGCTTCTAAAGCTAAATTCGTTGAAATTGCATCGAATGATGTGGACACCATCGGTCGTGTAGATCCCATCATCAATCCTTATGTGATGACGGAAGATCTGGATGGTTGTGAAATTGAAAAAGATAAAGGCAATAGTTTAAGCCAGTATCAAGGTTTCCAAAAAGAAGCGGTCGCCAATCCGATTGTCCGTGAAGGTGACAATCTGGATGCCGATACGCAAATTGTACAGTTACAACCTGCCTCCAAAGCGATTAAACACAAATTACCTCCACGAGAACTGGCGGTCATTCGTTTGCCTGCTTTTGAAGAAGTGGTCAATGACCCCGTTTTATATGCACATGCCAACCGTATCTTGCATCTGGAAACCAATCCGGGGAATGCGCGTGCCTTAGTACAAAAGCATGGTGAACGTGATGTGTGGTTGAATGCACCACCTATTCCATTAACCACAGAAGAAATGGATTATGTGTTTGATCTGCCTTATGCACGTCTGCCACATCCTGCATATGGTAATGCACGTTTCCCTGCTTTTGACATGATCAAATTTTCGGTCAACATCATGCGTGGTTGCTTCGGCGGTTGTACTTTCTGTTCCATCACGGAACATGAAGGTCGTATTATCCAGAACCGTTCGGAAGACTCAATTCTGCGTGAAGTGGAGAAGATTCGTGATACCGCACCAGGCTTTACCGGCATTATCTCGGACTTAGGTGGCCCAACGGCTAATATGTACCGTTTGCACTGTAAAGACCCTGAAATTGAAAAAAACTGTCGTAAGCCATCGTGCGTATTCCCGGGTGTGTGTCAAAACCTACATACCGACCATGCGCCATTGACGCAGTTATACCGTAAAGCACGTGCACTTAAAGGCATCAAGAAAATTCTGATCGGTTCAGGGTTACGTTATGATCTGGCGGTATTAAACCCTGAATATGTGAAAGAATTGGTCACTCATCACGTGGGTGGTTATCTCAAAATTGCGCCTGAACATACCGAAAAAGGTCCATTATCCAAGATGATGAAACCGGGGATTGGCACTTACGACCGTTTCAAACAGATGTTTGATCGCTTTAGTAAGGAAGCCGGCAAAGAACAGTATCTGATTCCTTACTTTATCGCGGCGCATCCGGGGACCACCGATTACGATATGATGAACCTGGCGATTTGGTTGAAAAAGAATGGTTTTCGTGCCGATCAGGTACAAACTTTCTATCCATCGCCAATGGCTACAGCAACCACTATGTATTACACGGGTAAAAATCCGCTGGCAAAAGTGGCGCGTTATACTGAAAATGTGGATATTGTGAAAGGTGAGAAACGTCGCCGCTTGCACAAGGCTTTCTTGCGTTATCATGATCCAAATAACTGGCCAATGTTACGTGAAGCTTTGAAAGAAATGGGCCGCTCAGACTTGATTGGTAATTCGAAACAACATCTGATTCCGAGCTATCAACCGCAAGGCACAGAAGGGCAATATCAGTCGGCACGCAAGAAAAACTCGACCTTGGCGGGAGATTCTGCAAAACGCACAGGTGAAAATACTGCACGTAATCAATCACGTAATGTTGCCAATACAAATGGCAATAATCGTCCTAAAAAAGGCCAGATCCTGACTCAACATACTGGTTTACCACCACGTGAAACTGGGGAGAAACGTCCATTTGCGGGTTCTAAATCCAAGATTAAATCTAAGCCTAAGTCAAAAGCTTGATTTAAAAATAAAAAAAGGACGCTCAGGCGTTCTTTTTTTATCATTCAATTAAATAGCCCTCTAATGAAAACAGCTCATCGGAATTGTAGGACAATATTCAAAAGTAGTCTTGCATCCCTACTGTGCCTTGAGCTACAGTAATTTGGTGTCAGATAATGGATGAATCCTAGGCATAGATGTAAAAAATAAAATCAGTGCAACTTTTTGTCAGCATTTATAATGTTTTCGTCATGATTAAATGCAGTTCGTTTGCTTGAAATATTTAATAAAAATAAGCGTTGTATACTGAGGTTGATAACAAGCATCGGTGTGACACCGGAAAGACTATAAAAAATTAAAGGATTAAGAGGATGATAATTTATATTTTGGTCGGAAGTTTACTTCTGTTTGGCATTCTGTTGAAGGCTTGGAAAAGTCTGGAAGGTAGTGCTAAACAGCAAGATAGTGCTTTAAAACAAAGAGCTATTTTTAATATTAGTGAACAGATCACATTTACACGCCTTAAAGAAATATTGCCGCGCAGTACTGTGTTGGCTCATGTTTCATTTGATGCCTTGTTGACGACCAAATACAGCCGTACCCGCCATAAATATCGCAATATGGTGGCAGATTTTGTGATTCTGGATGAACATCATCAGGTGCTTGCGATTATTGCATTGGATGATCCTATGGCCTTACGCCATCCGCAAAATGCCCAGTATCAGGATGCGCTGTTGGCGATGGCCGGGTATCGGGTGATTCGCTATGAAGATGTACCGGAATATTTTCAGTTAAGACAAGATTTTTTAATTGAAAACCCTACTGATTTTCAGCTAGATGAGTTAACAGAAGTTTCAATAAAAAAGTATGATTTTTATCCAGATTTGGGCCGAAAGAAAATCCGCCTGTTAGGTTAAATCACTATAAGCATGAAGACTGTTCATGCTTATTTTTTGGCTTTTAATTCGATGCACGAACAGCAGTGACAGTCATTTCTACCAGAACGTCAGGGGCATATAGTTTTGCCTCGACACAGGTGCGGGGCAGGGCTTCAATATCAGCGACCCACGCATCCCAGACCTCATTCATCGCCGCATAGTCATTTTCAATATCTTTTAAATAAATGGTCACAGACATAATTTGGCTCTTGTCTGTACCTGCATCCGCCAGCAAGCGATCAATAATTTCCAGGGTTTGCCGTGTCTGACCTTTAATATCCAGCGTGGTATCTGTAGCCAATTGACCAGCCAGATGTACTAGGTTGCCTGAAATGGCAATTTCAGAAAAGCGCTTTTCAACATGCAGACGTTGTACTGTCATAATATAAGTCCTTTATTTTCGGCATAATTGCTGCGAGCCATATCTTGGTCATACAGCCTGCAGCCAGGTAGATGGCAACATCATAATGCCATGAGCCCTTACCGTAAATCACTCATCGCGCAGTTATTGTTGGGGTATAGCTAACGCTGTACGTGCATGGAGTTAAAGTAATAGGGTAGTTATACTAAGCTATTTACGTACAGAGCTTAGGTCATTTCCTTTAAGCCTTAATGCTCAACTAAAATTATGCTATAAAATACTAATTAAAATAGGAATTTTATGAAAATAATAATTTTATTCGGCTCTATGATGCTTCTTACTGGGTGCGCTACAACTAAAATCACACCTGTACAATTAAGCCAAGGGGAAAAGATTCAAAAAGTTTGTATAAAGCATAACCATAAAGTGATAGTTCAAAATCTAGAGGACATCATTACTTCTCGTTTGGAATATCACAATATTGTTACTCAAGTTTATAGTGGGGAAAGACCAGAACTATGTGAATATTCACTCAGGTATGTAGCATATCAAAAGTGGGATTTTTCAATGGTACTTACTCAGGCACAATTAATTCTCTATAAAAATGAAAAACGAATTGGGGTTGCTGAATACAAATTACATGCTGGGGGATTATTAAATCCTACTAAGTACAAAAGTAATGAATCCAAAATAGAACCGTTAGTGGATCAGTTAATTGGGGAAATTCAATAATGACATTTATGAAAGTTAAAGTACTGGTTATTAGCGTGCTGATTTTAACTGGTTGTGCAACAGCAGATATTGTTCCTATTGGTAGAGATACCTAGATGATTTCTCAAATGTCAGCTGGTGGAGTATTTACCAATACTTCCAAACTTAAGTCAGATGTAATTTTAAGAGCTAATGCCTTTGCCGAAAGTAAAAATAAGATCGCTATCCCTGTTGCATCCACTGCACAATCTGCTGTTCCAGGTAGACTTCCTAGTTTTGAATATCAGTTTCGATTAGTTGATAAGGATGATCCTAAGCTATTGGTAATGAATTGCGCTCTACTCCTGACAAAATAAACGAAGAAAGAACCATATTGAAGCACGCGTAAGCTTCTTAAAATTGTTTCATCTATGTATATGATTTATCTAAAGCAGAAAGTCCGCCTAGTTGCGGACTTTATTGCATTATCGCCTGTCAAAAATCTATCACTGCACTATGGTTACCACAGCAGAGACTTTTAAAATAACAGGGACCAGCAGAAGATACCGTAGCAAATCGGAGTGATCGAGAGTAGCTTGTATAAAATGCTTCAGTGCAGTAGGAGATATGCTGTTTTTAGGAATTTATAGAGATATATGCAGAAGAAATGCGAGCGAGGGACCATGCGGTTCAACAGAGTTGCCCTGTAATATTCGGATTTGATCGTCACGCCAATCACAGGACAGCATGCTAAAAGTAAAGGTGATTTTTAGCATCTCGGCGGTTACATGGATAAATGTATCGCGCCCATAGAGTACCGCAAAAATCATGCTTGTGTGTAATCAATTGGTCTAATTTCATTCTTTTGGTTGAAAAACATGCAAACTCTACCAGAGAGAAAGCTGTGACTGATCTTGCTGCTCCGAAAGCTGGTACAGCCCAACGCCAATGAGACGAAACTGAAAATGTTCTGGAATATGCATTTCAATGAGTAGCTGTTGCAGTACCTGTTCCAGTTGTTGCCGATTTTGCAAAGGCTGTTTAAAACTCTTGCTGTGTTGCAAGACCTGAAAATTTTTTAGCTTGAGTTTGGCCGAAACCCCACGTGCACAGAGTTGTTTGCGCTCTAGACTGTTCCAGACCTGATCAATCAGTCGAGGCCAAGCATTCTGGCATTGTATTAAGGTCAGGTCATCATCAAAGGTGGTTTCCTTGGAAATTTGCTGGCGTTCACGTTCAACTTGTACAGGCCGTTCATCAATACCCTGGGCATAGAGAAAAAGTCGTTTGCCATATTTGCCAAAATGCTGAACCAGCACATTTTGCTCAATTTTTTGTAAATCTCCCAGCGTTTGTAATTGCAGCAACTTGAGCTTTTCTTGCATCACTTTTCCCACACCGGGAATTTTTTTTAGCGGTAAATTCTGAATAAAATGCTGCACCTGTGAGGGCTTAATGATACAAATGCCATCCGGTTTGTTCCAGTCTGAAGCAATTTTGGCTAAAAATTTATTGGGTGCTACCCCGGCAGAGGCGGTTAAACCTGTAATTTTGAAAATATCTTCCCGTATACGCATCGCAACTTCAGTAGCACTTGGAATATTTTGCAGATTTTCTGTGACATCCAGATAAGCTTCATCTAAAGATAAGGGTTCAATCAGCGGCGTGTAACGCTGGAACACCTGATGAATCTGGGCGGAGATGGCACGGTATTTTTCAAAATTGGGTTCAATCACCACTACGTGTGGACAAAGCTTTCGGCCTTGTGCCATCGACATGGCAGAGCGCAATCCAAACTCGCGCGCAGGGTAGGACGCTGCACAAATCACGGCCCTTGGATGATGGGAAGACACGACCACCGGCAAATGCTTTAACTCCGGTCGGTCTTTGAGTTCCACAGATGCAAAAAAGGCATCCATATCGATGTGAATGATTTTTCTCATGCAGTCCCAAACTCTGCCTGTATGCGCTGGGCTTCAGTATCTCATCTTCATGGGTCAGATTGTAGAGCAGGATCAAGTGGATACGACACAGGTTGACTAAGTAAAACCAGCCGGGTGTTTTGTTGCTCCGCTGCTTGAATCAGAATCTTGAGGCTTTGCTCGGTGTGATCTGCCAGATAAGGTAAAAATTCCAAAGGCTGATCAATCGGCTGGAAAAAGTTATCCCAGTGAATTGGCATCACGACTTTATGCTTTAAGCTTCTCAGGGTTTGATCGAGATAGTGCTGCTGAAATTCTTTCGATTGGCGTGACAGTTGGGCAATGCCTAAAAATAGCGTATCGACTTGCAAGTTCCTGAGTTGATCTGGAATGGCACCAGTACCGGCTTTGACTAAAATACGATGTCCTGAATGTTCAATCAGATAGTCAAAACTATGGCCTTCTTTAAATTCAGAAAAACGGGCAGGAAGTTGCAGAGGCTGTTTAATTTCCTCACCGAGGTCATTATTGACTGCTGTTGCTGGCGTATGCTGGGAGGGAATGGTCATTACTTTGAATTGCCCAAAACTGATGAATTTAAAAGACTGAACCTGGATGAGTTGCTGTTCTGCAATATGGCCGCCACGGGCGATATTTAAGGTGCTGCTTGAACCGATAATTTTCGTATTTGGAAGTCTTTTGCCAAGTTCGGCAATATCCAGCGTATGGTCATAATGTGAATGGGTCACCAGTATGGCTTGGGTTCGCTGTAACTGCTGCTGTTGCACGATATGTTGAATGACTTGAGGCTGACTTTGAATTTTGCTGAACAGCACCTCTGCAATGGAAGGACGACTAAAGAAACCGTCAATTAAAATTTGGGTTTTGCCATTATCGAACAGTAGGGTGGAAATGCCAAAGAATTTGACCTGGAGCTTTGAAGACGGCGCTGTTTTTTCAGAGGGTGAATATTACCATTTTTGAAAATCAGACACCTGACCTGAAGGCTGCAGCAGCAAAACCATTGCAGCTACTCCAACGAGTATGCTGATGCCTACTCCCACAACAGCCAAAATCCTTTTTGATTTGCCATAAATTTCCCGTTTTTATGCAGTTTGATTTTTTATTGGGATTAGAGAAGTGGAGTTATCTTGTTATTTTTTCGGTAAATTTTCCACCTTGTTCAGTGGATAGATTCCATTGCGTTCTAAAAATCGTGTCCAGTCATCCTCATCACCATTAAACACATTTAAGTCGACGGTTTTGTTAATGCCCTTGATGGTACCCTGATTGGTATGCTGCCAGAACAGCCATTTTGGCTTGCCTTTTAAATCCGGTTTGCCTTTGTATTCACGTACCCAAAGAGGTGTTTTTATAAATTCCCCAGCCAGAATAATGTTATAGAAGGCTTTGGAGGTATAAAAAATCGGTTGTTTGCCATAATGCTGATACAGCCGGTCATGCATGACCTGAATTTCTTTTAGCAGTTGTTCCTTGGTATAGGTATTGATGCAGTTGCTGTCATATTCCAGATCAATCACTGGAGGCAAGGCATTGGCTTTATTGGGTACAGTTTCAATAAAATTTTGCGCCTGAACTTCGCCATCCCTGCATAAACGATAAAAATGATAGGCACCCACGGTGAAACCATGTTCACGGGCTTGCAGCCAGTAATCCTGAAATTTTCGATCTTTAAAATCACCACCTTCGGTCGCTTTCAGATAAACAAATCGATAGGTTTTGGGTGAAATCTGTTGCCATTGAATGTCGCCCTGATGATGCGATACGTCAAAACCTTTGACCGGATACTCCTGTGCCGAAGCAGGATTATGATGAAACACAAAAACATACAATACGATTGCAACACAGCTCAGCAACAGGCCGATGCAAGAAGCATACAGTTTGTGATGATGGTGCTTGGCAAATCGTTTATTAGACATAGATAATTTAGGCGTGATTTATCAAACACATGATAACGCGATCTTAACATTCAGACCACGTTGTTTCTGATGTCATCTGATTCTACTTAGGTGTGACGTGGAATTTGCCAGAAAATGGCTGCGGTAATCAGATTAATGCAGCCGAGGAAAATCAGTGTGGTATGGAAAGCTGTCACGATCTGCTCGCTACCGAAATAGGCGGTAAACAGGTTGACCAAGGTTCCGGCCAAAGCCACGCCGATACTCATCGATACCATCATGATCATTGACAAAAAGCTGTTGCCACTACTGGCATCTTGCTGAGGTAAATCCTTCAGGGTCAGGGTATTCATGGAGACAAACTGCAAAGAATTTAGTATGCCGAAAACAAAGAAATGTAAGGCTCTTAACCAAGTTGGGGTATCCGCCGTAGTGAGGGCAAAACTGGCAATACATGCTCCGACCAATAAGGTATTGACCAGTAATACCTGGCGATACCCAAAGCGTTGAATAATCTGGCGAATAATCGGCTTGGAAGCTAGAGAACCCAGTACTGTCGGAATCATCAACAGACCGGTAATAAATGGCTCAAAGCCAAAGGCAACCTGCAACATCAGCGGAATTAAAAAAGGTATCGCGTTGCCGCCTAAGCGGGCAAAGAAATTACCGATAATGCCTATAGCATAAATTTTATTGCTAAATAATGTACTGCGGAACAGCGCATTGTGATGTGTATGGGCATGAATGGCATAGATAATCGCTGCCAAGACACCCGCAAGTACCAGACCTATACTCCACCATAGCGATTGATGGGGGCTGGCAAAATTTTCAATGCCCAGTGAAAGTCCCACCATGGCAATCACCAGCAAGATAAAACCTGAAAAATCAAAAGATTTGACAGCAGGTTCAGTGACGTTCGGCATGGCCTTCAAGGTAATTAGAACGCCTAACAGTCCCATCGGAATATTAATTAAAAAAATCCAGTGCCATGTTGTCACTTCGACCATCCATCCGCCCAATGTCGGACCAATCAAGGGACCCATCAGACCAGCTAAACTCATCAAGCTCATGGCAGATAAAAACTGGGTACGCGGAATGACCTTGAGCATTGCCAGTCGGCCTACAGGAAGTAACAATGCACCGCCAATGCCCTGAATGACTCGATAAAAGAGCAGCTGGTTTAAACTGCTGGATAGTCCGCAGCCCAGTGATGCCAAGGTAAAAATAATAATGGCCGCAAAGTAGGTATTGCGCACACCAAAACGGTCGGCCAGCCATCCGCTTAAAGGAATACAGGCAGCGACCGAAAGCACATAGGCCACCACCACACTATGCATCTGGAGCGGATCTTCAGCCAGATTGGCTGCCATGGCGGGAATTGCCGTATTGACAATGGTGGTATCCAAACCTTGCATAAAAAAACCGATTGATACCAACAACACTAACAGGCGGAATTCAGGTTGTAGGGCTTGATGCGAAGGAGTGGCGTTCATAACAATATTAAAGTGATTTTTTACAGAGTTTAAAGCAATCCGTTTAAAGTGGTGTAAGAAAAAGTTGTGCTATCCATTATGGGATAGCACTGTCTGGAGTTCACTTTTTATGTCCTGGTTTGGACTTAAATGGCAAAGTGTTGTGGTGCATCCAGATTTTTAATGGCATTGAGAATCTGATCGGCATGATTGCAGATAATCAGTTTGGCCCGATGCTGCGGCGGTAAAAAGCCTTCACTGACCGCATGATCCAGCTGGCTCACTAGGGCATCATAAAAGCCATTCACGTTATAGAGCATCATCGGTTTTTGATGCTGATTTAACTGTCCCCAGGTGGCAATTTCCAGAATTTCTTCAAACGTGCCCAAACCACCGGGTAAAGCGACAAAAGCACTGGCACGCTTAGCCATCATGGCCTTGCGTTCATGCATGCTTCGTACAATGTGTAATTCGGTGAGCTGATGATGCGCAATTTCATAATCCAGCATAAATTCAGGGATCACCCCGACGGTTTCACCGCCACGCTGTCTGACGGCATCAGCCACTTGCCCCATGAGGCCTATACTTGCGCCACCATAGACCATGCCGAAACCCAGATCAGCCAGTGCCTGAGCCAAAGCTACGGCTTTTTCCTGATAAATTGGTTTATTGCCTGAACGTGAACCACAGTAGAGTGCAATTAAAGGTTGAGTTGTTTTGGGAGTAGGATTGTTATGTTTGGGAGTCATTTTTAATACACTGTTCATCATTATATTTTTACCATAGCATTTTATTTTTTCAGTCTCTAGCTTAACTGTTAAATATGACAGGTCGTGATCAGCCTTATACCAACCTTGCAAAGATTTGTTGAAATTGGGTGAGCAAAAAACAGCGCAGTGAGGAAAAGAGGATGAATTTCTACTTCATCTTGCTATACTAAAAATCTGTTTTCCAACAAATGAATTAACATGGGTAGTGGTTGTCCTCACTCTGAACACTTCAATGCTTCTGAAAAAAATATACAGCATGCTGTTCATCGCATATTCAGCGATTTTAATATGAACCTTCTAAAATCAGTCCCTCATCATCCTGCACAGGAGAATATCCAATGATCTTGGAATGGATGTCAGATCCATCAGCATGGATTGGACTGGCAACTTTAGTGGTTCTAGAAATTGTACTGGGTATCGACAACCTGGTTTTTATTGCCATTTTGGCGGAAAAACTGCCCCCAGAACAGCGTAATGCAGGCCGTATCGTCGGCTTGATTATGGCTTTGTGTATGCGGTTGATTTTACTGGCTTCCATTGCCTGGGTGGTGACCTTGACCCAGCCACTGTTCCATGTTCTGGATCATCCTTTTTCCGGCCGTGACCTGATTCTGCTGTTTGGTGGCATATTCCTGCTGTTTAAAGGCACCATGGAATTACATGAGCGTATAGAAGGTGCTCAACCGCAGAAAGAAGAAAACCCGGTGCATGCCGCATTCTGGATGGTGATCGTTCAGATTGTGGTACTGGATGCCGTATTCTCTCTGGATAGCGTGATTACCGCAGTCGGCATGGTCAAAGACCTGTCGGTGATGATGATTGCGGTGGTGATTGCAGTCGGCATCATGCTGTGGGCATCTAAACCACTAATGACCTTTGTCAACAGACATCCGACCGTGGTGATTCTGTGCCTCGGCTTCCTGATGATGATCGGCTTTTCACTGATTGTTGAAGGCTTCGGTTTCCATATTCCTAAAGGCTATTTATACGCGGCGATTGGTTTCTCTGTGGTGGTGGAATTTATCAACCAGACTATGCGCCGTAATCAGGAGCGCATGGTGACCACGACGGACCTGCGTTACCGTACTGCTTCTGCCGTGATGCGTATGCTCGGGGGTAAAAGTGAATCGCAAAACAATGAAGCCGAAGATGTGCTGGCGACACGTGCCTTTGCCGATGAAGTCTTTAATGAAGAGAACGGGGTTTACCATAGTGTGCTGGTGCAAGGTGTGCTGGGGCTGTCGGAACGGCCTGTGAAATCGGTGATGACACCGCGTCCGGAACTGGAATGGATTGATCTGGATGAAGATGAAGCCTCCATTAAAGAACAGTTATTAAGCATGACCCATTCACGTTTGATTGTGGCACATGGTGAACTGGACAATATTGCCGGTATAGTGCTGACCCATAAAGTCATGAACGACTACATCGAAACTGGAAAACTGAATTTTGAAGCGCATTTACGCGAGCCGGTGATTGTGCATGAAAATGCTCAGGTGTTGATGGTAATGGAACAGTTGCGTCAGGCACCGCTGCAAATGGCAATTGTATTGAATGAATACGGTTCGATTGAAGGGCTTGCTACCCCGATTGATGTGCTTGAAGCGATTGCCGGTGAATTCCCGGATGAAGATGAATTTGAAACAGCTGCAGAAAGTCTGGAAGACGGGACTTTAATCCTTGAAGGTTCTACCGATATTCGTCATGTTTCCTTGTTGTTAAACCGTGATCTGGTAGATGAGTCTGAACAGTATTCAACCTTGTCCGGTTATATCCTGTTCCATCTGGGGCGTTTGCCGGAAAGTGGTGCCAAATTGCAGGCAGATAAACATATTTTTGAAGTGGTGACGATGAATGGCCATAAAATTGATAAGGTTCATATCATCCCGCTCAATCAAAATCAGACGGAAGATTAATTTCACCTGCACAGCTGATCTTTATCGATGTTGAATTAAAATAGCCCGCATTGTCGGGCTATTTGATTATGAGGGTCTGTTGACATTTCATAAATGGCTTGCGTTGTAGGCTAAAATTGATCAGACAAGGAATGAAATGCAAAGAATGGTGGTTCCATTTTTAAATTTCATAACGAAGTCTGGGATAATTTTAGCCACAACCCTTCGGGACTAGAGTATTTTTTGACGCTACGTCGTTGTGAACTACGCATTTAGAATGACTAAATTTTGTAGTTCACGCCTTGTATCCTCTAAAAAATATTCGTAGTCGCAAACATAGACGAAGTGTTAACAGACCCTAATCTAAGTTGGAAAAAATTGATGTCAGAAACAGAATGTCCATGTGGTCGAGGTGATTACGCCAGCTGTTGCCAGCCTTTACATTTGGGTCAGGCCAAAGCACACACTGCAGAGCAATTGATGCGTTCGCGTTATAGTGCCTTTGCCAAACAGGAAATTGACTATATTGTGAAAACCACGGCCTTAGGCCAACAACAAGCGCTGGATGTGGCAGCCATTGCCGAATGGAGCAAGGCCAATCAGTGGCTCAAGCTGGAAGTGGTTCAAGCCCAGGAAAAACTGGACAAGCACCATGCCCAGGTTGAATTTAAGGCACATTATCATGATAGTCAGCAAGCACAGGTTCATCATGAAATTTCCCATTTTGTGAAACATGAAGGGGCCTGGTATTTCCTTGATCCGACCACAAATATGCAAATCACCATGAAACAGCCGTGTATTTGCGGTTCAGGGAAAAAATTTAAGCAATGTTGTGCGCAATTTTTGTAATTTTCATCTGAATTTGCCTTAGAATAGCGCGCATCGATAACCCTCAGTGGAAGCAGGGCAATGTTGCTATTGGTCATTTATATTATCGCAATTACGGCTGAAGCCATGACAGGGGCACTGTCGGCAGGTCGGCGCAGTATGGACTGGTTCGGGGTAACGCTGATTGCCTGTGTGACTGCACTGGGTGGTGGCTCGGTTCGCGATGTACTGCTTGGGCACTATCCTTTGACCTGGGTGAAGCATCCGGAATATCTGGTGTTGACCTGCTGCGCAGCCTTTGTCACTATCCTGATTGCCAAATGGATGCGCCATTTACGTTCCATCTTCCTGATTCTCGATGCTCTGGGTTTAATCGGTTTTACTATTATTGGCTGCCAGATTGCCTTGCAGATGGGGCATGGTTTTGTGGTTTCCGCAGTTGCCGGTGTGTTGACTGGAGTTTCCGGCGGTATTCTGCGCGATATTTTGTGTAATGATGTACCCTTGGTATTCCGCCGTGAATTGTATGCCAGTATTTCTTTTGTTTCCGTGATCTGTTACTGGATTTGTCAGGATATCGGTTTCTCTCTGGAAATCACTGTCATTTCCACCTTAATCTTCGGTTTCTCTTTACGCTGCATCGCTATCTATTTTGGTCTGGAAATGCCGAAATTTATTTATAAAGATGACGATGACCAGTCCGCATCCTCCAAAGATGCTTCCTAGAATATTGCCTTAATATGATGAATGACTGACGAAATGAGCGGTCATCATCTGCAAATTGGCGTATAAAAATTAATACAATAGGACTTACGCATTGACGGATTCAAAAAAGTATTAAAATACTTTATAAAGTATCTGTGATCAGACGAATTAAACATGCTTCTACAGCAACTTGTACATTACCCATTTATATGGGCTTTCTCATGACAGAACCGAACTCTATTAGCTGCACACAACTTGCCGAGACTTATAATATCTCGCATGATAGTGTAAATCGCTTTCTAGAGCGTGAAGACTACACACCTCACGACCTATATCAAGAATCAATTCAACATATTGATAATAATAAACTTATAGTCAGTATTGATGATACTGTTTTAGATAAACCATATAGTCAACATATGGACTTGGTTAGCTATTTTTGGTCAGGCAAACACCACCGATCCGTCAAGGGTATTAATCTCATTACCTTGTATGCGACAGATCGAAATGGTCAAAATATTCCAATTAATTTCCGAATTTATGACAAATCTGAAAGTAAAACCAAGAATGATTACTTTATGGATATGTTAAGTGAAGTACTCAGTTGGGGTGCAAAGATTCAATTTATTACAGGTGATAGTTGGTATTCATCGACTGGAAATCTAAAAACCATAAGAAAATATGGTATTCGATTTATGTTTGGTATCGACTGTAACCGTAAGGTTTCCCCAGAAAAAGGACAATGGTTTCAACTGCGCTTATTGCCAGATTTCCATCAGGGTCAAGTGATCTGGCTCAAAGATTTTGGCTTTGTACAATTATTTAAGACTCAGTTAAAAGAACAGCAGAGGTTTTATATTGTGCATCAAGATGAAGATGATTTATTGTCCTTTGAAGGTTTTCATGAATTACATTCAAGTCATTGGAAAATAGAGCAATATCACCGGGTGATTAAACAGGTTTGTCATATTGAAAAGTTTCAAGTAAGACGATCTAAACTGATTTTGAATCATATTTTTTCAGCCTTGATGGCCTACGTTGAGATACAAAAGAACCAGTTTGAGCGGATCTTTGAAAATATATATCGTTGGCAGAAGAAATTATTTAGACCAATTATCAAAAACTTCATTGATGACTTTATTCTCGATAAAAATCATCTGCTACCACAGAGAATCTATAAGTAATAGTGCGTAAGTCCTATACAATTATAAATCCTGTTGGGAAAGCAGCATGCATTCTTTCACCAAATCAGAGCTCTTGTTATGGATTTAGTCTCACGTATACAACGTTTACCGATTGGTAAATTTCACTATACCTTGCTATGGGTGATTGGTCTGGGCTGGATGTTTGATGCCATGGATACCGGATTGATTTCCTTTATTCTGGCCAAAATGGCGGAAGACTGGGCCATGACGCCGGATGATAAAAGCTGGGTGGTTTCCATTGGTTTTATTGGAATGGCCATTGGTGCAGTGTGTTCGGGAGCCCTTGCCGATCGTTGGGGGCGTAAAACGGTTTTTGCCTCAACTTTAGTGATTTATAGTCTGGCAACCGCTGCCTGTGCTTTTGCACCGAACCTGACTTGGTTGCTGGTGTTCCGTTTCATTGTAGGGCTTGGACTGGGTGGTCAGCTACCGGTGGCCGTGACGCTGGTGAGTGAATATATTCCTGCCCATGTCCGTGGCCGCTTTATTGTGCTGCTGGAAAGTTTCTGGGGTTTGGGGTGGTTGGTGGCAGCATTGGTTTCGCGGTTTGTGATTCCCGATTTTGGCTGGCATGCTGCTTTTCTGATTGGGGGTATTCCTGCGCTGTATGCGATTGTGATCTGGAAAATGGTGCCAGAATCAGTGCCTTACTTAATTAATCGGGGTCGACATAAAGAAGCGCATGCTTTGGTGAAAAAAATTGAAGCGCAATGTGGCGTGGAAGTGATTGAAATTTTTGAAGTCAAACCGGTGGCCGAAAAGCATGACATTAGCTTCTCTCAACTCTGGTCCGGCATTTTTGCCCGCCGTACCCTGATGCTATGGCTGATCTGGTTTGGTATTGTATTTTCCTACTACGGTATTTTTACCTGGCTGCCAAGTTTACTGGTCAAAGAAGGCTATACCATTGTGAAGTCTTTTGAGTATGTACTAGTGATGATTCTGGCCCAGTTGCCGGGTTATATTGCCGCGGCATGGCTGGTGGAAAAACTGGGACGTAAGGCAACATTGGCGGGTTTTATTGCCATGTGTGCAGTCTCTGCCTACTTCTTTGGTCAATCCGACAATGTGACCCAGATTGTGGTATGGGGCTGTTTGATGTCCTTCTTTAACTTGGGCGCCTGGGGTGTTTTATACACTTATACCCCAGAACAGTATCCAGCCAATATCCGTGCCTTTGGTTCGGGCTGGGCCGGAGCGATTGGCCGTATTGGTGGTATTTTCGCGCCATTTGCTGTCACCCATATAATGGTGCTCGACCATGGTTTCAGCTATGTCTTTATGATGTTTACCGCCGTTTTAATTGCCGTGGCACTGATTATCCTGCTGCTGGGTGAAGAAACCAAAGGTAAAACTTTAGAGTCGATTGGTTTATAAAATTGCTGATTTTTGGGTTGATTGGCCCTTATAAAATGGATATTTTTAGTCCATAAGACACAATTTGTCGCAGAGTGTGGGTTACTGCCCTTGTGTAGTCCGCAGCTGCGACATAGCATAACAACGTAGATACAAAAACGAATTATTTAGGATTTCACGCTTTTATGACCAGCCTTGTGCATCATGCGACAGAAAATCGTTCCGTAGCCGAATTTACTGAACAAGCTTACCTTAACTATGCCATGTACGTGATTATGGATCGTGCATTGCCGCATATCAGTGACGGTTTAAAACCAGTACAGCGCCGTATTGTCTTCGCCATGAGTGAATTGGGCTTAAAGCATAGCGGCAAACCGAAAAAATCGGCTCGTACCGTGGGTGATGTACTGGGTAAATACCATCCGCATGGTGATTCTGCCTGTTATGAAGCGATGGTACTGATGGCACAGCCATTCAGTTACCGTTATCCTTTTATTGAAGGTCAAGGTAACTGGGGTTCACCCGATGATCCGAAATCCTTCGCGGCCATGCGTTATACTGAAGCCAAACTTTCGCTTTATAGTGAAGTGTTACTGTCTGAGCTGGGGCAGGGTACCTGTGATTGGCAGGACAACTTCGATGGTTCAATGAAAGAGCCGGTGAATTTGCCAGCGCGTGTACCGAACATCTTATTGAACGGAACCACAGGCATTGCTGTGGGGATGGCGACCGATATTCCACCGCATAACTTGCGTGAAGTGATTAAAGGCACCATCGCGCTGATTCGTAATCCAAATTTAAGCGATGAAAAAGTGGCGGAATATATTCCGGCACCCGATTTACCGACCAAAGCCGAAATTATCACTGCACCTGAAGAACTGCTCAAACTGCAAACCACAGGACGTGGCAGTTACCGTATGCGTGCGGTTTATAAAATAGAAAAAAATGAAATCGTGATTACCGACTTACCGTATCAGGTGTCGGGTTCTAAAGTGATTACCCAGATTGCCGATCAGATGCAGGCGAAAAAATTGCCTTTGGTTAGTGACCTGCGTGACGAATCGGATCATCAAAATCCGACCCGTCTGGTGATTGTATTACGTTCTAACCGGATTGATGCCGAAGCAGTGATGAGTCACTTATTCGCAACGACCGATCTGGAATCCAGCTATCGCGTCAACATGAACATGATTGGTGCCGATGGCCGTCCGCAAGTGAAATCGATTCGCCGCATTTTGCTGGAATGGATCGAAATCCGTAAAAATACGGTAACGCGTCGCCTGCAATACCATTTAAATAAAATTGAAAAGCGTCTGCATATCCTGGTCGGCTTGATTATTGCCTACTTAAATATTGATGAAGTAATTCGGATTATTCGTGAGGAAGATCAGCCCAAACCGGTGCTGATGTCTCATTTCAATATTGATGAAATTCAGGCTGAAGCCATTTTAGAACTCAAGTTACGTCATTTGGCCAGACTTGAAGAAATGGAAATGCGCCGCGAACAGGAAGAACTGGAAGCGCGTGCGGCTATTATCCGCGAGCAGCTGGCCAATCCTGAATCTTTAAAAGCATTGATTATTAATGAACTTAAAGAAGATGCGAAAAAGTTTGGTGATGACCGCCGTTCGCCTATTGTACGCCGCGCCGAAGCATTGGCCATTAATGAACAGGACATGTTGCCAGCCGATCCTGTGACTGTGGTGTTGTCTGAGGCGGGCTGGATCCGTTCAGCTAAAGGCCATGAGGTCGATGCCGAAAATCTGAATTTCCGGGCCGGTGACCAATATTTAAGCCATGCCCAAGGTAAATCCAATCAACGGGTCTATGTACTGGACGATACCGGTCGTAGTTATGCACTGGCTATTAACACTTTACCTTCGGCACGTGGTTTGGGTGAACCTTTAAGTTCTAAACTTGCACCCGCCAGCGGTGTAGGTTTCATTCAGGTGTTTATTGCCGAGGATGAAGCTGAAATTTTGGCCTTGAGTTCCAAAGGTTATGGCTTTAAAACCCAGGCGAAACAACTGGATACCAATGCCAAGGCAGGGAAGTCCTTTCTGACTGTGCCTGAAGATGGCAAAGCGATGCCACTGCAAGCAATAGAACAGGCGACTCATGTGGCCTTACTCAGTTCAGCAGGCCGTATGCTGGTTGTCGATTTGTCAGAATTACCAAGCCTGAACAAAGGTAAAGGTAATAAATTGATACAACTCGAGGCGAAAGATCAAATTGTATCTATGACAATGTTGAATTTAGATGAAATAATTCAAGTAGTTGCTGGACAGCAACAATTAAAATTAAAAGGTGATGATCTTCAAAAGTATATCGGTAAGCGAGGCACTAAAGGTCAACTCTTACCACGAGGATATCAAAAAGCAAATAGACTGTTCATTCAAAGATAAAACTAGCATCCCAGATATGAAATAGGCTATATATGGTGTAATTCGTGCAAATGGATGCTTTGTTGAACAATACAAAAGGAAAAAACCAGGTTCAGCAAAGAAAAAAATAGTTTAAAAACTAAGGATTAAGATTGGAGTGAGAGGCATTATGGAAAAGATTTGGTTCGCTGAATACCAAAAGACAGGGATTCCAGAAACTGTAGAATTACCGGCTGAAAATACCTCATTGGTTGATGTGTTTGAGCGCAACTTCCAAAAATTTGGCTCACGTGACGCCTTTATTTTTATGGATAAAGTTCTCTCTTTTAGTGAGCTGGAAGAAGCAAGCCGTAAATTTGCAACATATTTACAAAGTTTAGGATTGGCAAAGGGTACACGTGTGGCGGTGATGATGCCAAACGTACTTCAATATCCTGTTGTCGCATTGGGGATTTTCCGCGCAGGTTTAGTGCTTGTAAACGTTAACCCGCTTTATACTTCTCGTGAACTTGAGCATCAGTTAAATGACTCCGGTTCTGAAGTGCTGGTCATTATTGAAAACTTTGCAACGGTTTACCAAGCGATTATTGGTAAAACTCCTGTGAAGCATGTGGTAGTGGCTTCTGTGGGTGATATGTTGGGGGCCTTAAAAGGTACATTGGTCAACTTTGTTTTACGCTCTGTACGCAAGCAAATCCCGGCTTGGAATATTCCAGGACATATCCGTTTTAACGCAGCAATGTCAAAGGTAAATCCAAGCAATTATAAGCGTCCAAACCTGACTTTAAGTGATACAGCCGTACTTCAATATACGGGTGGTACCACGGGTGTTTCTAAAGGTGCTGAACTGACTCATCGTAACCTAGTTGCGAACATGTTACAGTGCGACGGTATTTTCCAGAGTAAATTTGGTGCTCAAGATGGGCAACCGGATGACCGTATTTTCTGTGCTTTACCACTTTATCACATCTTTGCATTCATGGTTTGTGCGCTGTATGGCATGTATAAAGGTCAGGCCAACGTGCTTATTCCAAACCCGCGTGACCTACCTGCGGTAATGAAAGAATTGCGTAAATACCAGCCATCATTTTTCCCGGCAGTGAATACCTTGTTTAATGCATTGGTGAACAATGAAGAATTTAAACAGCTTGATCATAGCAAACTGAAAATGGCTATGGGTGGTGGTATGGCGGTATTACCTTCTACTGCTGAAGCATGGAAGAGAGTTACCGGTACCAATATCATTGAAGGTTACGGTTTATCTGAAACTTCACCGGTTGCAACAGCCAATCCACCGCAATCCACTGAATTTAGCGGTACCATTGGTATTCCATTACCACTGACTGAAGTTGCAATTTTGGATGATGACGGCAATGAAGTGCCGCTTGGCGAACAGGGCGAAATCTCGATTCGTGGTCCACAAGTCATGAAAGGCTATTGGAACCGTCCAGATGAAACTGAAAAAGTGATGACCAACGGTTTCTTCCGTACCGGTGATATTGGGATCATGGATGCTCGTGGTTATATCAAGATTGTCGATCGCAAGAAAGACATGATTCTGGTGTCGGGCTTCAACGTTTATCCTTCAGAAATTGAAGAAGTAATTTCTACGCATCCTAAAGTATTGGAAGTTGCTGCGATTGGTGTGCCGGATGAAAAATCAGGTGAAGTGCCTAAACTATTTGTGGTGAAGAAAGATCCGTCACTCACCACAGAAGAAGTGCTTGCTTTCGCTAAAGAGAACTTAACAGGCTACAAACGCCCACGTTATGTTGAATTTATAGATGAATTACCAAAGTCCAACGTAGGTAAAATCTTACGTAAAGACTTGCGTAAAACTGCATAAATGCTGCAATAAAAAAGCGCCGATCACGGCGCTTTTTTATTTGGAAATAGGCCAGGCTTTAATCTTTCAGCATCCATCGATCAATATAGGGACGTGCTATCCCGGTAATCCATAGAAAGGTCGTGATGCTACCGAATTGATAGATGTATCGCTGTAAATCAAATGCACCAAAGCTATATAAGTTATCAAGCAAACAGTAGAATGCAACGACTGTGGTCCATATCCAAAGGGCCTGACGTTTAATTCCCACCATCCAAAGCGCGAGAATTGAAATAACAATGGTAAAAATAAGGGAAAGCCTATTAAAATTGGCACACACGACTGAAAGTAAAAATCCCGTAATAGGCAATACGACTTTGAATACCCGATCCACTTTAAGTTGATGCTGGCGCTGCTTTTCGAGTACATCAAACATTTTTTCTTGATCAGGATTGATCATTATGGATCCTTATTGCTCATTTATAAAAACGCTATAATTTACAAAAAATATTGCGAAAACACCATGCTATGATAGGCAGCATAAAATTTTAATGAGAAAAGTGAGATGCAAAGCATTAGCGGAATAATCTATCTCATCTTAATCGCATGTTTATTGCCCTATGTTTTTACTGCAATTGCAAAAAAAACAGCAGGTTTTAAAGCACGAGATAACCAGAACCCGCGTGAATTTCTGGCTAAAACTACTGGTTTGGCCGCCCGTGCCAATGCGGTACAACAAAACAGTTTTGAAAGTTTACCCTTATTTATTGCTTCCATTTTAATGGCAGAATATATGGTGATTTCTCAAACCGTAATCATGACTTTTGGTATTACCTATATTGTACTCCGTATTTTCTACGGCATCTGCTATTTAGCCAATTGGGCCACTTTGCGTTCCATTATCTGGACCTTATCCTTACTTTGCCCAATTTGCCTGTTGCTACTGGTGATTAAATTAACCACATGAGGCCTGAGAAGGTGGAAATACATATTTTCACCCAGCAGATGTATAATCGAAAAGTTATTTAATACGCAAAAACCGTTATAATCGTCGCGGTTTAAAAAAGATTTAACTTGTTAAAGAGTGATGCTATGAGCTACAGCAATATCCCAGCGGGTAAAGATGCACCAAACGACATCTATGTAATTATTGAAATTCCTGCAAATGCAGCACCAATCAAATATGAAATCGACAAAGATTCTGATGCATTATTTGTAGACCGTTTCATGGGTACTGCAATGTTCTACCCGGCAAACTACGGTTATGTGCCAAACACATTGTCACTTGATGGTGACCCACTTGACGTATTGGTTGTGACTCCACACCCGGTTGAACCAGGTTCAGTGATTCGTTGCCGTCCTGTAGGTAAATTGAACATGGAAGATGATGGTGGTGTTGATGCGAAACTGGTTGCAGTACCGCACGACAAATTAACACCGATCTATAAAGACGTTCAGGAATATACCGATCTTCCTCCGCTTTTAATCAGCCAAATTGAACATTTTTTCCAGCACTACAAAGACTTAGAGCCAGGAAAATGGGTGAAGTTAAGTGGTTGGGAAGGTGCTGATGTTGCTAAACAGGAAGTGCTTAGCTCAATTGCAGCTTATGCAGAAGCAAACAAATAATTGTTTGTTTCGAATTTAGCCTGAAAGGCTTAGATAAAAAAACCTGCACATTGTGCAGGTTTTTTTATCTCTTGAACTTACTGTGAATTAAAATAATTTCACAGGAATATCAAGGAAAATACGCCATTCATTGGTATCACCAATGTAATTACTTTGATAATCATTGCTTGCACGGTAGTAAGAATTACGTAGGCGAAGGCTAGCATCTTTAGCAAAACCACTTTGAACAGTATATTTCACCTGGTTAAAGAACTCGCGTTCTTGAGCATTGTCACTGATCATTGTTCCTTTATTATCAGTTGCTTTGATATCCCAACCGTAAACGAACGCTGATGTCCAGGTTAAACCAGGAACATTCATTGCACCAAAGTCATAAGTATATTGAATTTGCGCTGATTTTTCGTCATTACCAATAAAGTCTGACAGATAAGAGTTTGGCATGTAAATGGTTTGATGACCATCACCCACACCTCGACCTAAACCATAGTCATAACCAGTATTGCCTGAGTTTTGCTGGTAAGCCAACATGACATTATGCGGACCTTTGTTATAAGTACCAGAAACTGCCCAAATTGAGTTTTGGTAATTACCATCAGCTGGACCAATGAATGAATATAAGTTGCTATTGGCACCACGATCCCATTCAGTATGATAGCCACTGAAGTCATAAGTGAGTGAACTGTTGTTGGCAAGACTTTGCTTAAAGTTTACATTGGCATAATGGCGTTCTAATTTATCTTTAATGTCTACACCGTAGTATGCAGTATTTAAAGCATCATTCACTTTATATTTAGCACCCCATACCACAGCACGGTCTAGTTCATTACCATCTGAATTGATCTGGTCTGAATACTGGTTTTTAGTGAATTTACCTGCGGTTAGTTCCAGACCTTTAATTTCACGGCTTGTTACAAGGAAGCCGTCGAAATATTCAGGAACTAAACGGGCTGTATTGCTGGCTAATACAGGCAAGTCTAAAACTTGAGTACCATAACGTACATCAGTATTAGATACACGTGCTTTTACATTGGCACCACCACGGGTCCAGTGATCATAAGTATCACCTGCACCTTTAGTGAGTTGACCTTGACTGTTTAGGCCAGTTTCACGTGGAATCATGCCATTACCGGCATGTTTATTTTCGCCCAATTTAAATGAAGCATCACCCACGACACCCACACCAAAACCGATCAGGCCTTGAGTGTAGCCGGAATCCAGGTTCACAATTGCTGTTTGAGCAAAAGAGCTTGTGTCATCTACGCCATTTTTTTTGTCACGGCTTAAATAGCCTGTACGGAACAATACAGAACCTTCTGCATCTTCAACAAAGCCTTTCGATTCGCTTTGCTCGCTAGCATATACAGTTGAAATTAAGGCAGCTTGAATTAAAACTGCTAAGGTAAGTTTTTTAGCTTTTTGCATTGGGAGAGAGCCTTATACAAAATGGGAGAAGAAATTGGCAGAATTGTATACGTAATGTATCGCAAAAAAAGCTTTTTTTAATACATTTTACTTTGTACACGACAAAAAAAGATAACTCATTGAAATAATGGCATAATACTTGTTTTCTGACGACGAATATGATGACACATTTCAATGAGTTACATCTCATCTTAAACAAATATCTAAAGTGGAACAAGTCACATGCAAAATGTTTTACACTGATTATGCTTGCATTAATTGTAAAACAGACATGTAATCTTTCTTCTGCATCTAAAGCCTTACCCATCAAGTGCTTACCACAATCATTTTATCGACGTATACAACGCTTCTTTGCAGATCAGTATTTCGATTATCGTCAAATTTCTCAGTTAATTTTCAATATATTTTCATTCGATAAAGTCCAATTAACTTTGGATAGAACTAATTGGAAATGGGGAAAACGAGATATTAATATCTTGATGTTAGCCATCGTCTATCGTGGAATAGCGATACCTATTGTTTGGACATTGCTCAATAAACGTGGAAATTCAGATACAAAAGAGCGTATTGCTTTGATTCAACGCTTTATCTCCATTTTTGGTAAAGATCGTATTGTGAATGTGTTTGCAGACAGAGAATTTATCGGTGAGAAATGGTTTACATGGTTAATTGAAAATGACATTAACTTCTGTATACGTGTTAAAAAAACTTTATTGTGACCAATCACTTAGCCAAGAATCATAAAATTAGTGATTTATTTCGTCATCTTCAAGTTGGTCAAACTGAATGTCGTAAACGACGTATTTGGGTTGGTCGAGTGAAACTGTATATTAGTGCGCTACGATTAGAAGATGGAGAGCTTTTACTTGTTGTTTCTCCTATGTTTAATGCTTCTGCTATTCGTGATTATGCATTACGCTGGGAAATCGAAACGTTATTTAGTTGTCTCAAAGGACGTGGATTCAATCTTGAAAATACTCGTTTAACAGACCCTAGACGAGTCAAGAAATTGATAGCAGTGCTAGCTATCGGTTTCTGTTGGTGCTATTTAACAGGTGAATGGCAACATGATCGGAAAAAAGCGATAAAAATAAAGAAGCATGGACGACTTTCAGTAAGTTTATTTCGCTACGGTTTGGACTATGTTCAAATGGCTATTCTACGTTTGATTGGTTTTGGAAAAAAAGAAGAATTTAAGAAAGTGCTAGCAATTTTAAGAAAGAAAAAGCCTGATAGGACAAGGATCCTATGAAATTTGTCGTGTACAGAGTACATTTTATTTAATTAAAGTTATAACGTATTCAAATGTAAATTATACCTTTTGGTTAACAAAATATTAAAAAATTATTATTTGTGTAAATTTTTTTACAAAACAATATGATATTTTAACTCTAAATAAATTCTGGGCTAATGCCGATGCCTCATTAAAAATTGATAGGGAGTTGTGGTTTTGAAAAATGCTATTTTAGCATCCTAAATTTTGATATCAGGCCTAAAAAATGGCTTTTATCAACCAGTGATATCAGCAGAAACACCTCTTTATAATGATTTAATTTTTAAAAAAGTAGCAAAATCAGCTGACTTTTGGCTGAAGTAATTAGACATTCTGGTCAAAAAATTAGGCTTACATGTCGATTTTTTTTGTTCAATAAATATGCTTTAAAATGATCAAAAAATTGACCAAAAATTATAGATAAATTTTTAATTATTGTTGTTCAGTTTATCATTGGGTAAAATATTAATCATTCCATAGTCGGAATAAATTCTGCTAGGTCCAGATAAAATTGTATTATTTTTTCGCGCAATAAGTTCCTGATTTATATGAGTCGAAAATACGGTCTGATTATCAGCAAAAAAGTCCATGCGATGCTTTTGTGCATAAAATGTGGGCAGTGAGATAAAAATAATGATCTTTTTTAGCTATCAGTAGGGCATAGGTACATAAAAGCTGATTCATCCTTGGTTCCGCAGCTATTGTCCAGTCTATGTCAGGACTTTTGAATAATCGTGTGCAGATCAAGATGAAGGTTTTAAACAGAACTTTGCAGGAGCTGCTCATGCTCCCGACATTTACTGCGATGCATGCTTAATATGTCAGTAAGTCAAACATGGCCAATATTGTTTGATTAAAACTTGAGAAGGTAGCAGCTGATTTTGATCCAGATTTTTGAGCCGGTGGATTGGGGTTTTAACTGGCCGATTTTAGCCAGAGAAGGAGAGAGATGCATAAACAAGCGTACAGTGAATATTTTTTGTGCACTTTTTCTAGGCATTTTTAGCTCTACCGGAAAAAACAGTCTCAAAATAAGGCAGGTTGTAAATAAATATTTAAGCCGTATTAGCATGCAGATCATCTAAAAGAGAGAAAGCTGTCAATCTTGTGAAACTCGAAAAATGACTAGGTTTTGTTTTTATTTTTAAATAATAAATTTATAAATATCAATATATTAATATATTATTGGCGATTTACGGGCTAAAAATTACTGTGTTGTTTTTTAAACTGGCATAGCAATTGCTGATATCTCTTGAATCCATAAAAATCTGTCGGGGATCTATAAAATGCTTAAAAAATTATTTGCTGTGACCACTTTAGCTACTATGTCAGGTGCTGTATTTGCTGCAGATGCTCCTGCCTTACCTTTTGGCCTGTCTTTTAGTGGTAGTGCAGCCGTCACTACAGACTATCGTTTCCGTGGTGTGACTCAAACGGAAAATGATCCAGCCGTACAAGCAGGATTCACGCTAGCTCATACTTCAGGGTTATATTTTGGCTTGTGGGGTTCCAATGTGAATTTTGGCAGCGGCACACCTAGCCTGGAACTAGATCCATCGCTTGGCTATGCCACCACGCTTGAAGCTTTCAGCAGCAAACCGACAGTAGATGTTGGGGTGGTGTACTATAATTATCCAAGTGCCAGCGATCTGAACTGGGCAGAATTATATGGCAAATTAGGCTTCAAAAGTGTGATTGCAGAAGGCGATAGCATTTTAACCAATCTCAATTATACCAATGACTATGCCGGTGCAGATGCAGACAGCTGGAATGTGAATGTGGGTTATTCAGTTCCATTTGGTTCATCAGGTTTTGGTGGGGTCGGCGCTGTAGGCTATACCGTTGTAGATGAAGACAAATATACCTTTAATGGTGATGATAATTATGTAGACTGGAAAGTGGGGGTAACGTATGGCTTTAAATCCATTTCAGGTGCCAGTGCTGAACTGGCAGCTGTAGGCACCAATATTGATACTAATGGTTTATCGGATGTCGCAGAACGTGCGGTGGATACCGGTGCGGTATTTACCCTTACCAAAACATTCTAATTGTAATTTCAAAGCATTAAAAAACCTCCAAAGCATGACTTTGGAGGTTTTTTTATAGGTCAGGATCTGATGTGCAGGCTGTTGCAGAAAATGCAGCGCGGATCAGCACTGAATTGATGCCGTGTTATGACTATCCAGGTAAAAAAAGCTAGCCAAGGTATTGGCAATCAGGTATTCGCTATCATTTGAACCGGGCTGACCTTTAAATGTCTGTTTAATCATTTAGCCCATCTGTATGGCATCGACAAGACTTTCAGGATGGCAGAATAAAGTTTCGCATCTAGTATTAACCCTGTTGTGCCCGATAGGACAGCGCTTCAGTTAAATGCTGGCTTTGAATGTCAGTATGTTGGGTTAAATCGGCAATGCTTCGCGCCACACGTAATACCCGATGATAAGCCCGGGCAGACAGGTTTAAGCGTTGCTGGGCCATTTCCATAATTTTCTGTGCCTGCGTATCAAGGCAGGCAAACTGTTCCAGCTGTTTGGGACTTAAAGCATGATTCAGGCATTGTTGTCGCTGGATTTGTAAATTATAGGCTTGAATTACCCGTTCCCGAACCGTGTGTGAGTTTTCAACTGGTGTAGTTGCCTGTAATTCATGGGCTTGTAAAGGCGGCACATCGATATGCAGGTCAATCCGGTCCAGGAGGGGGCCTGAAATCCGGTTTTGATAACGTTTAATTGCATCTGGGGAACATTGACAGCGGATATCCTGATTAAAAGCATAACCACAAGGGCAGGGATTCATTGCGGCAATGAGTTGAAAGTTGGCCGGGAAGGTAATTTGCCTGGAGGCACGGGAAATCACTATTTCCTTGGATTCGAGCGGCTGTCTTAATACTTCCAAGACCTTGCGATCAAATTCAGGCAGCTCATCTAAAAATAATACGCCCAAATGAGCCAGCGTAATTTCCCCCGGTTTGGGATGTGAACCCCTGTCATTTACAAAGAACTATGCGACAATATAAGCTAGGGTCAAAGACTTAGACCACCTTTTATAAAGAACTATGCGACAAATTTTATAAAGAACTATGCAACGGAACCCAGAATGAACAATCAATCATGCGACACCGTTAACATCGTGCCAGCTCGAAGAAAAATTGGTAATACACGGATTAGTGTATCTGGTTTATACCCTTTTAAAAAAGATTCCGCAGTGGCCTTTGAATCAACATTGGAACGCGATTTTCTCATTCGATTAGAGGTTGACCCTAATGTTCTTGCTGTCGAATCTCAACCCTTTACCATTGAGTATTTTGATAATGGACAGAAACGAGTTTACACCCCTGACTACCTAGTAACTTATAAGCATGATGAATTTCTTCCATTTATTGCACCCAAATTGGTTGAAGTAAAACCTACAGATGAATTGCAACTTAATTTACATCTATGGAAAGCTAGATATCGTGCTGCCATGAGGGTATGCAAAGAAGAGGGTTGGAAATTTCATATTGCACATGAGGGTCGTATTCGAGACCAGTTATGGTCGAATGCCATGTTTTTACAAAAGTACCGAAAGATGGAATTTCCCCCTGCTGATTCAAAGCACTTATTGGATTATGTGAGAGATCGAGAAGCAGTAACTTTTGAGACTCTATTAGCTAGACATTTTCTTGGCAAATGGGACAGAGCAAATGGAATTAGTCAAATCTGGTATTTAGTTGCTCATGGTTACCTGATTTGCGATTTAAGCGCACCTTTACTGCCATCTACTGAACTCTGGGTAAGTGGGAGTTTGTCATGAATGATAGACGTGTGAATATCAAAATAGCTGCTGGGGAGCCTGTTCAGATAAAAGGGATTCCTCATACGATTATTGAAGTCATTGACTTGAAATCAGTTTTTGTTGAAAACAATAATACAGGTAGGAAAAATATTGCGGCTATCAGTGAATTAAGGCCGTCAATAGCTGTGGAACAGCATGAAGATCTAGAGCTCATCGCTGATAAAGACTGGATTGAGGCTGAAAGACGTTTCAACATCATCCGTCCTTTCATTGAGGGAGGTGTGAGTGGTCGCAAGGAAGTAGAGTTGCGGGCTCAGGAACATGATATAAATCCAGCCACCATATATAGATGGTTAAAAATTTATAAGGCATATGGAACTATTGATGGATTGCGACCAAGAAAAGAGGGATTGCCCCAAGGCAAAAAGATAATTAATAAGCATGCTGAGGCAATCATTGAAAAAGCCATTAAAGATTTATACCTGACCAATCAAAGAATCAGTATTCAAAAAGTTGTACTTGAAGTGAAACGCTTATGTCATGAATACCATATCCTAGAGGTGCCTCATGCCAATACAGTAAGAAACCGTATTGCTGCAATTAGCCAGAGGGATTCTCTTCGTAAGAGAGGACATAAGGAAAAAGCCGATAACAAATTTACACCTGCCGCAGGGAAATTCCCTCATGCTGATTATCCACTTGCTGTCGTACAGATTGACCATACACCCGTTGATCTTATTCTGGTTGATGATTTTAACAGGCGTCCTATTGGACGACCTTTTCTTACATTGGCAATTGATGTTTATTCGAGGGTAGTTGTAGGTTATTATCTATCATTGGATGCTCCCTCTGTTATGTCGATTGCAATGAGTGTTTCTCAGGCAGTACTACCCAAAGAGAAATGGCTAGCTTCACGCAAGATACAAGCTGAATGGCCTGTCTGGGGAATTATGAATACTATTCATGTCGATAATGGACCTGAGTTTCACTCAGAAACTTTCAGGAATGCTTGTATGGCACATGATATTCGCCTTGAATACAGACCTGTTAAAAAACCACGTTTTGGCGGCCATATTGAACGTTTGATGGGAACATTTGCAACTGATATTCACGCAGTTCCAGGAACAACTTTTTCAAATATCTTTGAAAGAAAAGGCTACAACTCCGATACAGAAGCAGTTTTCACATTCTCCGAATTTGAGGACTGGTTGATTGATTTTATCTGTAATGTTTACCATAAAAGAAAGCACTCCGCTTTAGGTACTTCTCCACTACATGCTTTTGAGTTGGGTATTTTTGGCGATAAAAACACGTTAGGTTCTGGAGCTGCCAGATTGCCTGCAAATGATCATAATTTCTTTCTTGATTTTCTACCAAGTTTTGAAAGGACGATTCAAACAACAGGTGTAACAATCGATGGCCTTGCTTATTATGCTGATGTGCTAAGAGGTTGGATTAATGCTGTAGATTCTGATAATCAAAAGGAAAAACGTAAATTTATCTTTAGGCGTGATCCAAGAAATATTAGTGAGATATGGTTCTTTGATCCCGAAATCAAAAATTATTTTAAGGTTCCTTTAGCTGATCAAAGTATTCCACCATTTAGTATTTGGGAACACAAAAAGATTCAGGAACTAAAAAAGGAAACTGGCGAATATCTAAAAGATCATGAACTTGGACAGGCTCTAGCTAAACTTCGGGAACGTGTTCAGGAGGCAAGCACTAAAACTCGACGGGCTCGTAGATCACATCAGCGCAGTACCCAACATCGACAGAGTGTTAACCCTGCGTCAATTCAGGGCAAAAAACCTCAACAAGAGAGTACGATTTTGGAGCAACAGCTTGAAAGCGTATATGGTTTATTGCCTCTCGATGAGCTGGAAAATGATGAGGATATTTCATGAGTAACTATTCACATGTTTTTCAAGAGTTTCGTCCTATTGTGGAACAGTCTAATGAGGACAGACTCTACTTTCTGGAAGAGGACCGATGGATTGGGTATCCAGCAGCCAATGACTTACTAGACCAATTGAAAGGATTCCTGACTCTGCCGAGACGGAGCCGTATGCCTAACTTACTGGTATTGAGTAAGCCAAATAATGGTAAGACTTCAATTATTAATCAGTTCTTTAAGCTGTATGGGGAGGGTTATGTCAATGCGGAAAATAATGCAGTAAAACCTGTAATTGTTGTGCAGGCACCTGTTTCACCTGATGAAAAAGCTTTGTATATGGCTATTCTTGATAAGTTCTGGGTTCCCTTTCGAGAAAGAGACCCTGTTGCGAAGCTACGTTACCAAGTGGTCCATTGCCTTAAACTTTACGAGGTAAAACTCCTCATTATCGACGAAATGAATTCTTTATTATGTGGCAGCCCGATTAAGCAAAGAACAGTAATGAATGCAATTAAGTATTTGTGTAATGAAACACAGATACCCATTGTTGGGTTTGGTACAGAAGAAGCGATTAGTGTCCTGCGTACTGATCCACAGCATGTAAGCCGTTTTCGTGTGGTTAATTTGCCCTTATGGAAACTAGATAAGGACTTTCAGGCCATGGTAAATAAGTTTGAAAAAGTTCTTCCACTCAAACAGGCTTCAAAACTGGCTGAGCCAGCAACAGTAAAATATCTACATGATATTACCGATGGAAATTTAGGTAATCTGCGAACGATTTTACGGGAAGCTGCAAAGAAAGCTATTGTTTCTGGTCAGGAGTTTATCGACCGTAGCTTACTAGAAAGTGTGAAATAAGCCATGTGGAGGACTAGGTATGATAGGTACAACAGAAGTCCATTCATGGTTTATCCCCACGACTTTACAGAAAGATGAGGCATTGTCTTCATGGTTGATACGTGCTGCACTCGATAGTGGTTGTGACCCATTAAGTCTAACTGGGGTACTCTGGCCTAAATGGCGAATTTGGTCAGTAGATGTAGATCGAGGTTTAAGCTCAGAGTATTTACGGGCCTTGGTCAATACAACAAAAATTGATGAAAGCCAATTTGATTCGGCTACGCTTCGCAATTTCTTATTTAAATATAACTTGGATAATGGAACCCTTGATCCATGGTATCTGGTATTAGGTACAAGAAACCGCAAGCATCGAGGTGGCTGGCAATATTGTCCTAAGTGTTTGTCTGAGGATGATGTTGCCTATTTCCGTTTGCCCTGGCGTTTTGCCTGGCATACAGGCTGTATGAAACATAATCAGCGTTTACTGATCAATGTCCGCATTGCCATAATGCCATTCAACCTAGGCGACTTGAAGCCCCTGATCAGGTTATGACTTGCTGTTCAATATGTAAAAAAAGCTTATTGGAGGTTAATGAACGTTTTATGGATTGTCATGCCTTGGCATTCCAAAAAATCTTTGATCAATTCTTGGAACAAGGCCGTGCAACCTATCAGGATAATTTGATTTCACTAAATGATTGGTTAACGGTGATTAAGTTATTTTCACAATTTATTAGAAAAGTTCTAGCTAGTTCATCAAATGGAAAAGGATGGGCTTTTCTTGAACAACTCAAGATTCAGGTACCCCATTCTGAGCTTATCTCGAATGGATTGGTTATTAGCCAACTTCAAGTTATCGAGAGGGAGCGGCTATTTTCCTGTATTTATCAATTACTCATCATTCCCCTAGAAAAATTTATTGAAACAGCACAATCTTTAAATATGAACAGATCTTCATTTTGGGATAAGAGAAACCAGTTGCCAGCCATATTAAGACCTATTGAAGAACAGTTGGGCTCGGTTTATAGGAACTACCCTCCAAAGAGAGCATTAGTTGATACCCGCAAACCTAAAAGTAAGGAGGCTGTAATACGAAAGTTTTTGAGATTAAAAAGAAAATTAGGATAGTGTTTGGAGGGAAACGCTATGTCTCAGTGTGATGAATGTGGTAATGCGGTTGAAAAGATACACCGACGCTATAAACAGCGTAACTATTGCCATAAATGCTATGTGCGAGTTTTTAAAAAAAGAGATTGCCCATCATGTGGTAAAAGCTCAAGATTGCACAAAACTGATCAATTGGCTGTTTGCCAAAAATGTGAAACTAATCGCCCCTGTATTCGATGTCAACGTATTGATTACCCTGTAGGCAAAATAACGGAACAAGGACCTGTTTGTAATAGCTGCTCAGTTTATTTTAGAGAGTTTCAAGCTTGTGAACGATGTGGAGTGGCATCACAACGTTTGTCTCGTATCAGCCGTTTTCAGGATAATTTAAGAGTTTGCTCAAAGTGTGCAACCCGTGATTACCAGACATGCCAAAGTTGTAGAAGATATAGGCTGGTTGAACAGGATGCTGTGTCAGGCAAAATGCTTTGTAAAAAATGTTTAACCTGTCCACCACTTCAATGTTTAACCTGTCAGCAACAGATTCCTGCTGGATGTGGAAAATATTGTGAATCATGTTCATGGCGAAGAATATTGGGCAATAGGATTAAGGAACTAGTTAATACATTAGTGAATCCGAGTCTTAAAGGTTACTTTGAAGAATATATGAATTGGCTTGATCATGAGGTAGGACCGCATAAGGCTGCATTGCTAATTCGTAAACACATTCAGTTTTTTGAAAGAACCAATGATCTTTGGAGGGATAAGATCCCAGATTATGAGCTTTTATTACACAGACTAAGAGCAAGCGGTCTACGCAAATACGAGTTGCCTGTTCGGTGGTTAGTCACAGTGCATCACCTACATATAGATACACAGTCTAAAGGCCATTGCTCTGAGTTTGATCAATTAAGAAAACTGGCAAATTCATGTCCAGGCTCCTCCCTTTCAGCTCAGATTCTTCAGAACTATTATCAGGTTTTAATAAATAAAATGGATTTAGGGAAGACCAGTATACGTTCTGCTCGTTTAGCTATGAAACCAGCTTCTGCCTTAATGTTGTTGATGAGTCAATCACGTTTAGATTTACCAACAATGTGGCACGTCAAATATTACTTATCTAAGTCTCCAGGACAAACCTCTGCTATTGTTGGCTTTCTTAATTTTTTAAACAAGAATTATGATACGAATCTTGATATGTCATGGGGACTAGATGAAAAAATGACAGAAAAAAGTAAAATGAAGAAAATAGAAAAACAACTATTAGCTTTGATGATGTGTCCGAAAGAGTATTTTAGTGAACAAAAGTGGATTGCATTAGGGCTAAAATATTTTCATAATTTAGATAAAATTGTTTATAATCAAATAGATTGTGTTGGGGGTGGGTTTAATATATATATTGATAATAAGATATATTGGATACCTAAGGTTTAGAATGGAAATTTTTTCCTAATAATTGTTGAGTTTTAATAAGTGATTGATCAATATCATAATATTTTGAATAAAGTTAATGGTATAGAAAATAAGTTTGAGCAAGCAAATTTCCTTACTCCCATAATAAGATCAATCTTGCAAATTACCACAATTTCTATATTAGAAATAGCTAAAAAAAATATTGAACTTGATCAAATTAGGTATGAGGATTTTCTAACACGGCTTACAAAGCCCAGTGATGGACTTCCGTGGGAAATTATTGATTACTTAGTTCCGAAAATAAGATCTGAATATGAAACAGAATTTTTGAGAGGATGGTTTGAGAAAAGCTCGAATAATGAGAGTTTATCTAAAAGAGTTAGCGAATGGGTTCAGCTCAGAAATAAGAGGTTTGGTCACGGAGTTACCGATATAAGTGTAGCTGAGGAGTGGAGTAATAAAATGTATGATTTAGCACAGTCTATGCTAATAACATTTAAAAATATAATTCCATCTCTAGATAATAAATTAGTTAAATATCAAGATTTGAAGCTAACAGTTCCTACCAGTTTTAATGGAAATTTAATTATTTTTTCAGAATTTGTTTCTAGAAAAAGTATATGGAAGTTAAAAGGGCAATATTTATCTCTTGATGATGCTAGCGAATTTACCAAAGATTTAGAAAGTGATAATTTGTTTACATCAGGAAATATTAAAGTAAAAAAAGATTTTGATTTAATTGAAGTTTTAAATAATGGTAAAAATGAAATTATTTGTCACAATATTCCCATACGACAAACTGATATGTTTGAAGGAAGAAAAGAAGAGCTAGATAAAGTACATGAATGGTTAATTGATGGGGATGCAAGATTATGCCTTATTTATGGAGATGGAGGGTATGGTAAGACTACACTTGTTCTTGAAATATTAAATAAAATAATTGAAAGTAATTTTGATTTTTCAAAAAATTTCCCACAATATATCTGTTTTTATTCCGCTAAAATGACAAAGTGGACAGAAGATGGTTTAGTTTATTTTAGATCAATTAATCCAATAATTGATGATAGTATACGTGAGCTTGTTAGAAGTCAGACCAGATTAGAAAAGGAATGGTTTACCATTGATGGAAGAGCTTTAATTGACAAAGCTTCTGCATTCTTTAAAAGAGCAAATATTGGCAGAGATGACATACTTTTAGTTATAGATAATACTGAAACATTAGCTACGTCACCCGAAGAAATTAGAGAGTTAACAGAATCATTAACTAAAATTTCTAAATTCTTAGCACGAGTCATTGTAACTTCTCGAAGAAGGGAGGATATTGCTGCGGAACCAGTTTTAATTCAAGGTTTAACCGAAATTGAAGGAGTAAATCTTTTAAATAGGCTAGCAAGTGAATACAATGCTAAACCACTAATACAAGCAGGAGAGTCTAGACTAAGGAAAGTTTCTAATGAATTAATGAATAAGCCATTACTAATTGAGGCTTTCATTAAATATATCTCTCTTTCCAATAGCAGTATTGATGATGCCATCGAAAAATATTTTAGTCATTCAGATGAGGAATTGTTAGAATTCCTATATGAAGATGCATGGCAAAGAATGAATGATTTGCAAAAAAAAGTCTTTCTGGTTTTAGTTAATATTAATTATGAGATCGACAATGACGTTATAAGCAGAGCATGTCAACTAATAAGGATAAATATTGGTGAGTTTAATAAAGCCTTAGAAGAAACACATTTTGCGACTATCCTTGACTATGGAACAAGCTATACTTTGGAAATTGTAAGTCTGGCAAATCGGTTCTTTCTGAAAAAGTTTATTAATTATTCGGAATTAATACAAAGTGAGATAAAGTCTTATGCGCAAGAAGTAGAGGTTTATGTCAAAGAAAAAGAAAAAGTAGAAAAGGAATTTAAAAGAGATAGAGTAACAGAGGCTTTTCGCAGTCAATTTGCCAAATTAGCTAAAGTTTATGCAGATAAAGGTGAGATAGATGATGCTATATCTATGTACAGGTTAGCAATTCAGGATGATCCTTTAAATTCTTATTTATATGATCGTTTTGCATGGCTTTTATTAAACCGAACACAAAATTTTATATATGCTTTAGAACTGTCACAGAAAGCCGTTGAATTAGATGGAAATAATATTGATGCTATAGTTGGTTTAGCTCTAGCTTATTATCGAAATGATGATCTTGAAAATGGAGATTATTATATTGATATAGCAATGAATAAGGGAAGGACGAAAGCATTTTGCTTTCTTAGGAAAGCGATTGCAAGATATCATTTAGCAAATAAAGAGTTGGACTTAGAAAGAAAAGCTGCTCTTTATAGAGATTCTCTAGAGCAAATTAAAACTGCACAAAAATCTCTGGAAATTAAACTAGGCTATGATGCAAAAAATAAAGAAGCGATAGGTTATTATCATGAGCTCATTTTGAAGAAAATTAATATATTAAGATTCAGCTAAAAAAATATGAGTTAAAATTTTTATGGCCTAATAAGAGCTGGTGTAGGAAAAAGACTTACTCCAGCTTTTTAATATTATCATTTATATGATTAATTTTGTAAGCGTCCGCTGAGCCCCACTTTTTCTAACTCATTAATACCGCGATAGTGTCCACTAAATTTTAAGTGGACACCTATTTATGGATTTAAAGACAGTTATAGACACTGCACCAACGCTAAAAAAGCCCCGTCGAACCTTCACGGCTGAATTTAAACATCAACTTATTCAGCAATGCCAGCAGCCAGATACATCGGTGGCTAAGGTCGCAATGCAACATCAGATCAATGCCAATCTATTGCATAAATGGATTCGTCAGTCCAGATCAATGGTTCCATCATTAACAATCTCATCCATTCCACAGACCGACTTCCTTCCCGTCATTCTTCACCCGACGCTAGTCAAACAAGAAGCACCTCCGCCACCTGTGCCAGAGAAGAAAGCTACCGCTCATATCAGAATTCCACTGCATCAGAAACAATGTTCTGCAAGAGATCAGGTGATCGAAATCGAATGGCCAGTGGAATCGGCCAAGGAGTTGCTGCTTTTACTTCAAGGCTTGATCAAATGATCCGTATCGATGAAATCTGGCTTTCTACCCAACCGATGGATATGCGTGCAGGTATGGATACGGCCATGGCGCAAGTGGTGAGAGCCTTTGGCTACATCAAACCGCATTGCGCCTACCTGTTCTGTAATAAACGTGGCCATCGCATGAAAGTGCTGGTGCATGATGGGCTGGGCATCTGGCTGTGTGCCCGGCGGCTGGAACAGGGGAAATTCCACTGGGCTCAGCTTCACCAAGGTGAAAGCGTAGCCCTCAGTCCAGAACAGTTACAGGCACTGATCCAGGGTTTGCCCTGGCAGCGCATTGGACGACAGCAGGTGGTGACGATGCTTTAAACCAGGCTCGACCATTCTGCCATTCTCCAAACGTTCTATTTCATTCTTCTCATGACCTCAGGCATACTGCGGTCATGAATACGCTGCCTGACTTAAGCCAACTGACCCATGAACAACTGCTGGAATTTACCAGACAGTTGGCAATGCAGCATCAACAACTCGCAGAAGATAAACAACAATTAGACGTTAAAGTTCAAAATCTTGAAGTATCAAACCAACAATTAGATGTCAAAGTTCAATATCTTGAAGTCACCAATCAACATCTTTCCATTCTCACTCAAAAATACGAGCATGAACTGGCGCTGTTTAAAAAGCACAAATTCGGCAGTAAAAACGAACATCTAACCGCAAAACAAATTCATCTTTGGGATGAAGCGGTTGAAGAAGATATCGCAGCCGTTGATCTGGAACTGGAACGGCTGAATGCAGATAAAACTGATGCAGCGACACAGAAAGCCACAGTCAACAAACCTAAACGTCGACTGCTGCCCGATCATCTACACACCATTCGTATTGAGCATGAACCTGCATCAACCCAATGCAGTTGTGGCTGCCAGTTACGTCGTATCGGCGAAGATATCAGTGAAAAACTGCATTTCAGACCGGCACAGTTCTATAAGGAACAGCATGTCCGTGGCAAATGGGTCTGTGATCAGTGCGACACTCTGACTCAGCAAGCGATGCCCACCTATGTGATTGATAAAGGCATTGCTTCACCTGAATTGCTCAGCCATGTGTTGGTATCGAAGTATGCCGATCATTTGCCGCTGTACCGTCAGCGCCTGATCTATCAGCGGGCTGGCATTGATCTGTCCAGATCCACTTTATCTGACTGGATTGGCCGCTGCGGTGTGGAACTGGAACCTCTGGCCAATGCCTTAAAACAGGTGGTGTTGCAACAGCGGGTAATCCATGCCGATGAAACGCCGGTCACCATCATGCGGATGGGTGAGAATGAGAAAAAACCGAAGAAAGGTTATGTCTGGGCCTATGTCACCACACAGTACAATCCAGTTCAAGCGGTGATCTATGACTTTCAGGATAGCCGTTCAGGTCAGCATGCTGAAGAGTTCCTGAATGGCTGGCAGGGCCATCTGGTCTGTGATGATTACAGTGGTTATAAAGCACGCTTTAAATCAGGCCAGGTCATTGAGGTGGGCTGCATGGCACATGCACGTCGTAAATTCCATGAACTGTATGTGACCGGGAAAAGTCAGATCGCTGAACAGGCATTAGTGCTGATTCAGAAACTGTATGCCATAGAAGCAGAATTAAGAAAAAAGACGGATGGTACAGCGGAACACCGCCGCGAATACCGGCAACAGCACAGTCAACCGGTGATGCAACAACTCTATGAATGGCTCAACCGACATCATCTGACGGTACCATCGAGTTCTCCAACTGCCAAGGCGATCAATTACACTCTGAAGCGTTGGCCAGCTTTAAGCCGCTATCTGGACGATGGCAATCTACCCATTGACAATAATTGGGCCGAAAACCAAATGCGGCCTTGGGCTTTGGGACGTAAGAACTGGCTGTTTGCAGGTTCATTGCGCAGTGGTCAGCGAGCTGCCAATATCATGACTTTAATCCAGTCAGCAAAGCTGAATGGACTGGATCCGTATGCCTATTTAAGTGATGTGCTGAAAAGGCTGCCGACGCATAAAGTGACCCAAATAGAAGAATTACTGCCACACCGCTGGAAATCCGACCAAAATTAAAAAATAGGCATGGGATTCAGCGGACGCTTACTTAATTTTTTTCTTCTTTTAAAGTAATAGTAGTAATCCCAATTTTTCTTAGAGCATTCAATAAAGTTGATTCACCCTCTGACAAACCAGCAGATTTTGAGTGTCTAAAAACAAATAACTGGGTAACCATATTGGAGCCCAAGATGGTTGTTGTATAAGAGCCTTCTGATAAAGGCAGACTTTCCATGAGATCAGAAATATACTGTTCAAATTGTTCTAGGGTTCTTGACCTAAATATTACTCCAGCATGTCCACGTTCCTTTAGGACGCTTTCTCCATATACAGTTGAAACATAAGTCGCTGGTTGTATATCGAAAATATAAACTGGTGGGGAATTTACAAGAGATAATCGAATGACCAATGCCCCACGGAGTGCTGTCTTGGATGAATCAGCGTAACACCAGTTTATATGAGCTTGTTCTTCTGAACTTGTAATAAAGGCCATAAGAGTTGGTTTATCATCGTAATCAAATTCTTCCTCAAAAGTGTAATAGTGTACTGCATTGACAATACTGGGATTTAATCTGCGTGCTTTTAAGCAAGCATTCCAAAGGCCCATAATTCTTCCATGATCTGGAGCTTCAAACTCCGTTGCCTTATCTTCATCAGTAGTTGGCTTGATTTGGGAGTTAAGAACGTCTTTAGAGCTATCTGGTTGCCCTGTACCAATTGTATTTGTTTCCTTTGTATTTTTCTTTCTTTGTGGTTGGGTGATGGTTTTTTCATGTTTTGTTTTACTTTTCTCTCCTACTGGTCCTGTTCCTAACCAGGTGAATTCATGACCTAAAATAACTGATTGTGATAATGGTTTGCGCCCCCCTTGATCTTCAGATACGTTAATCTGACCAGGACCTAGTTGCAATTGAGGAGGATTAGGTGAGTTAACATCTACAGGTTTTTTAATGCGGTGAATTACTTTTGGAACGCGTCTGATGAGTGTTTGATCAGGTAATTCTATTCCAAGAATAGTCAAGGCTAAAAAGGCATTGGTGTTAGGGAGACAGAAACCTGAAACCCTAATTTTTCTCGTTTCCTCATGCCACGGCATTACTTTAGGATATATATGATTTCTTTGAGTAAAATCATCATGTTTTGCAATACTGCTAAATAAGATCCTTACGGCATCCTGGGTATATTCGCTGTATTTATAGTAGGCAATAAATACATGATCATCTAATGTGAGGCTATCACCTATAAGGATAGTCCAGATATTTTCCTCTTCTGGGTGAGGGGTGTAAAGCCGTTCATGTCTTTCGGCCTCATCATATGTCGTCAGAATTCTAGGAAGTTCTGTAGAGATACCATATCCTCTCACCAGAAATTCAAAACAAGGTACGAGAAGCTCCTTATATTCCTGATCCTTTAAAGAGAAAGAAATACAATTCTCACGTTGGCCTGGATTAATATAAAATTTATTCCTATCTGAGAAGAAATGATCTATTTTCCCTGTCTTTTCGTCTCGCTTATATGTTTGAACATAGGTATGTTTAAAATCCGTATGGTCAATATCAAATTCCCGTATTTCCAAGGGAATATATTTAACCAATCGTTCATGGTGCCAAACTGTGCCAATAGGCCAAGACACCAAATCTGTTATATTGGCATCAATAAAAATAAAATTATCTGTGGGTGTGTCATCTTCCAGAAGTTCCCTAAAAGCAACATGAACTTTAGGTTGAATAGTTCTACGATCAGCTTTTGCGTAAGCGTCCGCTGAATCCCATGCCTATTTTTTAATTTTGGTCGGATTTCCAGCGGTGTGGCAGTAATTCTTCTATTTGGGTCACTTTATGCGTCGGCAGCCTTTTCAGCACATCACTTAAATAGGCATACGGATCCAGTCCATTCAGCTTTGCTGACTGGATTAAAGTCATGATATTGGCAGCTCGTTGGCCGCTGCGCAGCGAACCTGCAAACAGCCAGTTCTTACGTCCCAACGCCCAGGGGCGCATCTGATTTTCAATCCAGTTATTGCAAATCGGTAGATTGCCATCATCCAAATAGCGGCTTAAAGCTGGCCAACGCTTCAGAGTGTAATTGATGGCCTTGGCGGTGGGAGAACTCGATGGCACCGTCAGATGATGTTGGTTGAGCCATTCATATAGTTGTTGCATCACCGGTTGGCTATGCTGTTGTCGGTATTCGCGGCGGTCTTCCGCTGTACCATCCGTCTTTTTCCTGAGTTCTGCTTCTATGGCATACAGTTTCTGAATCAGCACTAATGCCTGTTCAGCGACCTGACTTTTCCCGGTCACATGCAGTTCATGGAATTTACGACGTGCATGGGCCATGCAGCCCACCTCAATGACCTGGCCTGATTTAAAGCGTGCTTTATAACCACTGTAATCATCACAGACCAGATGACCCTGCCAGCCTTTCAGGAACTCTTCAGCATGCTGACCTGAACGACTATCCTGAAAGTCATAGATCACCGCTTGAACTGGATTGTACTGTGTGGTGGCATAGGCCCAGACATAACCTTTCTTCGGTTTTTTCTCATCATCACCCATCCGCATGATGGTGACCGGCGTTTCATCGGCATGGATCACCCGCTGTTGCAACACCACCTGTTTTAAGGCATTAGCCAGAGGTTCCAGTTCCACACCGCAGCGACCAATCCAGTCAGATAAAGTGGATCTGGACAGATCAATGCCAGCCCGCTGATAGATCAGGCGCTGACGGTACAGCGGTAAATGATCGGCATACTTCGATACCAGCACATGGCTGAGCAGTTCAGGTGAAGCAATGCCTTTATCAATCACATAGGCAGGCATCGCTTGCTGAGTCAGGGTGTCACACTGATCACAGACCCATTTGCCACGGACATGCTGTTCCTTGTAGAACTGTGCCGGTCTGAAATGCAGTTTTTCACTGATATCTTCGCCGATACGACGTAACTGGCAGCCACAACTGCATTGGGTTGATGCAGGTTCATGCTCAATACGGATGGTGTGTAGATGATCTGGCAGCAGTCGACGTTTAGGTTTGTTGACTGTGGCTTTCTGTGTCGCTGCATGGGTTTTATCTGCATTTAATCGTTCTAATTCCAGATCAACGGCTGCGATATCTTCTTCGACCGCCTCATCCCATAGATGGATTTGTTTTGCGGTGAGATGTTCGTTTTTACTGCCGAATTTATGCTTTTTAAACAGCGCCAGTTCATGCTCGTATTTTTGATTGAGAATAGAAAGATGCTGAACTTTGGCATCCAATTGCTGGTTTGATTTTTCTAATTCTTGATTTGATTGTGCCAGAGACTGATGCTGCATCGCCAACTGCCGGGTAAATTCCAGCAGTTGTTCATGGGTCAGTTGGCTTAAATCAGGCAGCGTATTCATGACCGCAGTATGCCTGAGGTCATGAAGAGAATGAAATAGAACGTTTGGAGGATGGCAGAATAGCCGAGCTTGGTTTAGAGCATCGTGACCACCTGCTGTCGTCCAATGCGCTGCCAAGGCAAACCCTGGATTAATGCCTGTAACTGTTCCGGGTTGAGAGCTACGTTTTCACCCTGGTGAACTTTAGCCCAGTGGAATTTTCCCTGTTCCAGCCGCCTGGCACACAGCCAGATGCCCAGTCCATCATGTACCAGCACTTTCATACGATGGCCACGTTTATTACAGAACAGGTAGGCGCAATGCGGTTTGATTGAGCCAAAGGCTTTCATAATCTGCGCCATGGCCGTATCCATTCCTGCACGCATATCCATGGGCTGAGTAGACAACCAGATTTCATCGATACGGATCATGTTGCCAGCACCTTGAGTAATTCTGCCAAGGCAGGTATTTCTGATACTTGCCATTTCAAGCCAATTTCTGCTTTTGAGTGGGGTAAAGTAATTTGAACTTTTAACATGTCAGTAGGAGTAGGATCTAATGGTGCAGAGCAAGATAAGGCAATAAATGCAGGTTTATTCGGTAGTGGTGAGCGATCACTCCCTGGCTTAGCATCAATTAAGCGAATCCATTTGGATACAAGATTTGTATTCAATCCATGTTGCAAAGCGACTGAAGCAATTGAAACGTCCGGTGCTTTACAAGCCTGAACGATCTGCTGTTTAAATTCAGCACTGTATGTTCTTCGTTTTTTCGCAAGAGGTGCGATGGATGTCTGATTATTTGTAGTCATAAATTTAAGTCCCCACTTGTTTCTAAGTGGGGACTAAATTAAGGCTTATAGGATGAATTCAGAAGGTGTGTTCAGCGGACGCTTACGCTTTTGCTAACGCCCCATACCACCAAACCATTAAGAACTTTTCAGCATTGGATTCAAGAACTTTGAATGCGGGTGATTTTTTTTTATCTGAAGAGTTATCCGTATTTTCTTCATTAGAATGATTGTTCATGATCAACCTCTCTATTGGTAATATTATCGACTAGTTAATTCTTCTTATAAGTTCAGTTCGGCTGTAGGGATGTATTGCCCATCTACCCAATCGTAAAGCTGGATATCACAAACACCATTCAAGCGATGTCCCAAGGCCATGGCAAAAACTGAGGGTGCTTTAATAAAGAGGTGTAATTTAGATAACTTATTTTCAGATTTGAATGAAACTAAAGCGGATTTTGCCTCTCTGATAGCAAGATTTAGAGTTTCCATATTATCAATGGCATGAGAGCTTTCTAAATTCAGTCTAGGTAAGCTCTTTACTTCATTAGTCGTAGAGTCAATGTCTTTACCTATCGCTGTAGGAAATCCAATAGTGACTATGGCTTCAGTTTCACTCTGTAGCTCAACAGAGTCGATTTTAGTAAAAAATTGTCCCTCTTTCTGTTTATGGTCATCAGTGCGATAAATGAGGCCATTATGTTCTATTTCGAGTAGGAAATTACGTGTGGCACTAAAAACATAGCCAAGCATACATGCAGTGGATATTCTTTGTTTGCCATCTATAAGGAGGGTTCTACGGTCACCACTATTATGAATGAAATCCCCAATCGATACTGCTTTTTTGATTAGGCTGTTCCAGTCGCTGGAGGTTTTTTGAGCACGATCAGGACCATTGAAATCACTAATATCTAAGTTTAAGTCTTGGTGCTGACTGGATGACGCTGAAAGATTAATTTTAATAGGATCTGATAGCCATTGGGTTCTATCTTCTTCAAGAGCATGGCAAATAAAATTTTCAAAGTCTTTGCGATGTATTGGACCAAAAGAAGAACGAGAAATCAGGTTTTTAAACTGATCTCTTAACTGTTTGGCTTTACGTGTAGTGAGTTCGATATTGGATAATTTCTCTTCTATTTCGCCTATAAATACAGAGTCGCTATCTTCCGCATTGAAAGACAGGAAATCAACATGATCAAGTGCAAACTCAGCAAGTGAGGTTTCGAATCCCTTATCGCTACACCACTGAAGAATATCCTGACGACTTTTTTGTAAAATCACAGAATCTGCACTGTATGAAGAGCCAACTCCTCTAATTCTTTCAATCTGGGCAAGAAATGGGTGAAGTGTAGAGGTATAGAGTGGGCATACTAAACCAAAGCGAGTAAATTCACTTGATGGAATATCAAACGCCTCCTTGAAGCGCTTAATTTCTTTCCAGAAGTCTGTAGAAGTCAGCGAATGATTTTTAGCTTCATACATGACACGCTGGAAATCTTTCTCTGAAGAGAAGTAGCAAACCTCAACATCACCTATTGATTCACTCACAATGTGACTAAAAGCACTTTCAGATAGCCATAGTGGCAAGTTCTTTAATACAAAAGCATCTTGATATTCAAACCCTACTCGTGCAATTGCACCACCAGTTGATTGTTTTTCTAACAGACTTGCACTCATTATTATCTCTCTAAATCTAGGTTGGATCGGTAACAGGAACCATCTGGTAGGTAGGTGTGGGCGCTGCCCTCAAGATGATTGTTTTTTAAATGGAAAATCAGTAAGACTACAAAATTTGCACCCACTTTTGGATCGGACACCAATTCCCTCATGGTGTGATGGTCTTTACTGCTGGGTTGTACACTAAAGAGAGGATGGCTATGCCATTCACCTAAATAGTTAAATTTTTGATAATTATTGTTTGTTGATTTATGAAAAAGGCGGATTGCTTTAATAGCATCCGTAATTCCACGTACAAAGGATGCTATTGTTCCACTCTTTTGAACAGTTAATGAGCTAACTCTAAAATGGTTTGTACCTATATGCTCACCCATTAAAACACCGCCACATTCGTGGGTTCCAGACTTCAAAAGGGCTTTTATCAGTAAAATTTGTATATCAGTAGGAATGGATATTGTCAGCATCAGTATTAACCTTTCATCGGTTCAGGTTCTTCAATAGAATTGCCATTTTCACTTTCAGATATCTGTTTATCCGTAGGAGATTCTGTTACTAACGCACCTGAACAATCGATAGGATGAGTATCAAAAGGACATTGAAATATCCAATATTTACGGAACCCTATTAAATATGCTGAATAGGGATAAGAGGATTGTTCATCAATTGTACATAAAGTATCTAATGTGAACTGCGTCATAGACGCTGCAAGAGCCGTTACATCTGCATCTGATGCAATATATGTTTGGCTTTGTGTTTGAAAACCGTAATTATTAACTTTGCCCTCTGGAATTGGTTCCAACGTTTGTAAGACACCATAAATATGATTGCGAAGTTCTAAGGGGGAGGCATCTAACGTTGGACGACTACGGGCCATCATTGCGCCACCACCGCCACCAAAGATTTCACCCCATACCATTGGAATGTGTTTTCTTTTAGCAATTGCAGCTAATGTTAAGAACGTATGTGTATTTGCTGTCGCATCAATAATCAGATCACATGTGGCAATGGCATTAGCGATATTGGAATTTAAATGAGGATTTTCCTGTCCACCAATTTGCATTTCATACGTTTCAACTTGCATGTCTAATACTGTTCGTTTTAATGCTCTTTCAACAGCATGGGTTTTAGCAAAGCCAACATCTAACCAGTTGAGTTCATTACGGACAAGATTGTGTGGGGCCAGAATATCATCATCAATAAGTAGAAAGTTTTTACAGCCCGACCGTGCCAGTGAAATTGCAATTTTACTTCCTAACGATCCAAGACCTACAATTGCTATCCTTGTATTATTGAGATGGCTAAATTGTGCTGGCAATCTTTGATTCTGATCATCATGTAGATTAATAGCAGGATAACTTACGAAAAGTGGTGCTGTATTATTAATCAAGAATAGTTCCAAGTTACCCTTTAAGTCATATAACAATATAGGCTGTATGGAATTTGTGAATTCCTCCTGAGCAGGCCATAAATTGCCTAAAAAGGATTCTAATGAAACTCGGTCATTTACGGATTCCTTTAATTGAGGAACAGAATCAATTCGTATTGCCCATCCAGACAATTCAAATCTTTCATTAGAAAACGATGGTACGATGTCAGGTAGAGGTTTGTTCTGAATATTTGTTGGAACAATAACGGTTTTGTCTCGAAAGCTTGAGATGGCAATCTTAAAGTCCATTTTCTCAGAATCACTACCCAAGAGTATGTGACGTAACATAGGTGTTTCAATGAACCTTTCTGAAACACCTCTTAATTTTTGACCTATTGTTTCAGAATGCCTAGATGGTACAGGTTCTACATTCATCTCCAATACAGTCATTGCATCTGTTAATAAAAGAAGCTGGGCACTTCTAACTAGATCCACTCCACTGATATTGGTATTCCAATTATCTGGGCCATATTCTAGACACAGCACTCCTGAACCACCATACTGGTGTAAGATACTCCATCTTTCACCAGATTTTTGTGGGCGTATATATGCTGGTAGCTCTGGGAAAAGCTCTGGATATACTAAAACACCATTAAAATCTATAGTTCCTATCTTTAGAGAGAAGTTCAAATGCAGTTCATTTGTGTCTGTTGAGTTCCACTCCTGAATCTTAAAACTATTTTTCTCTTTCTCAAGATCAGTCAATAACTGCCGTTCTTGAGCTAGGCGTTCTAATGGTGTTTTTAGCAGTTCCATTACGCAAAGCCTCCTGGTTTATTTGGATAAACAGGGGTTGATGGAAATGTTAATCCCGCACCTAGAGCAGAACGGATTAAAGAGCTGGCCATATCAGCAGAGTTTGCACTTTTGTGTGATGCCGAACGTGGAAAACGATTACCCAGAACCTGCCGCCATAGGGCTAATGCTTTATCATCATCTGTTTCATTTAAGGCGTTTCGTGCAATAGCAGCTTGTTCTTCTACCTTTTCATAAAAAGTTTTGAACTCATCTGCTGTGACCGCAGAAAAAACATTATTGCCTGCAACACCAGGATCTTCTAAATGTGGGATTATGCCAAGTGACGCATAAATTCTATAAGAATCCCTGATTGTTTCTAAAAGAGAAACAAACAACTTTTCATAATTGGATTCGTAGTAATTCATATGCTTGGCAACCAGGCATTCTAAAATGAATCCTTTTGGTCGTTTTAAATCAGATAAGTTCTCACGACGCCACCATTTAAATAGCTTCACAAGAGGCTTAAATCGACCATTTGCATTTTTATTCACCTCAACAGTCCACTCGGTATGGGCTGGAGGATTGGTAACTAGCCATTCTTCAAGATGAATGTCTGGAATCAGATAGCCACCATATCCGTCTGAAATGATAGGGACAACATCCATATCAACTTTTTTCAACTTAACATTTACTGAGCGACGATTAACTGTAAGATCGGTATATCCAATATCCTTTAATGCTGTATGGACTGTATCTAGGACAATTTGGGGATCATCGTTAATTGTATGGTTGGTGCGAGCAATAATATCTACATCTGGTCTTTGTGTAATCCCGCCTATGGTGGTCGGACGTACTGCCGTATTTCTTTTATAAGAACCTGATAAGAACGTATGCACATGTACTTTGCTGAATTCATTATGCACTTTTAAAGCATCACGAAGCGTATTATGTGCGCTTGAACAATCATTAACCGTTGTTGTAGATGGTTCAATATCGGAAAGTAGGTCAAGAAACTGCTGTTGAGTTGTCATAATTCTCTCTGAGCCCATGTATTAAAATGGGGCATAAAATTAAGTGCGATCAGAAAAATTAAGTAACCTACTACTGTGAACTTTGTTGCATAGCAGTAGGTTATTTAACCTTGTTTACGATATTGAGTTTGAGTTATCAGGATCATCCGATTTTTTATTACGGATAGTATCCTTTTCTTCTTTCAATGGCCGAGTTCTGGGAAATTTAAAATATCCAGTTGGATGGACAATAATTTTTCCAGATTTATGGCGATAAGATTTACAAAACACGAAGTCTTGATTTTCGGTAGGCATTGTTAGCCCTCCTATTTTGGCAGCTCGTTTTTCAGGGCGCATACCAAAATAAGCGGGTAAATCTTGAGATTTACGGGCCTAAATGTTAGAATGGGGTTCTGACAGCCAGATCTAACATGAGGTATGCGTAGGGCTTAGAGCCATATGCCTTTCCTGTGTGAAAATCTATCAAGCCGACTCTACCCAATAGAGTCGGCTTTTTAATTTATGAAACCATCTCAATAGTCTCCATTGAATCTAGGTCAAAATAATATAGTTTTTTAAAGTCATCTTCATATAAGTCAAATAATTGCGATAACTCACTAATGACAGATGTTGATGTTTTTTTTGCATCTATTGCGTAGTCAAAGAGCATTGAAGCTACTCTATATGTCGGTTCTCGATCTAATTCATTTGGTTCAACTTTACGATAACCACGCATAGCCATCTGCCGCCATAAATTGGCACTTTGACTTGAAGTTATAGTTCCTAACTCTGACGCCCTATAGATTAAGGCCGCCATTGAGGTTTTCCATTCCTTTTTAAGTCTTAGGTAATAAGCTAAATTGGTTGAACCTAATTGATCAATAATTTTTTCTTCTGGCATTAAGAATTCGGCAGCAAAGTCATTTGCTTCTTTTTCCATGAATTCAGATGGCTCTTCATGGAGGACCAAATGCCCAAGTTCATGTGCTAATGTGAAGCGTATTCTGTCATTTGGCTGGTTTGCATTTAGAAATACGCATGGAGATACACCATGCATTTTTAAGGATACGCCATCAACATTGTTATCTTTAAAGTCGCATAAAAAGACTAAAACCCCTGCATCTTCCACAGTGGCAGTTAGGTTTTCAAGAGGTTCATTTCCTAACGCCCACAATGATCTAAGCTTTTTAGCCGCTTCTTGAGGGGTGTTTACATCTAGACCAATTTTAAAAGTTGGTAAGGAGTTTTTTCTTTTTGGTACATTTGTGAACAATTCTAATGTTTGTACATGGCCCATTTTTAACATCATTTCAGCATTCATGCGGCTCAATGCTTTAGCTGTGGTAGAGCTTTTTTTTCTGTATGCATGCAAACTAATTGGCAGTGCATTTAGCTTTTCAATATGTTCGAAAAATCGTACAGGGAAATGTAGGGCATTGGATAGATTATGGATAACTTCATCGGAGGGTTTTAAGTCCCCACTTTCAATTTTAGATAATGAAGCCTGGGTAATAGACTGTCCCATTTCAGCAATTAGTTCAGTTTGACTAAGACCACGAAAATTTCGTGCAATACTAAGCATGTCAGGATTGAAATGAGTCATATTTACCTCCAAGATCATTGACTTACAGATCAAGTTAATCGAATGATAACTGAACAAAAAAGCTTATGCAAATTTTTCTTCAAATTATTCCTAAATTGTTTCTTTTTTATCTTGTGTTGCTTTATGTAGTGGTAATTTTGGTTTTTAGCACAACATATAGTGTTTTTGATTTTACATTTTATTTGAAAGATTTTAATTTCGCTATAGAATCTTATGTCAAAATTTGAGCATTAAAATATTTGGGTAAAGATAGAGGATGATCAGTGTTCTTATAAGGGGCAGTTTGACTTTCGATTATTTAGAAAATGTATTTTTATTAAATATTTGACCATTTGGAGGGAATTCTAAAGAGATTTATTCTTGCTAAAATTAGGTTTAAGGACGATTGCTTCCTTTTCTCCCAGAGTGTAATTAAATAAAGGATTTAAAATGAAGATGAATTTGAATAAGGATGGAAAAAAACGTATTCACTTTATAATCAGAGAGCTTGATAAGACTCAGAATGAAGTAAATAAAATTTCAGCTTCAGTTCAGATAGACGAGGATGATCAATATCAGCGTATTAATAGAGCATATTTTCAGTTGTTCCAAACACATTATCTTTCCTTTAAATTACTTATGAAAGAAGATCATTTTTCCTCCGCTGTCGTCGTAGCTCGTACGATGCTAGAAATATATGTTAGGTGTTTTTATTTAGAGTTTATAGAACAGCCTAAGGGGACAGATGTTGAAACGTTAATTACTCAACCAAAAGACTTTGCTAGTTTTTTTCAGATGAGTACAGCTTTAGATAATTTTGAAGACCCAGACAATGGAGATTTTCATAAACACTTCAAGCAATTCACAAAGCAAGGTAAAGCTTTGTACGAGAAGTATTCAACTTTCACACATGGTCGTGGTGAGCTACTGAATGTGCTATTTAAAGGTAAACAACCTGTCTGTGCCTATGAGGATATTGAAAGTATATTGCTGACCCTTAATGGCATGTTACAGGTGTTTGCAATGCAATTTCTACATATGAATGCTAATGAAGCATTGAAAAAAAGATTGCTTGATAGAATGCTTAAAACTGAAGAAACTTTTCTTAATCATGGTATAGGCCAACCAGACTATTATTCTAATTTAACCTCTTGGTGAACTAAATAGGAAATGAGAGAACAACAGTGCAAAACTGTTTTTCTCTCAATATACTATCGCTTCCATTTTCTAAGTCGCATAGTTGTTTGGAATGTCGCATAGTTGTTTGTAAATGACAACCCCCTCCCACCAAGGCAATTGCGGAAGCAGTATGATGTGGTGCACGAAAAGGGCGCTGCCCAAAAGGATGCGAGCTATTGGCAACCGAGTAAATACTGGCTACTTCCAGATTTTCCTGCATGTCCAGAGGGGGCAAAATACTGGCCAGCCGTGAAGCCAACAGTGTTTTTCCTGTACCTGGTGGGCCTTTAAACAATAGTGAATGTCCACCAGCGGCAGCAATTTCCAAAGCCCGTCGCGGGCGCAATTGACCTTTGATATCGGCTAAATCAAATTTGTACTGATTGATTGGATTGCTGCTAGGGGCTTGATATTGCTGAAGCGGATGTTGTCTGGATAAATGTTCACAGACATTTTTGAGATGGTGGGCAGCAAACACTTCAAAATTGGGCAGTTGCGAAGCATCTTGGGCATTCTGTTCTGGCAAAATCAGTTGATGTCCAGACTGCTGGCAGGCAATGGCAATGCTTAAAATACCGCTGATGGGACGAAGTTGACCATCCAGGGCCAGTTCACCAATAAATTCCAGCTGATCTGTCACATTTTCAGGTAGTTGGCCTGAAGCGATTAAAATTCCTAAAGCAATGGGCAAATCCAGACGCGAGCCATCTTTGGGTAAGTCTGCAGGCGCTAAATTGATGGTGAGACGTTTGGTGGGGAATTGGAAACCACTATTAATAATGGCAGAACGTACCCGGTCTTTACTTTCCCGAACTGCTGCTTCAGGCAACCCAACAATGGTTAAAGAAGGCAAGCCCTGACTGACATGAACTTCCACCTCAATTAAAGGTGCATGAAGTCCAAGCAGACCTCGAGTGTAAATTTTAGCAAAAGACATTTATTATTGTTCCATTGTGGTGCGTTATTTTTAATCGTTTTTGGTCTTTTTATGCACTAAACAAGTGCTTATTTATTGTTCTTGATTTTAATTTCTAAAGCTTCAACCTGTTTAAGCAGTTCATTCAAGCGTAGGTTGGCATTATTTAATGCAGTACGTTGACGTTCAATTTCTTCTTTGGAAACCAGATCCATCTTGCTGACTGCTTCGTTCAGTAAGGCACGTAAATTATGCTCAACATCTTTTTTCGGTTGATCGAGCTGTTCCATTATGGCTTGTAATAAGGTTTCAATCATTGCAGTACCCATATAAGGATGGAGAAGTGGTGCTAGTGTAACATTGCTGCTACCTGGACCATAGTCCCACTCAACCGGATATAGCTTTATCCGATGTTTAAAATCGTTAATTTTATAGTAAAAATGTCTAGTTTCTGGAATTCAGACTACATGTAAAAGGATAAAATAGGTTATAAAGAAAACTCGCGTCAAAGTTTCTATTTCCCCCAACCTTAGAATTTTTGGCACGGAATTTGAACATAAAACCTTACTGGTGAAAGAAGCCGAAGGAAAACAAACATGAAGCTCGTAACTGCAATTGTAAAACCCTTTAAATTGGATGATGTGCGTGAAGCACTCTCTGACATTGGTGTTCAAGGGATCACCGTAACTGAAGTCAAAGGCTTTGGTCGTCAAAAAGGTCATACTGAACTTTACCGTGGTGCAGAATATGTTGTTGATTTTTTGCCTAAAGTAAAAATTGAAATCGCGATTAGCGATGAAATGGTTGATTCAGTCATTGAATCGATTACCCGTGTAGCAAGCACAGGAAAAATTGGTGACGGTAAAATTTTCGTTACTAATTTAGAACAAGTCATCCGTATCCGTACCGGTGAAACAGGTGCAGATGCTGTTTAATTTGGCATGAAGTTTGCTGAGTAGCTAATAACTCACAAAACTAGGTTGGGGGATACGAATGAAAAAAATGCTTATTGCGCTGAGTTTATCTGGCGCACTTTTAGGTGGTTCTGTTGCATGGGCTGAAGAAGCACTAACAGCAGCATCCACTCCTGCTGAAAATGTCGCAGCGACTGAAACGGCTGCCTCGTCTTTAACAACAAATTCTGAATTAGCTGCGGCACCTACTCCAGCTGAACAAACAGCAGCGCCTGTCGAAGAAAAACCAAAATTAGATACAGGTGACACCTCATGGATTTTAGTGTCTACAGCACTGGTTCTATTGATGACCATTCCCGGACTTGCATTATTTTACGGCGGTATGGTTCGTAAGAAAAACGTACTTGGTACCATGGCACATAGCTTTGTTGCAGCAGCCATTGTCAGTATTACCTGGGTGGTGATTGGTTATAGCCTGGCCTTTGGCAGTGGCAATGCTTTCATTGGTAACCTGGATAAAATCATGCTATCCGGCATTACCACAGATGCCTTAACTGGAACGATTCCGGAAGTTCTGTTTGTGATTTTCCAAATGACTTTTGCCATCATTACTGTAGCTATTATTACTGGTTCGATTGCAGAACGTATGAAATTTGGAGCTTTCGTTGCATTCATTACACTTTGGAGTGTGATTGTGTACGCGCCAATTACTCACTGGGTATGGGGTGGCGGCTGGTTAGCGAATGATGGCGCATTAGACTTTGCTGGCGGCACGGTAGTTCATATTAACTCGGGTGTTGCAGGTCTGGTTGCTGCATACATGCTCGGTAAACGTATGGGCTTGGGCCGTGAATCAATGGCTCCCCATAACCTGACTTTAACCGTGGTGGGCGCAAGCCTGGTATGGGTAGGCTGGTTCGGTTTCAATGGTGGTTCTGCACTCGGTGCCAACGGTTCAGCCAGTTATGCACTTATTGCTACACAAGTTGCTGCTGCCGCTGCTGCAATTTCCTGGTTAATTACTGAAAAAGTGATTCGTGGTAAAGCTTCGGTATTGGGTGGTGCATCTGGTGCAGTTGCTGGCCTGGTGGTCATTACACCAGCAGCAGGTTTCGTGACTGTAGGCGGTGCTTTAGCTATGGGCTTGATCGGTGGTGTGGTGTGCTTCTGGGGTATTACTGCACTTAAACGTGCACTGAAAGCGGATGACTCTTTGGATGCTTTTGGTCTGCATGGTGTGGGTGGTATTGTCGGTGCAATTCTGACTGCGGTATTTGCCAGTGAATTTATTATGGGTGATAAAGTGCCGACAGACATGATGCATCAATTATGGGTGCAACTTGAAGGTGTACTGGCAACTATTGCTTACTCTGCAGTATTGACCTTTATCATTCTAAAAGTGATTGATCTGGTCATCGGTATCCGTGTTGCGAGTGATGACGAACGTATGGGTCTTGACCTAAGTCAACATGGCGAACGTGTAGAATAATATAAAAACCAATAATCAATATATTGTGTAAAACAGCCCGTCAGGGCTGTTTTTTTTCCATATCTTGCGTAAGTCTCTACAAAGGGCAGAATTTTTGCTACACTCTGAATCCGATTTGATTTGTTCAATTAAACCGCTATGCACTGTCCATTTTGCAACGCTGCAGATAGTAAAGTGATCGATTCGCGTTTGGCTGCCGAAGGCTGCCAGATTCGTCGACGTCGTGAATGTATCAGCTGCGGAGAACGTTTTACTACCTTTGAAACCTATGAAGTGGTGATGCCCCGGGTGATTAAATCTGATGGTAAGAGTGAACCGTTTGACGAAGCAAAAATGCGTCGTTCCCTGATGCATGCTTTGCAAAAAAGGCCGGTGACCCAGGAACAGATTGAAACCGTACTCAGCGATATCCAATTACAGATTCGCCGTTTAGGTGAGCGCGATGTAAAATCCCGCACCATTGGCGAAATTGTGATGCAGGCTTTATTTGCCCTGGATCATGTCGCTTATGTCCGTTTTGCTTCAGTCTATCAAGACTTTCAGGATGTTGAAGCCTTCCGTCGTCAAATTGAACAGATGCAGCAGCGCGAACACTAAATCGAACACTAAGATTTTATTTTTCCAAGAGTCATGCAATGTCCGAGTTAAAAGAAGATTCCATTCAGCCAGATCAGCTTTGGATGCAACGTGCAATCGAATTGGCACGACTTGGACAATATTCCACTAAACCCAATCCCAATGTCGGCTGTGTCATCGTCAAAAATGGTCAACTGGTCGGTGAGGGCTTTCATCCGAAGGCCGGGCAACCGCATGCCGAAGTGTTTGCCATGCGCCAGGCTGGTGAACAGGCACGTGGTGCAACAGCGTATGTCACTTTGGAGCCATGTGCACATTATGGCCGTACACCGCCGTGTGCCAAAGGTCTGGTCGAAGCTGGAATTGCAAAAGTGATTGTGGCCTGTCCGGACCCGAATCCCTTAGTGGCGGGTAAAGGTGTGCAGATTTTAAAAGAGGCCGGTATTGACGTCAGTGTTGGTATTTGCGAACAAGAAGCAGAAAAACTCAATCTGGGTTTTTTAAAAACCATGGCCACTGGCATGCCTTATGTGCGTTTAAAAGTCGCTTCCAGCCTGGATGGTCGAACTGCCATGGCATCGGGTGAATCGAAATGGATTACCGGAAGCGAGGCCCGTCAGGATGTACAGCACTGGCGTGCCATTTCCGGTGTGGTGATTACTGGCATTGAAACGGTACTTGCCGATGACTGCCAGCTGAATGTGCGTCAGCTGAATGGCATTGCCGATATCAGTACGATTGTTCAGCCCAAACGTCTGGTACTGGACCGTCAGGGGCGTTTACCTCTGACTGCAAAAATACTACAGCAGCCTGAAACAGTCATGGTGATGGGACCGTTTCGTCAGGAACTGGCCGATTTAGGCGTGTTACAATTGCCAGTACAGCCTTTAAAAGACCTGCTACAGACCTTATCTACCCAATATCAAATTTATGATGTGCTAGTGGAAGCAGGGGCAACATTATCCACAGCCTTTTTGCAGCAGCAACTGGTGGATGAAATGATCAGCTATGTTGCACCGACCTTTTTAGGTCAAACCGCTCGTGCGATGTTTAATGCGGAATTCGACCGTATGGCAGAGCAACTTCGATTTAAGCTCATCGACCTGGTTCAAGTCGGGAATGATGTGCGCTTAAGGTTAATCCCTTCTCAAGAGACAGTATGAATTCAGAGTCTTCAGTTTATCATAAACGTCGTCATTCAGCACGTACTACAGATGAATACCTTTTCAACCAGCTTGTTCCGTATTTAGGCAATAAGCGCCGGTTACTGCATCTGATTTTGGAAGCCCTTGAGAGTACGGGAACCTTAAATAGCCACAATGGCCGGGCGCCGATTTTTGCTGATTTTTTCGCCGGTTCCGGCGTGGTTTCGCGTCTGGCGCGACAAAATGGCTATCGGGTCATTGCCAATGACTGGGAACCCTACAGCCATGCGTTAAATAGCGCGATTTTGTCCTGTGTCGAAGCACCGGCATTTAAAGAGTTGGGCGGCTATCAAAAAGCGATTGATTATCTGAACCGTTTGCCGGAAGTCAAAGGCTGGGTGACGCATAACCTGTGCCCGCGTAATGACGAAATCTATGATCCGACTCGCGACCGTCTGTTCTTCAAACGTCGTAACGGGATGCGTATTGATGCCATCCGTCAGCAGATTGCCACTTGGCAGGCACAAGGTGCGATTGATGATGTAGAAATGTCGGCTTTGCTGGCACCCTTGCTGTATTCGGCCAGTTTCGTCAGTAATACCTCAGGGGTATTTAAAAGCTTCCACCATGGCTGGGGCGGTAAAACCCAAACTGCTCTGGAACGGATTGAATCCTTACTCTGGCTGACCCCAAGCCGTTTCTGTGAAATCGGCGACCCGAAAAAACCGGCCGCGGAAATGTGGTGTGTTGATGCACAGCATCTGGCCAACCAGATGAGTCATTTTGAAGTCGATATCGCTTATCTGGATCCGCCGTATAACCAGCATGCCTATAGCAGTAACTATCATGTATTGAATGCCTTGACGCTGTGGGATCAGGTCGATTTGCCGAGTCCAGACACCAAAGGCTTTAAAAGCGGGATTGACCGGGCATGGCGTAAAGAACGTCCGAGCCAGTACAATTCTTCCAAGCATGCCAAAGAAGCCTATGAAAAATTATTGGCAACCATTAATGCACGTTATATTCTGACCAGCTATTCGACCGATGGGAATATTGAAGCGGGCGATTTGCTGCAGGCTAACTTGAAGCGTGGTCGCGTCACCTTGCTGACCCAAGATGTACCGCGCTACCGGGTGAGCAAGCAGCGCCAGTCAGAACGTGCACGTGTGCTAGAATTTATTGTCATCACCGATACCCATGCCAAATCGGGTCCGCCACTGCGCCAGCTCTTGGGTCAGCTGTATCATTTTGCTGAACTGGGTGGAGTAGATACGACCGGTGTAAGTACGCAACTGGCATTGTGGTAAAACAACGACAGCATTAGAGAAAAAGTTATGTTTACAGGCATTATTGAAAGTCTAGGTAAAGTGGAAAGCTTGCAAAGTGTGGGTGGTGATGTGCGTCTGCGTATTGGCACCGACCTCGACATGTCTGATGTGCATTTGGGCGATTCGATTGCCACCAACGGGATCTGCCTGACTGTGATTGAATGGGGCGAAAACTGGTATGCCGCTGATGTTTCACGTGAAAGTCTGAATCGAACTACTTTAGGCACTTGGAAAGTGGGGCAGCCGGTCAATGTGGAAAAAGCCATGTTGCCAACCACCCGTTTTGGTGGACATATTGTCAGTGGTCATGTCGATGCGGTCGGTGAAATCACGCTGGTACGTGAAGATGCGCGTTCCATTTATTATGAGGTCACGGCTCCGGCGGAAATTGCCAAATATCTGGCAGAAAAAGGCTCGGTGACGGTAGATGGCATTAGTCTGACCATTAACCACCTGCGTGGCAATATTATCAGCCTGAACCTGATTCCGCATACGGCAGAACGAACCAATATTGGCACCTGGAAAACCGGGGCGAAAGTGAATCTGGAAGTCGATGTTTTAGCGCGTTATATCGAGCGTTTAATGCTGGGGGATAAAGCTGCTGAAGTCAAAGAGCAATCCAAATTAAGCATGGCATTTTTAGCAGAAAATGGCTTCTTGAAGTAAAACATCTTAGAATAGAAAACAGTCTGATTGAAAAGTCAGGCTGTTTTTTTTGTTTTTAGTTTTTATTTTTAATAAGTTATGAAAATAATGTGGTTAAAGTGAGTAGCTGAAGATGCTTGATTTTCTAATGCATATTGAACAATGGTTGCCTACTTTGCTGGATCAGTATGGTCTGTGGATCTATGCTATTTTATTTCTGATTATCTTTGCAGAAACTGGTTCCGTATTTATGTTCTTCTTGCCGGGAGACAGCCTGCTGATTGCGATTGGTGCCCTCTGCTCAACCACAGATGTGATCCATTTAAATACCATGGGACTGTTGCTGTTTAGTGCTGCGGTACTGGGTTATATTGTCAATTATTATACCGGGCAGATTTTGGGGTTTAAGTTTTTCCATGAACATTCACGTTACTTAAAACCGGCCTATATCGTAAAAACCAACCATTATTTTACCAAGCATGGTGGTAAAACCATTTTGATGGCTCGCTTTGTTCCATTTGTACGTTCATTTGCTCCCTTTGCTGCAGGGGCAGGGCATATGAATCTCTTGAGTTTTATGCTGTATAACGTAGCCGGTGGTTTAATCTGGATTGCGGTATTATTGAGTATAGGCTACGGTGCAGGGAATATACTGGGTCTAGCGGTGGACCTGTTTTAATTTTGAATACTTTGAATTTCAGCCTCATTCCATATGCTGAAGTCAAAAAAAAGTCCACCGAAATGGACTTTTTTTTTGTCATGGCAACGAAATTAAAAAATACCTGAAGTCGCCATGCTGAAACTCAAGTGCCAGGTTTTTCCGAAGATAAATTAGAGTTCTTTAAAATATAGTCAATTTCTTCCTGACTGGCTTGATGCAACTTGGCGCGAAATACAGTCACCGCTTGCTCAATCAGCGTTTCAGCTTCCAATTCCAGACGTAAACGCAGGCTTTCCAGCTCCGATAATATTTCATGGTCAGCAATCGAGAACATGCCCTTGGCAAAATTCAAGGCCGGGCCCGCAGGGTTCTTGTGATAACGTGCAGTATAGGTTTGCATTTCGTGCTCTATATTTTGACGTATAAAAGCCAAGGTATGAACCTGCTCGGCAAATTGTCTTTCTTCGTCTAGCTGTAATGCCTGTGCATAAGCCGCCTGTTCGGCACGCTTATTTTCCAGCGACTGTTCCAAGGCACGCTGCTTGCGCAAGCGCGCTTCTTCAATCAGCTGGGCCTTACGTTCGGCATAGGCATGTTCAATCTTTTCATAAGATTGCTGCTGGGCTTCTTTGTCTTTTTCTAGCCACTTCTGAATATTGGTTTCAGGTTTGAGGACATTGCAGACGCGGTGTAGGTCATCAATAAATGCCTGACGAACAGCCTCAGGTACGTTTAACCAGCGCTGTTTAAAATCTTGACCGACATTTAATGCCACCACATCTCTCCTTATTTCCATTGATCGGCTAAAGCTTGAATGTTCGCGGCTCAATACCTAAGCGTCGATATTGTTTAAATTTTTCACGACCCAGTTGTTTTGCCGATTCATTATTTTCGATGATTTCTATAATGTGACTAAATTTATCAATCTGTTCAAGGGCTTGATTGTTAAAATTAAACACAATCCAGTCAGACTCTTGCGGCAGGCGGGATGAAATGCAAATGCTGGCCTGTTCCTGATCAATACCATGCGGAATAAAACTGCCAGGATCAAAACTCCACAACTGTTCATCAAGCTGCTGCTGCAAGTCGGTATTTTCGCAATATAACCAGATCTGTGCCGGCTGTTTCAGAATCTTGCGGCACAAACGGCAAGTGCTTTGCACTTGCCGTTCATTGCTTTTTTCAAACAGATAAAAGCTGACTTTAGCCATTCGACTGCACACGATTGGCCAGGAACTGAACCAGTAATGGCACAGGACGACCGGTTGCATTTTTGGCTGTACCTGAGTTCCATGCTGTACCGGCAACATCCAGATGTGCCCAGCGGTATTCACGTGTGAAGCGTTGCAAGAAACAAGCAGCCGTCACAGAACCGGCTTTCGGTCCACCAATATTGGCAATATCGGCAAATGGTGAATCCAACTGTTCCTGATAGTCTTCAATCACCGGCATGCGCCATACCCGGTCAAATGAAGCCTGGCCTGCAGCGGTAATTTCAGTAGCCAATTCATCATCCGGGGTAAATAAACCTGACAACACTGAACCCAAGGCCACCACGCAGGCACCGGTCAAGGTTGCAATATCAATCACCAGCGCCGGATTGAAACGCTTGATGTAAGTCAGAGTGTCGCATAGTACCAAACGGCCTTCTGCATCGGTATTTAAAATTTCCACCGTTTGTCCACTCATGGTGGTTACGATATCACCTGGACGGGTGGCATGACCTGAAGGCATATTTTCAGCAGCGGCAATGGCACCGACCACATGAATTGGCAGTTTTGCTTCACATAGCGCACGCATGGTGCCTAGCACTGATGCCGCGCCGCACATGTCAAATTTCATCTCATCCATGCCCAGACCTGGTTTCAGTGAAATACCGCCTGTATCAAAGGTGACGCCTTTACCGACCAGTACCACAGGGGTCTGTTCAGTATGGGCTTTATATTCGAGGGTAATGACACGACCCGGACGGTCTGAACCTTTGCTCACCGCCAGGAAGGCATTCATGCCCAAGTCTGCCATTTGCTGTTCATTAATCACAGTGACTTTCAGCAAGTCCGGATACTGTGCTGCCAAAGCTTGAGCCTGTTCAGCCAGATATTCAGGGAAACAGATATTACCTGGACGGTTGCCTAAATCACGGGCCAGGTTTTGACCGGATTGCACGGCATGAATCAGAGACAATTGTTGCGGGTTTAATGTACTGTTTTCGGCAATCAGATGAATTTCTTCAAGCACAAATTCATTTTTCTTCGATTTGTACTCATCAAATGCATAATTTGCCTGAGTAAGCGCCAGTGCAAATAAATAATGCTGTTCAGGGGCTAGGGCAGAAATATCAATACTGATCTGTTTGAATTTTTTTTGTGACTCTTTGATAATATTTTGTGCGATTTTTGCTAATTTGGTTGGCTGAATTTCAGCTGCTTTATCTAGGCCAATCAGCGTGGTATTGGTACAGGCAGCCACTTTGCCGATCAGGGTTAAAGATTCGCATAGACTCGCCTTGAATTGTGCTGCTTCGAATAAACTATTTAAATCATTGATTTGATAAGTGGTCGAGGCCTGTTGCAGCTGCTCGGAATCTACTAATATCAATAAACATGGGCTAGATGCATTCTCTTGGAATGACGTATTAATGGTCAGTTTCATGTGTTGTATTCATGCCTTGGAAAGATTGCAAATCATTAAACCATTGAAACATTTCTATGAATAGGGTTTCAACGCGCAACAACAGTATAGGTTTTATATTTTCACCATTCGGGTAAACTAGCGCTAGTTTTATTTGTTTCTTTTTTGGGAAGAATTAATTTGATTATTCGGCGTTATCTGGTCAAGCAAGTGCTGTCTACCTCCCTGGTGGTCATTGCTTTATTGACCTTAATCATGATGGGTGGTCGGCTGATCAAGTTTTTTGGTGTGGCGGCACAAGGTCGTTTAGATACCAGTATTTTGTTTAGCATTATTGGTTATCGACTGCCAGAATTTTTAACATTAATTCTTCCGCTCGGCTTTTTCATTGGTCTGATGCTTGTGTTTGGCCGTCTCTACGTCGATCATGAGATGGCAGTCATGAATGGTAGTGGCATCAGCCGTAATCAGTTGGGACGTTTGCTGATTCCACTGACGGTGGTTTTTCTTGCGGTTCAAACAGTATTGATGGTGTGGATGTCCCCTTGGGGACTGCGTCACTTTGAAGAACTGATCACCAATCAGGCGGTGAGAACCGGTTTCGATTTGGTTCGCCCCAAAGAATTCATTTCCTCTGGTCCCTATACTATTTATGCTGGAGATTTGTCGGAAGATCGTCACAATTTAAAAGATGTGTTTTTCTATCAGCGTGCCGAAAAACCGGGCAAACCTGATGTCATGATTTTGGCGAAGGAAGCCACCCGTGTAGATGTTGCTAATGAAACCGCCAGTATTGTGGATTTGGTAGAAGGGCGCCGTTATGAAATTTTCCCGGGAACACCAAAATATACACAAGCAGAGTTTCAATCTTATCGTTTACGTTTAGAAAGTGATCAAGAAGCAAAATTTGAAAGCGCTGAAGTGGAAGCCTTACCAATTGCCAAACTTTGGAACAACCGCAATGATCCTGTCGTTGTGAGTGAATTGGGCTGGCGTCTCTTCGTACCATTTTCCATTGTGGTTGCCTTAATGCTGGCGATTGCACTGTGTGAAGTAAGCCCGCGTCAGGGACGTTATTTAAAACTGTTCCCGGCCTTACTGATTTTTGCCAGTCTGATTGTGGCCCTGATGGCGGTCAAAACGCGCATTAGTAAAGATGAAATGGGCATCTGGGCCTATCCTTTGGTGTTGCTGGCCTATGCTGTTGCCGCAGCACTGTTTTCCCGGAAACAGAAACTGGCACCAAAAATCAAGAAACGAATTCAGCAGGTGAGGTCTTAAAATGTTAGCACGTCGAATAGTCGCCAAACATGTGACCAAAACTACGGCACTTGCCATGCTGGGTGCAACCGCAGTGCTCTCTGTTTTACAGGTGCTGTTCACCTATTTGGGTGAATTGGGTTCGCTGAACGAAAACTATGGGGCCTGGCAGGCATTTCTCTATGTATTATGGGGTGCACCGCGTTATCTCTATGAAATTTTGCCGATCTCTGCCCTGATTGGGGCGGTGCTGGGTTTAGGTACTCTGGCTTCCAATAGTGAGCTGGTGGTGATGCGCTCGGTGGGCATCAGCCTGTGGCGTATTGTGGGCTGGGTGATTCGTTCAGCGCTGATTCTGGTGGTGTTATCCTTTGTCTTAAGTGAGTGGGTGATTCCGTATACTAATGAACAGGCCAAAAGTGTCAAAGATCACCGTAGCGCCAGTGCATTGGGTGAGGTGAGGGGTTACTGGACCCGTGAAGGTCAGCGTTTTATTTATATTGATTATGCCAATGCACAAGGCCAGCTTCAGCGTGTTCAGGTGGTTGACTTTGATGACAATTATTATCTGAAAGGTGTACTGAATGCAGAACAGGGCCAGTTCATTAAAGATGGTGACTGGAAGCTGCAGCAGGCAACCCAGATGGATATTTTGCCACAAGGAAATTCTACTCTGCTACAGAGCGCACAGCTACCGCTGGCTTTAGCCCTGCAACCGAAATATGTGCATATGGTCACCATTGATCCGGAAGATTTATCTCCAAGTCAGCTGGTGAGTTTTATGAGCTATATGCATGAATATAGCCAGGTGCCGAAAACCTACCAGCTGGCATTCTGGCAAAAAGTCGGTTCGCCATTTGCCTTGATTGCCTTGGTGCTCATTGCCTGTTCCTTTATTTTTGGTCCCTTACGTCAACAGTCGATGGGTTTCCGTCTGGTCATTGCCTTGTTTATTGGCTTGGGATTCTTCTATCTGCAGGACTTTCTGGGCTATGCCAGTCTGGTCTATTCACCATCACCAGCCTGGTTCGTGTTTGTGCCGATTGTGCTGATGCTGCTGGTCGGTGGTTATTTGCTGCGCCGTGCACGTTAAACTGCTCCGACAGTGATAAAAAGAATGTGCATGATCAGCTTTAGTCATGATCTGCACATAGAGTCTTGACCGAAAATTCGGTAAGATATGACGATGAAATTGTAAACAAAAGAGTGTTCATTATGACGGATGCAACTGCTGGCAAAATCCCTCACGTATTGGTAATTATGGATGGTGTGGGTCATCGCGAAGCGGTCGAAGACAATGCTTTCCTGGCAGCAAAACGACCTAACTTAACGGCTATGCAACAAAAGCATCCACATGGTTTGATTTCAGGTTCAGGTGAAGATGTCGGCCTGCCTGATGGTCAAATGGGCAACTCTGAAGTGGGTCATATGAACCTGGGTGCAGGTCGAGTGCTGTATCAGGATTTCACTCGCATTACCAAAGACATCCGTAGCGGTGCTTTTTTTGAGCACGAAGTGCTGGTCGATGCCGTTGAAAAAGCCAAAGCCGCAAATAGAGCAGTCCATATTTTGGGCTTGCTGTCGCAAGGTGGCGTGCATTCGCATGAAGACCATATTGTAGCCATGGCTGAACTGGCACTGAAACGTGGTGCAAAAGTTTATCTGCATGCTTTCCTGGACGGTCGTGATACACCGCCTAAAAGTGCACAGCCATCTCTAGAAAAACTCGATGCATTGTTTGCCCAATATCCGGGTCAAGGCCGTATCGCCACCCTGATCGGCCGTTACTTTGCCATGGACCGTGACAACCGTTGGGATCGTGTAGAACAGGCCTACCGTCTGCTGACTGAAGGTGAAGCAGTACGTACCGCTGCAACAGCCGTTGAAGGTCTGGAACAGGCTTATGCAGCTGAAGAAAGCGATGAATTTGTCAAAGCCACCCGTATCGGTGATGTGGCGAAAATTCAGGATGGCGACAGTGTAGTGTTTATGAACTTCCGTGCCGACCGTGCGCGTGAAATCACCAAGGCCTTTGTCGAAAAAGATTTTGCTGGTTTTGAACGTAAAGTGGTTCCAAACCTGTCTAAATTTGTGATGTTGACCCGTTACCAGGCGACCATTGATGCACCTGTGGCCTACATGCCTGAAGCGCTGAAAAACTCGATTGGCGAGTATTTATCAAGTCTGGGTAAAACACAGCTGCGTATTGCCGAAACAGAAAAATATGCCCATGTGACTTTCTTCTTCAGTGGTGGTCGTGAAGATGAATATCCAGGTGAAAAACGCATTTTGATTCCATCTCCAAGCGTTGCCACTTATGACCTGAAACCGGAAATGAGTGCTTTCGAGGTGACTGATGAACTGGTTGCTGCGATTAATTCGGGTGAATATGACTTATTGGTTGTGAACTATGCCAATGGTGATATGGTGGGGCATACCGGTGTATTCGATGCCGCAGTGAAAGCAGTGGAAGCAGTAGATACATGCCTCGGTCGTGTCTATGAAGCGGTGATGGCACAAAAAGGTCATATGCTGATCACCGCCGATCATGGTAATGTAGAGCAAATGCAGGACTACCAAAGTGGTCAGGTCCATACTCAACATACCACTGAACTGGTTCCGTTTATTTATGTCGGCCCAACTTCTGCAACCATTGCTGAAGGTGGTGTACTTGCAGATGTCGCACCGACATTGTTGAACCTCATGCAAATTCCTGTACCTGAAGAAATGAAAGGTCGTAATTTGATTACTTTAAAATCATAAAAAATTTCGTATAAACAGGTGGATGGATGGCTTTACAGCGCTGGAAAAAGGTTGTCATTTTAACAACGTTATTCATGTGTGTGAGCCATTCCGCTTTTGCTGCGGTAAAAGGCAAGGGCCAGCCTGTTTTAGATTTTGATGATGAAGCTGAACAGAACTATGCTGAAGTTCCGGTGGAATCGATTCAGCAGTTCGTGCAGATTTATAGCATTGTCAAAGAAAATTATGTCGATGAAAAAAATGATGAAGCCTTATTTCAACAGGCGATTAAAGGTCTGGTCAGTGGACTCGATCGTTATTCCCGTTATTTAAGTCCAGAAGAATATAAGCAGTTATTACAATACACTGAAGGGGATATCGCCTCTGTCGACTTTGAACTGACCTATGATCCGCAATTGCATCAATGGGTCATTCAAGGCTTAAAGGAAAATGCAGATTCAACCAAGCAAGGTTTGCACAATGGGGTCAGTGTATTCAAGATTGATGACCAGGAACTGAAAAAATTCAATCATGATCAGGTGAATAGCTTGCTGAATGGTTCGATTGGTTCGACCTTAAGCTTACAGCTGGCACAAAATAGCAAGCCGTTGATTTTAGTTCGTAATAAAAAAATAGAAACCGATATTCAGGCAACCTTATTGCATAATCAGGTGCTGGTGATCAAGGTCAGGGTGTTTCAGCAAGATACAGCCAATGAAATCAAACGCTTGATTGAAGAGTATTCTTCTTCACGCTTGAAAACGGTGTTATTGGATTTAAGAAATAACCCTGGCGGATTGTTGTCCGCTGCGGTTGAATCGGCTGATCTGTTTTTGAACCAGGGAATCATTGTTTCAACCAAAAGCCGTTCCGAAGGCGACCAGCAGTTTCAGGCCCTGCCCAGTTTTGAGTTTCAGAATTTAAAGTTGGGTATTTTAATCAATAACCGTTCTGCCTCTGCCGCTGAAGTCTTTACTGCCGCGATGAAAGATCATGGCCGTGCCTGGGTGATCGGGGATAAGAGTTACGGAAAAGGGGTGGTACAAAAACTGTTCCCACTTTCCAACGGTGCAGCTTTACAGATGACGGTATCGCATTACTACACTCCTAAAGGGCAGATGATTGAAGGGGTAGGTATTCAGCCCAATCAACACTATCTGCAACATGAAATGAAAGAAGAAAACTATCTAGAACATGTTGCAGAGATCATTTTAACTCATAAATAAAACGGCCTGATCCTTAAAAAATGGTCTAGTCCTCGTCGGTATCTAAACCAAATTTTTTCAGTCGATAACGCAAGGAACGGAAAGACATGCCCAGTTTCTTGGCAGCCAGTGTTCTGTTCCAATGGGTTAAATTTAATGCATTGAGTAAAATATCTTTTTCCTCTGTACACGACAAATTTCATAGGATCCTTGTCCTATCAGGCTTTTTCTTTCTTAAAATTGCTAGCACTTTCTTAAATTCTTCTTTTTTTCCAAAACCAATCAAACGTAGAATAGCCATTTGAACATAGTCCAAACCGTAGCGAAATAAACTTACTGAAAGTCGTCCATGCTTCTTTATTTTTATCGCTTTTTTCCGATCATGTTGCCATTCACCTGTTAAATAGCACCAACAGAAACCGATAGCTAGCACTGCTATCAATTTCTTGACTCGTCTAGGGTCTGTTAAACGAGTATTTTCAAGATTGAATCCACGTCCTTTGAGACAACTAAATAACGTTTCGATTTCCCAGCGTAATGCATAATCACGAATAGCAGAAGCATTAAACATAGGAGAAACAACAAGTAAAAGCTCTCCATCTTCTAATCGTAGCGCACTAATATACAGTTTCACTCGACCAACCCAAATACGTCGTTTACGACATTCAGTTTGACCAACTTGAAGATGACGAAATAAATCACTAATTTTATGATTCTTGGCTAAGTGATTGGTCACAATAAAGTTTTTTTAACACGTATACAGAAGTTAATGTCATTTTCAATTAACCATGTAAACCATTTCTCACCGATAAATTCTCTGTCTGCAAACACATTCACAATACGATCTTTACCAAAAATGGAGATAAAGCGTTGAATCAAAGCAATACGCTCTTTTGTATCTGAATTTCCACGTTTATTGAGCAATGTCCAAACAATAGGTATCGCTATTCCACGATAGACGATGGCTAACATCAAGATATTAATATCTCGTTTTCCCCATTTCCAATTAGTTCTATCCAAAGTTAATTGGACTTTATCGAATGAAAATATATTGAAAATTAACTGAGAAATTTGACGATAATCGAAATACTGATCTGCAAAGAAGCGTTGTATACGTCGATAAAATGATTGTGGTAAGCACTTGATGGGTAAGGCTTTAGATGCAGAAGAAAGATTACATGTCTGTTTTACAATTAATGCAAGCATAATCAGTGTAAAACATTTTGCATGTGACTTGTTCCACTTTAGATATTTGTTTAAGATGAGATGTAACTCATTGAAATGTGTCATCATATTCGTCGTCAGAAAACAAGTATTATGCCATTATTTCAATGAGTTATCTTTTTTTGTCGTGTACAAAGATCTTTTTCAATATTTTCCAGATAAAGCTCCAAACCTTCATCGGGTAATTTCTTGGAAGACATCACGATGTCACTGCGCAAGCTGTGCGGGTCTTCCGTTACCTCTGGCACTGCTACAGTAGGGTAGCGTAAAGGTGCGCTTTGCAGGTGTTGCAAATCGATTCTTTCATCATCGCTTAAGGTAATGGCGCGTTCAATAATATTGCGCAGTTCGCGGACATTGCCGGGATAATACTGACTCAGTAAAAAGCTTTTCGCACGATCAGTCAGCTGTTTTTGCGGAATATCCCATTCCTGACTAATTTTCTGAATAAAGTGATGCGCCAATAAAATAATATCGTCACCGCGGTCACGCAGTGGAGGCAAGACCAGATCCATGACATGGATACGGAAAAACAAGTCCTGTCTAAAGCGGCCTTGCTGAACCAGGGCTTCCAGATCCTGGTGGCTGGCACTAATCACCCGGAAATCGACATCAATTTCACCATCTGAGCCGACTGGACGAATCCGTTTTTCCTGTACGGCACGCAGCAGTTTAACCTGCATGTTTAAAGGCAGTTCGGCAATTTCATCCAGAAACAGACTGCCGCCGTGGGCAGACTGAATTAGACCCTGTTTGTCTTGTGTAGCGCCGGTAAAGCTGCCTTTTTTATGCCCGAACAGTTCGCTTTCCATCAATTCAGTCGGAATGGCGCCGCAGTTAATGGCAATAAAAGGACCTTCATTACGGTTACTGAGGCGATGCACCAGATTGGCAATGACTTCTTTTCCTGTTCCGGATTCACCGGTAATAAAAACAGGTGCCTGAGAGCGGGCAATTTTATTTAAGGTCACCCGTAACTGTTGAATTGGCAGTGACTGTCCAATTAACAGTTTTTGCTCCAGGCTATCTTCCTTGATCTGCAAATGATCTTGTGGTTTGTTAAAGGCTTTTTGCAGGAGCTGTTCCAGATGCTTCTGATTTACGGGTTTGCTGACAAAATCGAAGGCACCGGCTTTGAGTGCTGCGATGGCGATTTCCATATTACCATATGCCGTCAGTACCGCCACGGGTACGGATGGAAAGTGCTGGTTAATCCATTCCACCAGTTGCAGTCCATTGCCGTCCGGTAAATTTAAATCGGTTAGACAGGCATCATAGCGGTATTCGGACAAGAATTTTTTGGCCTGTTCCAGACGATAGGCAATATGGGTTTTAATTCCAATACGAGATAACGACATTTGCATGAGGGTACACAAATCTTCCTCATCATCCACCAATAAGACAAGTGGTTGTTGTTCCACAATACACCCCAGCAATTTTCATTTATAAAGCAACTTGCAGGCATTCTATCCGAAAGCATGCTCCCTGTTCTTGTTTTACATAGTTCAGTTTTGCCTGATTGGCTTCACAAAAACTATGTGATAAGTACAATCCTAAACCTGTTCCTGTGATTTCGGTACTAAAAAAAGGTTGAAATAAATAAGCCAAATCCTTGGATGCAACGCCCGCGCCAAAATCACGAACATCAATACGCACATTGTTGTCATGTAAGTAAACATTCAACTCGATATGTGAATGCTCTGGTGCATTATGTCGAATGGCATTGCGAATCAGGTTAATCAGCACTTGACGAAGTTGTGCCTCGTCAAAATGCACAAAAATTTTACTTTGAACAGTATATTTAATTTGGGGCGCAATATCAGCCAAATCTTCCAGAATTAGTAGGGGAATAAACTGTTTCAACTCAATGGTTGAGGGGTGGGTTTCTTTATTGCGCACCATATTCAGCGTGTCTTGTACAATCCGGTCAATACGCTGTGTCTGCTTGGCAATCATTCGGCTCAATACCGCCTGTTGATGCGGGTCGCTATCACTCAAAAGTTCATTAGCCTGAACAATCGCGGCTAAAGGATTGCGAATTTCATGAGCAATACTGGCGGACAGTTGCCCGAGTGCCGCGAGTTTTAATTGTTGTACACGTTGATTGAGCTTGGTGGCATCCTGCAATACCAATAATGTCAGGGTTTGTTGTGGCACCATGAGTTTTTGCACTTCAATATGCATATGATAATGGCTGAGCTGTGACTCAAACTGAAATTTTTCCCCATCCCGCAGTTGATCAAATTTAAGCAATTCAAATAAATCCGGCTGAGCCTTGTATAAGGGATATTTGTCATAAGCATAGAGTGGAGGAATGCCTAAAAGCAGGCAGGCAGCCGGGTTGCTCAGCACAATATGACAGTTTTCATCTAGAACCAGATACCCCAGTTCGATCTGTTCCAGAATATAGCGATTCAGGTTTTGCAGCCGGTTTAATTCCAAAGACTGCGAAAAATTTAAATTTTCAAGCAGTTGAAAGCGTTTTACTGCAATTTGCCCACTGCCATACACCACTAAAAACAGAAAAGCCAATATCGCACTGTTGCCAATATTATTCAGTGAAGAAAAATCAAAAATACTGCCTAAAAAAAGCTGATAAATCACACTGATCACGGCAATCAGGGTAATGATCAAAGCCTTTTGGGCATCAAGTAATAACGAGGCCGCGAAGATAGTAATCACAAACAGCAAACTCAATTGCAGGTTCGGGCCATCTACCGCGAGGGTGAGCAAGCTTAAAGCAATGACATCGACAACAAATAACAGCGGGAGTTGCTGGGCAGTTTTAAAGCGTATGCTTTTGAGTATGATTAACTGGATAAAACTTGCCGATACGTAGCCGATTAGCACGTAAAGATAAAGTTGCTGATAGTGGTAATCTAGACTTAAGCGCTGATACGTGAGTAAGAAAATCAGCAGAAGACTGGTCGCAATAATGAGTCTATAGGTGCTATACCAAATACCTAAATGATATTGGTTAAACTCTAAAGTATAGCTATTTTGCGTCATGCAAGTCTTCTAGCAAGCCAAAGGGCCTTAAGGTTTAATCAGGCCATAGCGAATGGCCAGATGAGTCAATTTGACATCACTATCCAGATTCAGCTTTTCGAAGATGCGGTAGCGGTAAGTATTCACCGTTTTGACACTGACAAAAAGTTTATCGGCAATTTCCTGGGCACTAATACAATTTACCACCATCATTGCGACCTGCATTTCGCGTTCCGACAAGGCATCGAAAGGAGATTGCTGTGTGTCGGAAAGGTAAGAACTGGCCAGTTGTTCGGCAATGTCGGCACTGAAATATTTTCCGCCTTGCATGACCTTGTTGATGGCACGTACCATTTCGGAAACCGGTGCACCTTTGGTGATATAGCCTTTCGCCCCGGCTTTCAGTAATAAGGAAGGATAGGGTTCCTCCGCCAGACCACTGACGGCCAGTACTTTGGTTTCAGGGGCTGTTTGCAATAGGCGTCGGGTAGTTTCTACCCCGCCAATGCCCGGCATGTTGACATCCAGCAAAACGACATTCGGATGATGATGACGGACTAAGTTAATCGCTTCTTCACCAGATTCAGCCTGACCAACCACTTGAACATCCGCATGGTCTTCGAGCATACGGCAAATTCCGGTACGTACCAATTCATGGTCATCTACCACTAAAACTGTGATCACCTAGTTCTCCCTCATCTCAAAAAAATGCATTTTTTTGTTACATAAAGCAAAATAAGCTTGCAATGAAATGACAAAATTAGCAATCCTATTCTTTATCTTTCCATTAAATGTTATACACAATGTTGTGAGTAACAAAAAGTGTTCATATTTGTATTTAAATGTAAGCATTTTTGAGGGAATATACAAATGTATATTGCCTTCTTGAGTTGAGTAAATCACCGTGAAAAATTCGAAAAAATCTTTAATGCATGTGCTAGGCATATCGATTCTGCTAGGCATAAGTTCAACCAGTTTTGCTGAGCTGGTGATGGATGCGTCTAAAGGGGCGGGACAAGCGACGTTAAACTGGTCCTCTGAAGATGTGAGTCAATTATTAAACGGTGATGCTTCAGCTGAAGAAGTCTCTCCACAAGGTTCAACAAAAGTAACCACTTCTGTACGCAGTTCAAATGCTGCAGCTACTCATTCTGCACCCAAGGCTGTACAGATTTTAAATAATTCCAGCTATGGCAATCAGCCTTCGGTGAATGCCCGTGCTGCTTTGGTGATGGATGGCCAGACAGGTGAGGTTTTATACAGTAAAAATAGTAATACTGCCTTTCCAATTGCCTCTCTAACCAAGCTGATGACTGCTGTGGTCATTGCTGATGCGCGTTTAAACATGTCTGAGACAATTACCTTACAACAGGCTGACTTTTCTTGTTCAGGCTGTAAGAGTTCAAGCTCAACGCTCCGTGCGGGTGATAGCATGAATCGTGCTGAAGCTTTACTGTTTGCTTTAATGAAGTCTGAGAATCCAGCTGCTTCTGCATTGGCACGTACTTATCCAGGGGGACGTTCGGCTTTCATCGCAGCGATGAACAAAAAAGCCAAAGCACTTGGAATGAATTCAACCCATTATCTGGAGTCAACAGGTTTGAACCCGGGCAATGTGTCTTCAGCACGTGACCTTGGTATTTTGGTCAATACTGCATCGCAATATGGTTTGATTCGCCAGTTCTCGACCACTCCAAGCTATGACTTTAACCTTGGTTACCGGGTATTGAAATCTAATAATACCAATGCGTTAGTCCGTAATGGTGGCTGGAATATCAATATTTCCAAAACCGGTTATATCAATGAAGCAGGACGTTGTGTAGCCATGCATACCACTTTAAATAACCGTCCGGCTGTGGTTGTACTGCTTGGAGCAGATTCTTCTGCCGCACGTACCAATGATGCCACCCGTTTAATGACTTGGGTTAGCCAGTTACCCAAGCGTATTTAAGGCTGAATTTGGAGAAGTCTTCAAATCTACTCAACGTTTGAATGCTTCTAAATGAAAAAACCCTGCGATTGCAGGGTTTTTTTTCTTCGGTCTAAATATGCATTACATATTAGAAAGAATAGAGTCTTTCACTTGATCCATAGAGGCATCGATAGACAACATTACGGCATCAGAACATTGTTTGATTGCTGTATCAGGGTCTTTCAGGCCATTACCGGTTACTGTACATACGATAACAGAACCTTCAGCAATTTTACCTGCTTTAATGTCACGAATCGCACCACCGATAGACGCTGCAGAAGCAGGTTCTACGAATACACCTTCATACATCGAAAGTAAGCGTTGCGCTTCTAAAATTTCCGTATCAGTCAGTTCATCGAACCAGCCTTTTGAATCACGTACCACCGCTTTGGCATGATGCCAGCTTTGCGGGTTACCAATACGAATCGCTGTAGCTACAGTTTCAGGGTTTTCAACCGGTGCACCACGCAGGAACGGCGCAGCACCAGATGCCTGGTAACCGACCATGGTTGGCAAGCCTTCAGGTTTAGGACCGGTGAACTGATCAGTTGCAGCATCATAAACCACCTGTTCAAACTGCTCTTTAGGCTGGTTGGCAACAGCTTCGGTATAACCCATCCAGTGAGCCGTGATGTTACCTGCATTACCCACTGGCAAGCAGTGGTAATCAGGCGCACGACCTAACTCATCCACGATTTCATAAGCAATGGTTTTTTGACCTTGCAAACGGTAAGGGTTGATTGAGTTTACAATCGTCACAGGTGCTTGGTCAGCCACTTCTTTGACCAGACGCATACCGTCGTCGAAGTTACCGCGGATTTGCATGGTGACAGCACCATACATCATCGCTTGTGCCATTTTGCCCATGGCAATTTTGCCTTCTGGAATGAGCACAAATGCTTTGATACCAGCACGGGCAGCATAAGCGGCTGCAGCAGCAGAAGTGTTACCGGTAGAAGCACAGATAATCGCTTTAGAGCCTTCTTCAACTGCTTTAGTAACCGCCATGGTCATACCACGGTCTTTAAATGAACCAGTCGGGTTTAAGCCCTCGTACTTCACATAAATTTCAACATTTTTGCCAATAATGCGTGGAATGTTCTCAAGCTTGATCAGTGGCGTATTCCCTTCGCCTAAAGAGATTGCGCGAGTAGTTGCAGACACTGGTAAACGGTCGCGATAGCGGTCAACTAAACCAGTATAACGATTGGCATTAGACATGATGATGTTCCAATTGTGTGTAGAGCTTGGCAAGGGGAATACTCCCCTCAACCCGATTAATTATCAAGCGATTCTAAACGAATTCGTACAATTTCGCCATGAATGACGGGCAATGCTTGAATTTGCTGAAGGGCTTCATCCATTTTTGATTCCTTGACTGGATCAGTCAGAATCACGATAGGAATAAGGTCTTTTAAGCGCGGCTGTTGCATGATCGCGTCAATGCTAATACCGGCACGGCTTAAAATGGTGGTGACATCTGCCAGAACACCTGTTTGATCTTCGGCATTAATGCGGATGTAATAGCCCGTGGTCATTTCTTCACGCGGCAGAATTGGCAAATCTGTCAAAGCTTCAAAAGCCAGCTGTGGAATGGTTCCGGCACCATCTTCGGTATAAATAATATCACGGACAATATCCACGATGTCTGCGACTACCGCAGAAGCAGTAGGGCCAGCACCTGCGCCAGCACCATAATACAGTGTTGGACCAACCGCATTGGCTTGAACCAAGACTGCATTTTTCACGCCATTAACATTGGCAATCAGTTGATCATCTGGAATTAAAGTAGGATGAACACGTAATTCAATACCAGATGCAGCACGACGGGCAATTCCCAGGTGCTTGATACGGAAGCCTAGGTCTTCGGCATATTTCACATCTTGGGCAGTCACTTTGCTGATGCCTTCAGTAAATACCTTGTCGAACTGTAGCGGAATACCAAAGGCACATGAAGCCAGAATCGTCAGTTTATGTGCAGCATCAATACCTTCAACGTCAAAGGTTGGATCTGCTTCGGCATAACCCAGCTCTTGCGCTTCTTTCAGCACGTCTGCAAAAGCACGCCCTTTTTCACGCATTTCACTTAAAATGAAGTTGCCTGTACCGTTGATGATGCCCGCTAGCCATTCAATCTTGTTGGCAGCCAAACCTTCACGAATGACTTTAATAATTGGAATACCACCAGCAACGGCGGCTTCATAGGCAATTTGCACGGCATGGTCTTCGGCTGCTTTAAACAGCTCATTGCCATGTTCAGCGAGCAGGGCCTTGTTAGCTGTCACAATGTGCTTGCCGTGTTTCATCGCTTCCATGATGACTTCATAAGCAGGGTGAATGCCGCCCATGACTTCTACCACGACATCGACATCCGGTTGACGAACAATATCGAGCAGATCAGCACTTTGTTTCACCGAAGCAGGCAAATCCAGATCAGGACGAGGGCGACGAGTACCGACATGGGTAATCTCAATTTCACGACCGGTGCGACGCTTAATCTCAGCAGCATTTTCTTTTAGTAGTTTAAGGGCACCACCACCCACAGTACCTAGACCGAGGATTGCCAGACGAACTGGTTTCACGTCACACTCCAAATATGTATTCAACTTTAAGCGAATCTAGATCATAGCTAAAAAAACGGCCAGACTCTAGGGCAGAAATCACTTTATCTCTACCTATTAAATTTAGTAGATGAACTGATAAAAATTAGTTATTTAAACGCTCTACCAATTCTTCAGGCGAGAGATATCCACCCAGATAAACGCCCTCGCTGTTATAAATGGCCGGAGTGCCGTTGACGCCCATATTTAGCCCCAGCTGATATTGATCTCTGACCGGATTCTTACAGGTCGCTGGAGCAAGCGGTGCCCCGGCAATCGCCTGATTAAAAGCCGCCTGACGGTCTGCACTACACCACACGCTTTCCATGGCTGGCATGAACTGTTCGCCACGTGGCCAAGCGATATAGCGTACTTCGATGCCCTTGGCATTAATTTCGCTCATATGCTCATGCAGTTTATGGCAATATGGGCAACTGGCATCGGTAAACACATACACGACATGTTTGGTTTCGCCTTGGGCTTTATAAACCAGCAAATCTTCGACTTTTAAGTTAGCCAGCAGCTTTTTATTAGCTTCAGATTGCAGGTTTTCACTGACATTGTGAATTTTACTGTCACCTAAACGCAGCACATCACCCTGAATAATGTATTTGCCGTCGGCTGTTGCATATACCGAAGGCATGCCTTCCAAGTTGACCCAATACAGATTGGGAACTTCAGTCGCTTTAATATTTAAAATCTTGGCATTGATATTGGCTTTCTTAAAATGCTGCTGCAGCGTGTTTACCAGACGTTGCTGTGCATTGCGTTCCGAAAGGTTCGAGGCCTGGCCGGTGGCTGGGGCACTCGCGGTTAAGGTATTTTGCTTTTTTTCATCGTTATTTGCATTGGAACAGGCAGTAATGGCTAAGCTGCTGGCCAAAGTACAGGCCAGAAAAACTTTTGAACGGGTAAATGACATAAATAACCCTTTTTGTAGGTATAAAGACAGGTGCCTAAGCATAACAAAAAAGCGTCTTGCTGGTTAAACTTCTTGGTCTTAGATATCGGATATCAAAAATTAGGCACGCGGGTGATAAGTGGCATGCAATTGCTGCATGCGAACCTGAGCCACATGGGTATAAATTTGTGTGGTCGATAAATCACTATGACCAAGCAGCATCTGCACCACACGCAAGTCGGCACCATGATTGAGCAAATGGGTGGCAAAGGCATGGCGTAGGGTATGCGGCGAAAGTTCGGTTTGAATACCTGCTTGCAAGGCATAGCGCTTAATGGCATACCAGAAATTCTGCCGGCTCATGATGCCGCCATGCTGGGTTAAAAAGACATAGTCAGTGGCAGTTTTATATAAATGGGAACGCGCTTCATTAAGATACTTTTCAATCCATTCGCAAGCGACTTGTCCCAAAGGCACCAGACGTTCCTTGTTACCTTTACCGACAATGCGCAAATAACCTTGTTTTAAATTAATCAGTTCCAGTCTTAAATTGAGTAATTCAGATACCCGCAAGCCGCAGGCATAGAGGACTTCAAACATGGCCCGGTCGCGTAAGCCCAGAGCCGTATTAATGTCTGGAGCGTTAATGAGGGCTTCAACATCGGCTTCAGATAAATCTTTAGGCAAGGCCCGGCCAATCTTAGGTGTTTTATGGGTTGCAACAGGATTATCGCTACGTAATTTTTGTTCACGTAAAAATTTATAAAAGGATCGCAGTGCAGAAAGTGAGCGGGCAATCGAGCGCGGACTTTTGCCCTGTTTGGTCAAATTCAATAAAACATCGGAGATGTCATCACTATTCCAGTCTGGCATTGAAACCGCATGACATTCACTACATTGAATTAAATCAGATAGATAAGCATTACGCGTATGCGGACTGACGGTTTGAGCAATTAAATAATCTCGAAACCCCTGTAAAAAACTTAAATGTTCAGGAATATTTACCGGTGCAGGAATACGAGGCTTTTTATTGAGCATGTCACTTCTACATTGAATGAAAAATCCAAGTTTTTCTTGGTGTTGATCAATGTAGACCAATTTTTTTGCAATGTCGAACGCTACAGACAAGATGAGAATTGGAATCAAACCTTACTTGGTAATTATTCTCATTTGTTTGTATACTGTAGCAAATATTTTAGGGTTAGATGCGGTGCGATTATCTGATTTGAAAGTGAAACAAACGGCCATCATTCGCAAAGTCAACCGTACTTTGAATGGTGATACAGCTCAGACTGATCTGGTGGCGAGTCGTTTGGAAACTTTGGGCTTTGTACCGGGAACAAAAGTTCAGGTCATTACCAAAGGTATTTTTGGTGGTGATCCTATCCTGATACAGGTGGGGTTTACCCGTTTCGCACTGCGCAAAGTTGAAGCTGAAAAAATTGAAATTGAAGAGGGGATCACTGCATGAGTGATGCGCTACGTATTGCCCTTGTAGGTAACCCGAACTGCGGTAAAACATCATTATTCAACCATTTAACCGGAACACGGCAGAAGGTTGGTAACTATGCTGGGGTCACGGTTGAACGTAAAGTAGGGCAGTTTATTTTACCTTCGGCTCGTGCGGTTCGTGTACTGGATTTACCTGGGACCTATAGTCTGAATGCCACTAGTCCGGACGAAGCCATTACCCGCGATGTGGTGCAAGGCAAAATTGCAGAAGAAGGTCAGCAAGATGCCTTTCTATGTGTAGTCGATGCAACTAACCTAAAATTGCATCTCGGTTTGGTTCTGGAAATGATTGAGCTGGGCCGTCCGATTTTACTGGTCTTAAATATGATGGACGAAGCACGCCGCCGTGGCATGCAGATCAACACGCAAAAACTATCGCAACGTTTAGGCATTCCTATGGTAGAAACCGTTGCAGTACGTAATGCAGGGATTGAAAACCTGATGGGTGCACTGGATGCGGAAACGTTTAGAACGCCCAATGCTGAACTGAGTGATGTCAAAATTTCGGGTTCAAATCATGAAAAAATTGCTCAGCTGCTAAAAGATGTGGTGGTTTTTGTTGACCATGAAGACAAACGCTCTGATTTTCTGGACAAGATATTTTTACATCCGGTGGGGGGGCTGGTCAGTCTGGCCGTGATGATGTTTATTGTGTTTCAGGCGGTATTTGCCTGGGCTGCACCATTCATGGATGGCATTGAACGCTTTTTTGGCTGGCTGGGTGAAGTGGTCAGTGCACAGATTTCTCATCCCTTACTCAACAGTCTGGTGGTGGATGGCATTATCGCCGGTGCCGGTGGTGTGGTGGTGTTTCTGCCCCAGATTTTAATCCTGTTCTTTTTCATTTTGGTGCTGGAAGAATCGGGTTACCTACCGCGTGCGGCATTTTTGCTGGATAAGCTGATGTTTAAAGCCGGTCTTTCAGGTCGTGCTTTTATTCCGCTATTGTCCAGCTTTGCCTGTGCGGTGCCGGGCATTATGGCAACCCGCAGCATCAGTGATCCGCGTGACCGTTTAACCACGATTTTTGTGGCACCGTTGATGACCTGCTCGGCCCGTTTGCCGGTCTATGCCTTGCTGATTGCCGCTTTCATTCCGGAAAAAATGGTTTGGGGTATATTCAATTTACAGGGTTTGGTGCTGTTTGGCTTATATATGGCCGGGATTGTTAGTGCCTTGATTGTGGCGACCGTGCTGAAATTTTTCCAGAAAGACAAGTCACAGCATATGTTGTTAATGGAGTTGCCAAGCTACCGTTTTCCTGATGTCAAAAGCGTTTGGATTGGTCTCCTGGATCGCGCCAAAATCTTCCTGAAACGTGTCGGTGGCATCATCTTCGCCCTGTCCATTTTACTGTGGTTCCTGTGTACATTCCCGCAAGCGCCGGACGGTGCAACTGCCCCGGCAATTGATTATTCCTTTGCCGGAATGCTGGGTCATGTGATGCAGCCAATTTTTGCCCCACTGGGCTTTAACTGGCAAATCTGTATTGCTTTAATTCCTGCAATGGCGGCTCGTGAAGTGGTGGTGGCAGCACTCGGTACCGTATATGCACTTTCTGCGGTAGATGAAGATGCCATGTCACAGGGTCTGGCTTCTATTATCGGTGGCACAGGTGAATTGGGCTGGTCATTGGCGACAGGTTTGTCATTGCTGGTGTGGTTTATCTATGCACCGCACTGTCTGGCCACTCTAGCGACGGTGCGCCGCGAAACGGGGTCGTGGAAAACCATGTCTTTAATGACCCTGTACCTGTTTGGTCTGGCATATCTGATGTCATTCCTGACCTATCAAATTGCTTCACATTACTTTGGATAGTGTGATTTAAGGCTGTGAAAGGAGACTGAAATGATTGAAATTCTGATTGTGGCTGCTTTGGTCCTTTGGAGTGCTGTCGTGGTGTTTAAGAAAGTTTTTCCCAGAACATCAAATTCAGTCTTCATGGCATTGTCTCAGCACTGTGAAAAGCAAGGCTGGGCAGCTTTGGCAAAGTGGTTAAAACCGGCGATGGTTTCAGGTTGCGGAGGAAGCTGTGGCTGTGCTGCAAATCCCGACCCGGTTCAGAAAAAACCTGAAGTGCAAGCGGTAAAATGGAAATAACTTTCAGGTCATATTTCCATCTTCAATAAGAATTTTGCAAAACCGTCATTTTTATGACGGTTTTTTTACGCGCTGACACAAAAAAGCCGAGATAAAGTCAAAACAGAAAAAGCATTCAAAACAGCAAAGTGCTAACATTTTGTCAGTTTTAAAAACAGACCATAAAATGGGGTAAAAATGTTAATACAGCGTGGTGGATTAAAAGTTGTTGCAGGACTCGGAATTTCAGGTGTTGCAGCAGTCAATTTCTTACATGAACATGGCTACCGCGTTGCAGTAACAGATTCTCGAAAGACACCTCCCGGACATGATCAGATTCCTGCCGATGTTCAGACCAGTTTTGGTCAGCTTGATCAAGATCTGTTATTACAAGCTGAAGAAATTGTGATTAGTCCGGGGCTTGATCCAAAGATTGCAGAAATTCAGGCAGCGATTGCCCAAGGCATTCCGGTAATCAGTGAAATTCAGGTTTTGCGCCGTGCCACCGATAAACCGATTGTTGCAATTACCGGTTCAAATGCCAAAAGTACCGTAACGACTCTGATTGGCCTAATGGCTAAAGATGCCGGCAAGAAAGTGGCGGTAGGCGGTAACCTGGGTCGTCCTGCACTGGATTTAACCAAAGATGACCCTGAACTGTATATTCTGGAATTGTCCAGCTTCCAGTTGGAAACTACCTCCAATTTAAATGCCGAAGTGGCAGTGGTACTCAACATGAGTGAAGATCATCTTGATCGTCATGGCGATATGTTTGGTTATCACACTGCAAAACATCGTATTTTCCAGGGCGTGAAAAAAGTCGTGTTTAACCGTGATGATTCACTTACTCGTCCACTGGTTCCAGATACGACACCCATGCAGAGCTTTGGTCTGAATGCACCGGATTTAAATCAGTACGGCATTTTAAAAGAAGATAATGGCACGATCTGGCTGGCACGTGGTCGTGAACGCCTGTTAAAAAGCACAGATATGTACATTCAAGGGACACATAATGTAGCCAATGCCTTGGCTTGCCTGGCTTTGGGTGAAGCGATCGGTTTGCCGCTGGACAGCATGCTGGAAACGCTGAAAAGCTTTAAAGGCCTAGAGCATCGCTGTGAATTTGTTAAAGAAGTCAATGGTGTTCGTTATTATAACGACTCTAAAGGCACCAATATTGGCGCAACCTTGGCGGCGATTGATGGTCTGGGTGCAGCAATTGAGCCACAACAGGGTAAAGTGGCGATCATTCTGGGCGGGCAGGGTAAAGGTCAGGATTTCACTGCTTTACGCGAGTCTTTAAGCAAATATGCCAAAGTCGTGGTGTTAATTGGTGAGGATCGTCCGATTATTGAAGCCGCCATTGAAGGAACCACGACATTGCTTCATGCCGAATCTTTAAAAGAAGCGGTGGAATTATGCCAGCAACATACCCAAGCCCATGATGTGGTGTTATTGTCACCTGCATGTGCAAGTTTTGATATGTTTAAAGGTTATAGTGAACGTGGGCACCAGTTTGTTGAATGTGTGAACACACTTGCTTAGAAGAACGATAAGGAAAGTTGTATGGCTGGGTTAGCTCAGACGACCATAAATAAAATTAATCAGGTCTACAATGAGTGGGGAGCGAAAATTCCCGCTGAAGTTACGCCACGTAATGTGCTGATTTTTTGTGTGATTACCTTGCTTTGTATCGGTTCAATCATGGTGGCATCGGCATCGATGCCCTATGCCGACCGCTTACATGAAAATGCATTTCATTATGTAATCCGACACGGCATTTCCATTTTTGTGGCAGGTGTAGCTGCATTTCTGGCTTATAAAGTATCGCTGAATGTTTGGTTTAACAATACCTTTCCCCTGTGGATTATGACCATTCTGCTGCTGGCTGTGGTGCTGGTTGCTGGCACCGAAGTCAACGGTTCCACCCGCTGGATTCGTATAGCCGGTTTTACCTTGCAGGCCTCGGAAGTGGCCAAGGTCATGATGGCCATCTTTACTGCGGATTATGTGGTACGACGGGCAAAAGAGGTGCGAAGCAGTGCATCCGGCCTATACCGCTTGGTCGGCGTGATGATCATCACTGTAGGCTTAATCCTGCTGGAACCCGATCTGGGTGCGACTGCGGTGATTGTCCTGATGATTTTAGGTGTTTTCTTCCTGGCTGGTGCACCGCCGATTCAGTTTATTTTCTTCCTGATCGCGATTATATTTGCTTTGGCCGCCGCAATTATTTTTGAGCCTTACCGTTTACAGCGTGCCTTATCATTTACCAATCCTTGGGCTGACCCCTTGGGTACCGGCTATCAGTTGTCTAATGCGCTGATGGCCTTTGGTCGGGGTGAATGGATGGGAGTCGGACTGGGTCATAGTATCCAGAAAATGTCTTATCTGCCTGAAGCGCATACTGACTTTATGCTGGCGATTTTAGGTGAGGAATTCGGCTTTTTCGGTATCAGCACCGTATTGATCCTGTCCTTCATGATGGTGGTCTGCTGTATCAAGATTGGGCACCGTGCCTTGCAGTATCAATATTTGCGTGCAGGTTATCTGGCTTATGGCATCAGTATTATTTTCTTGCTGCAAATCCTGGTGAATGCCGGGATGAATATGGGCATGTTACCGACCAAAGGTTTGACCTTGCCGTTTATCAGTTATGGTGGTTCATCGTTAATTATGTGTGCCGTGATGATCAGCCTGATTTTGAAAATTGATGCCACGACACAAAAAGCCAATCCAAGCAAAGAAGAATCAAGCTTCTAGTGTTGATTCGGACAATTATTCTGGCTGAGCATGGTTTAACACGGTGCTCGGCATTTCCGTTCCACAATGTAAGCATTGCACAAATTCTCCTTTCGCCTTGGAAAGGGGAATCAGTGGGATAAAAAATATAGAAAAAAACTGCGTTGTTGTTTCAATTCCTAAGCGCTGCGCGTTCTGCATACCGGGCATAGAAACTGATTTTTCTCGACCACTTTGGTTTTAGGGCCAATACCAAAGATAAAAAACATTTTAAGTCTGCCATGTCTGGTGTAGATGTTTTTAGCTTAACGATAATTTGAGTTTTATAAATAGCTGCCTTGTAGCTCAGTTGTATGTGGAATGAAGTCTGTATTCCACTGGACAATGGCCTGTTGCAGCATATTTTGGGGCGTGTCTAAATCGACTTCCGCTTGGTGCAAAGCGCGAATGGCTTGCTGTAATAATTCAGGAGCACGCTTGAGATCGAGTGCTTGAGCCAGATTCTGTTTAGAAAGTTTTTGTCCCTGAGCATTCATCGCTAAAGGCAGATGCATATAGTCAAGTTGCGGATAACCCAGCAGCGAACCGAGCCAGATTTGCCGTTCGGTATTGTCTAGCAGGTCTGCGCCACGCACCACATGAGTCATGCCTTGCAGATAATCATCAACCACTACGGCGAGCTGATAATTGATAATGCCATCACGGCGCTTCAGCACAAAATCGCCCAGGTCCTGTTGCAGGTTGGAACAATGCGTTCCTTGCAGGCGATCGGTAAAGCAGATCTGTTGATCTGATACTTTCAGACGAATGGCTTGCTGCTGAAAAGGCAGGTTTAAATCCCGGCAGGTTCCAGCGTAGATATGATTGGACCCGAGCATTTTACGGGTGCACTGGCAGGCATAGACCCAGCCTTGCTGATGCAGCTGTTCTATCACAGATTCATAAATATCGAGGCGGTCTTTCTGGAAAATGATCTCGGCATCGGGCTCAAACTGGAACGCTGCAATTGAACGCAGGATATGTTCTTCACTACCGGGATAAATACGCGGCATGTCAGTATCTTCAATCCGGATCAGCCATTGACCCTGATGGGCACGGGCATCGCAATAACTGGCTACCGCTGTAATAAGCGAGCCAAAATGCAAAGGGCCGGTTGGCGATGGCGCAAACCGACCCACGTAATTCTCTTCAGCTTTCCCTCCCTTTTTTAAAGGGAGGGTCAGGGAGGGATTACTTAACACAGTATTAACCGTTATTTTGCTTCTCTTTGATTTCTGCCAGGGTTTTGCAGTCAATACAAAGGGTAGCAGTTGGACGTGCTTCAAGACGACGCAGACCAATTTCAATACCACAGGTTTCACAGAAACCGTAATCGTCGTTTTTAATCGCTTCGATGGATTGCTCGATCTTGCGAATCAGCTTGCGTTCACGGTCACGGGTACGGAGTTCAATCGCAAACTCTTCTTCTTGTGTGGCACGGTCATTAACATCAGGCAATGCGGTATTTTCGTCTTGCATGGTGTTGAGGGTACGGTCTACTTCAGACATGAGCTCTGCTTTCCACGCCAATAAAATCTGGCGGAAATGCTCAAGCTGTCCTTCAGACATGTATTCTTCATTTTTTTTAGGCTGATAAGGTGCAATACCAAATAAGCTAGCAGTAGAACCACTTTCTGACGCTTTTGGCTTTGTTTTACGCACGCGTTTGGTAGATTTTTCATCTACCACATCAGTTTGTTCGTCCAAGACTTGATTTTGGTTGTCATTCGCCATATAGGGCATTCCTCATCATATGCGTATTATCTATACGCAAAAAATATGGTGATATGCAAGTGTTTTTATCCAACCCTAAGGAGATTCTCCTTCGAGGGTCGTCATCATATAGACTTTTTGTGCTTTTTGATAGTCTTTGATGCTTGGATTCTATCGATCATGCTTCCTTCGGAAGCCATAAAGTAATAGAAAAAAAGCAAAATGAAAAGTTAGTAACCTGAAATTTCGCTATTAATTTGTTGCCGTACTGTTTGGACACGCTGAATTCGGGTTTCAAGCTCACCATTGGCTTTCAGATGCAGGACACGAAACCCCGGGGCCTGGTCATCTAGGGCAAAATTTTCACTGAAAGGTTTGAACTGGACACAGGTCGACGGAGTTGAGAAAAACCGGATGTGCTGCCATTCATGACACGAATCCTGATGCACATGACCAAAAATAACCGCTTTAACATGACTATGCCTGGCTAAAACAGCGGTCAAGTTTTCAGGGTTTTTCAGTTTATGTTGATCGATCCATTTTGATTGCATGGCAAAAGGATGATGATGACATGCCACAATGACAAATTGCTGTTGCAGTTCTGCCAGTAGTTGATCTAGCTGTTGTAATTGCTCTGGTTCAATCCGGCCATCTATTCTGCCGTCTACGGCTGTGTTTAGCAGCAGCACGCTCCATCTGCCAAAATGAATGGCGTGTACCTGATTTTTATGCTGATAGAAAGGGAACAGATCAATATCATCATGATTGCCTGGAATTTGATAAAAGGGAATACCAAGATTCTGCATATAAGATAAATAACGTGTATACGTCTGTTTGACCGGTACTTGCGCCAGATCCCCAGTATGAATAATGGCATCGGTACTCGGATATTGCTGCTGAATCTGTTGCATCACAGCATGAAAGCTCTGTTCCGGATTCATCTCTACAAATTCCAGATCGTCCTGATCCATTAAATGCGTGTCTGAAATCTGAATAATGGTCCAGTCTTGCTGGTCTTCATTGGGTTGGTATAAAGTCATGTCCGACTCCCTAGACATTCCTTGTTGTTTTAATATGTTGTTGCAACCATTGCAAGGCCATAATGACTGGCGCATTCCTTAATCGGCCATTACTCAATAAGGTAGTGATTTCACTATAATCAATGATATGCAGCTGAATATTTTCCCCTTCATCCGGCATGCCAAACACTCCGCCATGTTCAGGAAGATGTGCTTGGGCACTATATAAATGAAACAGTTCAGAACAGGCCCCAGCCGAAGGATAAAAGCTGAATAAATGCTGTAACTGGTCAATCTCGCAGCCAGATTCTTCCATGCTCTCACGACGTATACAGCTTTCCGGCGATTCATCACCATCGAGTACACCGGCAATCACTTCTAGTTGCCAGGGGGATTCTGGATCATCCATTGCACCGACACGGAATTGTTCAATTAAGGCAAATTTTTGCTGGGTATCATCATAAATCAGTACACCGGCAGCTTCAGGGCGGTGAATCAGTTCACGCTGCATAACAGGAGTGAATTTGCTCTGGTTAAATAAACGATGGCAGAGATTGACTTTTTCAACCTGAATGAAGCCACGAAAAAGATATTCACGCGACTGAATTTTGACTTGGTCGTTGTTATATGTGGCTTGTTTAATAATATTCATATAGCTCAGTCAGGATGAAAAGCATACATTCATCCTAACTGAGAATTTTATGAAAATAAAAGATTTTTTTTTAAGAATTACAGCTTGTGGTACAATTTTTGACCATGTTCATGATAGCTGGTTTTCATGGCATTCAAACCTGCTTCAATCTCTGTATCCTGTCCCTCGTTAGTTTGATTTTTCGCATAATCCCTCACATTTTGAGTGATTTTCATGGAACAGAATTTAGGACCACACATGGAACAGAAATGCGCAGATTTGTGCGCTTCCTTCGGCATGGTTTCATCATGCATGCTACGTGCCGTATCCGGGTCCAGACTCAAATTGAACTGATCTTCCCAGCGGAATTCGAAACGCGCTTTGGATAGGGCATTATCACGCACTTGCGAACCCGGATGGCCTTTGGCCAGATCGGCGGCATGGGCTGCAATTTTATAGGTGATGATACCGTCTTTGACATCTTTCTTGTTCGGTAAGCCCAAATGCTCTTTTGGCGTGACATAGCACAGCATGGCGGTACCGTACCAGCCAATCATGGCAGCGCCAATTGCCGAGGTAATATGGTCATAACCGGGAGCGATATCGGTGGTTAAAGGCCCTAGGGTATAGAAAGGCGCTTCTTTACAGACTTCCAGTTGCAAGTCCATATTCTCTTTGACCATGTGCATCGGTACATGCCCCGGACCTTCAATCATCACCTGTACATCATGCTCCCAGGCACGATGGGTCAGTTCCCCCAAGGTACGCAGTTCACTAAACTGCGCTTCGTCATTGGCATCCTGAATACAGCCTGGACGTAAGCCATCCCCCAGACTAAAGGATACATCATAGGCCTTCATGATCTCGCAGATCTCATCAAAATGCGTATACAGGAAGTTTTCCTGATGATGCGCCAGACACCACTGTGCCATGATAGAGCCGCCGCGAGAAACAATTCCGGTTAAGCGGTTAGCCGTCAGCGGTACATATCTTAAAAGCACGCCGGCATGAATGGTGAAATAGTCCACGCCTTGTTCTGCCTGTTCAATCAGGGTGTCTTTAAAGATTTCCCAGGTCAGGTCTTCGGCAACACCATCAACTTTTTCCAGTGCCTGATAAATAGGAACCGTCCCAATTGGAACAGGAGAGTTGCGGATAATCCATTCACGGGTTTCATGAATATTTTTGCCGGTCGACAAATCCATAATGGTGTCAGCACCCCAGCGGGTGGCCCAGGTCATTTTCGCTACTTCTTCATCAATGCTGGAACCGAGTGCGGAGTTGCCGATATTGGCATTGATCTTGACCAGGAAATTACGTCCGATGATCATCGGTTCAATTTCAGGATGGTTAATATTGGCCGGAATAATGGCACGGCCTTCGGCTACTTCCTGACGCACAAATTCAGGGGTAATTTCCGTCAGATTCTTGGCCCCGAAGTTTTGACCGGCATGCTGGCGTGCATCAACACCTTCCTGCTGGCGCTGGTTTTCACGAATGGCGATATATTCCATTTCAGGAGTAATGATGCCCTGACGTGCATAGTGCATCTGGGTGACATTTTTGCCCGCTTTAGCACGGCGCGGCTTTTGAATATGGGCGAAACGGATTTCTGCCGTACGAATATCTTTCAGACGTTCCTGTCCAAAAGCAGAGCTCAGCGTCTCTAAACGTTCCGTATCCTGACGTTCCTCAATCCATGTTTCACGCACATTGGGCAAACCTTTATTCAGGTCAATGGCCACGTTCGGGTCGGTATAAACGCCTGAAGTGTCATAGACCATAATGGCCGGATTGTGTTCTCCACCCAGACCGGTTGGGGTCTCGGTCAGGGAAATTTCACGCATAGGCACCTGAATGTCACTCCGCGAACCTTGAATGTAGACTTTTCTGGAAGCGGGTAAAATTCGGGTGAGATCTTTGGCATCTTGCTCATGCTGAGCGGAAATATCTGTTGCAGAGCGATTCGTTAATTGGTCCATGGTAATGATCCTTGTGAATAACATCAACGAATCAAGCACGACCAAAAACGTGGCAGATTGATCTGATTGAATGATTTTAAAATCAACACAAATCAATTGAAGGCTTAGGTTTTTTGATGGCTTGATTCCTACGCAGGTCTTAACCTGATCAGGTTCAACGGTACTCACCCTCAAATGCCATATTTGCATATAGAATTTAGGCGATCTCAGCGAGTTGTTACTCGCGCTCCGTCAAGCTATGAATCAATACTACCATGTCCATGTACTAAAAAACATTCACATAAAACATCGCTTTTCGGCTGGCGTCCAGATCGGAGACAGACAGGCAGCTTAAACACAAACGGCATCACTAAAACAGTCACGCGGGTTGGAAAGGCTCAGATTTTGTAAACCCAAATATTCATCTAACTGTCTGAGTGCGAGCTGTTTTTCAGACATCGACAGTTGTTCTTTAAGGCTAAGCTGAACAGGAATTTCTTGTAAGCGCTGCTGTTCGGATAACTGTAGAAATTGCAGAAACTTGCTCGCTTGAACGGCTAAATGCGAGTTTTTGACCTGGGCTAATTTTTCAATTTCATCCATTGAACTGCTTTGTACTGCATATTTATCCAGGTAAGTATCCGAGACCGGCGAATCATGCATGCCTTTAAATAAAAACAGGCTATACATCTGTAAAAGATATTCCGCATCTTTACGATAGCTACTTTTCGGGTATTGATTTAAATATTCTTCCCAGAATAAAGCCCGGGTCACAATTTCATGCGGTTCAATCATCAAGATATGCTCTGAAAATACCGGCAGCGTATTTTGTGCCGCCAGATTTTCGATAAAGACCTGTTCGGCTTGCGGCATATAAGGCGCAAAAATTCTGGCTAAATATTCGGGGCTACGGCGATAATTGATCTGGCCTTTACCGCGATCATACAGCTCTATATAAGCTTGCCCTTTATGTTTTAATAAATATTGATCACGTAACGTCAGTTGTTCAAAACGGTTTTGTTGAATGGTCGGATGCTGCGATAAATCAAAAGCATACTCTTCGAAAGCAACTTGCTGTGGCGCTGTTCTATCCACGCTAAGGAAGTTGTTGTACATTTGATTGGACAGTTTTAATAAATGTTGTTGTTCTGCTAAGGTAGACAGCGGCAAGCATAACTTGAGATCCTGATTAATCTGTTCCAGGGCAAAAGTGGTGCGTTCCGCATTAATGGCCAGCATGTTTTTCTCAAGATTTTTGCATAATAGGTTTAAATCTACCGTTTCATCTTGTTGTGATTGTTTTTGTACCGGTTCTTGAATAGGTTGAGGTTCGGGTTTTTGACACCCGATAAGAAGGATAAAAATAAAGAAAGGGAAGTATTGCTTAACAGAAAATTTTGTTTTTAACGGCACAGTCATTCTATATCGGGTACATGCGGCAATGATTTGCAGGGTATGCGGGTATTGTATAACTGAAAAAGTCTTTGTCTGTGTAGTGTTGTGAAGGATTTTGGTTACGTGCTGTGATGATGGAGCAGTCATGTGGAGGTTGATGAATAACAGCTGAGCAGATGGCAAAAATTAATAAAAATCATACGGAAAATTGAGCAGATCATTTTAATATTGCATAGCTTTTATTATAAATATGCATGTCTATGGATGGTCGCAGGTCGGGATTTACGATAAAAAATGGATATTAAAATAGTCATTGGTGCATGTGTGTTGCTGTTCAGTCCCTGGAGTCATGCTCTGGATTTGGTGCAAGCCTATCAACGGGCGAAAAACAGCGATCCCAACTGGCAAGCCAATCTTTTACAGTATGAAGCAGATCAACTCAATCTGGGTATTGCCAAAGGGAATTTATTGCCAACGGTGACTGTTTCTGGAAATGTGATGCGTAAAAGCCAGCAGAGCAGTGATAGCAGTATTCCGGGTTTTCCGGCAGATGCATTTACGGCTTCCCCGTCTACTACTCGACAAATTGCCATTACTGCTCGTCAGCCACTATTTCGCTGGGATGCCTGGGAAGGTTTAAAGCAGATCAAAACTTCCGTTAATCTGAGTGAAATCACTTTACAATTACAGCGCCAGGAACACATTTTAAACGTCTCGGAAAGTTATTTTAATATATTGCGTCAGCAGAGTTTAACCCTAGCCAATCTGCAGGAAGAAAAAGCCCTGTTTGAACAGCTGAATGTGATGAATGCCAAATTAAAAGAAGGACTGGTAGCAAAAAGCGATGTCAGTGAGGCCAATGCGCAATATCAAAGTGCCCGGGCCAACCGGATTGCCACGCATGTACAACTGGTTTTGGCACAGGAACAGCTGACCCAGTTAATCGGGCCTTATCAAGAAAATTTGGCCGTACTCCGAGACGATTTTCAATTTCAAAAGCCTTATCCTGCTGATCTGGATGCCTGGACAGCGCTGGCACTGAGTCAGAATCTCTCTGTTCAGCAGGCACGTATCCAGCAGCGTTATGCAGAAGACCAGAAACGGGTAGAAAAAGCTGCCTTATATCCACAAATTGAGGCAGTAGGGACGTATGGATATATCAAGCAGTCCCCGCAAAATGTGGTATCCAGTGATGGCCAGTTTGACCAGATTGGCGTAGAGATGAACTGGAATGTTTATACCGGGGGCAGAACGCAAAAATCCATTCAAAAAGCCACGGTAAATGTGAAGAAAAGCGAATCCCAGCTGGAGGCTACAATTCGCAAAGCCAGTACCGATGTGAAAAAATCTTATATGCAGGTAGAAACTGATCAAGCCAAATTACAGGCACGAAAAGCCGCAATGGACTCTTCGGAAGTGGTTTCCCAAGCCTCTAAAGCACAATATCAGGAAGGTCTAAAAACCATGGTCGATGTGCTGCTGGCACAACGCAACGCTTTTTCTGCCAAACAGGATTATTTAAATGCAAAATATGATTATTTGATTAATGTGCTGCGTTTAAAAGCATCGGTCGGTAAATTGACCGAAAAAGACCTTGAAGAAATGAATACCTGGCTGGTTGACAAGTCGTTCAAGCCAGTCAGCTAATCTTGCAGTTTTTGTCATAAAAACTTCATAGTAGGTATGCTTTAATATTAAACAAGATCATTCATTTTAAAATCGCTGTTGTGGAGTACGTCCCTTGCCAAACAATCCGGTGTTAAATCACCATATTTCTTCGCAATTTAATGAAGATTTGCAAGATGTAAATACCAAGTTTATGACCATGGGGGGCTTGGTCGAGCAGCAAGTGGCCAACAGTATTCATGCCCTGTTAGACACTGATGCCGCTTTAGCGATTGAAGTGCAATTTCAGGATAATGTAGTCAATCGTATGGAAACCGAGATTGATGAAGCCTTGACCCTGATTCTGGCACGCCGTCATCCTGCGGCAATTGATTTACGTATGGTGATTGCCATGTCAAAGGCCAATACCGACCTGGAACGTATTGGCGATGAAGCTGCAAAAATTGCCCGTATTGCACAAAATTTATGTGAAGAAGGCAGTTCGCCACGTGGCTATATGGAAACCCGTCACATTGGTAATCAGGTTCGTGTGATGATTCATGATGCGCTGGATGCCTTTGCACGTCTGGATGTTGATCAGGCTTTACGAGTATTGCTTGCGGATGCCGATATTGACCGTGAATACCAGTCTGCGACCCGTACCTTAATGACTTATATGATTGAAGATCCGCGTCATATTTCACGGGTCATTAATGTGATGTGGGTGTTGCGTTCTTTGGAGCGGATTGGTGACCATGCACGTAATATTTCTGAACAGGTTATCTATATGGTCAAAGGGCTAGATGTTCGCCATACCAGCGTCGAAGAGATTGAACAGAAAGTTCAGCGTTAATTACTCTCATAATTAAATAAAAAGCCTGCAATTTGCAGGCTTTTTTTATTGCTCATGACTTCATGACTAGGTGGTTATCAGCTATGGTTTGGGAATGGAGCCAAGCGGAAAGACCATGTTTCTATGAATGATTTATTTTAAAATTTAATTTTGCCCTAAGAAGAAGTAAACGAGTTTCGCTCATAAAAGGGATCATGTGAGCACGCTGTTATAAAAATATTCATAATATAATCAACTATGCGTTTCTTGCTTCAGCATCCGCTAATACGCAGCTTTTCCCCATAAAATTGTTGCCCTAATTGCACTAAGGCATTGATGACTTCTTTAGCCAGTAAAATGGCAGAGATGGTGATCAGAATATGGCAGCCTTCAGGCAGCCCCAACCCCCGATTCAATCAGTCGATTAATACTATTAACCGCATATTGCAATTAGCGCCTTGACCTGAGCGGTGAAGGAAGCAATCAGGGTCAAATTCGATGACCAGTAAGCTGTAGGTTTGGACAAAAGGCTGAATTTTTTGAAATAAGTGTCATAAATTCATATGCAATTTTTTTGAGACTAAGCCTGATAGCCTATGTCACAAGCGCATACAATATTCTCAATTGTGAACAGAAATCATTCGTTAGAATAAAATGAATTTTAGATTTATTTTTGCCGATGAACTTTGAATTGTTTGAGCCTGAAGTCCGAGCCAATCTGTTGCCCTATGACGGCATTGTACAAGACTATGGCCTGATTTTAACGCCTCAGCAGAGCGAGCAATATTTGCAGTATTTTTTGACTCATCTGGCCTGGCAACATGATGAAGTGCTGTTGTATGGAAAACACTATAAAACTGCACGTAAAGTGGCCTGGTATGGCGATGAAAATTACCCATATCATTATTCCGGCACATTCAAGCAAGCCCATGTCTGGACACCCGGATTATTCCGTTTAAAGCAGCATATCGAAAATTTGGTCGGCTATGCGTTTAATTCATGTCTTGCTAATTTGTATGAAGATGGCACTCAAGCTATGGGCTGGCATAGTGATGATGAGTCTACATTGCAACCCAATACAGGTCAGGAAACCGTGATTGCCTCCTTAAGTTTTGGGGCAACCCGGAAATTCAGTTTTAAGCACAAGCAAAAGCCAGACAAAGTTGATGTGCTGTTACAGAGCGGTCAGCTGATTGTGATGCGTGGCAAGACTCAGCAGTACTGGAAGCATACTTTAAGGAAATCGGTGAAAATTATTGAGCCACGGGTGAATCTGACGTTCCGTTATTTTTATCCGCATGAGAAGCAATAGAATATTGGAAATAAGCGCATAAAAAAGCCCATCCTGTGATGAGCTTTTTTAATTTGGGGAGAGTTTTTAACCTGGCATCACGTTATCATGGAACACTGGATGCTGAAGAACGATAATCATATTATGAGAATATAATAATGAATTCAACATTTTTTAGATTAAAATGTATTGTTGTTCCTCAAGTTAAAATATGTCTTCCTGATGGGTCAAGGTCATAAATTTCTTTTCGATTAAACTGGCATTGTCGCGTAATATTTCGATCAACTTCTGGAAATTGGTAAATTCAAAGCGGTTTTTCGAGCCTAACAGGGTCAAGGCCAAAGGCGGTTCCTTAGTGGAAAATTTCACTGGAATAGAAAGACTGGCCAGATTGGGATCGACTTCTCCACTCGAGAAATAATAGCCCTGTTTTTTAATCTGTTTCATTTGCAACAGGAATTCTTCTTCGCTATGTGCAAAGCCAACTTCAGACAGTTCAGTCACAAAGCGCCGATAATAATCCAAAACGCGCTGTTTGGGTAAATGTGCCAAAATCACCTTGGCAGAAGAACCTTTATAGATTGGGCGAGGACAACCACGACCATAAATCAGCGTGGTCAGGTCTTTATATAGTTCGTGATGAATATCGATACATGAATCGTAATTTAAATGCGTGAGCAGACAGCCGAATTCGGTACGTTCTACAATTTGCTGCATAAAGGGAATGCTGATCTGTACCAAAGGGTCTGTGGTACGGGAAATGTAATCCAGTACGGCAATTTTAGAACCTAGTGTGTAGTCACCTGAAGTTCCACTGAGGCGTTGTAATAATTCTGCCGAAACCAATTCTTTTAAATAACGGTAACTTGTGGGTTTAGAGAGTCCTAATTCCTCACTAATGATATCGACATTAATGATCGGGCGAGACACTGAAAAGAGATCCAAAACGGTAAGAATTTTACCAAAACTAGAAAGTGCCATAAGTACCTGCTTGGTCAAAGCATATAAAAAGAAAAACGAATAAGTATTACTTTATAACAAAAAATTAGGTAGAGCAGGGCTTTTGTGAAGCTAATGTTGTATTTGTACCTCATCTAAAAATATTTTACGGTGAGCATGAGAAAATCAGGCAATATTCATTTAATAGGTCTTATTAATTTATGTTTAATTATCACAATAAGATATTATTATTGACTTTATGGGCTTTGTTTGAAAAAATAATCAAAATAAATGTCTAATGGTGAATTTTCAACCTTTCCAGGCTGACTGTTTTCCTGTGTTATTTCACATCAACAGGATGATGTGAAATCTTCTCCATTCGTTTTGAATGACGCTCATCTGAGGCATGTTTAAACCTCCCTATTTTTACACGATCCATCTTCCAGGTAGATCGTGCATTGTAGTCGTCATTCCAAAATCAGGCAGAGGAAGTAACCCCCTAATTTGAGATCAACCCATGCTGCTTACTAAACAAGTACTCGCATTTCGTCCCAACAAGATGGACTGGATTTTTGCGACTAAAACGTTTCTGGCAGGCATGCTTGCGCTGTATGTGGCTTTTGCACTGAATTTGGCCTATCCCATCTGGGCAATCGGGACCGTCTTTGTGATTGCCAATCCCTTTTCCGGGATGACTTCTTCCAAAAGTGTGTATCGTGCACTGGGCACCTTGTTGGGTGCGGTAGTTTCGGTGGCAGTGACTCCGCTACTAATCAACACACCGTGGCTGTTCACTTTATTTTTAGCTGCATGGGTAGGAGGTTGTTTATATATCTCGCTGCTCGACCGGACTCCGCGTAGTTATGTATTTATGCTGGCGGGATATACCACCGTCATTATCAGCTATAACATTATCTATAGCATTGACACGGCGTCGATGTTTGATATGGCCGTGGGCCGCTTCTTAGAAATTCTGGTTGGGGTGGTTTGTAGTGCTATTGTGACTACGACAATTTTTCCGCTGCATATTGGGCCAGCCGTGGCGGCACGTGTATCTAAAACCTTTAAAGACACCAAAACTTTATTTGACCAGATTTTACTCAATCCCTCCGAACTGGGAAATTACAGTACCGCACTCAGTCAGATTACCCGTGATATTGCTGAAATTCATGTCATGGCAGTGCACTTGTCCTATGAGAAATCGACCTTGCAGGGCATGACCAAACCCCTACAGGAAATGCTACATCAACTGAGCATGCTGGTAGCGAACCTGGTGGCGATGGCCGAACGGATCAAACAGCTGGATCAAATGGATCGCCAATACCGTGTCCAGCTTCAGGTGATTCATGATCATAGCGCCACATTTTTAAAAGATGATCAGGATATTCAGGAACAGACCCTAAATCTGTTGCCTGAAAATTTTGAGCAGGATTTTACCCGTTTAATGGCCACCGTATCTGCTGAACAGCAGGTGATTTTGGCCAGTCTGAAAATGGATATCCGTCATTTCATTCAAAATATTCGTGCCATTAGATTGATTTGGCAACGCATCCAACAGGGCGATGCTTCATTGCCAGAAAGCGTCACACCCCTGAGCACCACCTATCCCAATTTACACCGTGACCATGGGGTTGCGGTGCGGGGCGGAATTTCCGCTTTTATTGTGGTGATCATCGCGACAGGATTCTGGATACTCAGTGGTTGGAAAGCCGGTTTTATGATGGCTGAAATGGCAGCGATCAGCGCCTGTATTTTAACTGCCATAGATAACCCGGTACCGGCATTGAAGATGTTTGTGCGTGGCAATATTTATGCAGGGATGATGGTGTTTATTTATGCCTATGGCATTTTTCCGCACGTGACCTCGTTCTGGGAATTGGCACTGGTACTGGCCCCTTTTGTGATCTATTGCCTGATGATGTTTCCTCATCCGCCACTCACCGGGATTGCCTTGCCCTTATTGATGGGAACCATCATGGGCTTGAACTTGCAAAACCATTACACGCTGGATCAGGTTTTTTTCTTTGATGCCACCATCGGTTCGGTGCTGGGGCCGATTATTTCGATTTACATCATTCATCTGGTTCGGGCGATGTCTCCTGAAATTACGGTACAGCGGATTCTGTCGCTGCATTACAAGGCCATTCGTCAGGCTTTATATCTTCCTTATGGCGTGCCGTTTCGTATTCATTTACGCAGTATGCTGGACCGGATTGGAATATTGAATACCAAGATGGTGCAGTCGGAAAAATTAAAGACTCAGATTAATTTGGCCCTGGTGGAAACCAGTGCCGTGATTGACCTGACCCGTCTGCAAGAGTTGATGCATCGACTTGATTCAGAGCAAGCCATTTTGGTGAGTCTGGAAGATCTGCAACAAGGTCTGGATGACTATTTTCGTGCCAAAGAAAATGCGCAACAACAGCTGATTACAGAGCTTCATCAGCAGGTTATTTTAAAAATCAGCCAATTGAAAAAAGAGGCACAACAACTGGAACATGCTGAAACTTCCTGGCGAATACAGATGTCTTTAAACAATATTCGCAGCAGTTTATGTCATGAACCAGCGCAGCTTAAAGAAGAGATACAACTTGGAGAAGTTGTCCATGGGTGAGTTAAATGTCTATGGGGTATATGTCCCGATTCTGCTGATTCAGGCGGTTCTGGCCTACGTTGTACTGCGTGTAGTGATGCGCGTGCTTGACCGTGTTGTGGAACAGGGCTGGATTCCGCTGCCGAATATTTTTTATCTCTGTATTTATCTTGCGCTGCTGTGGTTAATGCATTGGGGTTTTATTGTCTGCTTGGGCTAAGCAGACATTTTTTGAAATGAATGAGGTTTTCCATGACATCTTTAGACTTGCGTAAAGTCGTCCGACCGGTGCTATTTACTATAGTCGCTGTCGTTGCAATTTTGGCGGTAAAACATATCTGGGATTATTACAATTCTGAGCCATGGACCCGTGATGGCCGAATACGCGGCGATGTGATTCAAGTCTCTTCAGATGTTGCGGGTTTGATCACCGAGGTCTTGGTGCAAGATAACCAGACTGTGAAAAAAGGGCAGGTGCTGTTTAAAATTGATGTGGCCCGTCAAGCCCTGGATGTGGAACAGGCCAGATCGGACCTGTCTAAAGCCAAGGCAGGCCTGGCTGCTGCCGAAGCAGAACTGGCTCAGGCCAAAGCCAATCTGGTGAAATCTCAAGCCAATATCAATCTGGCGGATAAAAATGCCAACCGCTATGCCAACCTTATGGAGGGTGCGATTTCAAAACAGGAACAGGACCAGATGTTTGCAACGCGAGATCAGTCACATGCCGAACATGAGCAAATGCTGGCTGCGATTGATCAGGCCAAAGCCAATATTGTGCAGCAAAAAGCCTTGATTGAAGTAGCCAACAGTAATCTGCACCTGTCCGAACTAAATTTAAACCGCTCTGAAGTGGTGGCACCGGCTGATGGCACCTTATCCAATTTTGAATTACAACAAGGCAACTATGTCAAAGTCGGGCAGGCAGTGGCTGCACTGTTAAACCGTCAGCAGCTGTATGTGGTGGGGTATTTTGAAGAAACTAAACTCGACAAGATTTATGTTGGTGCTCCTGCAACGGTCCAGCTGATGGGCGATTCACAAAAACTCAAAGGTCATGTTCAGGGCATTGCTTCCGGGATTGAAGACCGCGAACGTACATCCACTACGGGATTACTTGCCAATGTGAATCCAACCTTTAGCTGGGTGCGTCTGGCACAGCGTGTACCAGTAAAAATTATGATTGATGAATTGCCGAAGAACCAGCTGGCCTTTGTGGCAGGACGTACTGTAACCGTACATATCCTGAAAAAAGATCAGCCATAACTTAGCCCTTGTTCATTTCAAAAAAAGCATACGAGAGATTAATGCTGATCTAAGGAGTTGGTAACAACGCCTTAATTTTTTAAGTGGTTCACGACAGAGTCTTGCTTCCTTAAATCAAATTTTTGGAGCTCGTATGTTACTTTTGTTTTGGCAAAAGTAACCAAAACCATTTGTCATCCGCAAAACTCGTCCATTACCATCAACTAAAGAATGTATCGCAGAAACAACCACTTTTTTATGTAATCTTGCCTCAAACAATTGCGGATGACGTTTCCGTGTATCAAACAGAATGCTGAATTTATAATAAAAATGCCAGTCAATTATTGAACGGACTGGCATTATTCTAAAAGATATTTTTTATCTTTAAGGTGCTACCCCTTGTGGATTGCGATACCAGCTTTCGATGAATAGCGCAGCTGCAATGCTGTCAGCCGCCAGTTTTTTGCCACGACCTTGAGACTGATACTGGTCAAGTTCATCACGTGCTTCACGGGTAGTCAGACGCTCATCGACCATCAATGTTTCAATATTGGTCTGATGACGCAAGCGTCGGGCAAATTTGCGTGAACGCGCAGAAAGTTCAGATTCACTATCATCCATATTTAACGGTAAACCGACCAAAAATAAGCTCGGTTGATACTGTTTGACGATTTTCAGCAAAGCATCCCAGTTCGGGATGCCATCTTTCATCGGAAACAAGGCAAGCGGATTGGCACTTTCAATCAGCGATTGACCGACTGCCATGCCCATTTTCTGGGTACCGAAATCAAATGCCATAATCATGTGCGGTTTTGATAAATCAGGCATGTCCAATCTCTGATGATAGCCAGGTGCGGTCTAGGCCCATTTTTTTATAGGCAGCATCCCAGCGGTCATCATAAGGTAAGTTAAAAATCAAATCCATATCAGAATCACAGATCAGCCAATCACCACGTGCGATTTCCTGTTCTAACTGGTTTTTGCCCCAGCTGGCATAACCCAAAGCAATTTGGTAACGTCCAACGCCTTCATTGTGGGCGATGGCATCGAGGATATCTTTGGACGTGGTAATACAGACATTTTCGCCCACAGCAATGGATGAATGCCAGGTCGGTTGACCGGTATGCAGCACAAATCCGGCTTCAGGACGCAAAGGTCCCCCTTGCAAGACTGCATGAGGATTGACATTGTCCGCTTCAATTTCCAGATCATTCAACAATTCCTTGATTGAAAGACCGGATGGGCGGTTAATGATAATGCCTTGTGCACCATCTTCATCATGGCGTGCCAAATAAATTACCGTATTGGCAAAAAAGTCATCGGCTAAATCAGGAGGTGCAATGAGACAGCGATGTGTCAGATATTGTTTAGTCATCTAAGCCATTCCCCCTTAAAATCAAAAACTGATTAAATTAACTAAGCGCTTATGACCAAGTTACTAAACTAATTGGGTTTCGCCAATCATTTTTTGTGATTTAAACCTCAAACCTATACCTGTTGAAACTTAAGTTGACGTAACTGCTTGGCATGTTGCAGGGTCGTATCATTAATTTCGACGCCGCCGGTCATACGGGCCAGTTCATCAATGCGCTGTTCTTCTGCAAGATTAATGATGGTACTGCTGGCCGGATCGGTCTGACGCTTTTTCACCAGTAGATGCTGATCGGATTGTGCTGCCACCTGAGCCTGATGGGTAATACATAAGATCTGTACATGCTGGGCCAAATCAGCCAGCAAACGGCCGACCATTTCTGCAGTACCGCCACTAATCCCGACATCGATTTCATCGAAGACCAGCACTTCCGCTTCGGTTTTTTCCGCATTCATGACTTGCATCACTAGGGCAATACGCGACAGCTCACCTCCGGAAGCGACCCGTGCCAAAGGCTGTGGCGGAATACCCTTGTTCGCAGTAAACAGCAGTTGAATAAAGCTAAGCCCTTCGGCACCAACCTGTTCCAAAGGTTCAAACTTGAATTCAAAATAGGCCTCTGGCAAAGCCAGCTGCTTGACCTGTTCAGTCAGTTGTTTTGCCAAGGGGATTGCGGCTTCACGGCGAATTTCATCCAGATATTGTGCTTTGGCTAAAAATTCCTGATGCGATAACTCGACCTGTTCAGCCAGGGTTTCCGGGTCTTCCAGCTGATGCAATTGTTCCAATTCTGTCTGCCAGGCCTGGTATTCTTCTTTTAGTGTCTCTGGCTGAGTGCGGTATTTACGCGCTAAACGGTGGAAAATTTCCAGTTGTGAGTTCAATTCTTCCATCCGTTCAGGATCGAAGCTTTGGCGATCGATAAACTGACGCAAGTTTGCCGTTGCATCATCAATTTCACTTTGTGCATTGATCAGTGAATTATAGATTTCAGCAAGCTGCTCACTACGACCAGCATGTGATTCCAGACGACGAATAATTGAAGAAAGTTCCTGGGTCAGGTTTTGTTCGGCTTCATCCAGCACATTTAAGCTATAACTGCAGTCAAGCATGATATGTTCATGATGGCTTAAACGGTCAAATTCCTGTTCAATCTCTTTATAGTCAATCTGGGTAATGTATTCGAGTTCTTCCAGTTGCAACTCTAAAGTTTCGATCCGCTGTTTGCGGGTTGCTTGAGCATCCAAAGCGGCTTGATGCTGGCGAATGTCTTTTTGCCAGGTGCTATAGGCATTACGAACATCTTGCGCAGGCTGATAAAAGTTGCTGTAACGGTCGAGCCAGTGCTTGGGATAGGGCGGTTCTAACAGTTGCTGCTGACTGTGCTGACTATAGAGTTGTACCAGCAAACGCCCAATTTCTTTCAGCTCTGACAAGCTGCTTGGACGGCCATTAATCCAGGCTTTGCTACGACCTGTAGCAAAAATCACCCGACGTAAATGAATTTCGCCTGACTCATCATCCAACTCGTGTGCTTTTAACCATTGGGCTTCAGGGCTGTGTTCCTGATAACTAAAAATGGTCGTCACATCGGCTTTATCCGAACCGAAACGTACATAATTGGTATCGGTACGTTCACCCAGGCAGGCAGACAGGGCATCCAGTAATAACGATTTACCCGCCCCGGTTTCACCCGTCAGGACATTGAAACCTTTTTCAATATCAATGGCTAAGTGATCAGCTAAAGCAAAATTGATGAGAGTTAAATGTGTCAGCATAAACGCATCCAAGCTGCGAAAAGTTTTAATCTAAGATAGTGAAATTTTGTTTTGGTCACAAGACAGCTTTTATTTTAAAAGGATTTAAAACATCAATATCTTACCTTATCTGAGTGCAGAAAATAAAACGCGCAGTTGAAAATAGCCGATAAAATTTGCCATCGATCAATAGCCTCTTATTTTAGAAAAAAGATAAAAAACTGATGCGCAGCTCGATCCAGTCCCGCAAAACCTGAACCATATAATGCGGATGATTTGAAGGTAGGATTAATGCTGGGGAATATTATTCACCTTTGGTTGGGAAGAAATTGGCAATAATTTGAGCTTAGCATTTCATTTATGCAGAAGTTCGTGCATCACTCTCCAGCTTTTCTTTGAAGTTTATAGAAAAAATATTTGTAAAAATTTGAAAAATATTGATTTGACTGGAAGAAACAATGATTGATTAGTTTAATACTCGGCTTTAAACTAGCTCGGGCAAAAATTATAAATGCGCATTATCTGGAGAATACGCATGTCAAATCAGTTTGATCACGTTTCGGTTGTCAAAAAGTCGAATGTTTATTTCGATGGGTTGTGTATCAGTCATACCGTACAGTTTGAAGATGGCACCAAAAAGACCTTAGGGGTAATTTTGCCAACAGAACAGGCTTTGACCTTTCAAACACATGTACCTGAACGTATGGAAATTATTTCAGGTGAATGTCGTGTCCAAATTGGTGACAAAACTGAAAGTGAACTGTTCCGTGCCGGTCAGTCTTTCTATGTACCAGGCAATAGCCGTTTTAAAATCGAGACTGATGAAGTGCTCGATTATGTCTGTCATTTCGAAGGTTAAGCATTCGTCCCGGATAAGACAAAGAAATTTTAACCTGAATCGGTTAAACTAGATTCAAGCATCAATCCTGTAAAGCCTGCTTTGCAGGATTTTTCTTTTTGTATAATTACCCATAGTCACCATAGATTTTAGAGGCCGTTCATGGCAAAACCAGAATATTATTATGGCGTTCACTCAGTGGAGTCATTATTAGAACTCGAGCCTGAGCGCGTACTGACTTTATTTACCTTGAAAGGCCGTGATGACCAGCGTTTGAAAAACGTCTTGGCTCTGGCTGAACCTTTTGGTATTAGCGTGCAACAAGCCAGCCGTGACAAACTGGAAAAACTGGCAGGCCAACCTTTTCATCAGGGTGTAGTTGCGGCAGTGCGTCCGCATCCGGTATTGAATGAACAGGATCTGGATGCCGTGCTGAAGCAAAATCCTCAAGCGCTTTTGCTGGCACTGGACCAGGTCACCGATCCGCATAATTTGGGCGCATGTATCCGTACAGCTGCTGCCATGGGGGTTGAAGCCGTAGTGGTTTCGCGTGACCGTTCTGCAAGCCTAACGCCAACTGCGCGTAAGGTTGCTGCCGGTGGCGCAGAAAAAGTGAAGTTTATTCAGGTGACCAATCTGGCGCGTACTTTGGGCCATATCAAAGATGAATTTAATGTACGTGTAGTTGGAACCATGCTGGATGAAAAAGCCTTACCGATTGATCAATTTGATTTTACCGGTACGGCAGTGTGTGTCGTGATGGGGGCTGAAGATACAGGTCTGCGTCCAATTACCCAGTCACAATGTGATCAGAAGGTCTATATTCCAATGGCAGGGAACTTGCAAAGCTTAAATGTCAGTGTGGCGACGGGGATGGCACTGTATGAAGCCTGTCGTCAACGTAACCTGTAATTTTTTCTTTGCTATTTAAAAGTTGTTTGCTATGTCTCCCCGGTCTCAAGGTTATCTTTATGTCGCCATTACCATGTGTATTTGGGGTGGATTTACCATTACTTCTCGCCTGAATGCCCAGTGGGGAATTAGTGCTTGGGATATTACCGCCTTACGTTTTGCCTTGGCATTTTGTATTCTCATGCCCATTTTACTCTATAAAAAAGACACCGCTTTTTTATGGAAAAAAGAACCTTTTATTCTGGCAATGATCGGTGGGGTAGCGTATTGTCTGACCTCTTATAGTGCCTTTCATTATGTACCAGCAGCGCATGCAGCCATTTTCCTGAATGGCTGTATTCCGCTGTGTACAGCTTTAGCTGGATTGGTATTATTTAAACAGCCTTTAGATAAACACATCCGGATTAGTTTGGTGATTATGCTGAGTGCGATCACTGCAATGAGCTTCTTGATGTATCAGGAAACCGGTGTGGCCTTTGGTTTTGGTGACATGCTATTTTTCTTGAGTGCGATCTGGTGGGGTGTATTCACCGTATTGTTACGCCAATGGAAACTTTCTGCCTGGCATTCTATGGCAGGCGTTGCCATCTGGTCGGCGATTATCTATGTACCGATTTATCTGCTGTTTTTACCGAAAAATTTAACGGCACCTGAACCTGTGCATTTAATGGTACAGGTGATTTTTCACGGTATCTTTGTGGTCATTGTGGCAACACTGACTTATGTAGAAGCGATTAAGCGTTTGGGTGCATTCAAGACCGGAAGTATCGTGACTTTGGCCCCGTTTATGGCGGCCATTCTGGCTGTACCGCTATTGGGTGAACCATTAAGTCTGGCCATTATTTGTGGCTTGATCGGGATGGCGATTGGTGCATTACAGCCATGGCGCTGGATAGGTCATCAAGACAGTTTGCAGCAGCAACTTGATCAACAAAAAAAGCAGTCCTAATCGACTGTTTTTTTTAATTTCAGCGTTTCAAATAAGCTTCATGCAGCGGTCTTAAATGGCTGTATAAATGGTCAAGATGACCGTCATTCAGCACAATATCATCAGCCAAACGACGCTTTTGTTCACGTGGCATCTGGGACTGAATAATTTTTTCAATTTGTTCAATGGACTGGTGATCACGCATAGCAGCCCGCTGAATCTGCAAATCAATCGATGCATCAATCAGCAGGGTATGATCAGTCAGTTCATGTTGGTTGGTTTCAAACAGCAGGGGAGAGACCAATATTACATAAGGGCTGGTCGCAGCCTGCAGCTGTTGAATAATAGACTCTCGAATTGCAGGATGGGTAATACTTTCCAGCGTTTTACGTGCTTTAGGATATTTGAAAATATGTTCGCGTAAAGCCCGACGATTCAGCTCGCCATTGTCTAATAGAACCCAATCGCCAAAAGTCGTATGAATCTGTTGTAAGGCTGGCTGTCCTTTGGCTACTATCTCGCGCGCGACAATATCGGCATCGACCACAGTAATGCCCTGGGTTTCAAACCAGTTGCTGGCGGCCGATTTTCCACTGCCAATCCCTCCAGTTAAACCCAAGATAAAAGTCATATATATCCCTAAAAATTATTGTCCTAAATAGATTTTCATAATCTGCTCACCCCAAATAAAAGCAATCCATCCGGCAATGGCAATATAAGGACCAAATGCAAAAGGCTGGTTCTCTTTGCGTACTTTCAGCAGAATAATGCCAATCACGGCACCTACGAAAGAAGAAAGCAATACGATCAATGGGAGCATCAATGGCCCCATCCAGGCACCTAAGGCAGCCAGAAGTTTAAAGTCGCCATAGCCCATACCTTCTTTACCTGTAATCATCTTAAACAGATAATAGACAATCCACAAACACAGGAAACCAATAATATAGCCCCAGATGGCAGAGGTTGGACTGGTATAGATACTATAGCTATTGATTCCCAAACCTAAGGCGGCCAGAGTTAAGGTATAGCGGTCTGGGAGAAGCTGGGTATCAAAATCAATAAAGGTGAGTGCGATCAGTACCCAGGTGAGGATCAGGCCAAACAGCATCTGCAGGGTAGGGCCGAATACTGCCACAATAATCAGGGAACATGCTGCAGTTAACAATTCAATGAGCGGATAGCGAATACTGATCGGATTTTTGCAAGAACCGCATTTGCCCCGTAAAAACAGCCAGCTGATGACAGGAATATTCTGATACCAGCGAATGGGCGTTTGGCATTTCGGACAGGTAGAATCTGGCTTGCTGAGGGTGATTTTTGTTTCGTCAATAATGACCTGTTCAGAATGCAGCAATATTTGACAATCCTGCCGCCACTCTTGCTCCATCATTTTCGGCGTTCGATAAATCACGACATTGAGAAAACTGCCGATACAGAGACTAAAAAGCCCAACTGCAATATATAAAGCAGTTGGGTTGATCATAAAATAAGAAATGAAATCTTGCATTAAACCACAGAACCCATTTGGAAAATTGGAAGATACATGGCAATCACCAGACCACCAACCAGCACACCCAGCACGGCCATAATGAGGGGTTCCATCATGGAGGTTAAACCATCGACCGCATTGTCGACCTCATTTTCAAAGTGGGTGGCAACTTTATCCAGCATACTGTCGAGGGCACCCGATTCTTCACCAATCGCCACCATCTGTACAGCCATGGATGGAAATTTGTTGGTAACCCGCATGGCAAATTGTAGCTGTTGGCCTGTGGCTACATCATCACGGATTTTCATCACCGCTGCTTCATAAACACAATTGTTAGTTGCGCCTGCAGTGGATTCCAAGGCATCAATCAAGGGAACACCAGCAGCAAAGGTGGTTGCTAACGTACGACTATAACGGGCAATAATGGCTTTATAGACCAGGTCACCAAAAATAGGCGCTTTGAGGGCTGCTTTATCCAGAAAATCACGGAATTTTTTACTGCGTTTTTTTGCTTCAAGAAATCCGGCAATCATTGCACCAATGGCAATAATCAGAATAAACCAGTACTTTTGCATCCATTCCGACATATTTACCACCATTTTGGTAAAGGCAGGTAAATCGGCACCAAATGAACTAAAGAGGTCCTGGAACACAGGTACCACTTTAACCATCAAAATAATGGTCACGATCACGGCAACTACAATGACAGCTGCCGGATATTTCATGGCTTTTTTGATTTTTTGCTTTAAAAGTTCGCTTTTCTCTTTATAGATCGCGACACGATCTAGCATGGTTTCCAGCGCACCTGACTGTTCGCCAGATTCGACCAGTGAGCAAAATAAATTATCAAAATATTGAGGATATTTTTTAAGTGCACCAGCAAAGGTATTCCCGCCTTCAACTTCACCTTTAATACCAAGTACTACTTCACGCATCGCTGGGTTTTCCAAGCCTTCCGCAACAATTTCAAAGCTTTGCACAAGTGGTACACCGGCTTTCATCATGGTGGCCAGCTGGCGGGTAAAAATCGTGATATCCAAGGTGGACACTTTCTTTTTCATTAAACCTTCGAGAATATTTTTACGTTTTTCCCGAATATGTTTAATGGTGATCCCCTGCTTACGTAAAGTCACTTTAGCAAGTGCCATATTCCGCGCAGGAAGTTCCCCTTTAAGTTTTTCCCCTTTACGATCAACACCTTCATAACTGAAGACGGGCATCATCTGTGCTTTTTTGACAGCCATGCGCTTATCCTTATTTTAAATTTTCATTTATTCACTGGTTACACGATTGACTTCCTGAAGGGAAGTCACCCCCTGCATAACCTTAATTAATCCTGAACGGCGTAAATTATTAAACCCCGATTTTTCAGATGCTGCTGCAATTTCAAGTGCATTACCATCCTCCATAATGATTTTCGAAATTTCAGGGGTCACTTTCATGACCTCATAAATACCGACACGACCTTTATAACCTTCACGGCACTCGGAACAGCCTACCGGTTGATATACCTGAAAGTCTGGATGTTTCAAATCTTCTTCGGTAAAGCCCATTTCCAGCAGGCTGGGTCCAGGAATCTCTGCCGGAATTTTACACTGAGGACATAGACGACGTGCTAAACGTTGTGCAATCACTAGGTTGACAGAAGTTGCAATGTTAAAGGAAGGAACACCCATATTGCGTAAACGGGTTAAGGTTTCTGGTGCACTGTTGGTGTGCAGGGTCGACATCACCATATGACCGGTCTGGGCCGCTTTTACGGCAATTTCAGCTGTTTCCAGATCTCGAATCTCACCGACCATGACAATATCTGGATCTTGACGTAAAAATGATTTAAGCGCAGCAGAGAAGGTTAAACCGACTTTAGCATTAACATTGACCTGATTAATCCCTTCCAGGTTAATTTCTACCGGGTCTTCAGCTGTGGAAATATTGGTATCTTCACGATTCAGAATATTCAAACCCGTATAGAGAGATACGGTTTTACCGGAACCTGTCGGACCTGTAATCAGTAGCATGCCTTGAGGTTTTTCCAGCGCTTGCATAAACAGTTCTTTTTGCTCTGGTTCATAGCCCAATGCATCAATACCCAGCATGGCACTGGATGGATCCAGAATACGCAGGACCAGTTTTTCCCCAAATAGGGTAGGTAATGAGTTAACACGGAAGTCGATGGCTTTGGTTTTTGAAAGCTTAAGTTTAATCCGGCCATCCTGAGGTAAGCGTTTTTCAGAAATATCCATCTGCGACATGACTTTTAAACGTGAGGCTAAACGTGTGGACAGCTGTAACGGCGGATTGGCAATTTGACGCAGCACGCCATCAATACGATAACGCACCCGATATGACTTTTCATACGGTTCGAAATGTAAATCCGAAGCACCCATACGAATGGCATCAATTAACAGTTTATTGATGTACTTAACGATGGGAGCTTCATCCCCTTGAGGACCATCATCTTCATCTTCTTTTTGACTTAAATCATCTTGCTCTAGATTTAGATCGATATCTTCATCAGAAAACTCAAAACTGTCCGCCTGGGTAAAGTTTTGTTCAATCAGCTGGTGTAATTTCTGGTGCTCTACAATAATCGCTTCGATATTCATCTTACTGCTGAAGCGGATCGCATCCATGGCTTCTATATTGGTGGGATTACTGGTTGCGACGTAGAGTAAATTCCCGCGTTTAAAAATGGGCAGAATACAATGTTTGCTAATGATCTTTTCATCCAGCCCTTCTCGGATAATTTGAGCAGAGTCATAGGCACTCAAATCAAAAAGAGGTTCTCCAAATTCTTGAGAAATTTTTTCTGCAATAGCCAAGGAGGAAATTTTCAATTGATCAATTAAAAAAGGCACAATATCTTGATTGGCTTTTTTTGCATTCAATATTGCACTCTGCATATTTTCGGCAGAAACTAAGCCATCTTCGACTAAACATCGAATAAAACCCGTAAATCTTGGTGAACCTTGTAATGCTGCCATGCTCTAATATGCCTGCTTAATCAATTTGTTTATAATTGGTATCATTGAATTATACTTTTGTTATATAAAAATACCATATCTTAAAATGTTGTCATCTACTTAATATCAGATAAAACTTTGAACCAGTCGTATTACAGGGTGAAGTTTTTCTTGAGCGTAAAAAAGGGGATTGCAAAAAAATAAGAATCGCATAAAAAAGCCATGTGAAAATTTTCTGAAAAATCTTGAATTCCGTGTAGAATGTGCGCGGTTTAATGAATTGTTTTTAATAGGTTACTGTATGTCGGGTTCGGCTATTACTCCTTGGGTTGTCGGCAATTGGAAAATGAACCCAATGCAGGCAGATGCAAAAGCGTTGCTGCAAGATTTTAAAAAATTATTGCAAAATAATGAAATTAAAGAACAAGATTGTTATTTGGGTATTGCACCGACCATGCTGGCTTTGAGTAGTGTTCAGACAGAATTGGCAAGTTCAGTGCGCTCTATTTATACTGTTGCACAGGATGTTTCCCGTATTGCAGGTACAGGAGCATATACCGGTGAAGTGAGTGCCGAACTGCTCAAAGATCAGCAAATTGGTTTTGTATTGATTGGTCATTCAGAACGTCGTGAGATTTTTGCTGAAACTGCCCAAATTTTGAATGAAAAAGTTAAAAATGCTTTAAATGCAGGATTAACCATTATTTATTGCGTAGGTGAAAGTCTAGAGCAGCGTGAAAATGGTCAGGCCGAGCAGGTGGTGTTGCAACAAATTTGTGATATTGCCACAGTTGTTCAGGCTGAACAGTGGAAAAATATAGTGGTGGCTTATGAACCCATTTGGGCAATTGGTACGGGTAAAACAGCTTCACCTGAAGACGCACAGGCAATGCATGCCAAAATCCGTGCAGGTTTAACCCAAATTACCCCTTTGGGTACAGGCATGGCAATTTTATATGGTGGTAGTGTTAAGCCGGAAAATGCAGTAGAGTTGGCAGCCTGTCCAGACATTAATGGTGCGCTGGTTGGTGGTGCATCTTTAAATGCAGAGTCTTTTTATAAAATTGCCCAGGCTTTTGCAAATACAAAATAATTAGGAGTTCAGCATGCATGCATTTGTGCTGGTAGTACATATTATCTTAGCCATTTTAATGATTGTATTGATTCTGGTACAACATGGTAAGGGTGCCGATGCGGGTGCATCATTTGGTGGTGGTGGAGCAGCAACCGTCTTTGGTGCTTCAGGTTCGGCTAATTTTTTAACACGTTTAACGGCAATTTTAACAGCCTTGTTTTTTGTCACCAGCCTAAGTTTAGCGGTGTTTGCTAAAAAGCAAACTACTGATGCCTATAGCTTAAAATCGGTACAAACGACTGCTCCGGCACAAAGCCAATCGACTGAAACTTCACCAGTTGCACCAAAAACTAGCGAATAAATATATTTAGTTCTTTCTTTTTGGGTCTGATCCGACTAGAATGCGTCACAGCTGCGGTGGTGGTGGAATTGGTAGACACGCTACCTTGAGGTGGTAGTGCCTTCGGGCGTGGGGGTTCAAGTCCCCCCTTCCGCACCAACTTATAATCCAGAGCATAAGTTGGTGTAAGCAGCAAATCTGTTGATGCGGGATGGAGCAGTCTGGTAGCTCGTCGGGCTCATAACCCGAAGGTCGTTGGTTCAAATCCAGCTCCCGCTACCAATCTTATTTTAGATGCAAACTAAAATAAGCACTTTGATAATTTAAGGTGAGATTAATTTTTTGTAATGTTGTTGCGGGATGGAGCAGTCTGGTAGCTCGTCGGGCTCATAACCCGAAGGTCGTTGGTTCAAATCCAGCTCCCGCTACCAATCTTATTTTAGATGCAAACTAAAATAAGCACTTTGATAATTTAAGGTGAGATTAATTTTTTGTAATGTTGTTGCGGGATGGAGCAGTCTGGTAGCTCGTCGGGCTCATAACCCGAAGGTCGTTGGTTCAAATCCAGCTCCCGCTACCACTATTTGATTAGGGTGCAACTTAATCAAGCAATCACTGAACAGTTTTTGATTGAAAATGATCAGCAGATTGTATATAATTTTTGCACGTTGATGCGGGATGGAGCAGTCTGGTAGCTCGTCGGGCTCATAACCCGAAGGTCGTTGGTTCAAATCCAGCTCCCGCTACCAAGTTTCTAAAAGGCTCACAAAAAGGTGGGCCTTTTTGCACAGTGGACTTTGGTTTTTCTGTGTAAATAGGGGCGATTACGCCCTTTTTTATTGGCTATCGTGTAGTGTCCGACATTTATTGGTCAAATCGTCATGTTTCACTACTAATATAGTTGAGTTAGTCTGAACCGGTCACCGCGACCATTGAATCGCACCATAATGACGAGAGTAAATGAAGCTATCAAATAAAACTCAAGCACTCCAAGACCTAATCGCTCCTGCAGTGCAAGCATGCAATGTCGATCTTTGGGGAATTGAATTTCTTCCTCAGGGTAAACGTTCTTTATTGCGTATCTATATCGATAAAGCAGATGAAAATAACGAACAACCTGTCATGAATGAAGATGGCGAGCTTGAACAGGGTCGAGGTATAGGCGTACAAGACTGTGTTCGCGTAACACAGCAAGTGGGTGCTATGCTTGATGTACATGATCCAATTTCTGGTGAGTATTCACTTGAAGTTTCTTCTCCGGGTTGGGACCGTCCATTTTTCCAGCTTGAACAGATGGCTGGTTATATCGGACAAACCGTTGCGCTGCGTCTGATCAGTGCTGTAGATAACCGTCGTAAATTTCAAGCCAAACTGATTGCTGTTGATCTTGAAAATGAACTTATTCAAGTGGAAGTTGAAAAGCAACAAATCCTTGAAATTGATAGTCATAATATCGACAAAGCAAATTTGATTTACCAAGATTAATTTATCCAAATAAATAAGAATCTGAACGAATAGGTGACTTATGGCACGTGAAATTCTTACCGTAGTAGAAACGGTTAGTAACGAAAAAGGTGTACCTCGTGAAGCGATCTTTGAAGCGCTAGAACAAGCGCTTGTTGCTGCGACTAAAAAGAAATTTTATGAAGGCACAAACTCGGAAGAAGCACGTTTACGTGTGGAAATCGATCGTAAAACAGGTGATTACCGTACTTTCCGTCAATGGGAAGTGGTGGCTGATGAAGATCACGAAATGCCGGCATGTCAGGATGCAATTTCGGATGTGGATCCTGCCAAATGGTCTATTGGTGACATTCGTGAACTCGAAGTGGAATCGATCGACTTCGGCCGAATTGCTGCGCAAATTGCCAAACAGGTGATCGTGCAAAAAATTCGTGAAGCTGAACGTGCTCTGGTTGCTGATGCCTATGAATCTAAAGTCGGTGAACTCATCTACGGTGAAGTGAAAAAGCAAACCAAAGATGGCTTTATTATTGACTTGGGTGACAATGCGGAAGCTTATCTTGCCCGTGAAGAGATGATTCCTAAAGAAATTCTTCGTCCGAAGCAACGTGTAAACGCGATTTTATATAGCGTGAACCGTGAAGGTCGCGGTGCACAACTGTTATTGTCACGTGCACGTCCTGAAATGCTGATTGCATTGATGAAAAAAGAAATTCCTGAAATTTCTGAAGAAATCATCGAAATTAAAGCAGCTGCACGCCAGCCGGGTGTTCGTGCTAAAATTGCTGTGAAAACCAACGATCACCGTATTGATCCTGTAGGTGCATGTATTGGTATGCGTGGTACACGTATCCAGGCTGTACAGTCAGAACTCAATGGTGAACGTATTGATGTGGTGGTGTGGTCTGATGATCCGGCACAGTACATTGCTAGTGCGCTAGAACCTGCAGATGTATCCAGTATTGTGATTGATGAAGATGTTCACAGTGCAGATATCATTTTTGCGGCGAGCGATCAGTTGGCACGTGCTATTGGTTCACAAGGTCAAAATGTCCGTTTAGCCTCTGAATTGACTGGCTACAAATTGGATATGATGCTCGAAGAGGAATTCTACGCACGTCAACAAAATGAAGCTCAACAATATCTCGACATGTTTGTCACCCGTCTGGATATTGAAGAAGACTTGGCAATGGCTTTGGTTGAAATGGGCTTTACTTCTTTGGAAGAAATTGCTTATGTTCCAGCTGAAACATTTGATGAAATCGAACTGGATGCTGAAACAGTTGAATTATTGCAAAGCCGTGCGAAGGAAATTACCTTGGCTGATGCATTGAAACAACAAGAAAACATTCAAGAACCAAGTGCTGAACTTGTGGCAATGCAAGGGATGACACAGGAAATCGCATATGCCCTTGCGGCTCGCGGTGTGGTGACTGTAGATGATTTAGCTGACCAAGCCACTGACGATATTGAAGACATTGAAGGTTTAGGTACGGAAAAAGCGGGTCAACTTATTATGAAAGCGCGCGAATCATGGTTTAACTAGGAGGAAATATATGACGGACAAGTCGATTAAAGAGTTGGCTCTCAGCGTGGATCGCCCCGTTGAGAAGCTCCTAGAGCAGGTTCGTGACGCAGGTTTACCCCAACGTAAAGCTGAAGATATTATTTCCACTGAACAACAAAATACCCTCGTTAACCATTTGAAGAAAGTTCATGGTCAGGACGATGGGAATGCAGGAAAAATCACGTTGAAACGTAAAACAACCAGTACTGCTAAAGTGGCCAGTACATCAGGTAAGGCGAAAACAATTAATGTAGAAGTTCGTAAGAAGCATACATTTGTTAAGCCAGATCCGGAACAGATTAAAGCTGAAGCTTTAGCGAAGGCACAAGCCGAACAGAATTCGCGTGAAGTTGAGCAAAAGCCAGCAGCGAAAGCTGAAGAACCTAAGCAACAACCTGAATCTAAAGCAAAACAGGCTTTAGAAGCAATGCGTGCAGCAGCGAAGCAAGAAACTGCGAAGCAAGAAGTACCAAAAGCAGCGGTTGTGGTAAAACGCAAGTCAAACAACAAGCCGATTGTAAAACAGCCGGTTAAAGTGACTGAAACACCAGAACAGAAGAAAGCACGTGAAGCACAAGCTGCACAGTTAAAAGCAGTTGAAGAAGCAGCACGTCGTAAATCGGCTGAAGAAGCACAACAACGTACGCTTGAACAAATGCGTCAAATGGCTTCCAAGTATTCTTCTGAAGATGCCACGGCAACAATTCGTGTGATTGATGATTCTCCACTGGCTGCCGGTCTGGTTGGTCAGGCGTATGAAGATTCTTTTGCGAAAGAAGACCGTGAAATTAAACGTGGTGGCAATACCACCAATGCGCGTGCACCGAAAAAAGGTGGCCGTCGTGGCGAAGAGCAATCTTTCCGTGATAACTCGCATAAACGCGGTTTAAAATCAAGTCAGGCGAACAAGCATGGCTTTGAAAAACCAGTTAAAAAACAAATTTATGATGTTGAAATCGGCTCAACCATCATCGTAGCTGACTTAGCTGCGAAAATGGCAGTGAAGGTGCGTGAAGTTATCAAGGCACTCATGAAAATGGGTGAATTGGTTACTCAGAATCAGGCGATTGATCAAGAGATTGCAGCGCTTGTGGTGGAAGAAATGGGTCATAACCCAGTTCTAGTTTCTGATACTCAGGCTGAAGACAACTTGCTTGAAGCAGCTGAAGAAGCACGTGGTGCTCAAACGACTCGTGCTCCTGTCGTAACCATCATGGGCCACGTTGACCATGGTAAAACATCGCTGCTTGACCGTATCCGTCGTACCAAAGTGGCTGCAGGCGAAGCGGGTGGTATTACCCAGCATATCGGTGCTTATCACGTTAAAACGGATAAAGGCATTATCACTTTCTTGGATACCCCGGGACACGCAGCGTTTACCGCAATGCGTTCACGTGGTGCGAAAGCGACTGATATCGTGGTGCTGGTTGTTGCAGCGGATGATGGTGTAATGCCACAAACTGCGGAAGCGATTGACCATGCACGTGCTGCTGGTACGCCAATCATTGTTGCAATTAACAAGATGGATAAAGAGTCTGCCGATCCTGACCGTGTATTGAATGAATTGACCACGAAACAGATCGTACCTGAACAATGGGGCGGTGATGTACCTGTTGCCATGGTTTCAGCACACTCAGGTCAAGGTATTGATGAACTTCTAGACCTGATTTCAATTCAAGCAGAATTGCTAGAGTTGAAAGCATCTGAAGAAGGTGCTGCTCAAGGTGTGGTCATTGAAGCACGTGTAGACAACAGCCGTGGTGCGGTAACGTCTATCTTGGTTCAAAACGGTACATTGAATGTAGGTGATCTTGTCCTTGCAGGTTCATCTTACGGTCGCGTTCGTGCGATGGTGGATGAAAATGGTCAACGTATCAAATCTGCGGGTCCATCAATTCCTGTAGAGATCTTGGGTCTTCCGGAAGCACCAATGGCCGGTGACGAAGTTCTTGTTGTGAATGACGAGAAAAAAGCACGTGAAGTTGCCGATGCGCGTATGGATCGTGAACGTCAAAAACGTCTTGAACGTCAATCTGCAATGCGTCTTGAGAACATAATGGCATCGATGGGCAAGAAAGATGTGCCTATCGTGAACGTTGTACTCAAAACTGACGTGCGCGGTACTTTGGAAGCATTACACGTGGCACTTGCCGAACTGGCAACTGATGAAGTGAAAGTACGTATTATTGGTTCAGGTGTCGGTGCAATCACTGAGTCTGACGTAACGCTGGCTGAATCTTCTGAAGCGGTATTGCTTGGCTTTAACGTTCGTGCCGACAATACTGCGCGTCAAAAAGCCGATGAAGACGGTATCGACATTCGTTACTACAGCATCATCTATCAATTGATTGATGACGTGAAAGCAGCAATGAGCGGTAAACTTGCTCCTGAACACCGTGAAACAATTCTGGGTGTGGCTGAAGTGCGTGAAGTGTTCCACTCAAGCAAATTCGGTGCGGCTGCAGGTTGTATGGTACTTGAAGGTGTATTGCACCGTAATAAACCAATCCGTATTCTTCGTGATGACGTGGTGGTGTTCCAAGGTGAGCTTGAATCTCTTCGTCGCTATAAAGAAGTGGTGGAAGAAGTTCGTGCCGGTATGGAATGTGGTCTTGCAGTGAAAGGCTATAAAGACATCAAAGCACAAGACAAGATCGAAGTGTATGATGTTCAATTGATTAAACGGAGTCTTTAATGGCGGGTAGTCAACGTCTGAAGCGTATGGCCGATTCAGTTCAGCGCGAGTTGTCTGAACTGATTCGCCAAGAGCTGAAAGATCCACGCCTGGGTGGTCTGGTGACCATCTCTGCGGTGAAAGTTAGCCCAGATTTAGGATATGCCGAAGTTTATGTGACCGTGATGGGGCGTGAGCTGGGCGATGAGCAAAGTGAAGCGGCAAACAAGGAAACGTTAGATGTCTTGAATAAGGCATCCGGTTTCCTGCGTCACGAACTCAGTCGTCGTATCAAGACACGTATAACGCCTCGCTTGCGTTTCCATTACGACAAAACCAACGCGTATGGCAACTATATGTTTGGTCTGATTGCAGAAGCAGTGAAGGATTTACCTCCAGCTGATGATGCAAAAAAAGATGATGAATAATCGCTAAAAAGAAAAGCCACCTTCGGGTGGCTTTTTTGTGGCTGAAAATTCTGCTCAGAAGAATAAATTTGTGTAAAACGGTATAAAATTTTAAGTTAAGTTTAGAACAACAAGAACGGTTTTAGCTGACATCATTATGTGAATCATTTTCTGTTTTGGGATTGCGACGCCGGGTACGCTGCCAGGGTAAGGGACGTTCAAGTGCTTCAGGTACTTCACCACTGGTTGAGCGTAAACGTAAATGCAGTGCTGCCTGTGCCATAAGATTTGCAGACACGGGTGCAGTAATGAATGCCAGCAAAGTCAATAACAGTTCGGCAAAACCAACGCGTCCCTGAAAGGCTGAAAAGATCATGGCAGCAATCAGGAAACTGCCCAGACCCAGGGTACTGGATTTGGTCGGCGCATGCAGGCGCATAAATAAATCGGGCAGACGAACCATCCCAATGCCGCCCACCAGCATGAAGAATGAGCCAATCAACAAAAAAATTGAGACCAGGATTTCCATGAGAAGTTGCATCGCTGTTGCTCCTAGTCGACCACATGGCCAGTGGTAAAGTAGCGTGCCAGCGCTGCGGTAGACACAAATCCAAGCATGGCAACCAATAAGGCACCTTCAAATAAGGAGGTACTTGCCCAGTAGATACCCAGAATGACCACCAGACAGGTCGCATTCAGAAACAGGGTATCCAGTGCTAAAAGCCGGTCCACGATGGAAGGGCCGATTACCATACGGATCAGGCAAAGAAACATGGAAATGGTGATTGCGACCATACACAGACCAAGTGCATAAGGCAAAATACTCATGAATCTTCTCCTAATTCCACATCAAAAATTTCGATCAGTGCTTTTTCATAACGATTTTTAATTTCGATAATATCGATCTCGGCATTATCAGTACTCAGGGCGTGAACCAGAATATCACCACGATCGTGATCGATCCCTGCGGTCACGGTACCCGGCGTGGTGGTAATAATCAGGGCCAGTAAAACATTGACCTGTTCATGCTGGGTTTCCAGAGGCACACGAAACCATTTCGGATGCAGTTTATGGGTGGGACCAAGCACCTGTTTGGCTACTTTAATATTACAAACAATAATGTCCCATAACACCACAAAGAATAATTTTATGGCCAGAATCCAGTGAATATTTGGGGTGTTGCCAATAAACGGTTTGACTAGATATGGAATGGCAATGCCCAGCAATAAAGCCATCAGCAAGGTTGCCAGATCCAGACTATGCGCCAGCATGATCCAGCTTAAGGCCACAATCACGGAGACGAAGGGATGCGGCAGCCAGCGGTCCAAAAACGATGTTTTTTGCATGTTTAAGGCTCCATAGGCTTGAGTTTGGCATCATCCGGATCAGTGGCTTGCTGGTCTTGCTGCTGTCTGATCTGGCGTTGTTTATATTCTGAAATGTGCTCACCTTCTAAAGTCTTTTTCGAGATGATATACGGAATCAGATGTGCATTTGGATCGACGGTTTCACCGCCATATTTGGTTTCAGGTAAATTTTCAGGATTATAAGGCTGTACGCTAATCACCTGATTCAGGTCATCTTTGTGTAAAATGACATCTTCATACACAGCATTATTCTGGATCTGTTCAGCCGTTTTAAACATGTATTGCTGAATCGGATTTGCGCAAACCATATAGAGTACCAAGCCTGACAACAGCAAATAAATGGTTTTGTCATTGCGTATCGGGGCATGATTGGGTATGGCTTGATATGCTTTAAATGCTTCGGTTTCCGCTTGATCTTCAGGTTTGCTGGCACGCCAGAACAGAATGAATCCCACCCGGGTAAAGGCAATAATGCTGAGTAAACTCACCAGTAGCACCACCGCAATAATTACACCCTGATAAGGGGAATGTGAAGTCGCCTGCAAGATAAAAACCTTGCCTAAAAAGCCGCTAAAAGGCGGTAAACCCGCCATCATCAAGGCAATGAAAAAGAAGGTCAATGACACTGCTTTGTGCTGTTTCATTTTCGGAGCGATGTTGAAATGATCTTTGAATGTACTGCGCTGTGAGGTAATCCAGCCACAAAGCAGATAAAAGGCAGCGCCAATAATGGTGCTATGCACCAGATAGTACAGTCCTGCAGCCCAGGCCAAAGTATTAAATAATGAAATGGCAATCAGCAGCGTGCCAATCGAAGATAAAATCATAAAGCCGACAAAACGGCGTAAACGCTCCGCGCCAATGGCACCAATCACGCCATAAATCGAGGTGACCAAACCGATCGGAAGTAACCAGTTTGCCAGAATATCCTGACTGAAATCATCATCAAAAATCGTGCCATTGACTCGAAGAATGGCATAGATCCCCACTTTGGTCATAATGGTGAAAATGGCAGCGACCGGAGTGGTGGCTACGGCATAGGTTTTCGGTAGCCAAAAACCGACTGGTAACATTGCAGCCTTGATGCCAAAGACCACAAATAACAACAAGCCGCCTGCAACGGCCAGGATATGCTGATCTGGTTCTAGCAGCGGGATTAAACGTGCAATATCGGTCATGTTTAAACTGCCGATACTGCCGTAGATCATGCCTAGACCAATCAGGAACAGTGCAGAGGCCAACAGGTTTATAGTGACGTAGTGAATACCGAGTTGAAAACGGGCCTTGCCTTGTCCGTGTAGCAGCAGGACATAAGAGGCCATCAACAGGATTTCAAAGAATACGAATAAATTAAATAAATCCCCGGTCAGGAATGCACCGCACAAGCCCATGAGCAAAAAATGGAACATGGCATGGAAATAACGCCCTTGAGTATCCCATGCATGACTGGCAAACCATAAGATGGGTGTAGCCAGAGCGTAGGTCAGCACCAGCATCAGTGCGGAAAGCTGATCCAGAACCAGCACAATACCGAACGGGGCAGCCCATTCACCGAGGTTATAGGTACTGATTTGTCCGCTGCTGGCGAAGATTAAATACACGATGGCAGTGCTTAAGCCCAGGATTGACGAGACATAACTAATGCCACGACGCCAAGGTTGTCGCCAGTCGTGTGCTAATGAACCTTTGCCGGGATTGCCCAAAAGAACCAGTAAGAAACCGGTAAATGCCGGAATTAAAATGCTAAATATTGGGGTGTGTTCAGTCCAGAACTGGATGAATGCATTCATTAAGGCTCATCCTCGCGCGGGTCAATCGGGGTGATTTCTTCTTTTGAGTCGACATGGTCGGTACCGCTTTCATAACGGCTGCGTAAAGCCAGCTGGACAATAAAGGCCGTAGTGGCAAAACCGATCACAATGGCTGTCAAGACTAGCGCTTGAGGTAAAGGATCGGTCACTTTGCTGGTTTCAGTCAGTATAGCCGGGGCATTGACCTGAATCCGTCCCATGGCAAACAGGAACAGATTGACCGCATAGCCAATCATGGCCAGTCCTAAAACCACGGGAAAAGTACGTGCACGCAAGATCAGATAAATTCCCGTGGCAACCAGTAAACCAATGGCAGAGGCAACTAAAAACTCTAGACTAATCATTTTATTCCCCCTTCAATACTGGACCAGACATGCTGGAGTGGCGTGAGTCACCCAGGACGGAAATCATCAACATGGTGGCACCCACGACGGTGACATAGACCCCGACATCAAATAATGCAGCGGATGCCAAATGGATATCACCTAACAGGGGTGGAGCGATATGCACATGGGCACTGGTCAGGAATGGACGTCCCCAGAACCAGGCAGCGAGTCCGGTCAGTCCTGCAATGCTTAGACCTGAACCAATCCAGATTTCATATAAGCGGCCGGATTTGGCTCTGAGCATCTGTTCAGCCTGGTCTTGTCCTAAGGCAATGTACTGGATCACCAGGGCCAAAGCGGTAATCAGACCGGCAATAAAACCACCACCGGGCAAGTTGTGGCCACGCAGGAAGATATACAGGCTCACCACCAGCGCCAGAGGCAATACCCAGGATGCAGTAATACGAAACATCAGCGGAGAGGGATTAAAGCGGTAGGTCAGGCCCTGGGTAATGGTGGTGCCGTGCGCACGCATGCCATCCATTAAACACAGTGCGCCAATTGCAGCAATACCCAGTACGGTAATCTCCCCAAAGGTATCGAAACCACGGAAGTCGACCAGAATTACGTTGACCACATTGGAACCGCCACCGAGTGGCAGTGACTGCTGCAGAAAGAACCATGAAATCGAGTTGTGGTCACGGGTCAGCATTAGCCATGTAATCCAGCCAATCCCCAGACCACCACCCATGGCAATCAGGGCATCGCGCCAGCGCCGTGACACACTGGACTCATAAGGAGTGAGTTGTGGTAGTAAGGACAGGCTCATCAGCAGCAATACCGTAGTGACTACATCTACCGTGATTTGAGTCAATGCCAGATCAGGTGCAGACAAGGTCACAAACACTAGGGTCACGACAAGTCCGACAGCACCGCTAATCAGCACGGCCTTAATCCGTTCATGGTGAAACCACAGCATCATCCAGCAGGCTGAGAACAAGAGCAGCCACAACACAATGGCAATTGCTGGCGCATGGATGAGTTCACGTGTACCAGTGGTCAGGCCTTGATTGATAAAGGGCATAGTCAGCAAAGCACCACTAAACAGTACAATCCACATCAGATAGCTTTGCAGTGAACCATTTTCAGTTTGCCGTTTGAACTTGCGTGAACTCAGTAACAGATGTTTTAAAAATAAATCAAACAGCACTCTACCCTGGAATTTGCCCAAGATAGGATCAAGATCAATTTCCCGAATGCGACCGCCTTTGGCCAAAGCAAAATAGAAAATGATCCCGCCCAGCAGTGCCACAATACTCATCACTAAAGGCAGGTTAAAACCATGCCAGATGGCTAAATGGCTACCGGCAAAGTCAGACACTTGAGTGCTGGCACGTGCAGTTGCATTGACAATATTTTCCACCAGCAGCGCAGGTACAAGGCCGACCAGAATACATAAAACCGCCAGCAGTATGGCGGGTATACGCATGCCCAGCGGCGGCTCATGTGCTTGCCGGTTCGGGACCCCTGCACCAATTGGACCATCAAAAAATACCCCATGCACTAAACGGACCGAATAAGCCACGGCAAAAATTCCGGCCAGGGTTGCCAGAATGGCAGAAACAATAAGCACAGGACCTGAAAGACTGGCCAATAGTTCAGTAAAGAACATTTCCTTCGACAGGAAGCCATTGGTCAGTGGCACACCGGCCATAGAGGCGGCGGTGATCATGGTCAGGGTGGCAGTAAAGGGCAGGAGTTGCCAGATCCCACTAAGTTTACGCAAATCACGGGTTCCGGTTTCATGGTCAATGATCCCGGCAATCATGAACAAAGCCGCTTTAAAGGTGGCATGGTTAATAATATGGAAAATGGCAGCAGCAATTGCCAGTGGTGAACCTAATCCCAGTAAGCACACAATCAAGCCTAAATGACTGATGGTGGAGTAAGCCAATAAGCCTTTTAAGTCTTCCTTGAAAATGGCAAAGAAGGCAGCCATACATAAGGTGAACAAGCCCACGAAAGTCACGATATTGTGATACAGCGCTGCACCGACAAAAATTGGCGTAAAACGTGCCAGCAGGAAAATTCCGGCTTTGACCATGGTGGCAGAGTGCAAATAGGCTGAAACTGGCGTCGGAGCTGCCATGGCATTCGGCAGCCAGAAGTGAAACGGAAACTGTGCACTTTTAGTAAAGGCACCCAGTAAAATCAGCAGCAAGCTTGGAACAAATAATGAGTGACTTTGAATTTGATCCTTCATCGTCAAAATCTGGTCAATCTGATAGGTTCCGGTGATTTGGCCGAGCAGAATGAAACCGCCCAGCATGGCCAGACCGCCCATGCCGGTAATGGTCAGAGCCATACGTGAACCGCGCTGTGCCGCTTCGTAATTGCTCCAGTAACCGACCAGCAGAAAGGAGGAAATACTGGTCAGTTCCCAAAAAATAAGCAGTAAAATTAAATTGTTAGAAAGTGATATCCCGAGCATGGAGGCCATGAACAGCATCAGCAGAAGATAGAGTTTGCTCAGAGAATTTCTAGGATTTAAATAATAATAGGCATAAATATAAATGAGCGTTCCGATCCCGCTAATCAGCAAGCAAAACAACAGGCCTAAGGCATCCAGACGAAAGCTTAAGTCAATGCCTAACTGGGGTAACCAGGCCCAGGTTTGTGTGATGGTTACGCCATTAAACACATCTTTGGCTTCCAGCAGTAACAGGGTCAGACTACTCAGGCTGACCCCTAAGGCGGCTAAAGCCGTTAGCCCGCGTGAAAATTTCAGCCACGAGACAAGGGTTGTGCCTAGTACTAACGGTAGCAAAATAATAATCGGTAGCACACTCATATCCAAAGTCGTGAGTTAGGCTATAAACACCTAAGCGTGAATCTTATCTTCCAACGATTACAGGAATGCAAAGAACAATCCAAACTTCTCAATCTTGAAAGCCGGTTTGAGTTAAAAAATGAAAAACAAGCTGTGTTGCGCAACCTGTAAAAAAGTCATAGTAGAATCGGATTTTACTATTAAACTTTAAATATACATGATCTTATTGCATGAGTAAAACAACATCAATTATTTTTGCGCGCACACTTGGGTTTGTTAACATTTCATAAATACTTGCCTGACTTATTATACGCCCCTGCATGCTTGAGGGGCGTAGCGTGTTTAGCCAGATACAATGCTAAACAGGATTTTTTAAAGAGATACTGAGTATTTTCGAATACCATTCAAATTGTTGTGTCATGAGATAGGATGAGAGGAAGAGGTGTCATCCTGCTGTTGCATTAAGTGCAATAATTCTGTTTGTTGTTCGGGTGTTAAATATTGCTGGATCTGCTCTAACAGGCTTTGTGGGGTCATGCTTTCTGGTACAGGCTCGGTTAAGGCATCGGTTTCAATCACTTCCTCATTAAACACCAGATTTTCATAAATTGAATCAAATTCTTCCTTGAGCGGTTGCAATTGCATATCAAACAGCTGCTTATGTTCCAGTTTTAAACATTGATATTCCACTGCATGTTCTAGTAATTCCATGCGGTTGCCGGTGGCAATAATCTGCAGACGCGGAAACGCCTGATGCAGGCGTTGTAAAATTACTTGCGAGGTATTTTGATCCAGCTGGTGGTCAATGGCATCAATTAGCAAAATACCGTCGCCTTCCAGACAGGGATATAAACTTTTGGGATTTAGCAGGCACAAACGCCGTACAATATCTCCCACCAGGGCGATCCAGTTTTTAACACTGTTGGAAAGTTGCTGATAGAGCATGGTTTTTCCCGCATAACTCACCAGCAGTTGCAATTTAGGCTGATACTGCACATAAATATCTTCAAAATTGGGAAGAACGGTGCTCAAAACCTGTTTTAAAGCGTCCAGACTCGGCGCGTTCATTTGCTTTTGGGCATTGACCAATTGTTGTAAAAAATCTTTGTCTTTATTTTTCTGGATGGACGAATTGGTAATGAGCTGCTGAAACAGCTGCGCAATCTGGGCATTTTCAATATCGCTGATTTCACGAAACCATTCAAAGAAACGGCTAAAGGTGGTATAGGGAATGCTGGAAATTTCATAGGCATGTGAAGTCTGAAACACCACCGGATTATTTTTGCTCTGAATATTCATTTCATGGACAAAACGTTCTGCCGGGTAATAGGCAATCAAGGGCAAGCCTTGCTGCTGATCGTGCTTCAGCGCGTTATGATAGAGTTCCACCAGATTGTCCAATTGCTGGGTTTCGGCTTTGCTGGTGCCAATGCCATGACTATTTAAAGTTTTATAAATCTGCCAGTCACACGTCGTCAGGGTCTTGTCTGCAGCTTCGCTAGAGGCATTTAAAGTCCCAATATCGGGAGGAATCTGAACCCGAATATCAATTTTGGATTGCAGGCGGGTAAACATGATGTCCTGATCCTGCATGACCACACCGGCAGCACGCGAGTCTTTATAACGGGCTGCAAACCAGGTGAGTGCCTGATAGGTGAATTTTAAAATGCCAGTTTTACCGGAGCTTTGATCGCCCAGAATCAGGGTGATGGGCTTGTCATTAAAGTTCAGCTTGAGATCGGCAAAATGAAGCGCGTGTTTGAGTTGAATGGAGTCAATTTTCATAAAACACCTGCCTTGCAGCTAAAGCGAAACTTATTCTCCCACAGCTTTACGCAGCGAGACCGGCATTTGCTTTTTCAGCTGTTGTACCAGATCGTAAATGTGGTGAATATTTAAACTTACTTTAGCACGTGTACAAGCCACGTAAAGCAATCTTAACTCTTCGTCACTAATTTTATGGTCTTTTTCATTGACCTTAAACTGATAGTCATCTTCGATATGCACACGGTCCCATTCCAGGCCTTTGGCCTTGTGGGCGGTCGAGATAATGTAGTCGGCCTGTTCAATCGGGGTAATTTTGGCTAAGGCTCTTTTGAGTGGGTCGGTGCCGTGATCATCCACCAGTTTGACCAGCGGTTTAATGTCACTGCCATCATTGGTTTCACAGTATTCATGCACATCATGCCAGGAATTAAACCAAGCCAGTTCGGGTACATCGGTGACACGGCGGCCCTGTTTCAGCATACTGGCTGCATCGACAAAACGGTTTAGTCTGACATGATCGGCCTGCAAGCTGACTTTGTCGCCATGCACCAGTCCGGAAAGCAGCAATTCCATGGCGCGGGCATTGGTGCGGCACAAAATCGCATCACGCTGTTTGGTATGCGGTTTATTCACCACTTTAGAATTCAGTAACGGATTGCCGAGCAAGGGCACGGTTTCGTTTAATGCACCTAAAATAGCGTTGGCATTTAAGGCAATCTCTTCACCAAAACGGAACGAGGTGGTCAGGCGTGATTCAGGTAGCGGCAGCTGTTGCATGGCATTGACCGCACCACGCCAGGCATAAATCTGTTGATGGGCATCGCCGACATAAATCACCTGGGTATTTCTTTGACGTAGCAAAATTCCGAGCATCAGCGGGTCAGCATCTTGTGCTTCATCAAACAGCACATAGTCTGCAGGAATATTCGGTTCAGACAAGGCCCAAAGTTTCAGGTAAATATCATGCCCTATACCGGCTTGATGATTGGGATCAATCGACTCCAGCCAGCGCCGTTCAATGGCCGGATAAAGATGCTTCTGCAATTCTTCAATATCGTCCGGATGTAACCAGCTCGGTGCCTGCAGATGTCGCGGTGCCGGATACTGCGAACTGGTCGAGCAGAAATAGCTGACCGCATTGGCCACCAGACTGGCGAGACGCGACGGCATCATCACATATTTTTCATAACGGCCGCCCATCATCCGGCGCAGGGTAATCGGTTGTAGCCGGTATTCCTTGGCAATAAAGCTCGGACTTAAACGCGGCAAGCGCAGTTTGTCGGTGATACCACGCGGCACACTGCGAAAAGCCAGCGAGTGAAAGGTTCGACAGTCGACATTGCGATGAAATTTACTTTGTGCTTCTGCTGCAATGGCTTTGTTAAATGCCAGATACATGCCACGCCGTTCTGGCATGGCATCACTGATCATTTGCAGGGTGGTGGTTTTACCTGTGCCAGCATAGGCAATCACCTTGAAGGAATTGCCCAGACGCGCATTATCTATAGCAAGCGCTTGCTCGTAGGTGGGATTGGGCTTTTTAGATACTGACACGGTAAAGACTGAATTAATGCTGACGATTGGCTTTTTCCACCAAGCCAGACAGGCCTTGGCGACGCGCCAGCTCGTTTAATACCAGTTGTGGATCGAGGTCGAAATAACCCAGCATCACAATGGTATGGAACCATAAATCGGCAACTTCGTAAATCAGGTCGTTTTTATTGTCGGTATTGGCTTCAGATTTAAAATCTTTGGCTGCGATGATGGTTTCAACGCTTTCTTCACCGACTTTTTCCAGAATTTTGTTCAAGCCTTTGTGATACAGTTTGGCGACATAAGATGAATCCGGATCGGCTTTTTTGCGCTCTGCCATCATCTGGCCCAAATAATCCAGAACTTCGACCTGTTCAGACTGGGCAGTCGAGGCATTCATGGCTAGGGTATGTGGATTGGTTGATTTTTCAGCATAAATCTGGCTTGGATCTTTCAACTGTGCATCGACAATTTCCCAGCCATTTGCGGTCAATTTGCGATAAAAACACGATTCACGACCAGTGTGGCAGGCAATACCACCGTGCTGTTCAATCTGCAAAATAATCACGTCGGCATCACAGTCCAGACGGATTTCATGCACAGTCTGGAAATGACCGGATTCTTCACCCTTGTGCCATAACTTGTTGCGTGAACGGGAGAAATACACGGCCTGATTTTTCTCGGCAGTGAGCGCCAAAGCCTCCCGGTTCATCCAGGCCACCATCAGGACACGTCCGCTTTGATGATGCTGGGCAATGGCAGGGATCAGACCTTGTTCGTTAAATTTTACTTCATCGAGCCATTGCGCGTTGTTCATGAGAATTTCACCAAAAATATGTTCAAAATGGAAAACAGCGAATCAAAATCGCAGCTGTATAGTGTACGTGATTAGCGACTGTTTGAGAAAAAAATATACGTATGAACCTTTTGATTTCTGATTCAAGAGGTTCAGGTGCTTTATTCACCCAAGATTTTATAATATTCCAAGCATAGGAAAATAAACCGGTTCACTTAATCAAGCGCCTATAGTTTTTCCTCTACTTGATTTTATAAATCCTGCATCAGCTGCGGAAAATTCTGTTTTTCCACCATTTCCAAAAACTCATCCCCCATGCGCTGGCTTTCTGCTACAGACTGATTCCACATTTGAATCCGCTGTTTTTGGTCCAGCCCTTTTAGAGTGAAATCTTTACGATCCGGCAAGCGACCGAGCGGTAAGGACTGTAAATATTCGATTGAGGGGGAAAGTAGTAAAGTCCGTGCCTGATTTTCCGGATTGGCCTTGCGCTTTTTCAACATCTTGTCAAACCAGCCCGGAGTAATGCTGTCGCTAAAATGCGGATACAGCACAATGCCCTGGCTCTGAAACGGCAGATCAAGGTGATAATCAATTAAACCGCCATCACGGTAACTGCCTTTCGGGGCATCGGGAATATCTCGGATTGCCGCCATCACTCCGGGAATAGAAGCTGAAGCCATCAGCCAGGAGGTGACATTGCTGAGATTTAAAGGCTGATAATGCGTGGTAAAATCATCCTTGACTTTAAATTGTGTCCCCATTTCCGGTTGGCTGATTACCCTTTGCATAAACAGACGGTTGTGTTTACGTGCCACGGCATTACTGCCAATAATGCCGGCAACCGATGCCAGTAAAGGCAGGGATCTGTCACTCTGGAAAATGTGCTGGGCTTTGACCGAGATGACGGTCAGATGATAGTCCGGATGCTCAACCAGCTGCTGTTCTTTGCCTTGCATCAGATCGAGCAGCATGTTACGGCAAATTTGCCCTACTTCCTGCCGTGACATTTTTTTATGGAAATACAGGTTGGTATAAAGCTCCGCAAGGCGTTCGGTGCCTTCTTTTGCACCCCATGCAGCAATACTGGCAAAACGCCAGCTACCGATGGATGAACCAATCAGGGTTCTGCGCTGTGGCGCTTGTGCCAGAAAATCGCCAAAAATGGCTTGATCGAGGCCTTGAATGCCAAGGCCTTTGGGGCCACCTGCTGCACCGGGAACAATATCGACAAAATTCGCCTGCAAACCTTCTTTTTCAATGAGTTGGCGTGCCAACCGGCCAGCACGGACATTTAGAGAAGAAGGGCGTTTTTGCAAGATTTGCATCATGATCTATCATTCAATCTACAGGTGTACTGTTATTCTAATCTGTCTGGGGTACGCAACAATGGCGAGATCATTCAGTGAATGACTGATGAGTCAGTAAAAATAAAAATCCGCATCTTACGTAAAGCTGCGGATCGATAAACGGTTTTTTAAAAGGATTTTAAGCCTAGAACATACGGATATTGAGCCCTAAAGAAGCCAGTCCATAACGTTTATCTAGGCGTGATGCCGTGACCCCGTTATAGAGAAAGGGAATATTGCCAACAAAGTTGTTCTGATAGATTTCACCCTGCAAGAAAGCAGTGATCTGTGGAGTGAAATCGTAGCTGAATTTTACGCCAAGTGTATGGTTGTCTTTAATCGCGGTATTACCAAAATTACTCACGCGATCATCAATATCGTTACGCCATAAACGCTGATATTGATAGGCAATTTGGCTTTCAAACTGTTTATAGCGCCAGTTCCATGAGCCGCCTAGGCCTGCATAATAACTATCGTAATTCAGGTCTTTCTCGATATCAAAACCAAACTCGTTGGCATTACCTTGAATGTTCAACTCATTGATAGTAATACCATCTTTTGAGCAAGGCTGAGCCAACTGTGCATTATATTGATTACTGTCATTGACTGAGATGTCCATTAAGCAGCCTGCCAGCTTAGCCTGAAGGTCAACATTGCTGACTTTTACTTTGCTATAACCTACACTGGCAAAAGCATTGAGCTGGTTCATCGGATCAAGTTTACGCGAGAAGATGGCATCGAGCTGTAGCTGAAGGTCTTCTGGGCTGTGTACCTGAACCTGATTAAAGGTTTGCTGATTCACCAAGGTTGGACTGGATTTAGATAGGGTATCTGCAGTATTACCCCAGAGGCTGGCACGGAAACTTAATGCATCGCGCTTTTTCAGCTGTAGTTCCGGCGTGTAACGTAAGGCGAGCAAGGCACTGTCAATTTTGTTGCTATCCTGACGGTATTCAATTTCACGTTGCCAGTAGCTTGCTTCAATGGACCACTGGGGATTTAGTTCATACTGACCAGACAAATGAAAACCTTGGTAATCTCCAGCTGAGCTATCACTGACCCCTTCGCTTTCACGCATATTAAATATATCAATGCTGTCATTGACTGCGTCCACGGCAAGATCTATTTGCAGTGTAGAAGCAGGAGCATTAAAGTTTTTTGCATTTAGATACGGATCATTCGGAGCAGCGTAAGCAATAGCAGTACCACCTAAAAATAATCCCAGAATGGCAGATATTTTCTTCATATTTTTTCCAGATGATAAAAAAGAGCTGCTTTGCAGCAGCTCTTTAGTTTCAATTATTGCGTTACTTTAAATTTAGCCGATACACCTGATCCATCAATTGTACCTAAAGTATATTTAGATGCGAGGACTGGAGAACCATCAGCTTTAGTAATAGCGAAAACAGGTGTTGCTTTAAGGACTGCAGTCATGGTAACTGTGTCACCTTTTAAGCTAAAATTGTTGAGCTGAGTTGCTAAAGATGCTGACAATGAACCTAAAGTCGCTGTATTTAGCGCAATTTTACCGTTACTCAGTACATCTTTATCAGCGTTTATGGTGAAAGTAGTTTTTAAGCTATTGATTGTTGAATCAACCTTAATCTCTGTACCTGCTGGAATGGTAGCTGCAGTTAATGTACCTGCATTAAAGTTAAGATTTAACTTATTTGCAGAGATCGTTAATGTTTTAGTACCAGTATTAATGTTTAATGCAGCAGTAGCAACAATTGGGCTAGCCGTTGTTGCATATGTACCTTTAGGAGTGATACCCACCAAAAGGTTATTTAAACTTGCTACTTGAATCGGGTTAGTGAGAGAAGCATTTAGTGCTGTAATCGTTTGGTTTACACCCTGTACATTAAAGCCATTCAATTCTAAATAGTCTGCATAGAAATCATTTGCATTTTGAACAGATGTAGTTGTTTCAGCTGGAAGAGTCACTGTTGGAACGTTAGTTTGAATCTGCGTAATTGCATTCGCAATGGCAGTATTAGATGTTGGAGCAGTAGGATCGGCAACAGCTGTACTGATTGCTTTAAGTGAATCTTCAACTTGAGCAGGTGCTTGAGTTAGGACAGGTGCCAAAGCAGTGACAATTTTTTCCACAGCAATAGACTCTTTGGCTTCAACAACTACGGTTTCAGTCGCTGCCTTAATACTCTCAGTACCTTGACTGAATGTCGCAGCAGGTACATTTTGAATCGCAGTTTCTACAGATTGAACATTGCTTGAAATGACTTCTGCACTTAAAGCTGCGAGGTTGGTTTGTACATTTGCCAAGTTTGCCGCAGTTTCGGCTGGTAAATCTTCTTTTACTGCTTCTACAGTTGCCGAAATTGCAGCTGTAATTGTAGCTGTGCTTGTTAAGTTATTATCTGAGGTAGGAGCAGATAATGCAGTTTGTAATGCAGAAAATGCTACAGTATTTAAGTCCGCTTGAGTGGTGCTACCGCCTAGAGACGCGACAACGGTTTGAATCTGTTCAACCATTTGTTGTACTGCAACCGTCTTTGCATAGACAGCCTGATCTTTCATTGGATCTACTGAAAGTAAATCTTTACCTGCTAAGCCCAAAGCCGTTGCAATTTTTGTGGTTGCTTCTTCAGGTGTAGCACCCGCTGTGATACTGGCTTGAATGAGTGTAGTAATTGGCGAAACTACAATGGTGTTTTGCTCATTTGATGTACGTTTTGGCGCTTTAATTTCTCCAGTAAACGGTAAATCAGTCGCTGTGTCGATACCACCAGTGATGGTTACAGGACTTGATGTACAGCCTTGAGGGAAGGTGAATGTACCGTCACTTTTTGTTGTTGTGGTAGCATTATTACATTCAGTGAAAGTTACTGTAGCACCTGCTAGTGGCCCATCTACAGCCAGACCGCTAATAGTGGGTGCAGCAGGCGTAGACGAACTACTTCCCCCACCACCACAAGCCGCCAATAATGAAGTTGCAATTGCTAATGTTGTTAGTTTAAAAGTTCGATTGAACATAGTATTCCCTAAAGCCTAAGTTTTAGTTATGAGTGATGCTTAACTTTATAAGAACCTATCCAGAATATTTTCTATGCAAAAGTAGCCTTAAAAAGGCTAAATTAATGAACTGAAGGCTCGTATTTAGGTGCTTTTCACAGTTTTTCCAGAGCCTTCTGCATTTTTCTAACCAAGCAAATGATCTTTCCACAACCCAGCGTTGTGGAATGACTGCAAATTTATGTAATTCACTTCGTTTAGCAACTTCAACTCGGGCTCTGATTAAATTCTTAACAGCCAAATAAAAGGGTTCGCCTGTATAACCACCATCAACAAGTACAACCTCTACATTTTGTAAGGTATCTCTATGTATAGTTATGGCATCTAATGCACCTTGGCGATCCGTTTTATCTGCTGTCGTAACCAATATTCCATGCGGGAGACCTTGAGTATCAACAATAATATGTCTTTTAATGCCTGAAACTTTTTTACCAGCGTCATAGCCTTTATCACGTGCAGTATCTGTGTTTTTTACACTTTGTGAATCAATGATGATAAAGCTCGTTTGTTCTTTCCGTCCATTGCTGATACGGGCCTCGCCAACCACATTTTTTTAAAGCTTGCTCAAGTATGCTAGGTTCAGTTTCTGATGGTTTTTTATTCCAAATCGAGAAGTAATAATGCACAGTGCTTTTAGCTGGGAAGTCTCGAGGAAGCATACTCCATTGGCATCCACTTTTTAAAATATAGAGTAAGGCGCAAAATATTTCATAGACATCAACGACTCTTGGACGTGTTTGTTTTCTTCCGCTCAATAGTAACGGTTCAATTTCTTTAAAGGCTTCTCGACTAATGTCGCTGGGATATGGTTTTCTCATTGAATAATTTTAACAAATTCTTTTTTTAAGTGCTAAAAAAGAATGAAATTAATACTGGATAGGCTCTAACAAAAAAATGGTTAAAAAATAAGTGAAAAAAACACCTAAATTGAACTAAATGCAACAAATCATTATAAATAATAATTGAATAATCACTTTAGATATTATGAAAAAAATCAGCCCATTATAAACGGGCTGATATTATTTTTGAATAGAGAATCTTATTTCGCAATTCGCCAGACAGCCAGCAAGCTCACAAGTATGATCAGAATAATAGATACATACCATGGTGCAATAATCGCAATGGATAGCAAAATGGCCATAATGCTGCCAAAAATCCAGCTGCGTTTTTGCTGATGTTCCATTTGCAGACGCATGCTTTGCAGTTCATGCAATTGTTTGGAATGCCAGGCGGACTGGTTTTTTAAACCATTCAGGCTGTCAATCATCAGACTTGGTAAATCCTGTGCACCCAGCAGAAGGTCTGGAATTTGCTGACCAATTTCCTTCATGTTTTTCACTGGATTCATATTGACTTTAATCCAGTCAGTTAGAATCGGTTTCGCCAGTTTCCAGATATCAAGGTCCGGGTAGAGGTCGGTGCCCAAACCTTCTACATGAACCAGTGTTTTCAGCAATAACATCAGCTGCGGAGGAATTTCCAGATGGAAACGGCGGGCGATATCCATCACTTGAATCAGGATGCCGGCAAAGTCCAACTCGCTCATCGGTTTTGATACCATTGGACCTACGGTGCGACGCATTTCACGGGCCAGAGCATCCTGGTCGGTACCCGGTGGAATCCAGCCAGCTTGGTGCACAATCTGAATCAGCTGCATAAAGTTACTGTTCATGACCGCAAGTAACATGCGTGCTACGGTCATCTGGTCATGCTTGGAGAGCTCACCCATAATCGCACAGTCCAGTGCAATAAAGCGTGGATTAGCTGGATTAATGGTTTCGACAAACACGTTACCAGGATGCATGTCGGCATGGAAGAAGTTGTCACGGAACACTTGGGTAAAGAAAATGGTCAGGCCTTTTTCTGCCAGGTCCGCACGATTCATACCCATCTGGTCAAAAGTCGCGGTATCAGAAATCGGAACCCCGGTGATGCGTTCAGCAACCATGACATCTTTGCTGTCCATATACACTTCAGGCACATACATCATGCTAGAGCCGGTGAAGTAATGGCGCATGCGACGGGTATTGTCGGCTTCTAGGGTCAAATCCAGCTCATTTAAAATGATCTGACGATAGTCCTGAATAATTTCCGATAAATGCAGGGCACGTGCTGCTTCCAGACGTTTTTCCAGCGCTGCTCCCAGCCAGTCCAAAATTTCAAAATCTTGCAGAATTTGAGTGCGGATATTGGGGCGTGTAACTTTCACCACCACTTCGCGACCATCATGTAACGCTGCAGTATGTACTTGTGCAATCGAGGCAGCGGCCAAGGGTTGCGCATCGAAGCGGGCAAACAGCGTGTTGACATCGGCTTTGAGCGATTCTTGAATGCGGGTTTTGGCAACGCTATTGTCAAATGGTTTGACTCGGTCTTGCAGTAATACCAGCTGTTGTAACACTTCAGGTGGCATCAGGTCGCGACGAGTAGAAAGTAGCTGTCCCAATTTAATCGCCAGCGGTCCCATTTCCTCTAAAGCCTGTTTCAGCTTGAGGGGATTTTTACGTTCACGGCTTGACCATGCCGCAGGGTGCATGCGAATGAAACTTAAAGCATGGCGGGCTTTTTCCGGTAATTCTTCCGCAGGAAACAACGTGTCGAGTCTATAGTGCGCGGCAATGCGCCAAAGTTCGAGTAAACGTGAAACGTGCGGAATCATAAATGTAATTACCTAGTCTTGAGATGAAGCGGGTGTATCTGAATCAGCATCAATCTGTGCCTGAAGCTGTTGAATCTTGGCTTCAGCACGGTCTAAATTTTGATTGAAAATTCGGGTATCTTGTTGCAGATCGTCCATTTGCCAACGTGCAGCAAATAAACCTGTATCTTCTTTTAACGCATCTTCAGCAAAGAATAAATAACTTTCTAAGGAACGTTTTAAATGTTTTGGTGCCAGCTGGATTTTACCCAGTTCATGTGCAAGGGCAGGACCAATCCAGGGACTTAAATGGGCAGCAAGATCAGGTTCAGCTTGTTGCATGATGCGCTGAATATCCTGTAGCAGGTGATAGTCACCCTGTAGCGGAATATTGCCCACATTATCTGCCAGCAGCAGTTTGATCAGCTCAACCACATTTTTAACCTGTAAGGTTGCGGTGGCTGGCATAATAGATGTTTGTTGCGGGTCAAACGGGCGTTGCTCAAAAATGGACGGACGTTCTGCCTGACCGGTGACGGTCGGTTTTAGGCGCACTTTATTTTCGTCAAAAAACACATCAACAGAGAGTTGCGGTGAGTCAATCACCACCCGCAGCATCTTGCCTTGCAACTGATTCAGCTGGATGCGGGTAATGGCATCCAGATCAATCACATGATGAATTAACCGTTCAACTGCACCCAGTGCCAGAATCGACCACATAGTATAAAACCTTAAAGTTTAAAGCCGCGGTGAACCGCCACAATACCACCCGTCAGGTTGTGGTAATCACAGTTCTGGAAGCCGGCATTTTCCATCATCCCTTTTAATGTGCGTTGGTCTGGGTGCATACGGATGGATTCGGCTAAATATTTATAACTTTCAGAATCGTTGGCAATAATTTTACCCATAATCGGTAAAGCCGTGAATGAATACAGGTCATACAGTTTAGAGAATGGCTCAAACACCGGTTTAGAGAATTCAAGTACCAGCAAACGGCCACCTGGCTTAAGCACGCGGTACATGGCAGCCAGCGCAGCATCTTTATCGGTCACGTTACGTAAACCGAAGCTGATGGTCAACAAGTCAAAACTGTTGTCTGCAAAGGGTTCCAGTGTTTCAGCATTGGCCAAAACGAAGTCTACATTGGTACAGCCAGCATCAGTCAGGCGGTCACGACCGACGTTCAGCATAGACTCGTTAATGTCAGACAATACCACATGACCGGTAGGACCGACTTCACGGCTAAAGACTTTGGCCAGGTCCCCTGTACCGCCGGCAATATCCAGCACATGCTGACCACGGCGTACGCCTGACATATTAATGGCAAAACGTTTCCATAAGCGGTGAATACCGAATGACATCAGGTCATTCATGATGTCGTATTTGCTGGCGACTGAATGGAAAACTTCCGCCACTTTCTGGGCTTTATCTTCACTGCTGACGGTCTGGTAACCGAAGTGGGTAGTCGGACCGACATTACCAGTGTTGGCGCCACGAGGCAGATTGTATTTGGGTACTGAACCGGTCACTGGCGTATCGGTTAACTGTTGTTGTAAAGATTGTTGCTGACCTTGGGCAGTGCCTTGCGGAAGAGGCTCAGTTAAGAAAGGACTCACTTTGTCTGTATTTTGTGCCGACTCAGGGGTAGAGGGAGGCGTTTGCTTTTCGTTAGACATTAGAGTCACTCCTAACATAAAAATAGGGTTAATGTTGCAGTGCTTGCATGATGACAGATTCTAGGACGTTGTACAGCAATCCGCATGCAATTGTTATGAATAATATACATAAAATCTGCTCTGTGTTTTTATTCACTGCGCAATTTGTTATTTCCATCACAACATAATTTACTGAAACGGGTGAGGATCGCCTGCGTGAACCTTATGGATAATCTGACGTTCAACTGCGGTAAAATCCTTCACGAATTTCTCAGCTGACTTTAACGGTTTCATGGCCAAAAAGCCATCCTGCATAAATTCATACATGATGTTGAAATTATATTTGCTGGCTGCTCCCTTACACATTTTAAATGCAGCCTGAACCATAAACGAGCGCATGTATTTATCCAGGCTAAAACCCAGCTGGTCGAGTAAATCCAGCTGTTTTAAACGAGACTGCCCCTGATCGAGTTTAAGATAAGTCAAACGCATCATCTCATCATTTAAAGCTTCGTGCGGATGATAATCTTCAAGTAGCTGCATGGCCACTTGTTCATCCAGCTGTACCGCCAAAATGGCTAAAGATACCCCTGATGTGCCTGTTTTCACCGCATTTTCAGGAATCAGCTTTTCAGCCTTGTGTGCATATTTCATCAAGCGGGCAATCTGCTCAGCCAGTGCGTCAAAATCTGGACCGCCATAGAGACGGTTCAGAAAATACTCTGACATCAATACATTCTGCTTTTCAGCAAACTGTTTACTATGGGTGGCCTGCATGCGCTGTTTTTGCCAGGCCTGTACATCTTGCAGGCGCCGAAAAATGTCAGGATTTTGATGATAATTCAATTGATAATACAATTCTAAAAGATCATCCAATGCAGCCAGTTTAGACATGCTGTGTCTCTATTATTTTTTAGATGGCTAAATATTAGAGCGAGACGGGCAAAGTCGCTATGACAAACAGCAAGAAAAATGGTTTAAATTAAGTCAGTTTGCCGGGAATCGCAGCAATTCTGAGCAACATAAACACTATGTGGTCAAATTTAGTCTAGGATTATGCTTGAATAGACTGAAATTTAGAAAAAAGGATAGGGGAAAAGATGACACTGAAAAAAACAAAAAATCTGCTGCTGGATGAAGATGAACTTTCCCTGAATTTGATTGAAGCACAATATCAGTTAAGAAATACCCGTGGTCAGAGTAATGCCAAAAGCGTACTGGTGCTGGTCAATGGCATTGAACTGGCTGGAAAGGGCGAGGCGGTGAAGCAGCTGCGTGAATGGGTCGATCCGCGTTATTTACTGGTTAAGGCTGATGCCGCCAACATGTTCAATAACACACAGACCTACTGGCAGCCGTATGCAAGCTTTATTCCTGCCGAAGGCCAGCTCATGGTGTTGTTTGGCAACTGGTATAGTGATTTGCTGGCCACCGCCCTGCATGTATCCAAGCCTCTGGATGAATCGCAGTTTGATACCTATATTGCCAATATGCAGGCTTTTGAGCAGGACTTAAAAAATAATCATGTCGATGTGGTGAAGGTCTGGTTTGATCTGTCTTGGAAATCTTTGCAAAAGCGAATGGATAATCTGGATCCCCATGAAGTGCGCTGGCATAAATTACATGGTCTGGACTGGCGTAATAAAAAGCAGTACGACAGTTTGCAAAAGCTCAGCCAGCGTTTTACCAAGGATTGGAACATCATTGATTGCGAGGATGAAAAATTACGTAATCAACAATTTGCACAGATCATTTTGGCGGCTATGAAAAACTGTCCGGAGCATTTGAGCGAAGTAGAAACCGAATGGGAACAGGCGCCTGTTCCAGAGTTGTTGCTGCATCCAGAAAATCAGTCCACGACCAAAGAAGACTATAAAAAAGAGCTGAAAGAACTATCTGTAAAAGTGGCCGAGGCGCTACGTTTTGATGACCGTAAAGCCATTATTGTATTTGAAGGTATGGATGCGGCAGGCAAGGGCGGTACCATCAAACGGCTGGTGAAAAATCTTGATCCGCGGGAATATGACATTCATAGTATTTCGGCTCCTGAACGATATGAGATGCGTCATCCGTATTTGTGGCGTTTCTGGACCAAGTTGCAGACTGATGAAGACATCCGGATTTTTGACCGTTCCTGGTATGGACGGGTGCTGGTGGAACGCGTGGAGGGACTGGTCAGTGAGCATGCGTGGCAGCGGGCGTATGATGAAATTAACCGCTTTGAAAGGGATCTGGCCAATAGTCAAACTGTAGTGATCAAATTCTGGCTGGCGATTAGCAAGGATGAGCAGGCCGCCCGTTTTAAAGCCCGTGAAGAGACGCCAAACAAACGCTTTAAAATCACTCCAGAGGATTGGCGCAATCGGGAAAAATGGGATGCTTATTTGGATGCAGCTGCGGATATGTTCGAACATACCAGCACCACTTATGCACCGTGGCATATTATTGCCAACGATGACAAAAATACCGCACGTTTAGAAATATTAAGAACCATTTTAAAGCAGCTGAGAACCAATTAGGTTCTCAGCTGCAAGCGGAATTTTTTATTAATAGAGCGAGGGATGATTAACTCGCCGCTTGGGCTTGCTGTTTTTGTTGAATCCCTTTGGCAATTTTGTAACAGTCTTCTACGTGAGCTTCGGCGACTTTCTTCATCACAATGTAGCCTAAACTTGCAGCAACAAGTTGACCACCTAGCGGAATAAATTTAGTCACCTGTTTGGTGATGACCTTTGCTACCACATTGTTGAGGGATTTTTTCACTGCGGTACGTGCCACCACCAGGCCGGAAAATTCTACCCCCCGTTTACGCAGTTCATGCCAGTGTACTTTTTTGGTTTCAGGGTCATAGACACTGATTTGTTCCGGAGCCAAACCAAAACGTGCATTCACTTCCGGAATGAGTTGTGACAAAATTCCGACATCGATGACCACATCCAGAAATGGAACCGGAATGACGGCTGCACCTGCAGAACAGTAAGCACGTTTTTTGACAAGTTCCAGGCATTCTGCCCGAATGCTTTCCAAGTCTAACTGAGGATCGATTGCGTCTGGAATTTTATCTATTTTCATCATGTAAATACCTTAAATTTTGTGTTATTTGTTCTATTCAACCATCATTAAGGTGTGAATTTCAAAGCCTTTTTAAAGCTAATGTGCAGTTAAAACTGACATAGACAGACGCCGTTGTATAGTAAATAATCTTTATGCTTTTGTAGGCGTTTCATTTTTTAAAAAATATTGGGGTAATGCAGTCATGGCCATTCATGTGATTCAAAGTCAGCGTATAGACGTGCTGGTGCACGCCATGCTGACGACCGTGAATAAGCCTGCCACAACACCTTTTCAGCTGCTGCAAACTCAACACTTTATTGTGCCGTCGCATGCGGTTGAAGCCTGGCTGACCCAAAAGCTGGCAGAGCAAAAAGGCATCAGTGCCAATACCCAGTTTCATCACCGGATTCGTGGTTTCCAATGGTCAGCCTATCAATGGGTGCTGGTCGATCAAAAAGAGCAGGTGCGTAAAGCCAATATTCCACGAATTATTATCAAGTGGCGCGTGTTTCAGGCATTAAAAGCCTTTATTCAGGGCGAAAAAAATTCTTTACAGCTTGATCATCCTTTATATTCCATCGTACAGCGGATTTATGACAGCGCCGACCGTTTGGAACAGGGCATTGAAAAGCAGCTGAAAAAGCAGGGCATGCTGTATTGGGTGGCAGAGCAGGTATCACGCCTGTTTAGCCATTACATGGAATATCGCGGCCATTGCCAGAAAAATTGCCCTCCCAATATGTGCAGCTGTCCAACTAACTGGCTGCAGGCTTGGGGACAAAATAAAGAACTTCCGATTGAGGACATGTTCTTTAAAACCAATAGCGACATTTCTGAATTTACCCTGAATCAGGCGCGTGAACTGGAAGCCTGGCAGCGTTGGCTGTGGCAGGAAGTGTTTCATCAGGACTTTGAACAGATGCAGAGTATTGATGCTATGTTCTGGGAAACGCTGGATCATCCTGAGACCCGCAAGGCAGCATTAAAAAAATTGCCACAACAACTGGTAATTTTTACCCTGCTGGATTTGCCTCCCATGCAGCTGGAGTTTTTACGCCGTCTGGGGCAGTACCTTGATATTTATATTCTGCATTACAACCCTTCACAGGAATATTGGGCCGACAGTGTCGATCCGAACTGGAAAGCACGTTACGACCTCAGGGTCAAAGAACGCTTTATTGCGAAAAACCCCAAAGCCAGTGATGCCGACATTGAACAGTTTTTCCAGGAATTTACTTTAAATTTCAATGCAGAACAGCGCGAGTCGCGTCATCCTTTGTTGACCCGTTTTGGCAAGCAGGCGCGTGACCATTTCTCCCTGTTATCGAATTTATCTTCGGGGGAAGATGGGGTCTGGGCAGATGCCTTTATTGATGAATATAAAGCGAATTTACTCGGTAAAATCCAGTCTGATATTTTGTATCTGGTGGAGCCAGAGCAGCATCAATATGTACTGGATGAACAGGATGATTCGATACAAATTCATGTTTGCCATTCCAGTTTGCGCCAGCTGGAAGTGTTAAAAGAACAGCTGATTCACTGGCTGGCACAGGGCACCAAAGAAGCACCGCGTAGACCCAGTGATATTTTGGTGCTCAGCCCAAGCTTAAGCGAGCTTGAACCGCTGATCCGCAGCGTATTTGCACCGCCACCCAGCGAACGTGACCTGATTCAGCATAAAGCCGGCAGCAGTCATCAACTGTCCAAAGACAGTGTATATCTGCCCATTCAAATTGCCGGTGTGGCACAACTGGATGCGTTGAATGCTTGGCGAGCGGTACTGGGCCGGATTGAACTGATTCAGGGGCGTTTCAGTATTGAAGATTTTGCCGACTGGCTGAGTTTAAGCGCGACCCAGCAGCGTTACAGTCTGGACGTCAATGCCATTGAACGCATTACGGAATTGCTGATTGCTGCCGGTTTTAAACGCGGACTGGATGCCGAGCATTTAAAGCGTAGCCTGTGCGAAGGCGATGAAGACTATCGTTTTAGTTTTAAATTTGCGCTCGACCGTTTGGCCTTGGGGATTGCCATTCCTGAGCATCGCCTGTTTCAGGGCACGCTCAGTTTTGCCCAGGTCCTGCCCAGCGATTTTGAGCTGATTGGCAAGCTGATCCAGATTTATCAGGATTTTGACGCGCGCCGGGACTGGATGATTGCGCATGAGCAAGGACAAAATGTCCCTGTAGAGCAGTGGCTAAAACGCCTGATGCAGGATCTTGCCGAGTTTGAAGAAACTGGCGTCGAGTCATTATCGACCGTGTATAAAATCATTAAAAAACAGGAACGAATGCTGACACTGGCCAGTTTCTACGATGAGCACGATCATCATGCCTTGCGCAGTTTAAGCCTGCCTCTGCCTTATCTGTTGGCAGAAATTAATAACACCTTGGAAATGCAGCTGGACCATGCTGAACCGACCGGGCAGATTACTTTTAGCCAGATCGGGCAGATTCGTCCTGTGCCGTATAAGCTGATTGTGATGTTGGGACTGGACAGTGGTAAGTTTCCCAATCGTAGCCAGCATTTACCTTTTGATTTGATGGATTTGCTCAAACCGCAGCTCGGCGACCGTTCCCGTCTGGAAGATGATCAGGGGGCATTTTTAGATCACCTGCTATTGGCGCAGGACAACCTGTGGCTGTTTTATAATGGCTTCGACATTAACGATGGTGAAGTGCGTGATCCATCCACTGTGGTACAGGAACTGGTACAGCATCTGGCCTATATTGTGCAGAACAAAAGGCCCGATGCGGAAGCCGATGAAACGGTAATCATCGGCGGTGTAGAGGTGCCTGAACAACTACGCTCGCTGTATCATGTGCATCCCTTATTACCTTTTGATCCACTGGGCTTTGAATCGGCCCGACCGGTGCGTTATCAGGATCAGTGGTTTTGTATAGCGGGACAGATTCGGCATGCCACCGGACAGCGTTCATCTTGGGTGAATACGCCTTATCAGCATCTGCAGCAGGATGTCTTGGTGCTGGACAGTCATCAATGGATTCAGGATGTGACGTTTCCGGCACGTTTATATTTAAAAACCTTGGGGGTGGAAAACCTGCGCCCTGAAGATCTGCCTGCGGTACAGGAACCCTTGTTGCTGGATGGTTTGGGGCGTTATGCCGTGCGCCAGTTTCTGCAAAAACAGGAGGGGACTGCTCAACCTGAATTGTTGATGGATCAGCTGCCGATAGGCAAACTGCAACAAAGCAGCTGGCAAATGAGTCTGGTTGAACAGCAGCGTTTAAAAGACCGCTTGCTGAAATATGCCCCTGAAGTGACTCCGACCACACAGCAAGTGTGGAAGGTGAATGATCACATGTATATGAACATTCATTTGCCGAAAAATGGCGCAGAAAAATGGGTCAGTCTGGATGCTTCAAGCGCGCGTGCCAAGCGCCGTGCCAAAGTCTGGCTGGAATATCTGCTCTGGCTGGCTTATCTGAATCTGGGTGATGGTGGCGAAAAACTGGCGCGGATTGTGGTGTTTAGTGACCGGACCATCTTGTGTCATGGCGTGACATCCAATAAAGCCCGTGAATGGCTGGATCACTGGCTGGCGGCCTGGAAATATGGACAAAGCCAGCCGTTGGTGTTGCCTGCGGCCTTGCTGCTTAAAATTGCTGAGAAAGACAAACAGCATAACTGGCAAGCCAATGAGCAGAACCAGATGTGCATTGACGATATGGATGTGATCTATAAAGACTGGCATGAAGATGGCAAGTTCAGCGGCTTTTCTGTGGCGGATAATGAAGCCACCCAAATGCACCGCGACTGGCAGTTTATTTTACAGGAACAGGATGCAACTGCATTGCTGGAAGATGCCTGCGCACAATTTTCCTATCAGCTCTATCAACCGGTATTTATGCATCAACAGGCCATTGAAGAATAAAAAATAAGATGAATTCTCCCCAAATATTAACTCAAATGTCTTTTAACCCGATTGTCGACATGCAATTCCAGGGTTTGCACTGGATTGAGGCTTCGGCCGGTACCGGAAAGACCTTTACCCTGTCCAGTCTGATGGTGCGGATTTTTCTCGGGCCATATCTGCCTAATCAGGTGATTGCCACCACCTTTACCCGTGCCGCCGCTGCAGAACTGAAAAACCGTATTCGGGCACGTCTGGTGGAAACCTTGCGTTATTTTGAACGCTGTCAGACCCTGACCGAGACTGAAATTCAGGCCAAAATTGCCGCTGAAACAGATCCCTTATTTCAAAAGGTGCTGAGTGACTATGCTACGCGAGTGGATTTTGCCCGGGAACGTTTAAAACTGGTGATTGACCAGCTGGATGAAGTGTTTGTCGGTACATTGGATAGCTTTAGCCAAAAGCTGTTGCGCGAGTTTTCTTTTGAAAGCGGCAAAATTGAACGGGCCGATATTACCGATGATGCCAAAAGCTATACTTACCAGCTGATTCATGATGTGCTGCGTGAATGGATTCAGTTGCAGCCACAAAATGTGGTGGACTATTTGCTACTGAATCAAAAGCTGAAGTCACAGGAAGCTTATGTGCCAGTAGTGGAAAATAGCCTGAACTTTGCTTCGGCACAGTTTCAGGAAGTGCAGGCGCCCGAGCTGGATTTAAAGCAGTTTGAGCAGTTGGTGGATGAGTTTATCCAGCTGGATTTAAGCCTGATTGCCGGATTGAGTGAATATTATTCCGCAGATGGTCAGTATCATTCGGTCATTGGCAAAAAATGGCGCACTGATAGCATGATGCAGCGTACGCTGTGTGAGGATTTACCGGCTTTTATTCAGGCTTTGGCTGAACAGCGCAGCTATGCCTTATTTGCCCCGCATTTTGAAACGACCCTGAAAAATCTGACCGATCTGGCAACGAAAAAAGTCCTGAATAAATGTGCAGAAGAGGTATTGCATCAGTTTGAACAGCACTCAGTGATGCAAGCGCTAAAAAGTTTTTGCGAAGCTTTGTCCAAGCTCAATCTGGATCTGGATTTGCTGGATGCCTATCTGAAGTTTTATTTAAGTAAAGAAGTCAAAAAACGCTTGCCGCAAGTGCTGCAGCAAAAAAGCGAAACCACTTTTGCCCAGCAAATTCGTACTCTTTCAGAAGCCTTGCAAGGTGAGCAGGGACTACGCTTTGCCAAGTTTGTGCAGGCACGTTATCCCCTGATTTTAGTAGATGAATTTCAGGACACCAATCAGGATCAGGACAATATGTTGGCGCGGATCTGGCGCGACCAGAAGCGCTATATGCAAGGTTGCATGATCATGGTCGGTGACCCGAAACAGGCGATTTATGGTTTCCGTGGCGGCGACATGCTGACCTATAACAAAGCCCGTGCCGATGTGCTGTCCAAACAGGGACGGCAATACAGCCTGCGCCATAATCACCGTTCGGTTAAAGTGCTGGTGCAGGCGGTGGATGCCCTGTTTCAGCGGCAGATGGACTTTGGTGAAGAGGTGATTTATAGCCCAGTTGAAGCCGGCTCGCGTCCTCATCCGGCACTCATCGATGCAGAGGGTGAAAATCATCAACCGCTGCGCTGGCTGTTGCTGAATGATAAAAAGGACGAGCCGATTCAGGTCGCCTGGAAAATTCGTGATTTACTCAATCAGGGCATTGAAGAAAAACTCTATCTGGCGGAAAAAACTGGTCCCAGATATCTGATTGAAAATGACATCGCAATTTTATCGAAAAACCATGATGGTCTGGATAAAGCCCAGTATGAATTGGAGCGTCTGGGCATTCGGGTCAATCGTCCATCGAAACGCAGTGTGTTTGATCATGCTATTGCCAAAGATGTTGGGGCGGTACTGGCAGCCATTATGCATCCTTATGACGAAGGCAAAATCAAGCGGGCTTTACTCAGCCGTCTATTAGGCTTTAATTTGCAGCAATTGATACAGCTTGCAGCCCAGGCCGATGGTTTGAGCCAGTTCATTTACAACTTTGATTGCATTCGGGAAATGTGGCTGCAAAAAGGCTTTTTAACCGCGTGGCAATATTGTCTGAATTTATTTCAGGTCTGGAAAAACCTGGTGGCCACCCAGAGCCGCGATAATGAACGTAGCGTGGTTAATCTGCGTCATCTGACCGAATTATTATGTCAGCACAGTGAACAGTATCAGGGCGCGCAAAAGCTTTATCACTGGTATCTGAAACAGCTGCAATCTCCAGCGGAACGTGAGTGGGAACTGGAACGCAAACTGTCCAATGAGGCAGGGGTGCAACTGATGACCATTCACCAGTCTAAAGGACTGGAATTTAAAATTGTGTTCCTGCTTGGGGCAGATAAAGATTTTAGGGAAATGAACAAAACCCTAAACTTTTCCACGGTAGAACATGTTCATCCGGTGACCGGGAAAGTGGATATTCAGCGTGTGGTTGCGGTGAATGACAAGCATTTGCTCGATCAAAACGCAATTGATCAGCACAATGCCCGTGCTGTCGCAGAGCAGCATCGGCTTTGGTATGTGGCCCTGACCCGGGCCAGCCATCGGGTTTATGCCTTGTTACAGGATCAGGAAGGCAAGTCCAATCATGGTTTGGCTTTCTGGCGCGGGCAAGACTTTGAGCATCCCGCCAGTGCTGAAGAAGCATTACTGATTGAAAGACCGGTCAAGCTGCAAGCCAAGCAGCAGGAACTTTTGCCTTTACAGGCTTTGCAATTCCCTAGTCAGCGCTTTTATCCACGTTCCAAAACCAGTTTCAGTGCCTTGGCCCAGCATTTAAGCCGTAAACAGGCTATGGATGCGCTGGCGGTGAATACCGAGCAAATGCCAAGTGCCGCAGATGAAATCCATGTGATTGAAGTAATTGAGATTGTTGCCAACCAACCGTTGGCATGGATCAAACGCAATTTTCCGATGGGCACAGTGGCAGGAACATTCCTGCATGAAATTTTCGAACATATTGATTTTAAAGATCAGCAAGACTGGTCTTTGGAAATCCGACGCCGTTTTAAAAATGATTATCCTGCTTTGTGGCAAGAACTTTCGTTAAAATATGAGCAGGAGTTTCAGCAGGTCGATGAAGAACAGCTGATTGGCTGGATGAGTGAATGGCTAGCCGAGGTGTTAACGACACCCTTACATCAGGATTTTCAGCTCAATCAACTGAATGAACATGAATATCTGGCTGAATTTCCGTTTTATCTGTCCTTGTCAGATCATGTTTTGGCCATCCAGCGTATTCATCAGCTCTATGCAGAACATGGTATTGAGATGCTAGATTTTAACCCGGCCAATTCTGCACGCTATCTCACCGGTTCCATCGATTTGGTGTATTTTGATGGCCAGCATTATCACATCGCCGATTATAAAAGTAACTTTTTAGGCACCGATCAATCGCATTATGTTGAGATGGAAATTAAGCAGAGCATGTCGCATGCCAGCTATTGGCTACAGGCTGGTTTGTATCTGGTTGCATTGCATCGCTATTTAACGGTACAGCTGCAGGATTATGACATTGAAAAACATTTGGGTGGCGCAAGTTATCTGTATTTGCGCGGCATGAATGGGCAGGCGCAACAGGGCTTTTATCATTGGAAGCCGGAGGCCGAATTTATACTACGGCTTGATGCTATTTTAGGCAGTTTTACTGAAGATAAAAACAGCAAAATAGCCTGATTTATGAAAATTAATGGCTTTTAAACAATAGATTAATCTGTGGATAACTTTGAGGATAACTGTGTGGAAAATAAACAATATAAAGATGATCAAAGCGCTGCATGGATCAGCACTTGGAGTCAGTTTATTCGCCAGCAGCCGTTTAGCTATGTACCGCAGGACGAAGATAGCAGTGATATTATTGAACAGGTTCTGCAAGCGGTTCAACACGGTGACAGTTGTATTTCTGCAACTCGGCAGCAAGCGGATATGCTGCATGATTTAGTGGTTTTGGCTGAAAATGTCGAGCAAAATATCGCGCCTTTTGTTTTTGATCAGCAGCATCTGTATCTGTACCGTTACTGGGCGATGGAGCAGTCTCTGGCCCAGCAAGTGGTACGTCTTAAACAACAAACTATTCCCCCTGTTGATCTTGCAGCTTATCCCGATTTACTCACTGACCCCTATCAAATTCAGGCTTTGCAGATGGTGGCGAAGCAGGCACTGAATATCATTACTGGCGGACCGGGAACCGGAAAAACCTATACCTTGGCGCGAATTATTGCCGTGCTGAATCAGGCGATGCCGAATATCCGCATTGCCATGGCTGCGCCGACCGGTAAGGCTGCACAGCGCATGAAAGAAGCGCTGCAAAACTCGCTGAATGATGAAAAACTGCAAGACTTAGTAACGGATGAGTTAAAGCAGCTCAACCCCATCACCATTCACCGTTTATTGGGGCTAGGAAGTAGTTATCAGCCACGCTTTCATGTCCAGCAGCCTTTGCCCTATGACGTGATTGTGGTTGATGAAGCCTCGATGTTGGATCTCAGTTTGGCCAATATGTTGTTGTCTGCGGTGCCTGATCAGGCACGGTTAATTTTATTGGGCGATGCTGACCAGCTGGCTGCGGTGGACGTGGGCGCCGTACTGGCCGACTTACAGCAAGTCCCGGCTCTGGCTGAAAATCGGGTCAATTTGGTCAACAGTCGCCGTTTTAAAGCAGGAGCATTGATTGGGCAAATGGCACAATTCATTCAGACCCAGCAAGCTGTGCAAACCAGTGCAGCCTTACTCGACCAGTTTGCACAGCAAGTGGTTAATCCGGGTGAAATCCAGGCAGTGTCATTGCAGGCAAAAATGGCGGATCAGATCCAACTTGAGTATTTTCCTGCTCATTTGACCGGGCAATTTGACCGGACAACTTATTACGACAAGCTGATGTTGGGCTATCACCCCTATATTGAAGTGCTGAAAAGCTATTTAACCGCCGATGAACCTGAGCTTTGGGTAGCACCGGTGATCAAGACTTTTGATGATTACCGGATTTTGGCGGCAATTCGTCATGGTGCCTTCGGTTTAGACCAGCTGAATCAGCAGATTGAAAAGCGCTTACTGGAGGCTTTATCGCTACAGATGAGCAGGCAAGGTGATTGGTATGTTGGTCGACCAGTGATGATGACCTATAACGATTATCAACTGGGCTTGTCGAACGGGGATATCGGAATCTGCTTTAAGCGTAACCGCGATGGACAGTCACAGTTTGAAGTCTATTTCCCGAGTTTGGAAAAATGGGTACCTGCTACTCGCTTACCGAAAAGTATTGAAACGGCATTTGTACTGACCATTCATAAATCACAAGGTTCGGAATTTACCCATACCGCAGTGGTATTGGATGAGGCTGCGAAAAATTTACTCAGTAAAGAATTGCTGTATACCGCAATTACCCGCGCCAAAAAAGTAGTGAGTGTGCTGGCTGATCAAGAGGCTTTTGTACAAGCCTTAACCATTAAAACCATAAGAAAAAGCGGAGTATTAGATAAAATTAATAATTTGCTAAATTGTTAATCGTAAATAAATAATTTAAAGATTTGTACGAAATTGCTTACATCAATTCGAGAAATTGGCGCATAGAGCTTTAGGAATGTTTTTGAGATGATGGCTGCACATAAAAAGCTCAACACGGAAAGTTGGGTAAAATCGCCATAACATAATAATAATGCCGAAAGGCAGCGAACTTACAATGAAGTAAGTATAAAGAGGAAACTTACAGCCGCTAAGCCTTGTAGTTTTGGGAGAGACTACAGGGCTTTTTTATATGCACAATTAGGCGATTTATTACAAAAATGATTGGCTGAAATGACCACTATTGAACTCTGGTTGTAGCGCTAAAAATCAAATACGGTAGATAGAGGTGTTTTTGTATGAATTACATCTTTGGTTTGTATTAACATATTTGATTTTATTGGATATATTTAATTTTTTTGGTTACATGAAATATAAGAAATAATAATTAATGTACGAAAAGACTTACAAGGAGATACGAGAAAGTCGACTTTTTTACACAATGTTTTGTGGCAGAATCTACCACATAAGGAAGTAAAGCTTCACACAAGGAATGTTTATAACGATAAACGCGAAAAGCGTAAATTATGACTATAAATAAAAGAATAATAATTAAAACATAAGAAACTACAGCGCAAAAAAAGCCCAAGCCCAGCTTGGGCTTTTTTTTATCTTCAATCCGTAACGGGAAAATAAAAAGAGGCGCTTTTCATGGGTAACACAATTTTCCCAGTTTTTAGAATGAACGTTAAGCGTTAAGGTATCAATTCAAAGTGGAAGGGATAAAATAAAAAATGAATAATTTTCAATGAATTGATATAAAAAAATGAAAAGCGGTTTCTCTTTTTGCAATCCCCCGGATTTTCCCTTAAAATAACGCACTTGCTGTAGTGATGCACGGCAGTCAATTGAGAAATCAATTGATTTCTATCAAATGTAATTTTTAAGCATCTCGGAGAAATCGAATGGCTTTAACAAACGCAGATCGCGCAGAGATCGTTGCTAAATTTGCTCGCGCTGAAAACGACACTGGTTCACCTGAAGTTCAAGTAGCTCTTTTAACTGCCCAAATCAATGATTTGCAAGGTCACTTTAAAGAACACAAACACGACCACCATAGCCGTCGCGGTCTTATCCGTATGGTTAACCAACGTCGTAAGCTTCTTGACTACCTTAAAGGTAAAGACGCTACTCGTTACAGCGCTTTGATCGCTGCTTTAGGTTTACGTCGTTAATTCGATTAAACTTATTTTTTCGGACTATTGCATGTTAAATGCTGTATTGCTGAAAATTAAGAATATACCTGGCTTTGGTTAGGTAATGGGGAAGGGGCGATTGTTTCGCTCCTTCTTTGTGTTTAAAAATAGTGTATTCATACATTTTATAGTCTAGTGAGGTCGGCTTCTAAGCTTTGTCATTTATGCAGTTGATGTGAATGCCAAACCTTAGGGGTCTCCACTAGAATAACTGTTCAAAAGAACTAGGAAAGAAAAATACATGTCAATGTTTAATATTGTTCGTAAAGAATTTCAATTTGGTCAACATCAAGTTGTACTAGAAACAGGTCGTGTTGCGCGTCAAGCCAACACCGTTCTAATCACTATGGGCGGTGTAACCGTACTGGTTGCCGTGGTTGCTCAACCGACTGCTAAAGCAGGTCAGGACTTCTTCCCACTGACTGTTAACTATCAAGAAAAACAATATGCTGCTGGTCGTATCCCGGGTGGTTACGGTAAACGTGAAGGCCGTGCGTCTGAAGCTGAAACTTTAATTTCACGTCTGATCGACCGTCCAATCCGCCCATTGTTCCCAGAAGGTTATTACAACGAAATTCAGGTCACTGCGACTGTGGTATCTTCTGATAAAACCATGGAAGCTGATATTGCAGCAATGCTCGGTACTTCAGCAGCACTTGCCATTGCAGGTACGCCTTTCCGTGGTCCAATCGGTGGTGCGCGTGTTGGTTTAATCAACGGTGAATACGTTCTTAACCCGAACAATGAACAGTTAAAAGAATCTGACCTTGACCTTGTGGTTGCAGGTACGGAATCTGCAGTATTGATGGTTGAATCTGAAGCGAAAGAACTTTCTGAAGACCAAATGTTAGGCGCTGTGCTTTTCGGTCATGACGAAATGCAAATTGCAATCCAGGCCATTAAAGAATTCGCTGCAGCTGCGGGTGCAACAGAGTCTACTTGGACGGCTCCTGAGAAAAATGAAGACCTTCGTGTAAAATTAAAAGAAGCATTTGAAGCGAAAATTTCTGAAGCCTATACCATTGCAGTGAAACAAGACCGTTATGCGGCATTGGATGCACTTCAAGCTGAAGCAGTTGCTCAGTTCGTTCCAGAAAATGACGAAACTGGTATTGCAGATGACTTGAATGAATTGTTTGAAGACCTTAAATACCGTACCGTACGTGACAACATTTTGTCAGGTAAACCACGTATTGATGGTCGCGACACCAAAACAGTTCGTGCACTTGATGTACAAGTTGGCGTTCTAGACCGTGCTCACGGTTCTGCATTATTCACACGTGGTGAAACTCAGGCCTTGGTAACAACGACTTTGGGTAATACACGTGATGCGTTAATGGTAGATACATTAGCGGGTACTAAAACTGATAACTTCATGCTTCACTACAACTTCCCTGCATACTCGGTAGGTGAAACTGGTCGTGAATCTGGTCCTAAACGTCGTGAAATTGGTCACGGTCGTCTGGCGCGTCGTGGTGTTCAAGCCGTACTTCCTGCAGCTGACCGCTTCCCGTACGTGATCCGTATTGTATCTGACATCACAGAATCAAACGGTTCATCTTCAATGGCTTCTGTATGTGGTGCTTCATTATCACTTATGGATGCAGGTGTTCCACTTAAAGCACCAGTTGCCGGTATTGCAATGGGTCTAGTGAAAGAAGGCGAGCGTTTCGCAGTACTTTCTGACATCTTGGGTGACGAAGACCACCTTGGCGACATGGACTTTAAAGTTGCAGGTTCTGCAAACGGTATTACTGCACTTCAAATGGATATCAAGATTGAAGGTATCACTGAAGAGATCATGGAAGTTGCGTTAAATCAAGCATATGCAGGTCGTATGCACATCCTGAATGCGATGAACCAGGTGATTTCACGTGCCCGTCCTGAAATTTCTATGCACGCGCCGACATTCCAGGTGATCAGCATCAACCCTGACAAGATCCGTGACGTGATTGGTAAAGGTGGTGCGACCATCCGCGCAATTACTGAAGAAACCAAAGCAGCAATCGACATTGAAGACAACGGTACAGTTCGCGTATTTGGTGAAACTAAAGCTGCTGCGATGGCTGCAGTTGCGAAAATCCAGGCGCTTACTGCTGAAATCGAACCAGGTACAATCTACACAGGTAAAGTGATTCGTATCGTTGAATTCGGTGCATTCGTGAACATTCTTCCGGGTACTGACGGTTTGCTTCACATCTCTCAAATTTCGAACGAACGTATTGCCAACGTTTCAGACGTATTGTCTGAAGGTCAGGAAATCAAGGTTCAAGTGGCCGATGTTGACAACCGTGGTCGTATCAAACTGACCATGAAAGACATCGAACAAGCTTAATGGTTTGAATTTCACATGACTAAGCTCATGTGAATGAAAATGATTAAAAAAGCCTTGAGCTTCGTCAAAGCAATCACTTTGGCTGGCTCGGGGCTTTTTTGTGGGCAGCGAAAAAATTCGGTTTAAAATATGTAAATCCAGTTGTATGTTATTGCTTAACACTTTCGCACAGCTGATAATTTCATCGCAGATAGTATGATTAAATTATTGAAATTTCCATTAATTAAACAATAAAAAAGTACCCTAGAGAATTGTTGATATGCAGGTTTATTATTTCTACCAACATCCCACTGAACAGCATATTTTTGTACAGAAAACCCAAAATGTTACAGCTGAACCGGTCTTTTTGTGGATTGATTGTACTCGGGAAGATGTCGTGAATCGTGCGGATGAGTGGCAAAAAGAAATCTATCAATATACTCAGCTGATATTAAATGAATTTCATGTGAAAGATATTTTAAATCTGGAGCATCCTTGTAGTTTCGATACCCTGGAAGATTATGACCTGCTGATTTTCCGTAAACTGATTAGCCCGGATGATGATATAAAAACCGGAGCACAAGCGCTGGAACAGCATGAAAAGATGTTTGGTTTAGCCACCACACCGGTGAGTTTTATCATTACACCTCAGGCGCTGATTACGGTGCGTGAACAAGGCAATAGAGCAGTTGAAAATTATATTTCCCGGATTGAAATGAATTTCACCCGTTCTGTGCAAGATCAGAACAAATCGCGTAAGGCTTCTACCACACCTTTAGATTTAGCTTTACGCTTGCTAAATAGCATGATCGATGGTTATTTAGATTTGCGTGTACCTCTGACCCGACGTGTCGAGTTCTGGCAGCAAGAATTACTGCAAGGCCATCGCAGATTTGCCAAATGGAATCAGTTATTACAGGAAAGTATGTCTTTTCAACAAGTGGAGAATCTTTGCGAAGAACAAATAGATGTCTTACAAGAACTGCGGGACGAAATTGTCGATAATTACCCTCATTTAAAAGGCAAGAAGAAGTCTGAACGGCAGGATATTATGCTGGTACGGATGGACGATCTGGTTAGCCATGTGGGTCGAATTCAAAAACATACGGTTCGTCTTCGTGCTTCCATTCAGGCAGCCATCGATTTACATTTTTCTGCAATCGCCAACCAGACCAATGAAAACATGCGGATTCTGGCCATTATTACCGCGATATTTGCCCCTTTAACCTTATTGACCGGGGTTTACGGAATGAATTTTGAGTTTATTCCAGGCTTAAAATCTCCGACCGGGTTCTGGAGCATGCTGATCGTGATGCTGATCACGACGATACTGCTGGTTTATTATTTTTATCGTCGCCATCTGGTGGGTCGTGGGGAAAAGAGCGTCATTGATTTACTGGCCCAACAGCATCAGGATCAACGCGTGAACCTGTTCTGGTTTTTAAACTATGAGCCGATTAAGCACTCGGTCAAAGAAACCATGAAAGAAGTTGAAAAACTGACCAAGTTTAAATAAAGGTCAGTTTTCAGCAAATTTTTATCCATATTCACTGTGTTCGATGCACAATCAGCACAGTTCAATTAAATTCAAAAAATGCTCTCGGCCATTTTCTGTATGCTGCCAGATCAACTGACCTGAGCATTTTGAGTCAATATTCTATAAATTTCATCTTTCATTTTCAGCTTCTTGCGCTTCAATAAATCAATATCCTCATTAACTAAATTAACCGGATTAAGCTCAAGTTGAGCGATTTCTTTATCCAGTTCCTGATGACTCTCAAATATTTTTGCGAAATGAGGATCATCATGACGCAATTTGTGGATGAGTTCCTGATGCTCAGGAAACATGCGCTTCACTTTTTTATTACATTCTTTGGTTTTCATAAGCCTAGATTATTCTCCAGCATTGAATTTCAGAACAAAATAGTCAGTCATCACCTACCTATCTATAAAAGATAGCAGGGAGACTGAAAAGTACCTTTAAGCATTTTTGACATTCAAGTGTCTGACCTGTTTACGTAATTGCTGTACCTCATCAATTAAATCCAGCATCATTGCCACCGCAGAAAAACTGGCATCAAAGTCGCGCTGCAAACGGTAGGCCCGACGTGCACGCGAAACATCGTGACCAAAAAATTGATGAATTCTTTCTTCTGGGCGCGTGTCTAAAATATCGTATTCAAGTAGCTGTAAAACCCACTCCGGACTTTGTCCGCATGCATCCGCGAAGTGCTTTAAATCAAAACTGTAATGTTCATCAATGATATCTGCAGGATTAAATTCATCAGATATAATTTCACGATAATGAATGGTCGTCATGATGTTCTCCTTAATCATTGCGAGGCTTAAATTTGGTAAAGGCTTCGGAAAAAGCCTGGTAAGCCTGCTGTTCATGTTCAGTTTGCGCAGTTGGGTAAACAATATTTAAAACCAGATAGAGATGACCGGGTACTTTGCTTGGAACCCCTTGGTCCTTGAGTCGTAGCTGTTGACCGGTTTTGGCATTTTTAGGCACGTTTACCTGAATTTTTTTACCTTCAGGCGTAGATATTTCAATGCTTTGACCTAAGGCGGCTTCCCAAGGGGCAATATTCACATTGTAATAAATATCGGCACCTTCAACCCGTATCCGTGCAGTATCCTTATAGTGAATTTCAATGTACAAATCACCATTTTTACCGCCATTGATGCCACTTTGTCCTTGTCCAGAGAGACGGATATTTTGTCCTTCTTTCATGCCTTTAGGAATTTTGACCTGCAAAGTTTTGCGTTGAACCTCCGGCTCGCCATAGGCATTTAAGGTCGGAATCTGCAAGGTAATCTGCTGAGTGGCTCCCTGATAAGCAATTGCCGGATCAACCTCTATGCTGGCATGTTGATCTTCACCCTGATAACTGCGTTGTTGTTGGCGCTGTTGCTTTTGATATTGGTAGTTTGCTCCGCCAAAACCAGAACCAAAACGTCCAAAAAGGTCTTCAAAACCACTAAAATCGGACTGCTGCTGGTTAAAACCCTGACGGTAAAATTGGTTATGGTCAAAACCTCCTGTGCCAGTCTGTGCTCCAGATTGATAAAAAGCTTCAGGATGATCCAGCTGGAAATCGTATTCAGCTTTTTTCTCTTCATTGCTTAGCGTGTCATAAGCGACATTAATACTTTGCATTTTTGTTTCAGCATCGGTTTCTTTGCTGACATCGGGATGATATTTTCGAGCCAATTTCCGGTAGGCTTTCTTGATTTGATCTTGGGTGGCATTTCGGTTAATGCCAAGAACTTCATAATGATTTTGAGGCATATAATGGGAATCTGGGTTTGATCATGTTTTAATCATTATTATGCTTTTCATAGTTCTGAAACAGTATTGATCTGTGCCTTATTGTTTCAAATTATGACAAAAAAAGGCTCCGTAACCGGAACCTTGAAAAATGCTGAATGCGATTAATATTTAATCCAGGTCACACTACGCCCAATCACGGAAATTCCGACATAACCGCGCAGATTCAAATGCTTGCCACTGGCACTAAGACGTGCCTTGCCTTTATAGATTTTGCCGCCAACCGGATCAAGTACACGGCCATTGTTAAATTCACGAGGATTGTCCGAATTTTGGGTAAAGCCCCAAATAAAAGGTAAGCCAATAAAAGGCTTATTTTTTAAGTTGCCCGGGCAACTGGAACAGATGACCATTTTTTCTGTACCGGGTACATTGCGGGTTGCGACGATGATTCCTTCATAAGTGCCATCTGGCTTTTTACTGATTTCTACATCCGCACGAGAATAGCCGGTCCGGTCATCAATGGTTTTCCATTTGCCCACCAATGGATCATTTTCAGCAAAACTGAAAGATGAAACAGCAGCTAAAATTACCCCGGTCAAAATCCCTTTATATAAATTCTTCACTAATTTCCCCTGTTGAATGAACTATTTTTTAATTTTAGAGTAAAACGCCTAATTTATAGCGATAAGTATCTATAAAATCAAATGATTAAATTGATGAGTAAGTCACATAAATAATTAATAGTGCTAAGGGAGTTATTTTTTAATTTCTTTTTGATTAAAAAGTATTCGATTTAGATATTAAAAATTTAAATTTTTATTTAATTAATATTTTAGCTGAATGCCAAAATACAGTTTTTTATGAAGAAATTATTATTCTTATAATTTTTAGTAAGGGAGTTTATCTTTTAGTATATCCAAGTTATTAATAAAAAATAATTTATTTCATAGTTCATAAATGAGACTTGAACTGACTCTTAAGATTATAAATCTGGAGGATGCACAAGTTTTTAACAGGATGGAGATAAAAACTTGTGCTGAATGAAAAGCATGTTAATTCACTCTAATCCAGGACACGGTGCGGCCCAGCAGGCTAGTACCAATAAAGCCACGTAAGGTTAGGACATTGCCTCGTGTATTGAGACGTCCCTTACCTTGATAGACATGACCTGAAAGGGGATCAAGTACTTGACCATCAATAAATTCATCTGTCTTTTTAGGGTTTTGCTTAAAGCCTGACAAGATCGGTAAGCCAATCAGAGGCGCATTTTTGAGTGCTCCTTTGCATTTTTCACAATGATCAATAGCACTACGGTTTGGAATGGCATGGACTTGGATAATTGTTCCCCGATAAGCTCCATTTTCTTGCTTAGTGATGAGAACTTCAGCACGGGCATATCCTGTTTTATCATCAATCGTTTTCCATGTTCCCACCAAGTCAGGAGCTTTTGCATGAATAAAAGGACAGGTCAGCAGTAATAATAGACTAAGCATTATTTTTGTGTTCATGTGGTCAATATTTCCAATTATTAATTTATTTTTATGCATTAGAAATAAAGCATTATTTGAGATAGTTTTGCTTTATTTTAAAAGCGGATTTTACGCTAAAATATTTAAAATACAAGTGTAAAAAAACGCTATAAAATAAAGTAAAAAATGATGTATTTTATTTTGGAAAGATAAAAAAAGAGCAGTAATTATTATTGCTGCTCTGATTTTGTTTACTTGATCAAATTAACTTAAGTGTTTGCCAAATAAACCAAAGGCTTCTTCCGCAGTAAATGTGTAGCGGGTACTACAGAACTGGCAATCCATGGTAATGGGATTCTGGAACTCTAAAGTTTCACGTACTGCTTCCACACCAATTTGAATCAAGGCATTGGCGCAACGCTCTTTAGAACAGGTACAACCAAAGCTTAATTGTTCAGCTTCAGGTAAACGCACATCTTCTTCATTGTACAGACGGTAAAGAATTTCAGTCGGTTCCAGATCTGTGAGTTCCTCCGCTTTCAATGTCTCGGTCAGTATGGTCAGGCGTGGCCAGAGGTCTTCATCCACACGTTGCTGCTCTTCTTCACTATTGCGTGGCAAGAGCTGAATCAGCAGACCGCCAGAACGTTCAGCTGTGCTGGATAAAACGATTTTTGTTGGAATTTGTGCAGATAAATCATAGTACTGCATCAAACAGCCAGCCAAAGTATCATGCTCAAGCGCAATAATACCCTGATAGCGTTCACCGAATTCAGGCTCAATATTAATAAACAGTATCGGATTGACCAGGGCATTAAATACCGTGCTGCTGTTTTCTGCCTGAAAAAAGCGTGGATCTTCTTCATAATCGGCTGATGCACGTAGCTGGCCTAGATGGTTACATTCAGCCATAGCCCATTTAAAAGTGCCAGCTGCCTGAATTTGTAGGCTGATCCGGCCTTTAATTTTCAGGGTACTGGCTAACAATGCGGTAGCGCTGAGCATTTCCCCCAAAAGGATTTGAATGGCTTGCGGATAGTCACGTTGCGCGAGAATCGTTTGCAGAACGCTTTCCAGATGAACCACTTCACCACGAATCGGGCAATTTTCAATATAAAAGCGTTGACGTAATTCAGACATAAATTTCTCCAATAGCCCGTGTTAATGGTGTCTATATTGTAAAACACAAGCTAGTTACTATCATCTCTTGTGACATCAATACGCTGATGTGCTAAGCCGCGTTGTAAATTGACGCCAGTGGGTTCTTGACGAATTTGAGCATCACTTTCAAATAAATGCTCAAGTTCTGCCAGTGCATTACGATGGGTCTCATAAATTTTCTGTTCATCAGTATAAACCCGTTGCTGTTGAAGCAATAATTTCTCATCGTAATCACGAAACAGTTCAATACTCTTATACGCATCTTCTTCGCTAATCTCTAATTCGCGTAAAGCGCGATAAGCCATACCTAGCGATGATAAATAAGTTTCACGCCAGATCTGTTCGACACCTAAATCGCGCAGTAAATGCACATGATGACGGTCTCGGGCACGCACCAAAAGTTTCAGATTGGGATAGTTTAAACGAATATGACGTGCCACATTCATGGAGTCTTCAATATCATCAATCGCCAGAACAAAAACTTTGGCGTGTTCAATGCCTGCGGAACGTAAAATATCGGGTTGTGTCGCGTCCCCATAGTATACCGTGCCGCCATAGTTGCGTACGAAATCGACTTTTTCCAGGTTACTGTCAATCGCGGTAAAAGACTGGTGTTGTAAATGGGCAATACGAGCAATAATCTGTCCGAAACGGCCAAAACCGGCAATGATCATCGGGTTATGGATGTCTGGAATTTCATCATAAACTGGCGTTTTTTCTTTATCTATTAAAGGAATAATCCAGCGACTGATCAACCAGTAAAACATCGGGGTGAGCACCATGGAAAGGGTCACAATCAGGGTCAAAGGCTCAAGCATGGCTTGAGTAAGAACTTTTTCACTCGTCGCGACTTTCAGCACCACAAAGGCAAATTCACCGCCTTGGGCCAGGCAGGTCGCAAGTAGTAAGCTGTTACGCCATGAGTATTTTAAATAACGGGCAATCGCCGCCAGGGTGATACTTTTGACCAGCATTAAAATGAGGGCACCGCCAATAATCAACCAGGGCATATCTACCAGAAGGGATAATTGTGTGGTCATACCCACCGTCATGAAGAATAAGCCCAGCAGCAGTCCTTTAAACGGTGCAATACTAGCTTCCAGTTCGTGACGGAATTCAGAGTCGGCCAGCAACACCCCGGTTAGGAAAGCGCCCAGGGTGGTACTGATGCCGAGTACATCCATCAGCACCACGACACCCAGTACAATAAACAAGCCGACTGCGGTAATCAGTTCATGCGCCCCGCTTTTGGCCACAAAGCGGAAGAATGGCCGCATCATATAGCGGCTAAACAGGAACAAACCGCTAAAGGTGGCAATAATGGCGGCAAAGTAGGCCACTCCATGGTGGGTCGATTCAGTACCTGCCAGTAAGGGAATAATCGCCAGCAGCGGAATGGCCGCAATATCCTGAAACAGTAAAATGGAAAAAGATTGTTGCCCGAAGGTGGTGTTGAGTTGCTGCTTTTCTGAGAGCAGCTGTAACACAAAGGCAGTGGAGGATAGCGCCAGCGCCATACCAATCACAAAACTGGCGGCCAGGTTCTGCTGTAAGGCAAAAAAAGTCACGACTGCCAGAATAACTCCGGTAATGCCGACTTGTAAGCTGCCCATCAGAAAAATGGATTTACGCATTTCCCACAGCCGTTGCGGACGCAGCTCCAGACCAATAATGAACATCAGCAAGATGACACCAAATTCTGCCAGTTCCTGAATCGCCTCCGGGTCACTGGCCATATTCAATACGCTGGGACCGAGCAAAATACCTGTAAACAAATAGCCGAGTACTGTGGCAATGCCAAAACGCTTGGCGAGCGGCACCAAGAGCAGCGAAGCACCCAGAAAAATCGTAATTTGTAACAGTAGCGACATCAGTTTGTCCTGGAATTTATTTTAATGTCAAAAGAATTAAGCAACGTCTGACCTTTGATTTAGCTTAATTCCTGAGGATCTATATCGAGTGTCAGTTTCATGTTTGAGGGCTTTTCATGCAACATATTTTGCCACCAGGTACGGATATAAAAATGTAATCGGGCACGATCTTGTGACAGCAGCACCATATGCGCCTGATAACGCCCGGCCTTACGTTCCATCGGGGCAGGAATCGGTCCCCAGATATCAATCAGGTTTTCCGAAACCTGTCTTAACGCCTGAGCATGCTGCTGTAAAAATTCCTGGTTCTGTTCCTGACTTTTCGATTCACAGCGTATTAAGGCTGCATAACGAAAAGGCGGTAAAGCAGCGGCCTGACGTTCTTTTAAGGTCTGTCTGGCGAAATGCCGGTAATCTTTGTCAATTAAGGTATTTAATAGTGGATGATCCGGTCTCAGGGTTTGTAAATAGACTTCACCTTTGCGTTCACCGCGTCCGGCACGACCAGCGACCTGTACAATCAGTTGTGCCGTGCGTTCGGTGGCACGGAAATCGACACTGAGCAGGCCGGAATCAATATCTAAAATAGCCACTAAAGTGACATAGGGAAAATGATGTCCTTTGGCCAGCATCTGGGTGCCGAGCAAAATCACCGGTTCACTTTTCTGGATTTTGTCATAAATTTTTTGCCAGCTGCCGACCCGGCTGGTGGAATCGCGGTCGACCCGGATCACATCGAAATGGGGGAACAGTTGTTGCAGGTTTTCTTCCACTTTGGCGGTGCCCAGGCCAATCGGTTTTAATTCACTATGCTTGCACTGCGGGCATTGTTCCGGTAGACGGTGAATGCTGCCACAGTGGTGACAATGCAAATGCTGATAAGGCTGGCGATGCACGGTAAAGTTGGCATCACAATGCGGACATTTGGCTTGCCAGGCACAGCTTTCACAAATCAGTACCGGGGCATAACCGCGACGGTTTAAAAACACCAATACCTGTTCTTTTTTATCCAGACGTTTTTGAATTTCATCAATCAGGCTTTGGCTCATGCCATTCTGTTTTTGTGCAATTTTCAGGTCAATCAGATGAATTTTTGGCATCACGGCTGCACCGGCACGCTGATTCAGTTCTAAACGGGTCATTTTCCCCATTTCAACCAGTGCATAGCTGTCAATACTTGGGCTGGCTGAGCCTAAAATAATCGGACAATTTTCCAGATGGGCACGGTACATTGCGACATCACGGGCATGGTAGCGAAAGCCTTCCTGCTGTTTGAAAGACAGGTCGTGTTCCTCATCCAGAATGATCAGGCCCAGATTGGGCAGCGGCGTATAAATGGTTGAACGGGTCCCTAAAATAATCGAAGCTTTGCCAGTTTGTGCAGCCTGCCAGGCTTGCAGGCGCTTTGAATCGTTCAGTCCTGAATGCAGTAGTACAATGTTGCCATGAAAACGTGACTGGAACCGGCTGATGGTCTGCGGGGTCAGGCCAATTTCAGGCACTAAAACCAAGACCTGTTTACCCTGTTTCAGCACCTCTTGCATGATTTGCAAATACACTTCGGTTTTACCGCTCCCGGTCAAGCCATCCAGTAAAAAAGCCTGATATTTTTTCTGGGCTTTCAACACCTGTTGAATGGCTTTTTTCTGATCTTCATTTGCGGTTAAGGGCATTTGTGCCAGGGTGACCGGTTGAGGACTAAAGTCCTGATGTTCCAGAATGCATTGCACAATCGCCTTTTTTTCCAGTGCCTTGAGTGTCGCCGTTTCAATTCCGGCTAAATTTAAAATATTTTCTGTGGTGCCTTGAGGATGTAATTTCAGCACTTTATAGGCTTGTTGCTGTTTTTCAGAGCGCATCAGCTTGTCTTCAGCATGCAAATCCAGAACTTTCCACATGCGGGCCAATAAATTATAGGGTTTGCCCTGACGTAAAAATGTCGGCAGGGCACTCTGAAATACTTCACCAATCGGAAATTGATAATATTGCGCGGACCAGGTGAGCAAGCTTAAAATTTTTTGATCTAAAAGCGCTTGTTCATCCAGCAGTTCAGTGATGGCTTTGAGCTTAAAATGTGGATCAATCGGGGTATCGGCCGTTAATTTTTCAACAATAATGCCCACCAGATTTTGCCGTCCAAACGACACGGCCACACGTGCCCCAACTTCAGCTTGCTGATATTGTTCAGCCGTTAAAGTGTAGTCAAAACAGTCATAGAGATGTACAGGTACGGCAACACGAATGCGATAAATGTCGGCTGGAGTCGGTGGTGTATTTGGCATAAATAAAGGTCAAATGGTCCTGATCAAATTTCGTCGTGCTAAGGATAGAGTTATGTTAGAGTGAGCAAATCATTTATAGCTAAGAATATGAATGATTTTGGTGGTCAGACGCAACCGCGCTGAAGCAAATTTTAGAAAATTAGAGCATCACAATGCCTGCATATCAATTTACTGCCATTGATGCTTCAGGGAAGCAGCAAAAAGGCGTGTTAGAGGGTGATTCGGCACGTCAAATCCGTCAACAGCTCAGAGACAAAGCGCTTATTCCTGTGACGGTTGATCCTGTTGAGCAAAAAGACAAGCATAACTCAAAACGCTGGTTTCAGAAAAAAATCACGGCTTATGATTTAGCCCTGTTTACCCGTCAACTTTCAGTTCTGGTGGCAGCTGGAATTCCTTTGGAAGAAGCGCTGCGGGCGGTAGGCAAGCAAAATGAAAAGGCTCATGTGCAAAACCTGTTGATGTCAGTGCATTCCAAAGTAATGGAAGGTTATTCACTGGCCAATGCCTTGCAGCAGGCCGGACGCTTACCGGATTTATATATTGCCACCATTGCAGCGGGTGAACGCTCGGGACATCTGGATTTAATTCTGGATCAATTGGCCGATTACACCGAAAACCGCTTTGCCATGCAAAAGAAAGTGCAGGGCGCGATGATTTATCCGATTATTCTCATGCTGATGTCTTTTGCCATTGTGATGGGGCTGATGACCTATGTGGTTCCCGACATCGTCAAGACTTTTGATCAAAGTAAAGATGCCTTGCCGTGGATTACGGTTGTGCTGATGAAAGCCAGTGATTTCATCCGTGTGGCCTGGCCGTTTTTACTGATCGCCAGTGTACTGGGTTTCATCACTTTGGCACGTTTTTTAAGAACGTCTGCCGGGCATTATGCCTTTGATCGTTTAACGCTCAAATTGCCATTATTTGGTAAATTATCGCGTGGTATAAATGCAGCACGTTTTGCCAGCACCTTATCGATTTTGACCCAGTCTGGTGTACCTTTGGTTGATGCACTTAAAATTGGCGCCGCGGTAAGTAATAACTGGGTGATCCGTGACTCTGTTAACCAGGCAGCCGAGCGTGTCACTGAAGGTGGTAACCTGGCGACACAATTGGAACGCAGTGGTTATTTTCCAGCGATGATGGTACAAATGATCAAAAGTGGTGAAGCATCCGGCGAGCTTGATCGTATGCTGCAGCGCGCCTCGACCATGCAGGATCGGGAAGTGACTACACTGATTTCCACTTTACTGGCATTACTTGAGCCTTTAATGCTGGTCTTGATGGCAAGTATCGTGCTGGTAATCGTGATTGCTGTGATGATGCCAATTGTGAATATGAACAATATGATTTAACTGATTTTACATTTTATAAAGATAATGATTGTGCGAGAGAGTGAGATGCAAGGGAAACGATATCAAGTGAAGCAGTCTGGCTTTACCCTCATTGAAGTGATGGTGGTGATTGTAATTTTAGGTGTATTGGCTGCACTGATTGTTCCTAATGTGATGGGGCGTGGTGAAAAGGCCAAGGTTGATACCACTTCCATTACCTTAAAAGGCGTTGCTGGTGCTTTAGATCAATATAAACTGGATAATGGTAAATATCCGTCTATGCAAGATGGTGGTTTAGATGCACTGGTGAATCAGCCTGCTTCGGCTAAAAACTGGATGCCGGGCGGATATGTTAAAGGTGGTTATCCGAAAGACAGCTGGGACAATGATATTCAATATGTGATTCCAGGCGCTGAAGGCCGCCCATTTGATTTATATTCTTTTGGTGCTGATGGCAAAGAGGGTGGTGAAGATACGGATGCCGATATTTATTATCAGCCTTAATTAGAAATCACTATTTATTTTAATTTATCGAATATATCACTTCACTTCATCTGAATATTCAATAGAAGCTGAAGTGATAATAAATCTTAATTATAAAATATATATTAAAATATTGAATTTAAACAGAATATATAATAATCATTATTTGAGAGTTATAATAAGAATTATTCCCATATTTATTGATTACAAGAATTGTAAAATATGAATAAATATAGTCTTTTTATTTAATTAAAACTGAGCATAATATCCTTAATGGTATTTTTTAGCCAAGGAGAATGGAATGAAAGCATTAATAGTATCGGATGAAATTAACCAATTTCACTGGGCAATGCTCAAGTCTGTTCTTTTGATTTTGAGCTTGCTTCCCATTAGCCAGGGCATTCTAAGTTTATGGAATGCAACCGAAGGCAGTAGCCAGATCATGGTTGGCTTTTTTGCCATCAGTGTATTTAGCACATTATTTGTATTGTGTTTTTGGTCTGCATTAAAAGCCACTGTACTCAACTTAAAACAACAACAGTCTTCAACTTTAGAACAGGGTGTGGTGAAAGTTTATCGTTATATGCCGATGCTATTTTTAGCAGCCATGATGTCTTATTTGGTGACTCAGCTATAAATTAAAGGTAATAAAAAACCGAGGTATTGACCTCGGTTTTTAGTGCCTTTTTATTTCTTCTCCCTCTGGGATGAGGAATATATTCCGCAAGAGGATGAGGGTGATTAATCATAAATAATTAACCTCTCCCTAGCCCTCTCCTAGAAGGAGAGGGAACACTTAAAGCTAGCGCCGTGATTTAAACGACACATCCACCTTACGTGGACGGAAGCGCCAACCCAGTAGTAATAGCAATAATGACACAATCAATACTGGCCAATCACTTAAGCGCATATACAAGGTTTCGCCCTGCATGGCAGGTAGTTCACCACGAAGAATCGCAGTTTGATCGGTCGGTGCCTGTTTGACAATATGTCCGTGATGATCAATAAATGCCGTCACCCCGGTATTGGTAGCACGAATAAACCAGCGTCCATTTTCCTTGGCCCGCATCTGTACCATCTGCAAATGCTGCCAAGGTCCCGCCGTTCCGGTAAACCAGGCATCATTGGACACCGTAACCAAATAATCGCTTTGACTGGCATTACGACGGGTCAGGTTAGGATAAGCGACTTCATAGCAAATGGCCGCACCCAGCGCATGATTTTTCACATTTAACGGTTTCTGGTCGCGTGCTCCGCGAGAAAAACCGCTCATAGACGGGTCATTCTGTAATGCAGGCAGTACCCAGCTGAGCCAGCCCGATAAAGGTACATATTCGCCAAATGGAACCAGACGCTGTTTTTTATACAGACCATGCGACTCATCACCACTTGCCATAATGCTGTTGTAGTACATGGGGTGTTGTTCAACTTGTGATTCTTTTAAATCCCAGTAGGGGATACCCGTCACCCACGCTGTTCCGGTTTTATTGGCCTGAACTTTCATGGCATCCAGAAAGGGTTCAATATCAGTCTGGAACATTGGAATGGAAGATTCCGGCCAGACGATCAGATCCCGTCCCCATTCAGTCCGGCTTAAACTGGCGTAGATCATCAAGGTTTTGACCTGGTATTCGGTCAGCCATTTCAGGTCTTGCGGAATATTGCCCTGAATCAGGGAAACGGAAAGCGGTTTCTCACCTTTTTTTTCAACAAATTGAAGATAAGAAGCACCCCAGGCACCCAGCAGTAAGATGGCAGAGGGGATGATCCAAAACACACGTTTATTGATGATTTCCACCAGCGCACAGGCCAGTATAATCACCACAAACGATACACCGAAAATACCGAATAAGGGTGCATAGTTATCTAGGAAACGTTCGGTAAAGGCATAACCGACAAATAGCCATGGGAAACCGGTAAATACCCAGGTTTTAGCCCATTCGAAGAATATCCACAGCGGTGCAAAAGTCAGGGGTGTTTCCGGGAAAAAGCGGCGATAGATCCAGGTTTGCAGCGCGGTAAATAGTCCCATCACCAAGGCCATAAAGACAATCATCAGTACGCTTAGGAAAGCACTGGTATCGCCATAGACATGGATTGAGGTATACAGCCAGAAGGCACCGACAAACCACAAGCCAAAGCCATAAGCCCAGCCAATAAAAAAAGCCTGTGGAGCAGAGCGTTTACGCAGTGAAGCATAGAGCAAAGCTGGAGACAATATGGCCAGCCACCAGTAATAATAAGGTGCCAGTGCAAAACTGAATAAGGCACCTGAAAAAAGCGAAATGAAAAAGGGATAAATAAAAGGGAGCTGCTTGTGTTGTTGAGATGAATTTAACAGCTTATCAAAGTAAGTTCTCATTTACGGACAGCTCGAATCAGATGAATAGTACGTGCATCTGCTTCTAAAATGGTAAATTCCCAATTCTCAAGTTCAATCACTTGACCTTGTAAATCGCTGACTAGACCCATTTCTTGAAGCAATAAACCGCCGACAGTTTCTACTTCATCATCGGAAAAATCAGCATCTAAAACATTGTTAAAGTGTTCAATTGGTGTAAGTGCCTGAACCAGCCAGGTATTCGCCGTGTGTGGATCGTTATCGGGAATAATGTACTGGGCTTCTTCATCGACCTTGTCGTGTTCATCTTCAATTTCACCGACAATTTCTTCCAGAATATCTTCTAAAGTGACCAGACCTGAAGTGGTGCCATATTCATCAATCACTACTGCAATATGGGTCTGGGTGTTTTTCAACATCCGCATAACCTGATCGGAACGCGCACTTTCCGGTACAAACAGCGGTTGGCGCATGAGTGCGCGGATATCTACTTTAGAGGTGGGTTCGGTCAAAAAAGGCAGCAGGTCTTTGGCCAATAAAATGCCGACCACATTATCCGGTTGATCAGATGAAAAAACAGGAAAACGTGAATGTGCAGATTCCACCAGAACATGCAGAATATCGAGCAGCTGATCATCTTCTTGCAAGCTGATCATGGCGGTTCGTGGGGTCATGACCTCGCGAATTTTGGTTGCCGGAAGGTCAAGTACGCCTTCAAGCATGGCAACAGTATCGGGTTCTAAAAAACGACGTGAATCTTGTACTAATTTTAACAGTTCGTCGCGAGTTTCGGGTGCTGTACCCAGCCATTTGCGTAAGCCGCGCATGCCCCACGACGGGCCTGATTCCTCGTGCATGATCTTTCCTAAAGACGCTTAATATCTAAAAAATGTAATTTTAATCATACCGTAGAAAATACAGTTGTCTATCGCTAATCTTCATCTAAATCACAGGCAATTGAGTCAGAAAACCAGGCTATCTCCTTCATTTTCCTGTATATCACCGGACCTGTATGTTTATGCTAAAATAACCGCAGCTTTTAAACCTGAGTTTTCTGATGTCTGAACCCTCTGTTACGCCAAGCATTCAATTAAATACCCGTGGACTACGTTGCCCGGAACCGGTGATGATGCTGCATCAGGCCATTCGTAAATCCAAGTCTGGCGATGTGGTGGAAGTATTCGCAACGGATAATTCAACTTCTTGGGATATTCCAAAATTCTGTATGCATTTGGGACATGAGCTGTTATTACAAGAAGAACGTTTAGATGAAAATGGCAATAAAGAGTTTCATTATCTGGTACAGAAGGGTTAATGATTTTTTATTTAAAACACGTGATTAGAGATGTGTGATTGAAAGATTGATTCATCACTTACGACTTAAATTTTAAGTTGTTTTAATCTCTCAAAAATAAACCCGCTTTTTAGCGGGTTTATTTTTATCTTATATGAGGATTACATATTCGGGTAATTAGGACCACCGCCACCTTCTGGTGTTACCCAAGTGATGTTCTGTGAAGGATCCTTGATGTCGCAGGTCTTGCAGTGTACACAGTTGGCTGCATTGATCTGGAAGCGTTTAGAACCGTCATCATTTTCCATGATTTCGTATACACCCGCAGGGCAGTAGCGCTGCGCCGGTTCATCCCATTTTGGCAGGTTCACATTCACTGGAATTGAAGCATCGGTCAGTTTTAGGTGAGCAGGCTGGTTTTCTTCATGCACAGTGTTGGATACAAACACCGAAGACAAACGGTCAAAGGTCAACTTGCCATCCGGTTTTGGATAGTTCGGCTTAAAGTTCACCGCATCCACGGTTTTCAAGGCACTGAAGTCTGTTACCAGGTCGTGCAGGGTAAACGGTACTTTAAATACGTTCTGGTCGATAAAGTTAAACGCACCACCGATCCACTGGCCAAACTTGTGCATCGCGGGGCCAAAGTTACGCGAGTTATACAGCTCTTCTTTTAGCCAGCTGTTGTTGAACTTGTCGGTATAAGCCGTGAGTTCTTTGGCAAATAAGTCTTCACCTTCAGTCACACGCGCAACCGCCAGATCACCACCTTTTGCTACACCGGCAGCAATTGCTTCAAACACTGCTTCACCGCAGAGCATGCCGGATTTCATCGCGGTATGTGAGCCCTTGATTTTGGCAAAGTTCAGGAAGCCGGCATCGTCACCAATCAGCGATCCGCCCGGGAAGGTAAATTTCGGTAGCGAGTTAAAGCCGCCTTTGGTCACGGCACGCGCGCCATAAGAAATACGTTTGCCACCTTCCAGATACTGCTTGATCAGCGGATGGGTTTTCCAGCGCTGCATTTCCATAAAAGGATACATATGCGGGTTGGTATAGGATAGATCGACAATCATGCCTAAAGTCACCTGATTGTTTTCCGCATGATACAACCACCAGCCGCCTGAAGAGCCTGTTTCAGACAATGGCCAGCCTGCACCGTGCATCACCAGACCTGGCTTGTGTTTCGCAGGGTCGATTTCCCACAGCTCTTTGATCCCGATACCATAATGTTGTGGATCTGAATCTTTATCGAGGTTGTATTTGGCAATTAAACGCTTGCCGAGGTGGCCACGACAGCCTTCAGCAAACAGGGTGTATTTGGCATGCAGTTCATAGCCCGGAGTAAAGTTATGTGTCGGTTCGCCATCCTTGCCAATGCCCATGTCACCGGTTTGAATGCCTTTCACCGAACCATCTGCATGGTACAGAATTTCAGCAGCGGCAAAACCCGGGAAGATCGATACTTCCAGCTCTTCCGCTTTTTGACCCAACCAGCGCACCACGTTGCCGAGCGAGATAACATAGTTGCCATCGTTATGCATGGTTTTAGGCACCATCCAGTGTGGCGCTTCTTGTGATTTTTCATCCGAGAGCAGGAAATAGGTCTTGTCTTCGGTCACTGGAACATTTAAAGGTGCACCTTCTTCCTTCCAGTTCGGGAACAGCTCATTCATGGCACGTGGTTCCAGTATCGCACCGGACAAGATGTGCGCACCGACTTCAGAGCCTTTTTCCACCACACAAACCGACAGATCGTTCAGGTTGTTTTCAATTGCAAGTTGACGGATCTTGATCGCTGCAGAAAGACCGGCCGGTCCTGCACCTACGATGACGACGTCAAACTCCATCGATTCACGTTCGATGTGTTCCATGTAGGATTCCTCATATCATTAGAAGGTGGCGACCGTCATTATTCCGGTGCTGCCATGAGTGTTCTGTATGCCCAGACACAATTTTAGTATCGTGCCTTTTATATTGTGGGCTAGTATAGTTTTAAACCTTGATCTAGCCAATTGGCTGAATCATATTATTTTTCCGTCAGCAGGGTCTTTAGTCATGATTAATCAAAATAATTCACCAAATTCGACGAAAAAAGTAGCTATTGGCGATGATAAAAATTTAAAAGGCATTGCACAATACTTAAAAGATGCACAGGCCGGTCACAAAAGGTCAATCCCACCTCTGGATCAATTCAACCCAAAGCATTGTGGGGCAATGGATTTAAAGGTAAAAGCCAATGGAGAATGGTGGCACGAAGGTCAATTGATCAAACGACAAGCCCTGATTGACTTGTTCTCAACCGTGCTCTGGAAAGAACAGGGCAAAGTCTACTTAAAAACCCCGGTTGAGCAGGTTGAGATTGAGGTGGAAGATGAGCCTTTATTTGTCAATCAGGTCGACCAGATCGAGATTGATGGAAAGACCTATATTCAATTCACCACGACCACCCAGGATATAGTGATTGTCGATCAGGAGCATGCAGTTTTTATGCGTGAATATGAAAGTGAATTACGTCCTTATGTACACGTGCGTTTCGGGATTAACGCCTTAATTCAACGCTCTGCTTTTTTTCATTTAATTGAAATGGGAGAGCTGCTTGAAAATGACAAAAATGAAACCATTTTAAGCTTACAAAGTGGCGATTTTTACTTGCAATTAGGCACCTGAGGTTTAAGCTTTGATTTTCCGATTTCTTGAACTGCTGAAAGTGAAACCATGACAGCCATTCATCCTGTTTATCCTTTAATCGATCCAATGCCCAAGGCACAAGCTGATGCACCCATCGGGATTTTTGATTCTGGAATAGGTGGCTTGTCTGTAGCACAAGAAATTGCCAGACATTTACCCAAAGAACGTATTGTTTATTATGCCGATACTGCACATGTGCCGTATGGGCCGCGAAAAGATCAGGAAATTCGTGAGCTTACGGCGCATGCAATTGAATGGCTGTATCGGAAAGGATGTAAAGTCGCGGTGGTAGCCTGCAATACTGCTTCTGCATTCAGTCTGGATTATTTACGTGATCATTATGGAGAAAATTTTCCAATTATCGGTCTGGTACCAGCACTGAAACCGGCCGTTTTGCAAACTAAATCCAAAACCGTGGCGGTGCTTGCCACGCCTGCAACCTTTCGTGGTCAGCTGATTAAAGACGTCATCCAGCGTTTCGCAATTCCTGCTAATGTGAAGGTTATTCCTGTCACTTGTCTGGATTTGGTGCCCTTTGTGGAAAGTGGTGCACAGATGAGCCAGGCATGTTTAACCACCTTAAAAGAAATTTTGCAACCGGTGGTCGATCAGGGGGCCGACTATTTAGTTTTGGGGTGTACACATTATCCCTTCCTAAAACCTGCAATTCAGTCTATATTTGGTCAGAAACTGACATTAATTGACTCTGGGCTGGCAGTTGCGCGACAAACCGCCCGTATTTTGATTAAAAATCAATTGTTATTTGAGCAAGATCGAAATAATGGCTTAGCTATTGAGTGCTATGTGAGTGGCAATAATGCAGAACATTTAAAAACCGTGTTGCAGTTCCTCATTCCAGAAGATTTAACGTGGAATTTGAGCAATATGGGTGTTGAATAAGTAAAGAAATACAGCTAGTGTTCTGAAATATATTAGAAAAATATTTATATTGGGGTGTTGAATTATATTGTGATTGCTCAGAGATGAGTTTGTCAGGATATAATAAGCAATTGGAAGAGGATAACCAATGCTCGATAAGCGTTATCAGGTTTTTATTACCACTTCTGGTAGTGAAATGCAGCCGGAACGAATTGTTTTAGCTCAAACTTTAGTAGGCATGGGGTTCTTTTCCTGGGGCTTAGAACAACGGACACCTTTAAGCACCGCGTTTGCACGGCGTCAGATTGATGATTGTGACTATGTGATCCTGCTGCTGGGCAGTCAATATGGTGAACAGTCTGTGTCAGGTGTAGGTTATATGCATCTGGAATATATTTATGCAGTCACCAAACAGAAACCGATTATTGTGTTTATGCATGAAGATCCTGCCTCACGTGATGAGTCTTTGCATGACCAAAAACCTGAATTGCGCGAAAAATTTTTAGAATTCCGCAAATTATTACAGCAAGAAGTGGATCAGGTTTTTACTTACCGTAGCCTGCGTGATCTGGAAATGGCCGTGCGTTTGAACATGCCACAAATGCTGGAGCGTTATCCGGTATCGGGATGGGTTAGACCGCAAAACACCCAGGCTTTACATGATGAAATTGATCAACTGAAAGCTAAAATTGAGCAGCTTGAAACCGAAGTCGGAAAACGGGAAGTCGACCCGTTCCTGTCCTTGCCTAAAGTGTCCATGCAAGAAGTATTTTCTTTTGAATATCGTATGCATGCCTATCAAGATGGTAATTTTAAGGAACTGAAAATTCAGAAGAAGCTCACTTGGGCTCAGCTCCTGTCTATTTTGGGCAGCATGTTTGTCAATCCAACACCAGAAGAATATTTTTCCAAATGTATCAATGATTACTTGAATGATACTGGGCTGGCTGATGCCCGGGTGGAAATGCCACGTGCCCATGCCGTTGCCCGTGCACAAATTAATATTCGTGCCTTACACAGTATTAAACTGCAAATGCGTCAAAATGACTGGATTGTCCCGTCAGGCCGTGATGACCGTCAACGGATGCTCTGGCAGCTGACCCTCAAGGGACAAAAGCTACTTGAAAGTAATTTGCTTGATAATGATCGTGTTTTTCAATTTAAATCTGCATTTTAATCCATATAAAGAAAGTGCAGAAAGCTGTTAAAGTAAAGCAGTTCATTTCTATTGGAAAAAGGTCTGATGTCTTCTGCAGCTAAAACAAAAGTCACGATTATTTTGGCCAATTTGGGTACGCCGGATCAACCCACGGTCCCTGCAGTTCGTCGTTTTTTGAAGCAGTTTCTGTCCGACCAGCGTGTCATTGAAATCCCCAAGCCAATTTGGCAAATCATTTTACGGCTGTTTATTTTACCTTTTCGTCCCAAGCGTGTGGCCCATGCCTATGAAATGGTGTGGCAGAACGATTCTCCCATGCGTGAAATTTTGTTGGACCAAGTCATTGATGTAAAAAAAACATTAACAGAGCAATATCCTGAATTTGAACTCAATGTCATTCCAGCCATGACCTATGGCAATCCAGGCATTGATTCTGCCTTGAATCGCTTGTCACAGGATATTCCAGATCACATTATTTTATTGCCTTTATTTCCGCAGTATTCGGCCACCTCAACAGCACCTTTATATGATGCCCTCGCAAAATGGATTTTGACGCAGCGCAATTTGCCAGGTCTGTCCATCATTCGTGATTATTATCAGCATCCCGCATTTATTCAGGCACTGGCACACAGTGTCTGGGACTATCAGGCCGTACATGGCCAGCCAGAAAAACTATTGATGTCATTCCACGGCATCCCTCAGCCTTATGCAGATAAAGGCGATCCTTATGCCGATCGTTGCCGTATCACGGCACAATTATTGGCAGATGCATTAGGCTTATCCGAGGAGCAATGGGCCATCAGTTTCCAGTCGCGTTTTGGAAAACAGGAGTGGGTAAAACCCTATACTGATGCCTTGCTGGAAGAATGGGGCAAGCAAGGGGTGAAATCGGTTCAGGTGATGAGTCCTGCTTTCTCCGCAGATTGTCTGGAAACCCTGGAAGAATTAGCGCTGCAAAATGCTGAAATGTTCCAGTCGGCAGGTGGTGGAGAATATGCTTATATTCCGGCATTAAATTGTCGTCCAGATCATATCGCCTTGCTCAGCACACTGCTTCAGGCTAATCTTGATGGATTAAAGCATACATTCGCTCACTAATTTTTCCGAGGTTTCATTCTTATGCTGCAAGTCAAAATTGTGCCGGTCACCGCATTTCAGCAAAACTGTTCAATTGTTTGGGATGCAGAAAGCAAAGAAGCCATTTTGATTGATGCTGGTGGTGAAGCGGAAAAATTAAAAGCCGAGGTGGAAGCTTTGGGGCTAAAGGTAAAGGCCTTATGGTTGACGCATGGGCATCTGGATCATGCTGGTGCAGTCGGGGCTTTAAGCAAGGCTTGGAATGTACCGGTGATTGGTCCGCACAAGGAAGATGTCTTTTGGCTCGACATGATTCAGGAAGTATCGCAACGTTATGGTTTTCCTGTTCCTGAAAAGGTAGATGTGACTCAATGGCTTGAAGGCGGAGAAGTGTTAATGCTGGGAGAGGAAGAGTTTGAAGTTCGTTTTGCTCCAGGTCATACGCCGGGTCATGTGATGTTCTATAACAAAAACTATGGCCTGCTATGGACAGGAGACGTATTGTTTAAAGGGTCCATTGGACGTACCGATTTCCCGCGTGGCAACCACCAGCAGCTGCTTGATTCGATTCAACGTGAATGTTTTAGTTTGCCGGATGAAACCCAATTTATTTCCGGTCATGGTCCCTTAAGTACCATTGGTTTTGAAAAACAGCATAATCCTTTTGTAGCAGGTAAAGCAGGTTAATTTTTCCTGTAAGAGATTGATGAATTCATTTCATTAATCTCGATGAAAGGGTCCACTGCGCAGCTGTTTTAATTCCAAGGCAATAATAATGGCTGCAAGCATGAATAAAATGCCAATCGCAATAATAATGCCATCGTGGATATACAAGCCGAAAATCAGCCCCACAATACTGAAGCTGACAAACAGAAAAAATAGAATTTTTAAGCACCAAAGACCCATGGGGCTCTCCTTTTTATAGCTTTTAAAATTTATTGGTGTTCGTTTTTATCGTTATGAGGCTGTTATAGCCCAACTGTACTGTTTTTAAGTTTAGTTTTAAGTGTTCAATTAAGAAAAATTTTATTGCTATTCTTGTAGAAGGATTATAGTTTAAAAAGTGAGTACGGGTTATTCTTTTTATCGGTAAATGAGAGAAATTTAACAGTTGTAAAAAACTGTTTTTAAGTCGTTTTTGTGGGTAAATTTGAATTACGTAATGAAGAAAATAAGAAACAAATTTATAGGCACATGAACATTTCTCTATAAAAGGCTGACTTGTATCACGTAATTTATAGCTTATTATTTTGAGGGATGAATTGTGAAGCGACTATTGATAAAAATAGCCCTGTTTATATTTACTATTCTCATGTTGGCATGTTTGGGTTTGGGGATTTATAGTCAAGATTTGCTGATCACGGCGATTGGTATCCTTCTGATTTTTTGTATTATTCTTTTGGTTTTAGAATATAAAAATATGCTTTCCAATCCATTTGACTAAGGTGGATCAATCCATTTTATCCACCTTTAGACGAGTTTTCCTGCGGATCACGCAAGACGATTAAAATTCATCTTGTTCGCCACTGTTATCTGCTTGCGGTGCATCCTGAGTCGGCAGTTTATATTCATCACTGGCCCAGGCTCCCAGATCAATCATTTTGCAACGTTCTGAACAAAAAGGACGAAATTCATTGCCTTCCCAAGTGGATGGTTTGCCACAGAGGGGACACGGAAAAGTACGCGGCATGTTATTCTCCGAAGAAAAATAAGGATTCAATTAGGCAAATACAGTCGCTCTTGCTAGACTTGAGCGGATTTTTGTTAGTTTGATCTGATTATGCCAATTCGTCAATTTCAAGCACAGCGTATGCATGCGCCTCGTGATTTTCAAATGATTCGCCCAGATCCCGTTTGTGTGGAAATTGGTGCCGGTAAAGGTAAACATGCCTTACTGTTTTCAGCTCAAAATCCTGAAAAAAAATTGATCGCCATTGAGCGCACACGTGAAAAATACCTGGCCATGCAAAAACAGCATGCTCTGGAAGGACAAAAGAATTTACAGGCGATTCATGCCGATGCCATGCCGTGGATTGTGCATGCCTTATTGCCTGCTCAAGTACAGCAGTTTTTTATTCTCTATCCGAATCCCGAACCGCATAATCCGGCGCAACGCTGGTTAAACATGCCATTTTTTGAGTTTCTGCTGTCACGCTTACAGCCGGGTGGTACCGTCACATTGGCCAGTAATATTCCTGAATATATTGCAGAAGCACAGCAGCAGTTGATTGAAGTCTGGAAATTGCCTTTTGTCAAAGAAGTGATTCCAGCTACATCGGCGCGTACCCATTTTGAAATTAAGTATCTGCAGCGTGGTGAGTTGTGCCAGCAACTGATCATCAGCAAACCTGAAAGCTACCCGACACGTTTTGATGAGTTTATGCCTTTACAAGGGCAAAATTCGGTTCAAGCGGGAGCAGCAGAAGCTGATATTAAAAACGCTGAATGAGTTGGTTATGAAAAAGCGTGTTGCAATTATTGGAGCGGGCCCCGCCGGTTTAATGGCCGCGGAACTGTTAAGCCAATATGGTTATCAAATTCATGTCTATGAACAAAAGCCGTCTGCCGCACGCAAGTTTTTGATGGCGGGTAAAACCGGGCTGAATATTTCCCATGCTGAGCCAATCGAGCAATTTATCCAGCGCTACGATCAGGCAGAATGGCTCGCCTCTTGGGTAAAAAAATGGGATGCGAACTGGATTCAGCAATGGATGAAGGGTTTGGGGATTGAATCCTATATCGGCTCATCAGGACGGGTGTTCCCGGTAGAAATGAAGGCGGCCCCTTTACTGCGTGTCTGGTTGAAACGTCTTGCTGAACAGGGTGTGATATTTCACTATCGCCATCAGGTCTTGAATTTAAACGGTCAGCAATTGTGTATCCGGGATTTAACCACCCAGCAAGACAGCCAGCAGGTTTTTGATGCCATCATTATGGCTTGTGGCGCGGTATCCTGGTCGCAACTGGGTAGTGACGGCGCATGGCAGCAATGGCTGTCTCAGGGCGATATTGAAGCCTTTCAGGCCAGTAATGCCGGGGTAGAACGTATCTGGTCCAAGTTTATGCAGCCGGTCTTTGGCCAGCCTTTAAAACGTGTAGAAGCCTGGGTAGAGGGTCAAACTAAAAGTATGGGCGATATTGTGATTACCCATTATGGTCTGGAAAGCGGGTTGATCTATAAGCAAGGGCGTGCACTGCGTCAGCAAGTGAAAAATGGTCAGGTCATGCAACTGTATCTGGATTTGCTTCCCGATCAAGGTATTGAGCAATTGGCGACAAAATTACAGCCAAGTAAAAAGCAGTCGTTGAGCAATGTCTGGCGTAAGGCAGGACTGGATGCAGCCAAAGCCAATCTGGTACGTGAACTGGTTAAAAAAGACGTATGGAACGATCCGCTGGCTTTAGCCCAGCAGATCAAGCATTTGCCTGTTGTTTTAGTGGGATTCCGTCCGATCGAAGAAGCGATCAGCTGTGCGGGTGGCGTAAAACGCGATGTTCTATCGGAACAGTTGCAATTGAAGTCCAATCCGCATGTGTTTTGTTGCGGCGAAATGCTGGATTGGGATGCACCGACTGGAGGCTATTTGCTGACTGCCTGTTTTGCGACAGGTCGTGCTGCAGGCGAGGGTGTGCATGCCTATCTGGCTGCACAAAAATAACAGTGCATCATGCGGCCAGTTTTGAACTGTGATTTAAAACCTGCTAAGTTGCAGATTCAATCCTTATAAAAAATGCAGCAGTTATGTCAGAACAAAAGCGATATACAGGAAGTTGTTTGTGTGGCGGTTTGCGCTATGAAATTCGGGGCGAAATTGGCGACATCGTGCAATGTCATTGCCAACGTTGCCGTAAGGCCAATGGGACGGCCTTTGCCACCAACGCTCCAATTCAAAAAGCCGATTTTCACATTGTGCAAGGTGAACATTTACTGAAAAAATTTCAGTCCACCGAAACCACACAGCGCTGTTTCTGTAGCGATTGTGGCTCGCCGATTATCAGCATTAAAACTGATACGCCCGATCTGTATCGCCTGAGAATAGGCACGCTGGATACACCGTTGCAGCAAAAGCCGACGCAACATATTTTTGTGGCCTCCAAGGCCGAGTGGGATACCATCTGTGATGGTCTGCCACAATATGAAGAACGACCTTAGTCATACTGAAACTAGTGATTAAAAGATCAAGGGATTACAGTATCCCTTTTTTACACACAAAATTTTAATAGCCAGATTCAGTTGTCCCAGATTTGGCTACTTCAGCTTTTTTTGTTTCGGCTTGGTTCATGTCTGGATATTGTGATTGCCAGTGTTCCAGCTGTTCCTGAGCATGTAAAAATTCACCCAGGCCTTTGGCTTGATCTGCTGAATTTTTAATGGGTTCTGCTTTTTTATCTTTGTGCTCATCATAAAGCTTGGCTTGAGCTTGCCAGTATTCCGCCATCAGCCCCTGAATATAGCGTCCCTGTTGCGTTTTTAAATTCAGTTGTTTGAGCATGTTCAGGGCAGACTGGATATTGTCACGTTTACGGTTGTAGGCAAATTCCTCTGTTAGCGAACCGTTCTCCTGCATTTTCACCAGTTCATCTTCCATTTCATCGCTCATTTGGGTAAAACGCGTGTCAAAGTCAGTCAGCATGGCGATATCATGCGGATCATCCGGGGTTTTTTCAAAGGCTTTCACCGGTTCAGTAATCAGCTCCTGCATCACTTTATCTTCAGATTGAACTTTATCATTTGGAGATGGAGTACCGTCACGGTCATTACAGGCCGTCATCAGTACACTTGAGCACAGTAAAACAGGAAGAGCAAAATGTTTGAATTGACGTTGCATCATGATGGTTCCTTTATTTCTGATCGAGTGTTTTAAAGTCATAGGCATAGGTCACATAGGGGAATGCGATTTCATCTTGAGGATGCTTGCCTGTATACTCTAAAACGATCTGTTCAAATTCAGCTTTTAACTGCTGCTGTTCATGTGCTGACATGGCGGCAATAAAACTGGTAGAGAGCAGGCGTTTAGACACCACCTGTTCCACAGTGCCGACATGTTGCTGCTGAAACGTTTCGGTATTTTGTAATTGAAACAAGGCTTGCTGTTCAAAGACCTTTTTCCATTGACCGCTATGATAACGTGGCGTATTGCCTTCCAATGGCTCAATACGGTCTGCCAGTGCTTTGACCCAGTCGACCTCAACATCGCGCTGATTCCAGATCAGTGCCAGATGTCCGGCCGGTTTGAGCACTCGATGAATTTGTGTTAACGATTCAAGATTGGCAAACCAGTGAAAGGATTGTGCACAGACCACAGCATCTATACTATGGGCGGTTAAAGGCAGAGATTCACTCGACGCCTGTAGCGTTTTAATGTCGGGATAGGCGAGTTGCAATTGTGTCAGCATGGCCTGAATTGGCTCAATGGCAATGATGTGTGAGGTCAGCTGTTTTAAGTAAGGTAAGAATTTGCCAGTACCTGCACCCAGATCAACCACCTGCGACTGTTCACCCAGTTGGAGCTGATCACGTAGCCAATTGACGATGTCTTGTGGATAACTCGGACGAACTTGTTGATAAAGTTCAGCGGCAGAACTGAAGCCTTTTTGAGCAGCAGGATGAAGTGATTGTGTCATATTTTGCGCTTTTTAATCTTCATGGCATCTATAAAATAACATATTCGCTTTTCGTAAATAGGCAAGGTGTCTATTTGTAGCATTGATTCTGATAAAGGGCCGATTTGCTTCGGTGTGGAAATGGATAAACACATTATTTTTGAAGACGAACAAATTCGTGCAATCTTTCTGAAAGGCTCATCGGATGAACTGATTTTTTCTTTTGGCGATTTAATTACCCGCGCCAAAGGACTGTCGATTAATGCGGAAAAATCACTGCATAAGTATAACTTTAACGTGATTGGCATTATGCCGAAGCAGAAATCCTGGTTTCCTGAAAGTTCGATGCGCGAGATGTTTGCCCAAATTCAGGAACTGATTGCACCGTTTAAAACCCGGATTGGCTATGGTGGTTCCATGGGCGGGTATGCGGTTATCAAGTATTCCAATCTTCTGGATTTAAAGCGCGTAGTGGCGCTGGTGCCGCAGTATTCCATCAATCCTGAAGAAGTCGAAGACCCGCGCTATAACATGTTCTTTCATCCTGAACAGAATGCCTATATGCGCATTCAGCCTCAGGATGTTGCAGCGGAACGTGAATATATTGTGGTCTATGACCCTTACTGTCCAGAAGACCGTGCGCATTATTTAAAACTTGAACAGGTGCTGCCAAAAATTCAGACCCTGAACCTGCCTTTTACCGGACACGATGCCATTGCGGTACTGGCCAATTCAGAACTGCTGCATGACTTTTTATTGCATGAGTTTGATGCTAGCTATTTTTATCGCAAAATCCGTCAGGTGAAAAAGAACAGCAAGTTTTACTATCGTAAAGTCATTGAAAACCTGTTGCCCCGACACCGCAATGCCTTGGGTTCGATTTTGGTGAATAATGATTTGCAGCTGGACAGCCAGTTTTTTGATGCCAAGTTAAAGAATAATTTACTCAGGGAATTGCTGCGCAATAAACAGGTCAGTCAGCAAGATTTACTGAAATTGGGCATACAGGTCAATTTGCCGCAGGAAAATCGCAGTCAGTTACTGGACTGTTTTGGTCATGGTCTGGTATTTAATGTGATTAGCCAGAAGATTGAAAGCTATGCGGCCAGTGCCATCGCCCTGAATCATAAATTTCTGATGCCGATCTTTGCCAAGGGCAGTGGATTGGTACACATTTCAATGAATGACGAACGTTTTATCGTGGCCATGAATGACCGGCAAGTGATGAAACTGTTCAGGGAACAGGAAGCTTTAGCCGCTGGGATGCATCCCTTGGTCATTAAAAAATATAGTGATTTTTATCTGCTTAGTTATAAGCATTTAAACTTGAGCAATAACGAATATGGTAGTCATGAGTTTGTGGAAGATGCTCCTGAAACTGCGCAATTTGTGACCCAGCCTGACCCGTTATCTGCGCTATAGCCTATAGATTCAGGGTTTAGCATGCACCCCAATTTGTTTTAATTTTGATCACTTTCTTTATCTTTAAATCGGTCTAAGATAGAACGGTAAGGCAAGTTCTTATGACTCAAAATTAAACAATAAATAACGGGTGCTTCAGGATGAAACGTGATTTTATACCGGCTGTACTTTTAACCCTCATCTCTATATTCATACCTTGCTATGCTTTCGCAGACAGTCTAGATCCGACTTATATCATTATGGGCGGGGGAATGCTTGTGGTGTTTGCCCTGGCAATTTATGTATTTTATGAAATCTACAAGTCGATTCAGCTGCATATCAACAAACCCACTAAATAGTGGGTTTTGTATTTTTCATCTCTAAATTTGGTTGAAAAAGAATGTAAAACTGGCTTTTAATGTCTGGGCAATAATTTTTAGATATTCATCAAACTCAGCCAAGGGAAGCAGCATGAAAGCCGTATTTTTAGATTATGAATCGCTGGATAAAAATGATCTGGATTTCAGTCAGCTTGAAGCTGTATTTGATGAGCTGAAACTTTTTCCAACGACGACCCAGGCACAGCTGCTCGAACGTGTACAAGAGGCAGAGGTCATTATCAGTAATAAAGTCGTGGTCGATGCTGCTACCTTGCAACAATGTCCACAGTTAAAACTGATTTTAATTTCGGCAACGGGCACCAATAATATTGATCTGGTTCAGGCACGTAAACAAGGCATTGTGGTATGCAACTGTCAGGGTTATGGCACCGCGGCAGTGGCACAGCATACTTTAAGCTTGATGCTGGCTTTAGCAACTTCATTACTCAAATACGACCGTGCCGTAAAGCAAGGCGAGTGGAATAAGGCTTCACAGTTCTGTCTGCTGGATTTCCCGATTATCGAGTTGTCTGGCAAAACGCTGGGTATTGTCGGTTATGGTGAATTGGGACAGGCTGTGGCAAAGCTGGCTGAAGCTTTTGGCATGATGGTTTTGGTCGGATCATTGCCGAACCGTCCAACTGATGCGAGCCGCGTACCTTTTGCAGAACTGTTGCCGCAAGTGGATTTCCTGAGTCTGCATTGTCCCTTAACTGACGATACCCGTGATTTAATTGATGCCCAAGCTTTCGATGCCATGAAACCAAGCGCATTTTTAATTAACTGCGCACGCGGTGGAATCGTCAATGAAGCTGCGTTGGCTGATGCCTTGCGTCAGGGCAAAATTGCCGGGGCTGCCACCGATGTGCTCACGGTTGAGCCGCCTAAACAAGGTAATGTGCTGTTAGCCGATGATATTCCCAACCTGATCATTACTCCGCATAGTGCATGGGGCAGTGTCGATGCACGGCAACGGATTGTGCAGCAGATGCAGCAGAACGTACTGGCCTTTAAAGCAGGACAGCCGATTCGACAGGTCAATTAATTTATCTTTTCAATCAGTCTCTCACACAGAGGCTGATTGCTTATAATCAACTTGATTTATAAATCGGCGTTGGTTTTACCTATACAGCTTGTACTTGAGCAGCCAGTCATATGTAGGTGCAAATTAATTACTGGTTGAAGACTCACTCAGCGGATGCGAAATAATCGGTGCAGGCTGATCATTTGGACTGCCGATAATATGATCCTTAGTTTCAGTTATTTTTTGATTGACCGTGGCTGCTGCGTGTTGTGACTTTTCTTTGGCAATGGCTGATTTTTCAGTGGCAAAGTCCTTGGTTTCTTCCCAGGCATTTTCGACTTTGGGTTTGACTTTGGCCACACCTTTTTGCGCCGCTGTATCCACCTTTTCCGCCGTGTTCTGAACCTTCTGCTGGGCCTTATGACCGAGCACTTTAAAGATATTGGGGTTATCCCCATAAGGTGCAGGGTGGCTGTGTGCTGGAGCTGTAGTACTGGTTTGAGCCAAAACAGAGGTGGATGCCAAAATGGCACTTGTAATCAATACCGTTTTCATCATTTTCATTGTAAGGATAATTCCTGTTCGAGTAATGGCTGCAATCTAATTCAATTTTCTATTGGATTTTATTCTAAGAGTGAATGATGGGGAAAATGTGGAATGTGGCGAAATTAATACAGATTCATTACATTTAAGCTCAATCTTCCGATTGTTTTATCCAAGAAAAAAAGCCCGTGAAAATGAGCTTTTTATACAGTCATTTAAAAAGATACCTTATTTTTCAATTTCCTGAGTGGGATCGGCTGAAGCTGCTTTTTCAGAATATGGATTCAGTTCCGCATGGGTTTGACCGTTAATATCCATATTGCTGGGATGTGAATGGTTGCTATTTTTACTTGGGATAGCATTTTTAGCGGCAAAGTTCTGGATGTTTTCTGGGGAGTCTGGCTTTGCAGTTCGAGTTTTACTCATCTCTTCTTTACTGCTATGAACGATGTCAGCAGTATTTTGATCACTGTGTTTAACTTTTAGCTCTGAAGTTGCTTTGGTGTCCGGGTTAGCAAAAAGGGAAGTACAAGCTAAAAGTGCTGTGCTCATCACTATTATTCTGATTGTTTTCATAGCCCGATTTATCCTTACATGATAAAACTCGAGTGTTTACCGAGTTATAAGAGCACCATCATAACCAGTTTAATGCGGGAGTTCGGAATCAGAGATTAAATTCACACGTTTTTGCAACACCGAATAACAATCTGCCTCGATATGTGAAAATGATTTACAAACTAAATTATATACGTTTTTGATTTTTATTCTTTTATAAGAATCGTGCTGCTTTAAGCCATACACTTGGAAGTTTAGTTTCTCTATCGCTTTGACTGTATAAAAAGAAAGAATCACCAAGTCCCAATAGATTCAGTGATTCTGATGGGGAGAGTTAGTTACATTGGGCTAAGGCATCTTTATGGAAATGATGGCGCAGGGCAAGGAAGTTTTTTTGTACTTCTGGGCTATGCAGGTCAAAATTATTGGCGGTGCTTGAGCCATCTTGGGCAAAGGTGGTTGCACCACCCGAAATTAGGGTATTGCCTTTAAATGACCAGTGTTCTATGGATTTTCCTGCTTTGAGGTTGCCGGTAAATTCAATCACGCATTTATCAATAAATTTAGTCAGTTTGGCTTTGTTATCCACTGTGTCTGGATAGACTTCCAGATTCTGAACTTCTTGTAATACGCCGGTTTCAAGTTGTGGGATTTTAGGCGCAGTTGTACACGCCGTAACAGCAATACCCGCAAGACCAGTCAAAATAAGCATTTTAAATTTCATATGATTCTTTCTTGTTGAGTGTTGTTAGTTTGAGTATAGGGAATCGGATGAAAATTGGCTATAAAAACTAGTTTTCAATTACTTCGAATATAGCTTCATCATAATTTATTTGGATTAACATTTTTTCACCTTTTGAGGTCGGCTCAATCTTAAGTAAAAACAATCCACTATTCAGTAATAAGTCATTAAGATTTTTGAAGCCATACTCTGTTTTGATTTTCTTATTAGCATTAGGAAATTTTTTGTTAATTGATACGCCTACTGTTGTAAGTGAAATCCAACCGTCATTTTTTTTATTGTTAATGATTAATTTTTCAATCTCTTTGTAAATCTCATCTGAAGGAAAGATGAAACGTGCTTTGAACAAATCAGATTTTAAAAAATCAATTTGAGTCTCTAAGCTTTTTTGAGCATTCAAACAATATTGCTCAAATTGATCTAAAAAAGGTTTATGTTTTTTCTCCAGATTTAATAGAAAATCGACAGCTTCTTTAGATTCATCGAGATTAGATAAATTATATTTTTCTTGAAAGTGATGTGCTATAAAATTTCGATCAGTAACAAATTCTTGAAATTGACTGTTTAGTCTTTGATGGTTATGTTCGCATAAATTAAAAGATATTTTCATATCTAGACGAAGAGTATTGTTAGGTTCAGTAATGATTGTATCTTCTTCTAGGGGATTCACGAGAAATAATGAATTTAAGGCTTTTGTACTTAAGCCACCTAAAGTTTGATTTTGAACAGATGGTTCTATAACCAGAGGTGAATTATTGGGCTTAGAAATAATAGTTTTATTTATCTTCATGAGGGTTTTTAGCCTCATTTCTATTGTTTGAAAACGAATAAGATGTTTTCCAAGTAAGGAATAAATTCTCTCTCTAATTTCTTCAATATTTTGCATTCTAAAAAATCATAAAAAACCCCACTCATTTATAGCGGGGTTTTTTATGATTTACAACCAATTATAGCTTAGTGCTGAAGCACCGAAATATCCGCAACCGCAGTAAATAAACCACGAAGCTGAGCGAGCATACGTAAACGGTTAGCTTTCAGGTCAGCATCATCAGCCATCACCATTACGCCATCAAAAAATGCATCCACTGGTGCACGAAGCGCAGCTAAAGCTGACAATGCAGCAGTGTAGTCCTTGGCAGCAAATAACGGCTCAACCACAGGCGTGATTTTCGCAAGTTCAGCGAATAATGCTTTCTCAGCATCTTCAACCAGATTCGCTTCAACCACAGCACCCTCAGGTGTTGCTTCTTTAGCCAAAATGTTGGCAACACGCTTGTTGGCAGCAGCAAGCGCAGCCGCTTCAGGCAATGCACGGAAGTGATTTACCGCAGTTACGCGTTTGTCAAAATCAAGTGGAGATTTTGGCGACAATGCTTGAACAGCTTGAATCACATCAACAGCCACGCCCTGGTCTTCGTATTTCGCACGGTAACGACCTTCCAGGAATGCAACAGCATCTGCCAAAGTCTTGTCATGGTCTTTCAATACATCGCCATATGAAGCTAAAGCAAGTTTGATTAGGTCTTCAATCGACACATCCAGCTCATTTTCAGTCACAAGACGTAAGATACCAATTGCAGAACGACGCAGTGCAAACGGGTCTTTAGAACCTGTAGGCGCTTGACCAATACCGAAAATACCGGTCAAGGTATCCAAACGGTCGGCAAGGGCAATGGTTGTACCAGTCTTGGTTTTCGGTAACACGTCACCTGCGAATTTAGGCAAGTATTGCTCACCCAAAGATTCAGCAACTTCAGCATTTTCACCTTCAAGACGTGCGTAGTAAGTACCCGCAATCCCTTGAAGTTCCGGGAATTCCCCAACAAGCTCAGAAGTTAAGTCACATTTCGCAAGCAGGGCGGCTTTTTCAGCGTCAGCAGGGTTCGCACCTGTGATCGGCGCTAACGCTACAGCCAATTTTGCAATACGAGTCGATTTATCCCAAAGTGTACCCAATTCAGCTTGGAACACCATGTTGGCCAGTTTTTCTTTACGCGATGCCAGCGGTTGCTTTTGATCTTGCAGGAAGAAGAACTCAGCATCTGACAAACGTGGACGAACCACTTTCTCGTTACCTTCAATAATTTGTGTCGGATCTTTCGACTCAATGTTTGACACAGTAATGAAGTAAGGTTGCAGTTTGTTGTCAGCATTTACCAAACAGAAGTACTTCTGGTTGTCCTGCATCGTCGTGATTAATGCTTCTTGCGGAACAGCAAGGAAACGTTCTTCGAAGCTTGCACGTAACGCAACAGGCCATTCAACCAATGCAGTCACTTCATCACGAAGGTCAGCTGGAACAATGGCAATAGCATTCACTTCATCAGCCAATGCTTTGACTTGCTGATCAATGATGGCTTGGCGTTCTTCAAACGACGCTACAACGTGCGCTGCTTTTAATTTAGGTAGATATTCATCTGCATTGGCTAAGCTAATGGCTTCAGGCGCATGGAAACGGTGACCATAAGTCACGTTGCCTGCTTTGTGATCCTGAATAGTTGCATCAATCACGTCGTTGTCTTTAAGTAACACTACCCATTTAACTGGACGTACGAATTCGGTACGGCTAGCCGCAGAACGCATGCGTTTAGCAATTGGTAGGTTGTCTAAAGCAGTTTGTAAAATTTGTGGCAGTAAAACGTCAAGGCTTTGACCTTTCACGTCTTTTAAATAGCACACTTTTTCAACTTTACCGGCCTGGAAAGTCGATACTTGATCAACCGTAATGCCTTGACCACGCATAAAGCCTTCAAGTGCTTTGGTTGGTTTGCCTTCAGCATCAAACGCTGCTTGTTTAGCAGGGCCGTCAAAACGTTTTTGTGTATCTGCTTGTGCGCCTTCTACATTGACAATTTTCAATGCCAGGCGGCGTGGTGCTGCATAAGCTTCAATTGAGTCGAAAGCCAGACCAGCATCTTTTAAGCCTTTTTCGGTTTCGGCCTGAAGGGCATCACGTAATTTTTTTAAGCTTTTTGGTGGGAGTTCTTCACAGCCAAGTTCAAATAAAACAGTATGTTTAGACATTATTTGTTCTCCGCTGCTTTTTCTGCTTGAGCTGCTTCTGCTTCAACTTGTGCTTTTAACTGCGCCAATACTTCGTCACGTAAATGTGGTTCTGCCATTGGGAAACCCAGTTTCGCACGTGCTGCCACGTAACTTTGCGCAATGGCACGCGCCAATGTACGGACACGTAAAATATAACGCTGACGTTCAGTCACCGAAATCGCACCGCGAGCATCCAGCAGATTAAAGCTGTGTGATGCTTTAATCACCTGTTCATATGCAGGCAATGGCAGTTCAGCTTCCATTAAGCGCGTTGCTTCAGCTTCGTAGAAGTCGAACAGCTCGAACATTTTGTCGACTGGTGCATATTCAAAGTTGTAAGTGGATTGTTCCACTTCATTTTGATGGAATACATCACCGTAAGTTACCGTACCGAACTGGCCTTTGGTCCAGACCAGATCGTAAACCGAGTCTACACCTTGCAGGTACATCGCCAGACGTTCCAGACCGTAAGTGATTTCGCCTGTCACCGGGTAACATTCAACACCACCGACTTGCTGGAAGTAAGTGAACTGGGTCACTTCCATACCGTTCAGCCAAACTTCCCAGCCCAAGCCCCAAGCACCGAGAGTTGGTGATTCCCAGTTATCTTCCACAAAACGGATGTCGTGGGTCAGGGTATCAATACCAATGGCTTTTAACGAATCGAGATAAAGCTGCTGGATATTGTCCGGGTTGGGCTTAAGCACCACCTGGAACTGATAATAATGTTGTAAACGGTTCGGGTTTTCACCATAACGGCCATCTTTCGGACGGCGTGAAGGTTGTACGTAAGCCGCGTTCCATGTTTCTGGTCCTAACGCACGAAGGAAAGTTGCAGTGTGGAATGTCCCTGCACCCATTTCCATATCGTAAGGTTGTAACACTACACAACCTTGTTCAGCCCAGTAGTTTTGTAAGGCAAGAATTAAGCCTTGAAATGTATCAATATGCGATATGGCGCGACTCATGTAGCATCCATTAAAATTAGAGAAAAATTGGCTCTAAGTATAAGGATTTTGCAAAGGTGTGGCAAAGGTTTCAGGACAAGAAATCAGCTGTTTAAAAATGATTCACAGATTTATTGATAAATATAAGATATAAAATAAATACATCTTTAATCGTTAGCATTCTATAATTTGCAACTTCTTCCCCAAAACAATAAAAGGCGTGCTGTGTTTCATTCCCGACTCGAATGGCTAAATACCCTAAAACCCAATTTCAAGATTCTTCCTTTGAAAGATCGCCTGCTATGCGGTTTGGGTGCATTACTTGGACTGACACTTTCATCTTTCATAAGTTGGTGGGTGTTGGGAGATATCAATGCATGGTATATCGCGCCGATGGGTGCATCTTCAGTATTACTGTTTGCCGTGCCTGCCAGTCCTTTGGCACAGCCGTGGAATATGGTGGTTGGCAATATCATTGCAGGAGTTATTGGGGTGACTTGTGCGGCCTATATTCCAAACCTGACTGAAGCCTTTAGTGTGGCGGTGGCATTGTCTATTTTTCTGATGATGACCACGGATTCCTTACATCCCCCGAGTGGGGCGGTGGCGATTACTGCCGTTTTAGGTGGCGAAGCGGTCCATGAGCTGGGATATTACTTTATTTTTTATCCGGTTTTATTAAATTCGGTCCTGTTGATGTTTGTAGCGATTATCTTTAACCGTCTTTTAGGAAAACAGTATCCACAAGTAGCACAAATCAACCAGCGTTCCAAAGACCCAACGCCCACGCAAAAAGTCACCATTCAACCGCAAGATATTCAGGCCACATTGGATCAGCAGACCGAGCTGCTGGATATTAGTGAATATGACCTGCAAAAAATTATTTTGGCCGCTCAGGAGAAAGCCAATGCCCGGGGTGTGAGCCAGTTCAAGTGTCAGGACATCATGACCAAAGACGTGATTAGCCTGAATGCAAATGATGATATCCATTCTGCACTGGATAAATTCAAACATATGAATTTGATGAGTCTGCCTGTGATCAATGCCCAGCAGCAACTGGTCGGTACGCTGGCTTTATATGAAGTGGTGGAATGGTTTAAGCGCGCAACCGATTTAAGAACCACATGGCAGCGTCAGGTCAAGGATATTATGGTTCGCCAAGTGGTCACCGTAAAGCCGGAGCAACCGATTCAGGACCTGGTGCCTTACTTTGTTGAGCGTTCATTTAACTATATTCCAGTGGTGGAAAAACAGAAAATGGTCGGCATTATTAGCCGTGCCGATATAATTGCGGCATTGAACCAGCAGTTGAATGTAGCGGCATAAAGCAGAAATGAAGCAAAAAAAAAGCTACGACTGATTGGGGGAAAAGTCGTAGCATAAAACGAACTCAACTCATGGAGTTCAACGGGATGTTAGCTATTTTGATCCGGATTTACCGTGCGGATCGGGTTGTTATAGGCTGATGTCTGACCAAACATGGTATTGGGCTGTTTAGGAATCACCAGCCACAAAATTAAATACACCAGGATTCCCGGAAATGCTGCGCTCATGACAGAAACCAGAACGAAAATAATGCGCAGTAAAGTCACATTCCAACCAAAACGTTCAGCAATACCGCCCATTACACCTGCAATCATGTTCTGACGCTTAGAACGATATAAACCAACATTGGCCATCTAGGTCTCCTTAATAAAAATAACAAAGCAGTTAAAACAACATGCTTATAATAAAAAAATGGAGATGAACCCTTCTTTTTAAAGGGGCATGCCATAAAAAATAGTTAATTTATGTAAAGCTAAGGGCTTAATTGCGAGGTCGTCATTTAAGATATGTTTTGTTGAATAAGTTGATTTATATGAATAAAAATCAACAAAATATTCCCATATGTGTGAGGGTAAAATGATGATCCGTGCTTTAGTCTTTATTGTGTACATCGGCAAATATGGCTATGGAAAGCCAAACAAAATTTAACTCTCAGGAGGGAGAGCGGTGTTTCGAAAAGCGAATTATTGTGGTTTTTTCTTGGGGGTGATTTGTGCAGCTTTGGTGGGTTGCAATAAGCCTTTAGAAGACTCTGTCGCGCAACAAATAAAAAAAGAAACTCCAACGAATAGCGATGAGCAGGCTAGAAGCCTGACTGATGTTGCAGGGCGGGCGACTGTTCCGGTGGAACAGGCAGAATCTAGAATCAAAAAAGCCATTCCAGACTGTGCCGAGCCTTATATTGGCCGTTATCAAGCCACGATCAGTTGTGATGATCCTTTTGTCAGATGTAAAGATGGTACAGCAGATTATATTATTAATTTACAGGAGGATGGAATTGCCCATCGCACCCTGATCCATTCGGGGCAAATCAGCTTCGCTTCAAATCTGTATCACCGGCAAGATCGCTGGTCTTATGATAGGCAAAATCATCAGGTGATTTTGCATCGCTCAAATGGGGTGGAATTTTTCTATGATATTGATAAAGATCAAAATCTGGTCATGGATTTGGACAAGATTGCGCATGCTTCTGTCTTAAACGAGCAATATTTTGCCGAAGGCAATCCCTTTCCACAACAGGCATATCGTTTGGTTAAAGAGAAAGTCAGTTAAAGAAAAATTGGATGTTGTTTTCATTTAATCAGACTTGCAATTCAAAAGGGGAGAAATGCTGCAAATGTGGAGCACTTTTTATTATATGGGCGTGTAGATATAAGATGAATAATAAAAAATCTGGTGGGTTGTGAGGGGCTCGAACCCTCGACCAATAGATTAAGAGTCTACTGCTCTACCAACTGAGCTAACAACCCTGAGCAAGGATTAGTGAACTTAAAGCATCGCTTTTAGGGTTCACCCGAGTGCAAGAAAAAATCTATGATTTTTAAAGGCGCATTAAAACACCGTATTTTGCAACATCGGTACAGCAAAATTTCGAGAATGGCGAATCAACCGAAACGGTGTGGTTTGTCTTGGTCGGAATATTGCAGGTTTCGTTTCTATTGTAGTACAGAAAGAAGCCCTAAGAAAGAATGGTGGGTCGTCCGCGATTCGAACGCGGGACCAACGGATTAAAAGTCCGCTGCTCTACCAGCTGAGCTAACGACCCATTCAGAAAAGGTGCTTTAAAAGCTAAAAAAGCTTCATGTCAGAAGCCTTTAAGAAGATGGTGGGTCGTCCGCGATTCGAACGCGGGACCAACGGATTAAAAGTCCGCTGCTCTACCAGCTGAGCTAACGACCCATTCAGAAAAGGTGCTTTAAAAGCTAAAAAAGCTTCATGTCAGAAGCCTTTAAGAAGATGGTGGGTCGTCCGCGATTCGAACGCGGGACCAACGGATTAAAAGTCCGCTGCTCTACCAGCTGAGCTAACGACCCATCTCTAGATCAATCAAAATAAGTGGTGGGTCGTCCGCGATTCGAACGCGGGACCAACGGATTAAAAGTCCGCTGCTCTACCAGCTGAGCTAACGACCCTGAACCAACATTCAGAACTTGTCCGAATGTGCAGTGCAAGAAAATAAAGAGTTTTCTCAACACCACTTCGTTTTGATGGAGCGTATTGTAGCAAGTTATCAAACGAGCGCAAGTAAAAATTAGCAAACTTGTTGATGTTTGATTATAAATACAACAAATTTGCCTAATCTTATAAAAAAATAGCGGTTCTGCAATTAGAAACGGTATTGATAGGCTTGAATATTGCTGAAGATTTCCGCAGTTAAATCACAATATTCTATCGCATTTGGCAGCAGGACCAGTAAACGCTCATCGGTCTTGTTGGGGTCGAAAGCCTGTTCTTTGAGGGTATTTTTTTGATATTTAAATGTGCCAGTCGTTTCTACTTGAGACTGAACACGTAAAAATACCGGAACAGCATAAGCCGGCAAACATTTTTTGAACTCGCTTGCCATTTGCTTTAAGTCTTGGGCAGTTAATTCTGCACCCTCATTCAAGGTAACGGCTGCCATGCCGGCACGACCATTGGTATGGGGAATTTCTACCCCGTAAACCACTGCCTCAGCAATTTTTTCATATTCACTGACTACATTTTCAACTTCAGTGGTAGACACATTTTCGCCTTTCCAGCGGAAAGTATCCCCGAGGCGATCTACAAACTGGGCATGACGGAAACCGATATCGCGTACTAGATCACCGGTATTAAAGAAAGCATCTCCATGTTTAAATACATCTTTCATAATGACGGATTTATTTTTTTCCGGATCGGTATAGCCGTCAAAAGGTGAACGGCGGGTAATTTTGCCCACCAGTAAGCCGACTTCACCTTTTTTCACTTTTTTACACCAGCCTTTGGCATCTCTCACCGGCTGATTACTTTCCTTATCAAATTCAATAATCGCATAAGGTGTTGGAGAGAAGCCGACCGTGTTGTCAAAGTTAAACACGTTACTAAAGCCTACATTACCTTCACTGGATGCATACAGCTCCAGTACCTCTTCAATGCCGAAGCGTTCCTTGAATTTATCCCAGATATTCGGACGCATGCCATTACCGATCATTTTGGTGACACGGTGGCCTTTTTCCAGTTCAGACGGGGGAGCATCCATTAAATAGCGGCAGAGTTCACCGACATATCCAATGGCTGAGGCATCAAATTTTTTGACATCTTTCCAGAAGGCAGAGGTTGAGTATTTGCGGCGTAATGCAAATGTTGCACTGCTTGCAATCACGCCACACCAGCACACCACAATACCGGTGGCATGATACAGCGGCAGGGTGCAGTACATGACGTCATCATGTTTTAAATCCAGCACGTGACCATAGGTGCCATAAGCCAAAGTCCAGCGGCTATGGGTGAAAATGACCGCTTTAGGCAGGCCGGTTGTGCCTGAGGTATAGATGTAAAATAAGCCATCTTTACCTTGAATGGTGTGCGTGGTCGAAGTATTAAATTTTGGAAATTGGTCGGCTTTTTCCGCCAGGTTGGTCCAGCCCTGAGGTGCTTTGCCGGCATCCACCTGTGTAGCTTGATCGGCAAACCAGTGAAAACGGTCTGTTGCCAGTTCTAGATCCTGACGAACGTCTTCTACAGCTGCACGGCATTCTTCACCGGCAATTACGGCAATCGGCTTGACCAGATTGATACTGTGGGTCAGTGCTTTACCGCTTTGTGAAGTGTTGACCAAAGCAGAGGTGACGCCAATTTTTGCCAGGGCGATAACTGTAGCAATCAGTTCCGGACGGTTTTCTACCATCACCGCAATCACATCGCCTTTTTGTGCACCGAGTGATAAATAGAAGTGTCCAATTTGGTTGGCCCATTCATTCAGTTCCTGATAACTGAATTTCTGATCTTCAAATAATAAAGCCATGCCGTGCGGATTATGTTTTACCGCTTTTTCAAAGGCAATACCCAAGCCTGCTGGAGTATTGGATGTGCGCAAATAGGCTTGTTTGAGACCACTCAATAAATGAGGGACTTTGCTGATGAATTTAGGTATTTTTGCTGCAACATCCGCAATACCAATAAGATCGCTCGGTGTAGTGTGGTTCATATGAATCCTATTTATTTTTTCATAATCCAATACAGTCTATTTGTTCGCAATACGCTTGCTGTGATTTGTACACTTGTCTTTTAATCGTTTCAATCTAGTGCAATCAACCTAATCTGACAAAAGTATCAAAAAAAACCTAGTCACCGGAATGACTAGGTTTTTTTATTTCACTGCACTAGAGCTAATTTAAAACAAATTACGACTCATTTACAGGTGTTGCTTTCTTTGGTGGACGACCGCGAGGACGACGAGGACGGACAGGTTTATCTCCATCTTCCCCTTCGGTTTTTTCAGCTTCTGCGGTTGGCTCGACCTGAGTTTGTGCGTCCTGAGTAGCTTCTACCGCCAATTCAGCCTGTACGGGTTCAGCAGCCTGTACGGTTTCCTCTGTAGCAATTACCGTTTCAGCAGCAACAACAGTTTCTGCAGTAGGTTCAGCAACTACTTCAGTCACAACAGGCTCGGCCACTTCGGCTGGCGCTGTTTCTGCTTCTGTTACAGCAACAGTTTCTGTCGGCATTGCTTCAGTTGGAGCAGTTTCAGGTTGACTATGCGCCTGCTTTGCTTGCTCTAAAGCTTGTTCAGCAGCCTGTTTTGCCAGACGGCGACGTTCACGTGGATCATTTGCTACACGTTTGTCAGACACCGGTTTTGGTGGTGTCAAGTCCAACACTGGTGCAGGTTCTGCTTCAGGTGCGGCTTTGGTGACTGCTACATCGCGTGTTACCGGGTGTGCTGGTGCTTCAGTTGCCTGAGTCGCGATTGTTGCAGCATATTGCTCGGTAAATTTCACCAGGGCACGGTTGAACGTTGGAATTAAACCAAATTGTTCAATCAGTACTGAACAATCTTCACCATAGACATGGCGAATGAGACTGATCACGGTGTATTGACCCAAAGTTGGAACCTGAGAAGGGCTTAGCTTCGGTGCCTGAGCCTGTCTTGCCTGAGCTTCACGTTTTTGGCGACGACGCATACGCGGATCGTTGCTGGCACGTTTTTCTGCAGGACGTGGCTTGTGTGGTTCATGAGTTTCAGCTGCAGCAGGTTTTTCTTCCTGCGCGACCACTGGTTTCTCGATGACCGGCACTTGTGCTTCAACCGTTACAGGAGCAGCCTGAGTAATTGGTGCTTCAACTACAGCAGGTGCTGAGTTTAATGCAACAATTTCGGTTTTTGCCTCATCAACATTGACCAGCAATGCAGTTGGCAGAACTTCCTGACGAGGTGTATCAATCACTTCGACTTTAGGTTCCCGTTCATTTACGACTACAGCAGCTGCGGTTTGTTGCACTGACTGTTCGTTTAATACGCTCTGATCGCGGTGGCGATTTGGGCGTTCTGGACGTTGCTGGTTACGACGGTCACGGCGTGGTACAGCATTTTGCTCGGTTTGCTGGTCAGCATGTTGTTCAGCGTGTTGACGACGAGAAGGGCGCTTGTTTTCACGTGAATCCTGGCGCTGTTCCGGACGTTGTTCTTGACGTTGCTCATGACGGGAAACCTGAACAATTTCTTCATGCACTTGATTTTGCTGATTGTCGTACTGAACTTGTTCACGTTGCTCTTTAGGCTTGTTACGCTTTTTATTGTGACGTTGCGATTTTTCTTCCTTGTCAGAATATTTATCTGCAACTTCACGCTGTTCCTGTTTGTTACTGGCAGGAACATTTGGCGTTAAGTAAGCATTGCTGCTCGTTGCCGCAACAGGTACGGTCTCGACAGCTGTTGCCATCTGACCGAATTGACCGCGGCTCACGGCACCCGCATTGACCATTTGCTCGATGGCAGCAGCAGCGTTGTTAGCAGTGCGTGCTTGATCTACAGTGGTTGCCTGTTTTTGTACAAACAGGTTTTCTAACCAGGCACATGGACTTGTAGACGGTGCAGCAGGGGCAGCGGCTTGAGTTTGTTGCTGAATAGCAGGTTGCTGCTGTTTTTTCTTGTTGTTGCGCTCTGGCTGGCTTGAAGCTTGTTGAGCAGCTTGCTGGACTTGTTGCTCTTCACCTAAATGCCATTCAGATGCTTCATAACCCAACTCTTTTTCACTTGAACGGGTTGCTTCGGTACGTTCATAGCTGGTTGGGGCAAAACCTTCAGGATTATAGGAAATTTCGTAATGTGGTGTTTCCAGATGCGGGTGAGGCAATACGGTTACACGGACATTCGATGTTTGTTCTAAGTAAACCAGGCTGTGACGCTTTTCATTCAATAAGAATGCGGCAATTTCAACTGGAACTTCAACTTGAACTTCACCGTGGCGTTCACGTAGTGCAATTTCTTCCACTTTACGCATAATCGACAATGATAAAGAGCGTAAGTCACGTACCATGCCTGTACCATGACAGCGTGGGCAAACGTAACCGGTTGCTTCTTCCAGCGATGGACGCAAGCGTTGACGGCTCATTTCCATTAAGCCAAAACGTGACAATTGACCGAACTGGATGCGGGCACGGTCGCTTTGGGTGGCTTCACGCAGTTTCGCTTCCACCATGCGCTGGTTGCGGTCTTTGGTCATGTCGATGAAATCGATCACCACCAAGCCACCGATATCGCGTAAACGCAGTTGACGCGCAATTTCTTCTGCTGCTTCTAAGTTGGTGTTTAAAGCAGTGTCTTCAACGTCGTGACCACGGGTCGATTTAGCCGAGTTAATATCGATCGACACCAAAGCTTCGGTCTGGTCAATCACGATTGAACCGCCAGAAGGAAGTTTTACTTCACGTTCATAAGCGGTCTGAATCTGGCTTTCAATACCGAAATGGGCAAATAAAGGCTCATTTAAAGTATAGGTTTTGAGTTTGTCGATTTGACGTGGCATTACTGCTTTCACGAAGTTATAAGCTTCATTGTAGGCTTGTTCTGAGTCAATCAGGATTTCTGCAACATCATCACGTAAGTAGTCACGAATTGCGCGTGTTACCACACCGGCTTCTTGATGGACCAGCATGGGTGATGGGCCAGAACTTGCGGTGTTTTGGATTTGTGCCCAAAGATCCATCAAGTGCTGTAAATCAAGTTGCAATTCTTCTTGCGAGCGGCCAATACCTGCGGTACGCACAATCACGCTCATGCCACGCGGAATATTCAGTGAGGCCAACATTTCTTTCAGTTCTTCACGCACTGAACCGGAAATTTGACGGCTGATACCGCCACCTTTCGGGTTGTTTGGCATAAGCACCAAATAACGGCCAGCAAGCGAAATGAAGGTAGAAAGGGCAGCACCTTTATTACCACGTTCTTCTTTTTCCACCTGTACTAAAAGTTCGGTACCTTCAGTGATCAATTCGCGGATATTTGAAGTTTGGCGAGGATCTGCCTTGTAATACGAGTTTGCGATTTCACGCATGGACAGGAAGCCTTGACGGCCTGCACCATACTCTACAAAAACAGCTTCTAAAGAAGGTTCAACGCGAGTGACGTGACCTTTATAGATATTGGATTTTTTTTGTTCACGGGTACGATTTTCTAGATCGAAATCGTAAAGACGCTGACCAGTGACAAGTGCAACGCGAATCTCTTCGGCATGTGTTGCATTAATCAACATACGTTTCATGGGTGTAACACCTAATAGTGATACACAGCAGGACATCGCTATACACGTAGCGAACATCACACATTACGGATCAACACCCAGATCTCAAAATGACGCAATTGTGGTCTGAGCTTTTTTACCGGCCTTTTTTTGGGCTGCGGTTTTTTGATTCACGTATTGAAGATGGCAATACGGCTTCAATCTTATAAACGATTAAAGTCACCTGAACGATTCACTGGCGGACAAACGGTGCATTAGATGTGAGTAACTTTCACTGTCACGTAGCTTGAAGATCGTCCCTTCATTAATTCATGATCGGGCGTCTTGATACGGAATTATCATCGTATCTTTGCTTTATGTGCAGATCCAATGCATCAACGTTGTAGCCTGAATGCGACTTCAGGGTGCGACTAATCTGATGTGTATCAGTTTACGTTTAAAAACCAACTAGGTTGGCGACATATTTTTTAGGGCAAACTGATTTATGTACGAAGTACAATTAAACGCAACAGTTTGCTTTTTTGCCGATATAATAAGCCTTCGGCGTCGGCATATTCTTTAGGGACCTTTCCGTATTTAATGTGAATGGTGAAATTTAATATTGAGCTTCAAAAAAGATTGAAGTGATTAAATTTTTTCACACTAACGGTGGTATCCGTGCGCTGACTATATCAAACCTTGCATCATCTGCCTATGGGCTAAGCTTATCTTTCTTGTGTAAAGCATAGCCCAAGTGATCAGTTTTTAATCAATTTTAGTATTTTTTGGGTCATCGTAACTGTATGAATTCTACGCAAGAATGGCAAAGTGTCACCTGGTTTGAAGTGGACGAGCATCAATTGGGTCAACGCATCGACAATTTTTTATTTTCCAGACTCAAAGGTGTGCCAAAAAGTCGGATTTATCGTTTAATCCGTGAAGGACAGGTTCGGGTCAATAAAAAGCGCGTTAAGGCGGAAACCAAACTGAATATTGGCGACCAGATCCGCGTCGCACCGATTCGTTTTGAACCTAAAGATGAAACGGCGGCACCGGTATCGGACAAGGTGGCACAAAGCCTGCTTAGCCGTGTGGTCTATGAAGATGAAGGGCTGATGGTGATCAATAAGCCTTCAGGCATTGCTGTGCATGGTGGTAGCGGTGTGGCCTATGGGCTGATTGAAGGTCTGCGTGCAGCCACTGGTAAGAAATATCTGGAGCTGATTCACCGTATTGACCGCGACACGTCTGGTCTGGTAATGATCAGTAAAAAACGCAGTACCTTAAAAACGCTGCAAGATTTATTGCGTGAACACAAAATCAAAAAAACCTATGCCGCGATTGTGAAAGGACAGGTGAGTCTGGATCAGCAACTCATTGATCAGCCTTTGCATCGTTATGAGCTAGCCAATGGCGAACGTCGGGTCCGTGTTTCTAAAGAAGGCAAGGACAGTAAAACCCAGTGGAAGGTAGCAGAGCGTTTCATGCATGGCACATTGGTCTATGCTTCACCGCTATCAGGCCGTACTCATCAGATTCGTGTACATGGTTTAAGTATTGGTCATCCTTTAATTGGCGATGATAAATACGGTCATGAGACTGAATATAAGGGGCCAAAGCCGCGCCGTTTATGTTTACATGCCATGCGTCTGGAAATTCCGGGTTATCCGATCATTGAAGCACCTTTGCCTGAAGATATGCAGAGTTTGGTGGCGCAGTTAAGAGCGCAGAAAAAAGATAAACCGGTCGTTACTTTTGACGACTAGTAAGTTTTAATCCTCTCCCTGAGCAGCATTGCTGCGCAAGTCTCCTTTCTTGCACGTCGTTTAAAGCAGTGCTTTAAACTCGTTCAGGAGAGGGGACATCACCTAAAATATTCTGTCATTAACTCAGACTTTGTGTAGTCAGTATTTTGATTTAGTAAAAAATGAATGACTAAGCAAAAGGGTTTCCCTCTCCTTGTAGGAGAGGGCTAGGGAGAGGTGAACAATTAAATACTGAATCAAATACTAGGAAAACATTTATGAACACACCTGTAAAACTGGTCATTTTCGATTGGGATGGCACTTTATTTGATTCGGTCGGTCAAATCGTGGCGAGTTTGCAGTTCGCGGCACAACAATTCCAGCAACCTTTAACCGCTGAAGATGCCAAAAGTATTATCGGGCTAGGTTTACCGGAAGTCGCACAGCGTTTATTTCCGGCTGTGCCTAAGTTACATGCCGATATTTTACAGTCCTATTCAGAGCACTATGTTGCCAACTCAACTGGTGATCAATGGTTCGCTGGTGTTGCCGACATGTTAGAAGCATTGGCTCAAGCGGGGGTGAAACTCGCAGTCGCTACAGGCAAAAGCCGTAAAGGTCTGGATCGTGTTTTGAAGCAGACACAAAGCATGGAGCTGTTCGCGGCGACACGTGCGGCCAGTGAAACCCGATCTAAGCCACATCCTTTAATGCTGGAAGAAATTCTGACCCAAACTGGTGTCCAGGCTGAACATGCGATCATGGTTGGTGATACTTCCTATGATCTGGAAATGGCACAAAATATTGCCATGCCGCGTATAGGGGTAAGTTATGGGGTACATACTCCGGAAGTCCTTGCCCGCTATCATCCGCTGGCCATTGCAGATGAGGTCGCAGATTTGCATCAGCTTTTATTAAACCATGTGAATTTGAAACAGGCGGTTTGATCCAAGCTGAAGACTAAAAAGGGTGATGTAAAGTCACCTTTTTTTGAACTTCTTTCATAAGGGTCTTTTATTTACCCCGATGGAAGAAATAAAGAGGGTCTCGGTAGTGATGCAACAAGTTTCATCTTTATTTCATTCTAAATTTTTGTAGTTCCGGTTTGTGATTTCCCCAGCCAGTCCAGTAATCGGTAACAGTGACCGTTTTATTCTGAATACTCATGATTTTATAAATATAGTTACGGGGCGGTGAAATTTCATTGGGACGAATCACTTCAGTCATGACAAAAATTTCTGGTGCAATCCAGGTAATACGCCAGGCATCTTTATTATAGTAGCCGTGGCTGCAGTCCATTTCATTTTGCCATGCTGCAGCAGTCGCCTGGGCATTAAATTTTAAGCCTGCGCATTCAGCATCCGCTAAAACAAGGTATTTGCCTTTTAGTGACTGCTGATAATTCTGTGCGAAAGTTGAGCAGGAAAGGATGCTCAGTAAAATTGTACTGAAAATGGTTTTATGGTTCATAAAGTAGCTGTAGTTTGTTGATTTTAAAAAATATAAATAACATTTTTAGGTCTGCTGAAATAGGGTTTTTGTACTCAAAATAAGCATTCAATCTAGTCTTTTAGTCGTAGATCGATGGTTATTTCATGAATCTGACAATCTGACATTAAGTTCATATGGGAAAACAGTTTTTATATTTGGTTCATATGGCTGTTTTTTTTAAATAAAACCAAGTTAATTTATAGGAATTAGCTATTGTCATAAATAAAATAAGTATTGGCATAAAAAGCGCAATTTTCCGATTCTAAAACTGTTTATACATATACGCGTTTGCCAAGATGGGCAGCAGCCCTTTGCTGATGGCTTTGATCAGTTCACAGATTTCTTCTTGTTGTTCATCGCATTTCCATCGATAACGGTATAAGTCCAATTTTTGCAGTTTAAGGAAACATTGATGTCGAATTCTGCTGTTGTTGAATCAGTTGCGCAAGCATTACGTAACGCTGAATTATCAAAAACTGCGATTGCCCCTGTTCGCCCGCAACTTGGTGGCGAAAGTGCTGACGTGGATATCGCATACGCCGTTCAGGAAGTAAATACAGAGCGCGCATTATCTGAAGGTCGTCGTTTGGTTGGCCGTAAAATTGGTTTGACCTCTAAAGTTGTGCAAGCGCAGCTGGGTGTAGACCAACCGGACTTCGGTATGTTGTTTGCTGACATGGCTTATGGTGATGGCGAAGCGATTCCAGCGGGTCTATTGATTCAACCCAAAGTTGAAGCAGAAATCGCGTTAATCATCAACAAAGATTTAACCCAAGAAAAACACACTTATGCAGACATTATCAGTGCGACTGAATATGCACTGCCTGCTGTAGAAGTAGTCGATAGCCGGATTGAAAACTGGAAAATTTCATTGATTGATACGGTTGCAGATAACGCTTCTTCTGCGGCTTATGTTTTGGGTTCACGTCCTGTGAAACTTGAAAATCTTGATCTTGTAAATTGCAAAATGACCATGAAACGCGGTGAAGAAGTCGTGTCTCAAGGCGTTGGTAAAGCATGTCTGGCTAACCCGTTAAACGCTGCGGTTTGGCTGGCGGATGAAATGGTACGTCGTGGTCGTCCTTTACTTGCAGGCGACATCATCCTGACAGGTGCATTAGGTCCTATGGTTGTCGCTAACCCGGGTGATGAATTCGTGGTTGAAATTGAAGGTTTTGGTTCTGTAACTGCTGCATTCGCTGCTGAATAAGTCCAGATTTTAAGAGCGTTTTTTAAGAGAAATTGTTCATGAAGAAGATTAAATGTGCATTGATCGGTCCAGGCAACATTGGTACTGACTTGCTATATAAATTACAACGCAGTGAATTTCTAGAGCCAGTATGGATGGTGGGTATTGACCCAACTTCTGAAGGTTTGGCACGTGCTGCGAAAATGGGTTTAAAAACCACTGCTGACGGTGTAGACGGTTTACTTCCTCACGTTCTGGAAGACGACATCAAAATTGCATTCGATGCAACTTCTGCCTACGTTCACGCTGAAAACAGCCGCAAGTTGAATGAACTTGGCGTGTTGATGATTGACTTGACGCCTGCTGCGATCGGTCCATTCTGTGTACCACCAGTAAACCTGGAAGCTTTGTTAGACGCGGGCGAAGTACCAAACGTAAACATGGTAACTTGTGGTGGTCAGGCAACGATTCCTATGGTTGCAGCAATTTCACGTGTTCAAGCAGTTGAATATGGTGAAATCATTGCTACTGTATCGACTAAATCTGTAGGTCCAGGTACACGTAAAAACATCGACGAATTCACTCGTACTACAGCCGGTGCGATTGAAAAAGTTGGTGGTGCTAAAGCGGGTAAAGCGATCATCATTATTAACCCGGCAGAGCCACCACTGATGATGCGTGATACGGTTCACTGTCTGGTTGAAGGCGAACCAGATCAGGCGGCAATCACAGAATCTGTGCATGCGATGATCAAGGAAGTTCAAAAATACGTGCCAGGTTACAAACTGGTAAACGGTCCAGTATTTGATGGTAACCGTGTATCCATCTTCCTGGAAGTTGAAGGCCTGGGCGATTACCTGCCTAAATATGCCGGTAACCTCGACATTATGACTGCAGCAGCTGCGCGTACCGCAGAAATGTTTGCAGAACGTGTTTTAAACGCAGTTGAAGCATAAGGAGCATCTTCATGTCTAAGATTATTATTAATGATATGACTTTACGTGATGGCATGCATCCTATGCGCCATCAAACTACACCTGAGCAAATGGTTGCGATTGCAACTGCTCTGGATGATGCAGGTGTCCCTTTAATTGAAGTTACACACGGTGACGGCTTGGGCGGTAACTCTGTGAACTACGGTTTTGCAGCGGCAACCGATGAAGAATATTTGAAGGCAGTGATTCCAAACCTGAAACAGGCAAAAGTATCTGCACTTTTACTGCCGGGTATTGGTACGGTTGATCACTTGCAAATGGCGCATGATGTTGGTGTTTCTACCATTCGTGTGGCAACGCATTCAACTGAAGCTGACGTTTCTGAACAGCACATTACTGCTGCACGTAAACTCGGTATGGACACTGTGGGCTTCTTGATGATGGCACACATGGCTTCTCCAGAAAAACTGTTGGAAGAAGCACAAAAAATGGTGTCTTACGGTGCAAACTGTATCTATGTAACGGATTCTGCAGGTTACATGCTTCCTCAAGACGTGACTGACCGCGTAGGTATTTTACGTGCCAACCTGGGTTCAGACATCGAAATCGGTTTCCATGGTCACCATAACCTGGGTATGGGTGTTGCAAACTCTGTATCTGCTGTGACTGCTGGTGCAACGCGTGTTGACTTGGCTTCTGCTGGTTTAGGTGCAGGTGCAGGTAATACACCACTTGAACTGTTTGTTGCGGTTGCTAACCGTATGCAAATTGAAACCGGTGTAGACTTGTTTAAGGTTCAAGACGTTGCAGAAGATCTGATCATTCCAATGATGACCCATCAGATTCGTGCTGACCGTGACGCAGCGACTTTAGGTTATGCGGGCGTTTACTCTTCATTCCTGTTGTTTGCTAAACGTGCAGAAGCGAAATATGGAGTATCTGCGCGTGAAATCCTGATGGAACTGGGTCGCCGTGGTACTGTAGGTGGTCAGGAAGACATGATTGAAGACTTGGCATTGACCATGTCTAAAGCTAAAGAAGCTAATGCTTAATCTGCTTTAAGTTGAAGCAAAAAAAAAGCGTCCGAAAGGGCGCTTTTTTTATGGCTAGACCTTGATTTTACACTTGAGTTTATAGATAAAAAATATCATATCATAGGATAGTTATATTAATATAATCAATTATTTAAGTGGTTTTAGTTCTGGGTTAAACTTAAAAGCGATTAATCAATTTTTTTTTGCGGTCAAAAAGCCTAGGTTATTTAAAAATAAACACTGAAACAAAGGTTTAACAAAAATGAAATGAAAGGAAGATAAAATGACTTATTGTTTAAAGTTCTTAACGTGATTTGAATCACTAAAATAAAAAAAAGCAGAAATAGCCATAAAGGCAATAAATCTTAATACTCTGGTCGGATTTCGTTTTTTGTGATTGTTTAGCATGATGGCGTCATAGCTTAATTTGATTACTAGGGAATTCAGCCATGCGTCGTCAAAACTTATGGATAGCAATGCTTGCTGCGACAGCAACTTTAGGAACAACTGCATCGAATGCAGATTTTGTTGACGACAGTAATGTCCAATTAAAATTTAAAAACTTTTATTTAGACCGTCAGTATGCGGATCTTCCGCAAAACAACTGGGGTTCTTGGTCTCAAGGCATCACCCTGGATGCCAAATCGGGTTATCAGGACATTGGTGGCGGTATTCAAGTGGGTGCAGACCTTTTGGTGCAGCACGCATTTAAATTGAATGGCCGTGATAAAAATGCGGACTGGGTTTTGCCGCATGATGGTAAAGAGTCGAAAGACAATTTTGGTAAAGTTGGTGCAACTTTAAAAGCCAAAGTTTCACAAACTGAATTAAAAGTCGGTGAGTTATTACCGGTATCTCCAGTACTGGTATTCGATCCATCACGTCAGTTATTGACGACTTATAGCGGTGCATGGTTAGAGTCTAAAGAGATTAAAGATACCAAACTGACAGTGGCTTATATTGATAAGATCAATAACCGTTATGACAACCAGTTCCGTGACTTAACTTTGTTTGCACCTGCTAAGGGCAAAAAGTATTACGATAATGGTGATGCTTCTGATGGCATGTTGATTGCGGGTGTTGATCATCAGTTTACCCCTGAAATTGGCGGTAGCTACTGGTATGCAGATGTTGAAGATATTTATCAGCAGCATTATGTCGGTGCAAGTTACAAAACCAAGCTGGGTGAAAAAGCCAAGTTAGACAGCCATATCCGTTACTTTGATAACTCGGAGTCAGGTGACAAGCTGTATGGTGATATTGATAACCAGGCGTTGTCTGTAGGCGCTAAAGTCAATTATGGCGCACATACTGTTGGTTTGGGCTACCAGCAAATGTTTGGTGATTCTCCGTTCCCGACATTGGGTGGTTGGGTGCCGCAGCCGTACTTGGTCAACTGGGGTGTCGCAACCTTTACCAATACCAATGAAAAATCATGGGGCTTCACTTATGGCTATGATTTCTCTGGGTTGGGTGCCAAAGGTTTAAATGCTACGGCAGTATACTTCACCGGTTCAGATGCTGAGGTTAAAACCTCGGCAGGGATCTTAAAAGACCAGAAATCGGATGAGCTGAATTTGATTCTGAACTACACGGTTCCAGAAGGTAAACTTAAAGGCCTAGGCTTCCAGGCGATGTATATCGATACAGATTTCGACTGGAAATCAGACTTAAAAGAGTACCGTGTAGCGACAACTTATACCTACAAGTTCTAATTAAACAGTGTAATAAAAAAGCGACTTTCAATAAGTCGCTTTTTTTCTATGGAGAGCACTATTTTATTATTAAATGCCTTAATAAAAATAAGAGTTTTGATTTTAATAAAATTTTAAAAAACAAATAGTTAAATTATCGTTTTTTTATAGTATTTGATCGTAAATTTGTATCAGTTTGACTGCTTTGAACAGGTAATATAAGGCAGTAAAAAAGTAAATTTCACCGAGTCAACTTGACGTTAAATTCTGAATCAAGATGGAAACGCAAGCTAAAGACTGTACGAGGAGTATGTATGAGCACTGTTCAAATCCCTGAATATACAACAGATCCATTCTTTGGCTTAGAAGACAAATGGATTGAAACTGCAGAAGGTGAGTTGACTCACTATCACGAAGTGGGTGAAGGTACACCTATCCTGTTCTTGCACGGTTCAGGTACCGGTGTATCTGCTGCGGCAAACTGGTGGTTAAACTTGCCATCAATTGGTGAGCAGGCACGTTGTATCGCTATCGACACTATTGGTTATGGTCAAACTGTAGTTGCACCAAACACAGCTTACGGTATCCGTGCCTGGGTAGACCATGCAGTTCGTACTTTAGATGCATTGGGCATTGAAAAAACCTGGCTGGTGGGTAACTCACTGGGTGGCTGGTTGGCATTCCAATTGGCACTGGATTACCCTGAGCGTGTTCTCGGTATTGTATCTATGGGTACGGGTGGTGCAAAACAGACTGCTGCACTGAAAGCGCATGCGAATCCGGTATTGACGGAGGAAGGCATCAAGAAAACATTGTCTATGTTTGTAGTGAACAAAGACCTGATCACAGACGAACTGGTGAAAGTACGTTTTGCTTCTGCTGCAAATGACTATGCATCGAACCGTTTGATGGACGTAGTGGGCGCACGTGACCGTGACCGTTTCGAATTCCCATTAGACTTCGAAAAAATGAAAGACATCACTGTTCCTGTATTGTTAATTCACGGTACTCAAGATGTGGTGATTCCAGTTTCTCGTACCTGGGATATCCTTAACATTGTACCAAATGCTGATGCACACATTTTCAGCCAGTGTGGCCACTGGTCTCAAGTGGAAAAAGCGGAAGAGTTCAATACAGTGATTAAAAACTATTTAACTGCTCGTGGCGTTTAATCCCGCCGTCTAGCAAATAAAAAAGGACGACCGAAGTCATCCTTTTTTATGCTCTTGCTCAAGGACTGATAAAGTTCGCTGCCACATTGATCGTGATGGCCAGAATGGTGGTATTAAATCCGTAGGCCAGCAGCAGGTGCAGGGTGTTTAGAACCCGCATTGCGGAGTGGGTAATGGAAACATCCGCTGTTTGTGCGGAAGTACCGACGATGTAACTAAAATATAAAAAGTCGGGATAAGTCGGTCTAGGGGTTTTGGGAAACTCCAGCCCCCCTTCATTATTTTTGTCGAGTGCCAGATAAAAGTCATGCGCATAATGAATCGCAAAAATGGTATGCATCAGGAACCAGGCAGAGGTAATGGTCACCATGGATAAGATGACATGAGCGGTTTGAATGAGCGTATTGCTCGGCAAATTATTCACTTCAATAATAAGCGCAATGAAGCAGATGATTAAGGTCAGCAGGACCAGAAAAAGAATCAGCCATTTACTGGCATCTTGTTCCTTCGCACGTTGCAGGATATGCGCATGATCAATGCGCCAGAGTTTTTTCAGAGTGAAAAATAAATAAGCATAAATGACCAGATTCCAGCTCATTAACAGGCTGGTTGACCAGTTCCATGAGGTCATGAACTGAAAAGTAGCATACAGCACAGCAATAAACGGAAAGGTTAGAAAGAAATAAAGATGGTGCTGAATCCCTGTTTTTATACGGCGTAATAGATGCATGAGGGGGCAACCTTTTATCGTTATTGTTGTTTTTTAACATTTTAAAAAGTTTGTGGGAAATTTATTAGACTTAAGTTGTAATTCTCGATGATGAAATGTGATTTATAAATGGCTAAAGAAAAAGTTATGCGTTATTCCCTATAAATAGCGTGTTAATGATAAGAAAAAAGCGTAAGACTTAAGTCTAATCTGGACTAAAAATATAGGACTTACGCATTGACGGATTCAAAAAAGTATTAAAATACTTTATAAAGTATCTGTGATCAGACGAATTAAACATGCTTCTACAGCAACTTGTACATTACCCATTTATATGGGCTTTCTCATGACAGAACCGAACTCTATTAGCTGCACACAACTTGCCGAGACTTATAACATCTCGCATGATAGTGTAAATCGCTTTCTAGAACGTGAAGACTACACACCTCACGACCTATATCAAGAAGCAATTCAACATATTGATAATAATAAACTTATAGTCAGTATTGATGATACTGTTTTAGATAAACCCTATAGTCAACATATGGACTTGGTTAGCTATTTTTGGTCAGGCAAACACCACCGATCCGTCAAGGGTATTAATCTCATTACCTTGTATGCGACAGATCAGAATGGTCAAAATATTCCAATTAATTTCCGAATTTATGACAAATCTGAAAGTAAAACCAAGAATGATTACTTTATGGATATGTTAAGTGAAGTACTCAGTTGGGGTGCAAAGATTCAATTTATTACAGGTGATAGTTGGTATTCATCGACTGGAAATCTAAAAACCATAAGAAAATATGGTATTCGATTTATGTTTGGTATCGACTGTAACCGTAAGGTTTCCCCAGAAAAAGGACAATGGTTTCAACTGCGTTTATTGCCAAATTTCCATCAGGGTCAAGTGGTCTGGCTCAAAGATTTTGGCTTTGTACAATTATTTAAGACTCAGTTAAAAGAACAGCAGAGGTTTTATATTGTGCATCAAGATGAAGATGATTTATTGTCCTTTGAGGGTTTTCATGAATTACATTCAAGTCATTGGAAAATAGAGCAATATCACCGGGTGATTAAACAGGTTTGTCATATTGAAAAGTTTCAAGTAAGACGATCTAAACTGATTTTGAATCATATTTTTTCAGCCTTGATGGCCTACGTCGAGATACAAAAGAACCAGTTTGAGCGGATCTTTGAAAATGTATATCGTTGGCAGAAGAAATTATTTAGACCAGTTATCAAAAACTTCATTGATGACTTTATTCTCGATAAAAATCATCTGCTACCACAGAGAATCTATAAATAATAGTGCGTAAGTCCTAAAATACACAAATTGAAATAAAAAAAACCACCATTATTTATTAGCAAAATAATGGTGGCTTCAATCCGGTGCAAAAGCATAAAAATTTTTTTAAGTGCGGTTTATATTTAGATAGAACACATGGGTCAGCAATTCAATAAATTTCTTCACTGCGATAGAGCTGCTGTTTTTATGGTAACTCACATATAGGTCAAGGTAAGGCAGTTCTACATCTAGGGGGCGAATCACGGTATTTTCCATGGTCAGTGGCGCAACATAGCCCGGCAGAATGGTGCAGCCTAAACCCATCCCTACAGAATTGATGTTAAACAGGATGTTATCGGCCTTTTGTACAATATTGAATTCAATGCCATTGGCATGGGAAAAATCTATAATTGCATTATGTAATGTTAAGGACTGTTCTGCAGCAGGAATAATAAAGTCTATACCATTCAATTCTTTAACAGGAATTCGTTCATACTTAGCCAAGGGGTGGTCTTTCGGTAAAATAAAGATCAGTGGCTCACGTAACACAAATAGACTTTCAATTTCATCACTATTGAGATTGTGCCGGGTAAAGGTGACATCCAGTTCCCCTTTTTTCAGCAACTTCATTTGTTCACTGTTGTTTAAGCTGAGCAAATCGATTTTTAAATCAGGGTTTTGCACGCGTAGATTTGGTAGTACATAAGGGAAAATTTTCATTTCCGCCACTGGAACAAAGCCGATGCGCAGCATTTGCTGTTTAGCTTGCGAAACCTGGCGTGCCATGGCAATCGCTTTATCTGCCTGTGCTAGGGTTAAGCGCGCCTGCTCGAGAAATACGGCACCTTCTTCAGTCAGCTCAACCTTACGTTTGGTACGATAAAGTAGTTTTACCCCGACATCTTCTTCCAGATCTTTAATTTGCTGACTTAAAGAGGGCTGTGCGGTATAAAGCTTTAATGCAGCCTTACTGAAGTTAAGTTCTTCTGCAACGGTGATAAAATAGCGTAGGTGTCGTAATTCCATATAACTCGTCCAAAAGAGTAATCCAAAAAATGTCTTACTATATTTTTGTAGCAGTATAATCTATAAACAACTATTAGGTGAAGATTATTCTGCCATTTAGAAAATAAATGATCTTGTATTTTTCATTAGTGTTTAAATATATAAGCTACAGTTTTAAGTAATTCATAAAATATCTTAATTGAAACAAAAAAAATATTTCCCCAAAACTGGCTAAAAATCCATTATCGCTGAAAAGTTGAGTCTATTTACTTTGTGCCGTTACTGGTCACAGGAGAGCTTTTCATGAGTGGAAAAATTGATGTGCGCGAAATCGACGCTTTAGTCGATGCACAAAATGGACGTATCTCGCCATCTATCTATACAGACCCAGATCTATATGAACTAGAACTTGAACGCGTTTTTGGTCGTACATGGTTATTCCTTTGTCATGAAAGCCAGATTCCTAAGGCGGGTGACTTCTTCAATACCTACATGGGTGAAGATCCGATTATTGTGGCACGTCAAAAAGACGGTTCAATCAAAGCATTTTTAAACCAATGTCGTCACCGCTCTATGCGCGTAAGCTTCGCAGACTGTGGTAATACGCGTGCATTTACTTGCCCATACCACGGCTGGTCTTACGGTATTGACGGTTCTTTAAAAGACATCCCGCTTGAAGAGCGTGCTTACCCACAGGGTGCATGTAAAGAGCAATGGGGTCTGGTAGAAGTTAACCGTGTTAAATCTTACAAAGGCCTGGTATTTGGCTGCTGGGATGAAACAACACCTGACCTAGAAGAATACATGGGTGACATCGCTTGGTACCTGGATGGTGTTCTTGATCGTCGTCCTGGCGGTACTTGCATCGTTGGTGGTGTACACAAGTGGGAAATCGAGTGTAACTGGAAATTTGCTGCTGAACAGTTTGCATCTGACCAATACCATGCATTGTTCTCTCACGCATCTGCGGTACAAGTTCTTGGTGCAAAACCGGATGATGACGCGTCTAAACAGTTAGGTGCGGCACAAACGGCCCGTCCAGTTTGGGAAACAGCGAAAGATGCTCTTCAATACGGTCAACGTGGCCATGGTTCAGGCTTCTTCTTCACTGAAAAACCAGATGCAAACGTTTGGGTAGACGGTGAAGTAGCAAACTACTTCCGTGAAACTTATGAAGAAGTAAAAGACCGTTTAGGTGAAATCCGTGCGCTACGCCTTGCTGGTCACAACACCATGTTCCCGACATTGTCTTGGTTGAACGGTACTGCAACACTTCGTGTATGGCACCCACGTGGTCCAAACAAAACTGAAGTTTGGGCATTCTGTATCTGTGATGCTGACGCACCACAAGACGTAAAAGAAGCATTTGAACGTTCTGCAACCCGTGCTTTCGGTCCTGCTGGTTTCCTTGAGCAAGATGACTCTGAAAACTGGGTAGAAATTCAAAAAGTATTACGTGGTTATAAAGCGCGTCAAAACAAACTCATTATGGAAATGGGTAAAGGTAACGAAAAAGTACGTGAAGATGGTATTCCAGGTATTACCAACTACATCTTCTCTGAAACTGCTGCACGTGGCTTATACCGCCGTTGGGCAGACCTGCTGATCCATGAAAAATGGGAAGATGTTGAGAAAGCAGCTGAAGCATATGAGAAGGAGCTTGTGAAATGAGTCAAATCAGTTTAGAACTTCATCACGAAATCAGTCAGTTCCTTTATCGTGAAGCAAAATTGCTGGATGACTGGAAATTCCGCGAATGGCTGGACGTAATGGCGGAAGATATTTCGTACACGCTACGTACCACGCCAAACGCACAAACCCGTGACCGTCGTCGTTCAGTTGAGCCACCAACAACTTGGGTGTTCAACGACAACAAACATCTGTTAGAACGCCGTGTAGCGCGTCTGGAAACGGGTATGGCCTGGGCTGAAGAGCCTCCATCACGTACCACTCACATGGTGAGCAACGTGATTGTTGAACCAACTGAAGTTGCAGGCGAATACGATGTATACGTGACTTATCTGCTCTACCGTTCTCAAAAAGAGAAAGATATTACGATTTACTGTGGTAAACGTCACGACAAGATCCGTAAAGTCGAAGGTGGTTTAGGCTGGCAAATCTTTGACCGCAAAATCACCCTAGACCAAGTGACCTATACCTCACATAACCTGAGTGTGTTCTTCTGATGAATAAGATTTTTGTTTGCCAAGTTGACGAATTGGACGAAGGCGAAGCATTGAAAGTGGATTGCGGCGTGAACGGTATCGAAGCGCTTGCAGTTTTTAACAATGGCGGTGAGTTCTTTGCAATGAACGACCGTTGTTCACACGGTAATGCTTCTATGTCGGAAGGTTATCTTGAAGATGACGGCACTGTGGAATGTCCACTGCATTCAGCACGTTTCTGTTTGAAAACTGGTCAAGCATTATGCTTACCAGCAACTGATCCAATCCAGACTTTCCCGGTGATTGTGGAAGATGGTCAGTTATTTGTAGAGATGGCAGGAGAGTAATCATGGGTTGGCTACAAGGTGAAGTTGCACTTATTACGGGTGGTGGTTCAGGCTTAGGCTGGGCACTGGTCGAACGTTTCCTGGAAGAGGGTGCACAAGTTGCTGTTCTTCAACGTTCACAGGCAAAAGTTGATGCATTGAAAGCCCATTTCGGTGATCGAGTATTAGCAATTGCCGGTGATGTAGCCAGCTATGAAGACAACGTCCGTGCCGTAAACGCAACAGTTGAGCGCTTCGGCAAGCTTGACTGTTTCGTTGGCAATGCTGGTATCTGGGATCATTATGCAGATATCGTCAATACATCGGGTGAGCAACTGGAAAAAGCCTTTGATGAAATCATGGGTATTAACACCAAGTCTTTAATTCTTGGTGCCAAAGCTGCGCTGGATGCATTGATAGCTTCTGAAGGTTCTATCATATTTACTTTGTCTAACTCTGCACTGTACTCGGCAGGCGGAGGCCCTGTGTACACGGCATCCAAGCATGCTGGTGTGGGTATTATGAAAGAACTGGCTTACGAGCTTGCGCCTAAAGTACGAGTGAACGCCGTTGCACCGTCAGGTATGAATGTCAATATCAAAGGGGCAGCATCATTAGGTCAGGAAAATCTTGGCCTGCTGGATGCGCGTGATCCTGAGAAAATTGCACGTGGCATGCCACTGAACTTTTTGCCTGAACCGGAAGACATGACGGGTTCATACGTGCTGTTGGCATCTCGTCAAAATAACCGTCCTTTGACTGGTGTTCTGATCAATGCAGAATGTGGTCTGGGAATTCGCGGCTTACGTCAGCCTCGTGCCGGTTTCTTTGACGAATAAAAATCTAGTCTAAATCAAATGGACTTATCGGCAGCCTGTTCTGGCTGCCTTCCTTTTAAGGAGTCTCTCATGGCCGTTAAACTTATTTGTGCTTCGCACAGTCCGTTAATGGAATTTGCTTCACCACAAGATCAGTCTAAAGAGCAGAAAGTCCGTGCTGCTTTTGAGAAATTGTCTGCTGAAGTCAAAGCTTACGACCCAACCCTGATCATTACCTTTGGTCCAGACCATTTCAATGGTTTCTTCTATGACCTGATGCCAAGTTTCTGTGTGGGCATTCGTGCCAAAGCGGCAGGTGACTGGGATTATGGTAAGGACAATGATCATATTGATGTGCCTGAAGACAAGGCGCTGGCGCTGGTTCGCCGCGTATTGGACGAAGGTGTGGACGTTGCATACTCATACCGTATGCAGGCGGATCATGGTGTGACTCAGCCTTTACATTTCCTGTGTGAAGGTCAGCTTGATCGTTATCCAACGATTCCAGTTTTTATTAATGGCGCTGCAGCACCCATGCCAACCACCAAGCGTACCATCGCTTTAGGTCGTGCTGTAGGTCAGTTTATCAAGTCTTTAAACCTTGAAAATGAACGTGTTCTTGTACTGGGTACTGGTGGTTTGTCACATGATCCACCGACTCCGCAAATGGGTTCTGTTCCACCAGAAGTGGAAGAATTCCTGATCGCGGGCCGTAACCCAAGCCCTGAAGCACGTAATGCCCGTCAGGCCAAAGTGATTGCTGTAGGACAGAAGCTTGCTGCAGGGGATACCTCAGTTTCTGTACCATTAAGCCCGGAGTGGGATATTGCATTGCTGGAGAAATTCAAGAATGCAGATTTCGCTGCACTTGAAGCCATGACTGAAGCTGACATCCGCCGTGACGGTGGCCGTGGTGGTCAGGAAGTCCGTTCATGGATGGCTGCATTCGCTGCCCTGCATGAAATGGGTGAATATGACATGACGACACATTGCTACGAAGACATCAGTGAGTGGATCGCTGGTTTCGGCATCGTATCTGCAGAGTTAAAAGGTTAATGACATGAGCAACATCGAAACCATCGTAATTGTAGGTGCTGGACAGGCAGGTGCAAGTGCGATTTTAGAACTTCGTGCCAATAAGTACGAAGGCAAAATCATTTTGATTGGTGATGAAACGCATCTGCCTTATGAGCGTCCACCATTATCCAAGGATGTGATTCTAAAACCTGAAGAAACCAAGATTGAAATTCTGTCAGAACAGAAACTGGCTGAACTTGGTGTAACAACTATTCGTGGCAATGGCGTTGCTAAAATCAATGCCGAGGCTCATACAGTTGAACTTCAAAACGGTGACGTTGTTGCTTATGACAAGCTATTGCTTGCAACAGGCGGTGCAGCACGTCGTTTGCCAAACTTTGATGCGCTGGGTAAACATGTGTATACCCTGCGTAATCTTGAAGATTCACAAGCACTGGTACCTGTGCTTCAAGCCGGTCAACGTATTGTGTTGATTGGTGGTGGGGTGATTGGTCTTGAACTGGCATCATCTGCACGCTACAAAGAATGTGAAGTGACTGTGATTGAACAGGGTCCAATGGTGATGGGTCGTTCATCGCCACGTATCCTGAGCGAATTCTTGTTGGCACAGCAACGCCGTGCTGGTGTAGATGTGCGTCTGGAAACCAAGATTGCAGACTGCAAGCTAGACGGTGAAGAGGTTGTCGTGACCCTTGAGGGTGGTGAAGAGCTTCGTGCCGATGCAGTGATTTACGGTATTGGTATCGTACCGAATGCTCAGCTGGCGGTTGAGGCTGGCCTAGACGTTGATTTTGCGGTTAAAGTCAATGAAAACTGCCAAACTTCAAATGCTGACATTTATGCAGCAGGTGATGTCGCGACTCAGCTTCGTGAAGATGGTGAATACCGCCGTGTCGAAACCTGGGAAAATGCCAACCTTCAGGCAGGTATTTTCGCGCGTCATGTGATGGGTGTAGAGCATCCGAAAGCCAATCCGGCATGGTTCTGGACCGATCAACTCGACATTAACTACCAGTTCGTGGGCGATATGGCTGCAGCTGAATGGCATGTTCGTGGTGAAATGGATGCAGCCAAAGGTGCAGAGAATTCATTTGTGATGTATGGTGTGACTGACGGTCAAATCGTTGCCGGTATTACGGTCAATGCGGCCAAAGAAATGCGTCATTTGAAAAAAATGATCAGTAAAAATACCGCTTTTGAAGCGGAAAAACATCTTGATTTAAGCCTGGATTTACGCAAAGTGGCTTAAGTTTTATTGAGATATTTTTGGACAGACCTATGTTTTGCATAGGTCTGTTTTTTTATGTCTTTGCCTTCATTGTCATGACTTCATGTGTCAGTGTGATTTAATATATTTTCGTATAGGTGATTGTTATTTTTCAAAGAGGAAAAGTAACAAAAATCTTCTGTAGTGCTGAGGGGGATGTCTATATCCCCCAGTACCACAGGCGGCATCCATGCTGCCATCAGTGTTGTTGATTGCGGATTTGAACATAAATTTGGTTCGCTTCTTTTTGATAAATTTTAATTGAGCAATTTATGAGTTCAAATTCATCTTCCATGATGGTCATGGCAAGTATTTACGCTTTATTGGTATTCATCTGGGCAACTACGCCACTGGCAATTGTCTGGAGCGTGCAGGAAGTCCACCCGATGTGGGTGCTGATCATCCGTTATTTCGGCGCGTCGCTGATTGCCTTGTTCCTTTTAAAGCTGATGCGTGACCCGCTGCCTTTTGATCAGACTTCTTTAAAAAGTTATGTGGCGGGTAGTCTGAATTTAATTGGTGCGCAGCTGTTTATCTATCTTGCAGCCAATTATCTGACTTCCGGGTTAATGGCCCTGATCTTTGGTTTTTCACCGCTAATTGCAGGCTTGATCGGACATGTGATTTTAAAAACGCAAAAACTGATCTGGCTACAATGGCTGGGTATGGCGATTGCGGTTTCCGGTCTGAGCTTTGTCTTTGCCGATTCTGCCGACAGTAAAGTCAACCCGATTGGTGTAGTGTTGATGCTGATTAGCATGGTGTCTTATATCAGCTCGATTTTCTGGGTCAAACAGATTAATGCTCCACTCAAACCGATGTCACAAGCGACCGGTTCACTGATGGTCTCAGCCGTGGGTTCACTGCTGATCATTCCATTTATCTGGCAGCATTTTCCAACGGCGCTGCCAAGTGGACGAGCCATGATTGGTTTTATCTTTACCATGATCATGTCTTCCATTGTGGCCATGCTGTGTTATTTCTGGCTGATCAAGCGTTTGAATGCCTCGACCGTGTCGTTGAGTAATGTCATGACCCCGGTGATTGCCCTGATTTTAGGTGCCACCTTGAATAACGAACATATCAGTCCGAATGCCTTTTTTGGCATTGTGGTGGTGATGTTCGGCATTGTGATGTATTTCTGGAAAGAATGGCGCCAGCAGTATTTTTCTAAGCTGCGTTAATACAGCAGGATAAATAATATAAAAAAAGGAAGTTTAGGCTTCCTTTTTATGAGCTTGCAATCTGCGTGAATTGTGAAAATGCATTATATTTCATCACAGCGTTTCACATGAAACATCAATATACGCACTGGCGAAATAATCAACAGTTACGCTAAAAACAACAAAAGAATAAACCACGACAGCAACCACATTGAGTACTATGCAAAGAGCTATAAAAATCAAATAGATCTATTTGATAACAATAACGCTTAACAAAAAAACACCCGGGACAAATTTGAATGTCTGATTCGAATAAGATTGTGGTCTATGCAGCACTGGCAGGTAATCTGGCGATTGCGCTGGTCAAGTTTGTGGCTGCCTATATCACCAACAGTTCGGCCATGTTCAGTGAAGCTATTCACTCGGTGGTAGACACCTTGAATGAAATTTTGCTGCTGTATGGCATGAAAAAATCCCAGCAGCCTGCCAACTATAAGCATCCTTTTGGTTATGGCCGTGAGCTGTATTTTTGGGCCTTTATTGTGGCATTGATGGTTTTTGCACTGGGTGCGATTGTGTCGATTTATCAGGGCATACAACATGTACTTCATCCTGAAGCAATGCTGAATCCCACCATCAACTATATTGTGTTAAGCATCGCCATCTTGTGTGAAGGCACCTCGTGGTTGGTGGCCTTAAAAGCATTCCGTAAGGTGAAAGGCAAGCAAGGTTATTTCGAGGCTTTTCGGCACAGTAAAGATCCCACTACCTTTACCGTACTGTTTGAAGATACTGCCGCGTTATGTGGTCTGTTGATTGCCCTGATCGGGATATATCTGGCCCATGCCTTGAATATTCCTGAACTGGATGGCATGGCCTCGATCTTGATTGGTCTTGTATTGGCGGTTTCTGCTATTTTACTGGCACGTGAAACCAAGGGTTTATTGTTGGGGGAAACGGCCGATCCGCAACTGCGTAATGATATCTTGCTGATTGCCCAGGAAGATGAAGCGGTACAGTCAGCCAATGGCGTGCTGACCGAACAGATGGGCGCGCATCAGGTGCTGGCATCGTTAAGCCTGGAGTTTGAAGACAATTTAAGCTCGGATGACATTGAAGCTTGCGTCAATAGAATTGAAGCGAAAATCAAACAGATTCATCCGGAAATTGTGGCATTGTTTATCAAACCGCAAACTAAACAGGTGTGGTTGGAACGTATGCAAGGACGTTTAGAATAAAACGTGATATATATGTCAGTGCATTCAGAATACCGGATTTTGAATGTTGAGGTCAGACTAAGAAATTGAATCTACATGAAGCAGAAGCCTGAGCAATTACACTTTCAACTCCCGACCAAAGCATGCTGGTCACATACCTGGCGTCAGCCTTCATTTCAGTTTATGCATTCCAATCATCATGATGGTGAACGGTTCTTCAATGCCTTGCCCAGTCCTGCAGGGCGTGGACGGATCGAGCTGATCAAGTGGCTGCTTAGCCGCAAGTCATCGACCTGGAATGTCGATATAAACAAAGAACAAGCCGAATTCCATGCCAGCAAACGCACCATTCCCCAGAACCGTCCAAACGCCAGTATAGACGACTGGCAAGTGTGGTTTGTCGGGCATGCTACGGTACTGTTACAAATCGGGCCCTATAATCTGCTCACCGATCCGGTCTGGTGTGAACATGTCAGTCCCCAGCAGGGCAAAGGTCCGAAGCGGGTCATTCCGGCGGGAATTGCCCTGGAAGAATTACCGACCATTCATGCGGTGCTGCTGAGTCATAATCATTATGACCATATGGATCTGGCCAGCCTGGAATGGCTGCATGATCAATTTGCCATGCCGATTTATACCGGACTGGGCAATGCGTGGTATTTGCCGAAAATTTTTCATGTGCTGGAAATGGACTGGTGGCAATCTTCCTTATTGCAGGATTTAAAAATTATTTATACCCCGGCACAGCATTTTTCCGGTCGCGGCTTGCGCGATCACAACCGGGCACTGTGGGGTGGTTTTTCAGTGTTAGCCGGAAAAGATCATTGTTTCTTTGCCGGAGATAGCGGCTATTCACCGCATTTTAAAGAGATTCAAAACCGTTTGGGGGCACCGCGTATTTCATTGTTACCGATTGGCTCCTACCAGCCGCGTGAGCTGATGAACTATATGCATATGAACCCGCAGGAGGCTTTTCAGGCGCATCAGGATTTACATTCCAAATGTTCGCTGGCGATTCATTACCGAACCTTTCAGCTGACCGATGAAAGCCGGGAACAGCCCGAACTGGACTTAAAAGTGGCCATGAAAAATACCTCCAAATTAATGACCCCCTTTTACTGCATTCGCGAAGGACGGCGTCTGGTGGTTTGATCTTGTTTAAGATGTTTATTTCTTAAGATGACGCTTGGCTCAGCTTTAACAGTTGAATAGCAAGTATTGAAAGGCAAATCATCGCCATATTCATCACGACCGGGTTAAATGCGGAGCTGAGTTGCAAGGGACTGGTGAGTGCAATCAGCACTAATAATCCGGCTAAACCTAAAATATTCAGCTGATGGATGACGGCTGCTTTTTGCCAAATAAGGAAAGTACAGCCAAACATCATTTCAATTATGCCTGACAGGGTAACCGCCATTTTTGCCAGAGGGAGTTCTAAACCCATGCTTTGCCAAATGGCGATTTCTGCAGCTGACTGAAACAGAATTTTCGGAACCAACCCCTGATAAATCCAGAGTGCAGCAAGCGTGATCTGAATGAGCCGAAGCGGTTTTTCCAATAGAGGCTGATGATTCACGAATGGCAGGTTCCAGAAAATACGGTCTGTTCTCAGCAATAGCGATCATGCTTGATCGATATGATGTGAGGTATTCTTGCTTGTTACGACTTCACTATAGCACATTATTTTTAATCAGAAATATTGTCCAAAATCTCAAATCCTGATCGTCTTTATCACCAATTGATAAAGCAGTTCTAAAAATTTGATCTCTTGTTGTGAGGGTTGATAAATCCTGTTTTTAAGCCCGTTTTAGAATAGGCTTTTTCGATCGTTTTCATTCGTATAACTTGCTTTCTATTGTCATAAAAAACAGCTATTTTGATGATGAGTTAGAAATTTTTAACGGTTCATGACAATCGTCATTTTATGATTAATTTGGAGCTCAGATATGAATAATGATACGAAAACTGCAGGGAAATGCCCGTTCCACCAAGAAGGTGCGAATACCAATGCCGCCAGCTCAAATGCGGCTTGGTGGCCGAATGCTCTAAATCTTGACATTCTTGCTCAACACGATAAAAAAACCAATCCGATGGACCCGGATTTTGATTATGCCAAGGCATTCAATTCACTGGATTTAGAAGCAGTGAAACAGGATTTACGCGAACTGATTAACAGCAGCCAGGACTGGTGGCCATCGGACTATGGCAGCTACATTGGCATGTTCGTGCGTACTGCCTGGCATTTGGCAGGTTCTTACCGTAAGCAGGACGGTCGTGGCGGTGCCAATACCGGTAACCAGCGTTTTGCGCCACTCAACAGCTGGCCAGATAACGTTAACACCGATAAAGGCCGCCGTCTGCTTTGGCCGATTAAGCGTAAATATGGCAATAAAATTTCCTGGGGCGATCTGATCATCCTGGCCGGTACAGTGGCGTATGAAGAAGCCGGTCTGAAAACCTTTGGTTTCGGTGGCGGTCGTCAAGACATCTGGCATCCTGAAAAAGACGTCAATTGGGGTTCTGAAAAGAAATGGCTGGATGCCACCAAAAATCGTTATGAAAATGATCAGGACCGTAAGTCATTAGACAATTCGCTTGCTGCCGTGCAGATGGGCCTCATTTATGTCAACCCTGAAGGGGTAGATGGTGTACAGGATCCGCTGCGTACTGCACAGGATATGCGTGTAACCTTCGACCGTATGGGCATGAATGACGAAGAAACTGTGGCCTTGACTGCAGGTGGTCACACCATTGGTAAAGCACACGGTAACGGCAAGGCTGAATTGCTTGGTAAAGACGTTGAAGGTGCAGATGTCGAATTCCAGGGCCTAGGCTGGCATAACCCTGAAGGTACAGGTAACGGTGCCAATACCATGGTCAGTGGCCTGGAAGGGGCTTGGACCACGCATCCAACCAAATGGGACAATGAATTCTTCTATTTATTGTTCACCTATGAGTGGGAAAAAACCCTCAGCCCGGCAGGCGCGAAACAATGGGAACCGATCAACATCAAAGAGGAAGACAAACCTGTTGATGCACACAACCCGAATGTCCGCCGTAACCCGATGATGACCGATGCCGATATGGCACTGAAAATTGATCCTGAGTATCGTAAAATCTCTGAGCGTTTCTATAAAGACCCAGCTTATTTTGCTGAAGTGTTTGCGCGTGCATGGTACAAGCTGACTCACCGTGACATGGGGCCAAAATCGCGTTATTTAGGTGCCGATGTTCCTGCTGAGGATCTAATCTGGCAAGACCCGATTCCATCGGTGAACTACGTGTTGTCTGAAGCGGAAATTGAAGACCTCAAAGCGAAATTGCTGAACAGCGGTTTAAGCACAGCCGAGTTAATCAACACCTCTTGGGACAGCGCGCGTACTTTCCGTGGTTCCGACTATCGTGGTGGTGCGAACGGTGCGCGTATCCGTCTCGCTCCGCAAAAAGACTGGGTAGGTAACGAACCTGAACGTTTGGCGAAAGTGTTGGCGAAACTTGAAGAAATTCAGGCCGGTCTTGAGAAGAAAGTCAGCATTGCCGACCTGATTGTACTGGGCGGTACGGCTGCTGTTGAAAAAGCAGCTCAGGCTGCGGGTGTGGATATTCAAGTTCCATTCACGCCGGGACGAGGGGATGCCACCCAGGAACAAACTGATGTCTATTCATTTGAAGACTTGTTGCCGAAGCACGACGGTTTCCGTAACTGGCTAAAAGAAGACTACATTGCGCAACCTGAAGAATTGCTGTTAGACCGTGCCCAGTTATTGGGTTTAACTGCACCGGAAATGACGGTACTTGTTGGTGGTATGCGTGTACTTGGCACGAACTACGGTGGCGCGAAAGAGGGTGTATTCACGGATAAAGTTGGTGTGCTGAGCAATGACTTTTTCGTGAATTTAACTGACATGGCATACAACTGGAAACCGGTCGGTAAAAACCGTTATGAGATTGTAGACCGTGCAACGGGCACAGCGAAATGGACGGCAACACGTGTAGATTTGGTGTTTGGTTCGAACTCGATTCTTCGTTCCTATGCAGAAGTGTATGCGCAAGATGATAACAAAGAAAAATTCGTGACAGACTTTGTTGCTGCCTGGACCAAAGTGATGAATGCAGATCGTTTTGATGTGAAAAAATAATTTACATTGAGATGTAAAAAACCGCCTTGAGGGGCGGTTTTTTTGTGAAACATTGATACCTCATGTAAAACCTGAATTTTTAACCATTCAGCTTTTTATTGATTATAAGTTATTGATATTATTTAGTTGCTTTTGTATGAGGTGTATGATGTTAATTTTAGAAAAACTATAAGATGTTTACATAATTAGTAGCTATTCATTTATGGGTTTTTATTTCAATGATGTATTGTTCAACATAATTTTTCAGAATAAGAACTCTTATTCTGTTTAAGCTATATTTTCCCTAGGCAATTCTCAACTGTTTCTACTCTTAAGCTATTAATTTGTTGAAGTTTTAATTCATAGTTCTTAGGTTTAGGATATTGATAAACCTTATCAATAATATTATTACTTATTCTAATAAATTCTTGGGGATCAGGAAAATTCGGAGGGCAGAGTAAAACTTGAAGTGCGACATAAACCACCTAATTAATTTAAAGGGTTTATGGAGTATATAAAATTGTCATACCATCATCTTAACTTTGAAGATCGTACTGCATTAATGCTTGAGTCAAGAAAAGAAGGCTTTTCAGCCAGAAAATTTGCTGAACTCATTAAAAGACATCCTAGTACGATCTATCGTGAGCTTAAAAGAAATAGCATCAATGACGTTTATCAAGCTCAATATGCTTCTGATAACACCTTCGCTAGACGTAGACGTGGTCACAGAAAACTCAAAATCGATTCAATCCTCTGGAAATTTATTGTTGAAGCGATCCGTTGTTTATGGTCTCCTCAGCAAATAGCAAAGCGTTTAAAGACATTTCCTGATTTGGATCAAACAATGAATGTAAGCCATACAACGATTTATTCAACGATACGAGCATTACCAAAGGGTGAGTTGAAAAAAGACTTATTATCCTGTCTGCGTCATGAAAATAAAAAGCGAAAAGCTAACGGTGAACCTAAAAAAGATTCTATATTACAGGATATTAAAACTATTCATGAGCGCCCAGCCGAAGTTCAAGAAAGAAAAATACCGGGTCATTGGGAAGCTGATTTAATTAAAGGTAAAGACAATAAAAGTTCGATAACAACACTTATTGAACGAAATACACGGCTCTGTATCTTGGCAACATTACCTGATGCAAAGGCAGAATCAGTGCGCAAGGCTTTAACTGAAGCTCTGAAATATTTACCTGCAGAACTGCGTAAAACGTTGACCTATGACCGTGGACGCGAGATGGCAGAACATAAAATACTTGAAGAAGATTTAGGCATAGATGTATATTTCTGTGACCCACATTCACCCTGGCAAAAAGGCACATGCGAAAATATGAATGGTTTAATTAGGCAATATTTACCTAAAGGGATTGATTTAAATCAGGCAGATCAGCATTATTTAAATCAAGTTGCCATGTCACTGAATACTCGTCCTAGAAAAGCGTTAGATTGGCTTACACCATTAGAGAAATTTGCTCAGCTTGTTGATTATCATAAGACTTTTCAAACTGTCGCACCTCATGTTTGAATTCGCCAAGTGTTATTTATAAGACTGATAATTTTAGCTATTACTTCATCTTTTGATAATTTTTCTTCTATCCTAGATCTGTAGATGAGATCTGACATCTTTCCCATCCCTATACATTTTTTCGCAACTTGTTCACTATATATTATTTCAGCCTTAGCTATTGAAAAGGATAAAAAAATTACAGCTATTTTTATTATATTTTTCATATTTATAAAGTAAAAAAAATAATTTATCTGATTCTATTTTAATTAGTGTATAAAATAAACAGAAATCAGTTTTGTAAATGCTTTTTAATTAGATAAGGCTTGGAATAATCCATCCATTTAGCATTATAGATGTTATACGAAGTGTACTTTTATATTGATTTAAATATCAGTAACTTAAAAAATTAATACTGTACAAAAAACGTAAAAATCCGGCTTTGAAATAAGTCAGTTTTTTTATGAGCGGCTTTGATATGTTATTGCCAATAAAAAAGGATCTTTAACTTTAAAAAAGAACATTTCTACTAGATAGAAGTTAAGTTGATCAAAGTTTGGATAATATCCCCCTCCAACTCATTCCACTCCCCAAAATCAGGCTCCACCAACAAAGTCTGCGACACAAAGCCATAGCAGACTCGCTGCACATTTAAACTCATCCGTTTCAGCTGTTCAGTATCCTGAATAAAAGGTGTAAGAATGCTTTGCCACATCTGCACCATCATCTCATAACTCTTTCTATAACTCTCAATATTCGAAATCTGCCGTTCCAGAAAAAACGTCTGTGCCCATAAAAACTGCTGCGCCTGAATCTGCTCAAGTTGGTAATGAATCACCTGCTTTAAATAATACTGCAAAGCCAAATCTGTGGATAACTTGATCAGGCTGTGTGCATAAGTTTTTAAGTCCTCGGCATTGTTTTTTACGTGTCTGTGAATGGTCAGCGCAACCAAATCTTCCTTTTTAGAAAAATATTCATAAAACGTGCCCAAGCCTACACCGGCCAAATCGGTAATTTCCCGAATGGTAATGTCATGTGCAGCACGCTCATGCAAAAGCCGAACAAAACTGTCCTGCAAGGCTTCCTGTGTCAGCTTGGCTCTGGACTGACGCGGCTTACGCCGTACTTGAATCTGTGGATTTTTCATAAAAAGTTTGACCCAACAAAGCCGAACATCCCGTGGCTATTTTTTCTCTATACTGGAATGAAAAGCCCAGAACAACAAGCAGGAAATATAGACGATGCATATATCTAATCAGGCATGGATGACCCATCAAATCAGCAACCAGTTTGACGAACTGCAAGATTACAATTTATTTTCATCAGATACGGTTTTACATGAAATATTGAAGCGTTATGGCAGCCATGATCAAGCAACCTTGTGTGATATGGGTAAAGTGGTGGGATTAGCCGAATATTATCAATATGCCGATTTAGCCAATAAGCACACGCCTATTTTACATGCCTTCGATGCCCGTGGACGCCGTAAAGACTACATTGAGTTTCATCCTGCCTGGCACAAATGGATGGCTTTAAATCGCAAGTTCGACAGCCATGCCCATCCGTTTAACCATGCAGAATCATCTGCCAAATGGGTGGACTGGGCAGCACGTTTTTACCTAAGTGGGCAGGTTGAGTGTGGCAGTCTGTGCCCAACTTCAATGACCCTTGGCAGTATTCCCCTGATTCAGCGTGAACCTGAACTGTGGGCCAAGATTGGCGAGAAACTATTATCTACCGAATATGACGAACGTGACCTACCGATTGCACAGAAAAAGTCGATCTGGCTCGGTATGGGCATGACCGAAAAGCAGGGTGGTTCCGATGTGCGTGCCAATGAAACCTTTGCCGTACCCGTTAGGGAATCAGGTCGAGGGCAGGCTTATTTGCTGACCGGGCATAAATGGTTTTTCTCAGCTCCGATGTGTGATGCACATCTGGTGGTGGCGAAAACTGAGCAGGATGGCTTGGCCTGTTTCTTTGTCCCGCGCTGGCTGGAGGATGGAACCAAGAACCATATTCATGTGCAGCGCCTCAAAGAAAAAGTCGGCAACCGTAGCAACTCCAGTTCGGAAGTCGAATTTAAGGAAGCTTGGGGCATCATGATCGGTGAAGCAGGTCGTGGCATTCCGACTATTATTGAAATGGCGAATTATACCCGTCTGACCTGCTCTGTGGGCAGTACCGCCATGCTACGTCAGGCTTTGGTGCAATGCATTGCCTATACCCGTCAGCGCAAAGCTTTTGGTAAACATTTAGTCGAACAGCCGTTGATGCAAGCAGTACTCGCGGATTTAGCCCTGGAAACCGAAACCGCGATGCACTTAAGTTTTCATCTGGCACATTGTTATGAACGTGATGATGCTTTGTCTCTGGCATGGAAACGTATCATGACACCAGCCTCCAAATTCTGGATCTGCAAGCGTGCAGTCGAATTGACTGGCGAGATGATGGAAGTGTTTGGCGGCAATGGTTATGTCGATAACGGCATCATGGCGCGTATTTTTAAAGAAGCCCCGGTGAATACTATTTGGGAAGGTTCAGGTAATGTCATGTGCCTCGATGTATTGCGTGCCATTGGTCGTGAACCTGAATCCATTGAGTTATTGTTTAAATATCTGGCATCAATTGCAATGCAAGATGAAACCCTAAAACAGGAACTGCAAGAACTGTTTAAACTGTTTCAGCAGCCTGCAGATGAGCTGCAATTTATGGGACGCAGTCTGGTCAGCCGGTTAGTCATTTTAGCCCAAGCGGTCTTGTTGAAACGCTATTCACCTGATTTTGTCGCAAACGGATTTATCAAGTCCCGCTACAGCAAGTTTCATGGGAGAGTGGTGGGGATGATTGCCGCGAAGCAGGTGGATGTAGAGCGGGTGCTGGAAAGGGCTTTGGCAAGTTAAATTATTTTTATACCTCTCCCTTGCGTAGCCGTGCTACTCATCTCCTAAAAGGAGAGGGGATTTTCATTTTAAATTAGGGATTCATTTATATATTAGCCAGATCTCTATTCGCTTCTCTCAATTCTACTTTGCTCAGGCTTGCACAAGCATAAGGTTGAAACTGCAAAATTTATATTCATTTAAGAAAACTTATTTAACATGTCATTTATAAATTTTTGATTTTCAGTACCGGTATGTATCAAAAAATTAAACAATGGGCCAAAACCATTAAAAAAGACGTTCTGGTGGTTTGGCTGGTTGCTAAAGACCAGCGCACACCTGTCTGGATCAAAATACTGGCACTGATGATTGCGGCATATGCGCTATCGCCGATTGATCTGATTCCCGATTTTATTCCAGTGCTGGGCTATCTGGATGATCTTATTATTGTGCCCTTGGGACTGTTATTGGTGATGAAGCTGACACCAAAAGAAATCATCGAAGATTGCAGAATTCGTGCCTCGTTATTGGCAGAACGGCCGGTCAATCGCTGGGCGGCAGCTATGATCATTTTAATCTGGCTGCTTTTTCTGGGCTATTTGGCTATGCATTTTTTAAATATGCCGAAATTCTAATGCTGAGTCCGGGTAAGTACTTAAAATATGATATTAAGTATATGAAATAAATGATTTTTTAATAATTCTATCTAATCTGAAAAACTGCTTGAATTCTATACAAAAAAGCGTAATATCAGCTTGCTATCCAATCTGGATGGTGAATGAAAACAGGTGAGTAAAATGGCAAAGAAAAAAGCTCTGCCAGAGGTTGTGATTCACAACTTTGTGGCAAAACACATGCATGAGGTTAACAAAAGCCAGGTCTTTGTGGACCGCAAGAAAAATGCAAAACGTGGCTATGACAAGCACAAAAAAGGGAGATACTCAAATGACTATCTCCCTTTTTATTTCACTGTATTTTCTTACATCTGAATAGAATTAAGCACCCACAATACGGGTTGCCGATTTCACCATATCGCCCAGACCATGGGTCTTGAAATAATACTCCATCCAGCTTTTCACCATTAGTGGATTACTCATTTTTAATACACGTTCCAGTTGTTCCTGTGCATCGCTCATCGGCACATGACAAATGGCCTTACGCACCCGCAAAATATTGCTTGAACTCATCGACAGGGTATTAAAGCCCATCGCCATCAGCAGCACAGCCGCCAATGGGTCGCCAGCCATTTCTCCACAAATGCTCACCGGTTTGTCATATTTATGACATTCCTGAACCAAACGGCTTAAAGCGCGTAAGACGGCAGGGTGGAAGTGGGAGTAGACATTGGCAACCCGAGGATTATTACGGTCTACAGCAAGTAAATACTGGGTCAAGTCATTTGAACCCACCGAGAAGAAGTCCACCAGCTCAGAAAATTCTTCAATCTGTAATAGCACACTCGGTACTTCAACCATAATGCCAATTTTGGGTTTGGTAATTTTAACCTGTTCTTCTTCCTGCACTGCGGTCCAGTCACGATCCAGCAGATAGAGGGCTTCTTCCACTTCACTGACACTGGTGATCATGGGCAGCAAAATATGCAGGTTATTCAGACCAATACTGGCTTTCAGCATTGCACGAATCTGGGAAGAGAAAATTTCAGGATGATCCAGGGTAAAACGGATGCCACGCCAGCCCAGCGCCGAGTTTTCTTCTTCAATCGAGAAATACGGTAAATCTTTATCTGCACCAATGTCGAGGGTACGCATCACCACAGGTTTATTGGCAAAGTGACTGAGCTGCTGGCGGTAAATGGCACGCTGTTCTTCTTCGCCGGGGAAGCGATCACGTAGCATGAACGGAATTTCAGAGCGGTATAAACCTACGCCTTTAGCACCACGCTGTACGCCGCGAACGACATCAATCATTAAACCGGTATTCACATACAGTTTGACTGCCACACCATCAGGTGTAATGGCATCTTTGGTTTCGTATTGTTTTAAGTCTTTCGCCAGCTGTTCTTCTTCTTTTTGGATTTCTTTATAGCGTGTACGTAAACGGCGCGGCGGATTGATGAACACCCGTCCCTGATGGGCATCGACAATCATCTCCACATCATCCAGGGTATTGATTGGCAGTTCAGTCACACCGACCACGGTTGGAATGCCCAGTGCACGTGCCACAATCACCATATGTGAGTTCATGGCACCTTCGGTGGTGACAATCGCGGCAATTTTATCCACCGGTAATTCAACCAGTGCCGCGGTTGAAATGTCTTCCCCGATCAGAATGCTTTCATCGGTCAGTTCACGATGGCTGGCATCGGCTTCCTGTAAAAATGCCAGAATACGACGACCGAGATCTTTCAGGTCGGACACACGTTCGCGTAAATAGTCATCTTCCATTTGTGCGAACAGGGCAATGTGATTATCAATGACAATACGAACCGCACCCTGTGCCCAGTTACCATCGCGGATTTCAGCCTTAATTTCAGCAGGCAGGGAATTTTCATCCAGCATGCGCAAGAACACGCTAAATAAAGCTCGCTCTTCAGCCATTAAGGCATCCTGCATTTTTTCATCCAGTGCCTGAATTTCCTGACGCACTGCATTTAATGCGGCATCCAGAAGTTCTAGTTCTTCACTGATGTCATCTGCTTCACGATCAGGTACAGCCGCCAGATCTGCAGGCGGGTAGAGAATTACCGCACGCCCTAAAGCAATCCCGCCTGAACCGGAAACGCCCTGAAAGGTTTTATAAGCAGGCAGATTGCTTGGCTTGCGGAACACATCGATATTGCCGACGGCATGGGCATGAGCAATCACACCGGACAGCTGGGCACACAGGGTGACCAGGAACGATTCCGCTGCTTCGCTAAAATCTTGCGGTTCCTTATTTTGCACTACCAATACGCCCATAACCTTACGGCGGTACATCACCGGAACACCCAGGAAGGAATTATAAATTTCCTCTCCGGTTTCAGGCAGGTACATAAAGCGTTCGTGCTTCGGTGCATTATCCAGATTGACGATTTCTTCGCGTTGTCCCACCAGTCCCACCAGACCTTCGCTGGTATGTAAGGAAACATGCCCCACAGCTTCAGGATTTAACCCTTTAGATGCCATGAGCAGATAACGCTGGTTACGCTCATCGAGTAGATAAATGGAGCAGACATCCACGTGCATGGCTTCAGCAACCTGATTGACCATGATGTCGAGTGACTCATGCAAACTGGTGGACGCATTGATTTCTTGCACAATGCGTCTTAAGGTGTCCAGTTGCATATTCGACATAAAATCTGCTCCAAAATAAGTTTAAAACTGTTTTTATTTATAACAACATGCTACTAAAAAATCTGCATTTTCATGCAATTTTTTCGAGCTAGAGCGAGGGTAACTGCTGACACAATTCCACCATCGCCCTTCGGTATACATCGCGTTTAAAATTCACGACCTGACCTAATGGGTACCAGTAACTTACCCATTGCCACTGGTCAAACTCTGGTGGGTCTGACAGGTCCAGCTGAATATGCTTTGCTGGCGCTGTCAGCCTGAGTAAAAACCACTTCTGTTTTTGACCAATACACACCGGGTCCGAATCCGGGCGTATATATCTTTGCGGCAAACGATAACGCAGCCAACCTTTTGTTTGCGCTACAATTTGAACATGTTCGGGCAATAAGCCAACTTCTTCTCTCAGCTCACGATAAAGTGCCTGTTCGGGGGATTCTCCAAACTGGATTCCTCCTTGCGGAAATTGCCAAGCATTGTGTCCAATGCGTTTTGCCCATAAAACCTGTCCAATGTCGTTTGCCAAAATGATCCCGACATTCGGTCGGAAACCTTCTGAGTCGATCATTTGGCTACCTAAATCTTCTGTAATGTATGGCTTTTTGTTCGGGGATTGTTATTTCTATATCCATCTCGAAAAAAAGCACAGCTTAAATGTTAAAAATTGCTATGATCTTAACGAATTTCTATCGACTAGCGGAGATAGATTTACAATTTTTTTCTTAAATTTCAGTTTTTACGAGTATTTTCATGAAATTGGCTTTATTTGACCTCGACCACACCTTATTAAATACCGATTCAGATTATTCATGGGGTGAGTTTTTAGTAAACGAGGGTTTAGTCGATCCAATCCGACACCGTCAAATGAATGACAAGTTTTATGAAGACTATAAAGCAGGGCAACTTGACCCGATTGCCTATAACGAATTCGTCTTTGAATTTTTAACCCAGCATGATAATGATTATTTGACTGAATTACATGAATTATTCATGAAAAAAGTCATTCGTCCACAAATGCGCCCAGAAGGTTTTGCTGCCATTCAAAAACACCGCGATGCGGGACACGAGCTGGTCGGGATTACCGCAACATCCGATTTTATTACGGCACCGATTTTTCACGAGTTTGGTATTACTGAAATTATTGCCACCAATGCAGAAGTGGTGGATGGCAAATATACGGGTAAAGTCATCAATACTGCATGTTATCAAAAGGGTAAATTGATCCGTCTGGAACAATGGCTGCAAGGGCGCGATATTGATGAGTCATGGGCCTATTCGGATTCATTCAATGACCGTTTCTTGCTGGAATATGCCGATCATGCCATTGTAGTCAATCCGGATGAGCGTTTGGAGGCTTTGGCCAAAGCGCAAAACTGGGAAATTCAGGACTGGTCAATTTAGGCAATTTGTTTTGATGGAGGGGAGAGCTGTATGGAATATGGTTATTCTCTCTGCTTTAAAAGTTAAAAATAAAAAAGGATTGCACCGAAGTCCTTGCATGTTTGTAGATAGTGTCTACCGATCTACTAAACCGGATGGAATGTTTTATATCGACTAAGGGACGATAAAATAAGCCTTACTATGATTATGCCTTTACCGTATAGTAGACTGAAAGCAAAAGGGTAAAAGACAAAATTTATAGTTTGAAATTGAAGAAGAATGGGAGAGAAGAATGAGCCAAACACGTCCAAGAATGACCAATCTTTTTGAGCAGTTAGGGTTAGATTCCAGTGAAGAAGCGATTGCCCTGTTTATTGCCACGCATCAGCTCAATGCCCAGACCAAAATTACCGAAGCGGAATATTGGACTGAAGCACAGCGCCAGTTCCTGGCAGAAAAAATCAAGTCTGATGGTTCATGGGCCATTATTGTTGACCAGTTAAATGAATCCTTACATGAAGATTCAGTGATTCAATAAAGATCAAAGCGAAATAAAGCCAATCCTCAGATTGGCTTTTTTGATAAAGGGTTTATTTTACCCGTTTCCATAAGGTCACTTGAGACAGGCTATGTTGATATTTACGTGCGGTTTCACGAATCACAAATGCCACATCCTGCGGCTCTGCAAGCATTTCAAAGTGTTCTTTTAAAAGTTCAGTCATACCCTGTAGCGTATACAAGTTTTCCCCATCTTTCTTAAAGCCCCCGAGCCATTCACTGCGTGCAGTATGTTCCTCTAGCCAGGTATAGGGGGAGGCCAGCATTAAAATGCCACCCAGTTTTAAACGTTGATGGATTTCGGCTAAGAAATCTTTGGGATGATGCAGGCGGTCAATCAAATTCGCAGCCAGAATAAAATTGTAATCAGTAAAATGAGGTTTTAAATTGCAGGCATCGGCCTGGAAAAATTCGACCCGATCTGCATGGGTATCCAGACCCAACTCTTTTAAGTTACAGGCTTTATATTCCATCAGTTCACCTTCAATCGGCAGGGTATAACGTAGCGTTTCACCTTGTGCCAGCTGTACCGCCTGCTGAATAAAGCGCGCAGAAAAGTCCAGTCCTGTGACCTGATCAAAATAAGCTGCCAGTTCAAAGCTGGCCCGACCTGTGGCACAACCGATATCTAATGCCTTCTCGATAGCAATATTCTTAAAATAGGGGTGTGCAAGGTTAATCAGGATTTGGGCAAAATTGGGCACGTTAAAATATTCTGCACCGTACTGAAATTCCAGATATTGCGAGATCATCTGGTCAGTTTCATACTGCGATTGAAACTGTTGAAGTTCTTGGGAGGCAGCGACATAGCGGAATCCGGCATGCTGGAAAAAATGCCGACGGAAGGCATAACGAGAGCTGTGCAAAGCCTCATTGCCAGCCGAAATCCAGGAACCTCCTTTGATTAGATTGTGTTGCTCGTCAAAGGTTGGGGTGCTGAAATCATCATAGATCGGATGCACCTGAAAACCGTCAAAAGGGTAAATTGGGGTTTCAGTCCATTGCCAGACATTGCCCTGAATATCAAAAAAATCACCCTGCTGAAAATGATTGACCGGGCAGGGACTGCTGCCATATTTCAGTTCGATGTTGGCCTGTTCAGGACTGGGCAGGTCAGGATCCAAACCGGCCACATCATACAGCCGATACCACTCATCTTCTGTTGGCAAGCGAATGCTTTGACCGGTTTTTTCGGCTTTCCAGTTGCAGAAAGCTTTGGCTTCAAGATAATTCACTTCTACCGGCCAGTCCCAAGGCATGGGGATTTCCTCCAGCATCAGCCGCAGTGACCAGCCATCAAGGGTTCTTCTCCAGAAGCTGGGGTGCGTGGCTTGAGAGAATTTCAGCCAGGCTTGTCCTTCTGCTGTCCAGTAGCGGTCAGTTGTATAACCGCCATCTTCCACAAAACTGAAGAATTCCTGATTGGAAACCAGATATTGTGAAGCCTGAAAAGTGGGAATATCCGCCTGATGCCGGCCATATTCATTGTCCCAGCCATAAAAGCTACTCTCGAAAGTCTTGTGCAGACTTATTTGTCCTGCAGGCACAGCAAGCAGGACATTTTCTGGAGCAACTCCAGTCATAACCTTGGCACGCCATTGTGGAAGATTGTAGACATAGTCCAGCCGCTGCTGGCGAATCAGGACTGATGAGGTTTCAAGATGAATCTGTTCATGTTCAATACCCATGAGGATCGACCACCATGGATGATTCCAGTTCAAGGGTAACGTCAGAGGGGCATGCTCAATCAGATTCAGTACCAGTGCTCGTACCTGAGCACGATAAGCCCGTACTTTTTCTACACTCGGCCAGTCATAATGCTGGTCATTCAGGTCGTCCCAGCTCATTTCATCGACCCCGACAGCAAAAATGCTTTCCAGCTGTGGGTTCAAACGTGTACTAATCAGTTTGCTGAGCAGCAGTTTATTGATAAAAAAGGTTGCCGTATGACCAAAATAAAAAATCAGCGGATGACGTAAAGAAATGGGCTTAAGGTAATAGGCTGCATCATTTCTTAGACAGTCAAAGAGAAGTTCATAGCTATCAAAAGTATTGAGGAAATAATCATGCAAGCTACGCCGTGCCGTGGCTTCATCAGCAAAGTTTAAATCCGGCGTAGGCAGCAAAGAAATTTTAGCGCTTTGCCATATATGTGGAGCATCTATATCGGCTTTGACTGGGTTGGTTTTAGATTGGGTTGTTTCGGGTGAATTTGTTGTAGATATTGTTGGTGATGAATCCCTCAGCATAGCCCCATACTCCTTCGAATTCTTTTGCACATTTAAAACATCTTGTTTTATGTGTTTTATTTAAAAGTACTCGAAAGCTGTGCCGCTGTGCTGAGGATTAAGGTAACAAAATGCTGCATCCAGGCAGATGCAGCACTAGAGCTGGTTTTAGTTGAGATGGGAGTTTTTCATCATGGCCACCAGTTCCTGTACGGCACGTGACTGGGTACGCCCCGGATGCCAGACCATGCCCAGTTGACGTTGCATTTGCACATTAATATCCAGCATTTGCAGATCCTGATTCAGCAGGGTTTTCGGTAATACCGACCATCCCAAACCAATTGAAACCAGCATGCGGATGGATTCAAGCGGATTGTTGCTCATGGTGATTTTCGGTTTAACGCCTTGCTTTTCGAATTCTGCCAAGGTGATTTGCGTGGTATAGGTTTGCGAGGCTGGCAATAGGCTTGGATATTGAATCAAATCTTCCAGACTCAAATGCTTTTTTTGCGCCAGTGGATGAAAAGGTGCCACCACAAAGACCAGCGGATCATTCCAGATGGTCACATAACTCAGGCGTTCATCACCTTTCGGCGGGAGGGTTAAAAAGGCCAGCTCCAGGTCACCCGCCAGTACCTGTTCATGCGCCTGTTCCGAGTCAACAAAATGCACATCTAAAGTAACTTCAGGAAATTTTTGCACATAATTGCGCAGATGCTGCGGCAGGTGATGCAAGCCAATATGATGACTGGTGCCAATTTTAAGTTTGCCTTGCACCTGTTCCTGTTCGTGACTGAGGGTATGGTGAATATCACCCAGTTCATTGAGCCAGTTTTTCACTTTCGGTAATAAGGAATGGGCAGCATGCGTCGCCTGAACGCCACGACCGGCAGACTCAAACAGTTTTACGCCAAAGTATTCTTCCAGGCTATGAATTCGTTTGGTCACAGCAGGCTGGGTAATAAACAATAAATCGGCGGCCATAGAAATAGAACCGGTTTCCATGACTTTAATGAATGCTTCAAAGGCAGCAAGATTCATAGGGAGATATCTGGTTATATTAAAGTTAAATAATTATAAAATATTTTTATACCAAAGGGGTGTTTCATCTTAAAAAAGACCGTAAAAAAAATGTATACAGATGTGAACTTAAAAGGTAAAAATAAAAAAATCACCCCATATGAATGGAGTGATTATAAAGCGGAAGCGGGCAAGCCATGATCTCTAGTTTGGGCCGATGCAGCCTTTAGATGACTATATTATTATTGCTATTCTGTCTTTGAGCTGGCTTGGCTTCCCAGATTTTTTCATGGAAGAAGAATGCGATTGCCTGAATCGTCGGCTCAAGTAGGCTGAGGGTTACTGCCATCCAGATACTTCCTGTGACGAAATAACCGACCAACATGGCAATGGTGATGTGCATAATGTAATAGCTAAAGGTTTTCTTGAACATACGCTGGTTGTTATTAACAAATTTTTGAATATGAGCCATGGTTTGTTCCTCAATCTTTGCCTCGGGATATAGCTAAATGATAATCAGTCTTATTTAATTTGTAAAAACGAACATTCTTATATTTTTAATCGGTTTTGTGAATTACTTAACTGGCTAAACTGAACCATCAATACAACAACAGGGGAATGGTATCGTCTGGAGATATATGTCTAGATATACTTTTCTGGCAGGGTGAACATATGGATATTAAACACATCAAATACCTCCTTGATATTTTTGAGGAAGCGGTGGAAAAACGCAGTCAGGTCTATGAAATTGCCGATGATGAAAATGATGAAAATCAGGCTGCCGCCGAATGTGGTGCAGCGAAAGCAGAACTCATCCGGGCAATTGAACAGCTTATCGCAGTGAAAGAAAACCCGTCGGGCTAAATCCTATCTGTATCATTCCATGCACGGCGCTTTAAATATGCCTGATTTGTTAAGTCTGAGCATAAGGGAGATAGCCGTGTGGTTTAAAAACCAAGAGAGGAAATTTTGCCGAAATTCAGGGTTTTAATAAGGTTAAAATTAATTCCAAAAAGTTTTTAAACTAATAAAAATGATAAATTAGATTTATGTGAATACGTGGTTATAATCGAAGTTAATGAAAGCATTACCCAGTTCTATGGAGCGCGTCGACATGGCAGGCAATACCCCAAAAGCAAAGACTTTATACGATAAATTGTGGGATGACCATTTAGTAAAACAACGCGATGATGGCTCAGCCTTACTTTATATCGACCGTCATTTATTACATGAAGTAACGTCACCACAAGCTTTTGAAGGTTTGCAGCTTGCAGGTCGTCAACCTTGGCGTTTAAGTGCCAATGTAGCTACGCCAGACCATAATGTGCCAACTTCAAAAACCGAGCGTGAGCAGGGTATTGCCGGTATTGAAGATGATACTTCGCGTATTCAGGTGCAAACGCTGGATGACAACTGTAAAACTTTCAATATTGTTGAATTTGATATTAACGATATTCGCCAAGGGATCGCGCACGTGGTTGGGCCTGAGCAAGGTTTGACCTTGCCGGGTATGACTGTGGTGTGTGGTGACTCGCATACGGCAACTCATGGTGCATTTGGCTGTTTGGCGCACGGTATTGGGACTTCAGAAGTTGAACATGTATTGGCGACCCAGTGCCTGGTTCAAAAGAAAATGAAGAACATGTTGGTGCGTGTTGACGGTAAATTGGGTCAGGGTGTTACACCGAAAGATGTGGTCTTGGCGATTATCGGTAAAATCGGCACTGCAGGCGGTACTGGTCACGCGATTGAATTCGGTGGTCAAGTGTTCCGTGACATGTCGATCGAAGGCCGTATGACTGTGTGCAACATGGCGATTGAAGCCGGTGCCCGTGTCGGTATGGTCGCTGTCGATGAGAAAACCATTGAATACGTGAAAGGCCGCAACTATGCACCGAAAGCTGAGCAGTGGGATGCTGCTGTAGCCTACTGGAATACCTTGCATTCTGATGAAGGCGCGCATTTCGATACCGTCGTGGTGTTACAGGGTGAAGAAATTGAACCGCAAGTCTCTTGGGGGACTTCTCCTGAAATGGTGATTCCGGTGTCCCAAGCGGTTCCAACGTTGGAACAGGCCAAAGATGACGTGCAACGTAATGACTGGACCCGTGCTTATCAATATATGGGTTTAAATGCTGGTCAGGCATTGGCAGACATCCAGTTAGACCGCGTATTTATCGGTTCTTGCACCAACTCGCGTATTGAAGATATTCGTGCTGCTGCTGAAGTGATTAAAGGCCGTAAAGTGGCTGCTTCAATCAAACAGGCGATGGTGGTTCCGGGTTCTGGTTTGGTCAAACAGCAGGCTGAAGCTGAAGGCTTGGATAAAGTATTCTTGGAAGCTGGTTTTGAATGGCGTGAACCGGGCTGTTCAATGTGTTTGGCGATGAATGCTGACAAATTGCAACCGGGTGAGCACTGTGCCTCAACTTCTAATCGTAACTTCGAAGGTCGTCAGGGCAATGGCGGTCGTACGCACTTGGTGAGTCCAGCGATGGCAGCTGCTGCAGCAATTGCCGGTCATTTCGTTGACGTACGTACGTTTTAATTTCGGCTAAAGGAGCAAAGACATGAAAAAATATACCGTTGAACAAGGTATCGTTGCACCATTAGACCGTGCCAATGTCGATACAGATTTAATTATTCCAAAGCAGTTTTTGAAATCGATCAAACGTACCGGTTTTGGTGACAACTTATTTGATGAATTGCGTTATCTGGATGAAGGCTATCCGGGTCAGGACAATTCAAAACGTCCAAAGAATCCTGATTTCGTTTTGAATCAGCCGCATTATCAAGGTGCGACTGTGTTGATTTCTCGTGCCAACTTCGGTTGTGGTTCTAGCCGTGAGCATGCGCCATGGGCGTTGAATGAATACGGTTTCCGTACCGTGATTGCACCAAGCTATGCCGACATTTTCTTCAACAACAGCTTTAAAAATGGCATGTTGCCGGTGATTTTGTCTGAAGAGATCGTCGATCAGTTATTTAAGGAATGTGCTGCGAAAGAAGGTTATCAGTTAACCATCGACCTGGAAGCGCAGGAAGTGCGTACACCATCGGGTGAGAGCTTTAAATTTGAAGTCGATCCGTTCCGTAAACACTGCCTGTTAAATGGTTTGGATGATATTGGCTTAACTTTACAAGCTGCAGATGATATTCGTACTTATGAAGAAAAGACTAAACAGTCACGTCCGTGGGTATTTCAGGAAATTCACGGTTAGTTGCTTGAATTTTCAGCGCTAGTAGTATCAGAGCCTAACTCTTGCTAATATCGGATCCATAAAAATATTTAGTTGGCTTTATTTGGTGAGGGTTGGGCTCGAACAATGACAAAAGTTTACGGTCAGCTTGCTGTACTGGGTCTTATGGCCGCATCCTTAAGTGCATGCCAAAGTATTGATACAGTACGAATTAAACATGTAAAAGAAACTGAAAGTAGCAAAACAAATGCCTTAATTTACTGTGCGGGTACTGCAAACTGTGAATTTGAACGTTTAAACAAAATTCAAATTATTGATGCAGCACAGCGCCGTGTAAATAGTGCTGCGGTTGAATCGGGTATTTTACGTTTACAGGCGAATTCCTTAAGTCAGCCGAATGCGTTATATCTTTCAATCCCTCCCGGGCAACATGAACTGGTGATCCGCTTTTATCCGATTTCCAAGGATCGTGCAGAAACCCTTCATGTTTTTCACCAGTTTAAGCCGAAGCAGCGTTACATTTTTAAAATGTACCGTGAACGCAACAAACAGCAGGGCAGCTTGCTGAATGTATCTGCACCTGAACCCTTATGTGTAGATCTCCTGCAAGAACACAAGACAATCCGACGTTTCTGCAGACCCTATAATGCCTTGACCGGTCTGGGCGAGTTTGTGGAAAAGAAAATTTAAAATCCCGTCGATTTAATCTATCGACTTCATAAATGGAAACACTCATGTCAAAACATATTTTGATTTTACCAGGTGATGGTATTGGTCCTGAAATCGTAAAAGCAGCTGAACAGGTGCTTGCACGCGTGAATGAAAAATTCAATCTGGGTTTGACTTGGGAACAGGGTTTATTGGGTGGTGCAGCGATTGATGCACATGGCGAACCGTACCCTGCCGTTACGGCAGAACAGGCAAAACGTGCGGATGCAATCCTGCTCGGTGCTGTCGGTGGTCCAAAATGGGATACGATTGAACGTTCAATCCGTCCTGAACGTGGTTTATTGAAAATCCGTTCTGAATTGAATTTATTTGCAAACTTGCGTCCAGCCATTCTTTACCCACAACTTGCCGGTGCTTCAAGCTTAAAGCCTGAAATTGTTTCTGGTCTGGATATCCTGATTGTTCGTGAACTCACTGGTGGTATCTACTTCGGTCAGCCACGTGGTATCCGTGAACTGGAAAATGGCGAGAAGCAAGGTTTCAACACTGACATTTATAAAGAGTCTGAAATTAAACGCATTGCCAAAGTTGCATTTGAACTTGCCGGTCTTCGCGGTGGTAAAGTATGTTCAGTCGACAAAGCCAACGTCCTTGAAGTGACCGAGCTTTGGAAGCAAACCGTGACTGCACTGAAAGAAGAGCAGTACCCAGAGATCAACCTGTCACATATGTATGTCGACAATGCCGCAATGCAGCTGGTACGTGCGCCTAAGCAGTTTGATGTGATTGTGACCGGTAACCTGTTCGGTGACATCCTGTCTGATGAAGCAGCGATGCTTACAGGCTCTATCGGCATGTTGCCATCTGCATCACTGGATGAAAACGGTAAAGGCATGTATGAGCCATGTCATGGTTCAGCACCAGACATTGCAGGCCAAAACATTGCCAATCCGTTAGCGACCATTCTTTCTGTAGCAATGATGCTGCGTTATACCTTCCGTGAAGAAGCCGCAGCGCAAGCCATTGAAGATGCAGTCGGCAATGTACTGGATCAGGGTTTACGTACTGGCGATATCATGTCAGAAGGCAATACTCAGGTAGGTACAGTTGAAATGGGTCAAGCAGTGGTTACTGCATTGAACTAAGTTCGCCTGACAGAAAAAACGCAGCCATGAGCTGCGTTTTTTTATGGCTTTTCAGAGGGTTTTAACAGGTATGGCCAGTGTAATGAACCGATGTGGCAATGTTGTGTTCTAGGCGATAGATAATTTTACATTGCAAGTTGATATCATAACCTGAGTTCGATGAAATCCACTTAACCTTTTAGCATATTTTGGAAAGTTGGCTTATTGGGGTTCAAACAATAAGCCACTACAGCAGCCATGATATTCACCATGAAGTTATTTACCGAACGATGACGTGAATGTTCAAGTTGATGTAAATTTTTTAATTGATCATTCACTGTTTCGATCAATCCTCTTCTGCAAAGTAATTGTTTTTCTTCTTCAGTTTGGATGGGTTTATTTTTCATATTCCGACGTGATGGGGTCAATATTTTCAGTCCTCTTGCTGCTAAAGCTTCGGCTTTTGCTTTGCTCAAATAGCCTTTGTCTCCGAGTAGGATCCCTTTTAATTCTTGAGTTAAAGATTCTAATATAGCAACATCATGAACATTTCCCGATGTCAGCTTGAGATTAATAGGGTCTGTTGACACTTACTGTTCATAATTAACCCTATAACGGTAGCCATAAAAATATACAGGCTAAGGCAACAGAACTTTGATAATTTCTTTTGAGCTTGTCATATCGAGTAGCTATTCCTCTAAATTGCTTTAATCTACAAAACATATTTTCAACTAAATGCCTGATTTTATATAAATACCAGTCCATATGGTCATTGTTCGATTGGCTATTCGTTTTCTTTGGTATATTCGCTTTAGTCCCTGTTTTCCTGATCTGTTCACGCAGTGGTTCTGAATCATAGCCTTTATCTGCGCATACCACTTTTGTCTCTTTTAAATCTAATGTTGATATTAAATCAGGCGCAACTTTAACATCATGTGTGGTTCCATCGGTAATCATGAAATCAATAGGATTGCCATGTGCATCAACAATCAAATGTATTTTTGAGGAGTTTCCTCCTACACTTTTAGAAATAGATTGATTCGCTATGCCGGCAGAATGTTGATGAGCACGTACATGAGAGCCATCAATAAAAATCCATTCCATATCGGGGCATGAGGCTAGTAATTTGAATAATCTAAGTAACTTACCGCTGCTTGACCAACGATTAAAACGTTTGAAAATAGAGTTTGAATGACCAAAACAAGAAGGAATATCTCGCCACGGACAACCTGTTCTAATTCTATAGAGAATAGCTTCAATAAAATTGCGTAAATTTGAGTTGTGGTGAATGGATAAATTACGCAGAATAACTTTCAACTTTTGCCAGTGTTGATCTGTCAGCATGGTACGAGGCATAGCGAATAGTAAAATTGGGTTTGGTGATTTGATTTTACTACTTCGCTATTTTTTTAAGCTAAAAGTGTCAACACACCCTAATTTCACCTAAATTATTGATAACGAGATGTAATTTAAAACCATAAAACCAACCCGTACTACTTTTTCCACGACCGGCCAAGCCTTTAAATACACGATGCCTTTTAATCCGAAGATTATGGCAAACTACCAATTTAGTGGAGTCAATGATACTGATTCCCGTATCTTTTCCTTTCACCTGATGGAAGAAACTACTCAGAGCTTGCAAACAACGGGGCATGATTTCAATAAATCGGTTGTAGCTAAGCAGTTTAGGAAAAGCAGATTTCCAGAATGGAACGATCATTTGGCAATAAAAATATTTGAAGAATCTAAAACCGGATTGATGAAATAAAATGACAATGGTCATTGCTTCAGACAAGCTTAAAGCTGACTTTTTCAACCTGGTTTTTTGATTAGAAATTAAAGCTTTCTCTAAAGATTCATTAAATTTTTTGCAGAAATCATCCAAAATACAAAATAATTCGGTAATATGATCCATTGAGAAGCCTTGTTTTATAACATTTTGTCTTGAGAACCAATATGTTACAAAAACAGGGCTTTTTTTCTACTCTTTTTTTATATCGAACTCAGGTTATCATAGCTTTGTGCTCGGGGTGTAACTTGTATAGGGATATAACCTGCATCGATATCGGCAGGATTTTGTGCCATTGGTACCGGAATGGTGACGGGACGAATGACGGTATAAGTGAGCGTCTGATCATTTGCGACAGGTGCTAGCACCTGCTGGTAACCTATACTGGTCAAATCTAGCCTAGCCTGAATGTTTTGACTGGTCTGCCCGATAAACTGCTGTAAATAGGCATCACGCTGCATAGCGGTTGTCGTAGATGTTGTCGTGCATGCAGTGAGTAAACTAAAAACCGTACAGCATCCCAAAATCAGTGTGAATTTCATGAGTTGTCCTCACACCAAATAAAATCAGTTTAAGTTAAGCAAATTGCAGGCAGAAATACTGTTGTGATTTGATACACGGTACAGAGAGGTGTAGCCATGATGCTAAGCCCTTATTCAATCTGATATAGACCCTTAACTTATGCTCTTGGAAATTAGCAAGCTCTACCAGTATAGTGAATGGATTGAACTATTTCGTCTTTCAGGTTAAATCCTACCTGACATTCCATCTTGATATTGTAGCCACCATTTGAAGGGGTAGGCATCGGTGCACCCATCGAAATACTGTGACTAATATTGGGTGTACCTATTGGAATATTCATATCACGAACAATGGTATAGCTGAGCAATTCTGTTGTCTGAGTCGGCTCTTGAGTGGTTTTAAATCCCATTTTATTCAGGTCAAGCTAGCTACGAACTTGTGCTGCAGTTTGACCAACATATTGTTGTAGAGACTGGTTAAGACGATGAGAATCACCTGTTTCACATGCTGCGAGCATCAGGCAGGAAAATAGGGTTAAATATTTTATTTTCATTTTTTTTAGCATATCTGTTTAATTTTAATTAAATTATAGTCGTGAAATTATCAAACTGTGTCAAATTGTTTTATTGAATAATAAAAACTGAAGGTAATAAAAAAGCCACTCAAAGGTGGCTTTCATGCTTTCGCTAAAACTTAGCGTGCACGGTAAGTAATACGACCCTTGGTCAAATCGTAAGGCGTCATTTCTACTTTCACACTGTCGCCAGTTAAAATACGAATATAGTGCTTACGCATTTTACCAGAGATGTGGGCAATCACTTCGTGACCGTTCTCTAAACGTACACGGAACATAGTATTAGGAAGCGTCTCGGTGACAACGCCTTCGAACTCGATGAGTTCCTCTTTATTGGCCATAGCCTACCTGAATGAATAAATTGGAAAGGCGCAAATTATAGTCAATTTTTTTGCATAAAACAAGGCGCAATGCGGCTTTGCTCGTTCATCTGTCAGTTAAATAAGCGAACCCTCCGTATACAGATTTTCTGTAAAAAAGCCCATTGTCATGTTGTCAGTTTGGTCAATCGCAGTTAATCTAAAATCAATCTTTTTAAGTATAAATGAAGAACATACAAGGAAGGTCTTTGCGTGGGTCAGCTAACTGATGCATCAGTTGTTTTACGATTGGGTTATCAAGCCATCCGTCGTGCAGGTTTGCCAACTGAAGAAATTTTAATGAAAGCTGGTGTGGCCTTAAATCAGGTCGAAACCAATGACCGTACCCCGCTTAGTGCTCAATATGCGTTTTGGGTGGCTGCGGAAGAGGTCAGTAAAGATCCCGATATTGGTTTGCATTTGGGCGAACACCTGCCTTTATACCGGGGGCAGGTGATTGAGCACCTGTTTATTTCCAGTGAAAACTTTGGTGAGGGGCTAAAACGTGCACTGGCTTATCAGCGCCTGATCAGTGATGCCTTCCATGCCAAACTGGTGATTGAAGATGACCGTTGCTATTTGACCAATGGTGAGCAACCTTGGGGCGAAAATATTGTTAATCGGCATTTTTCCGAATGTGCACTATCCGGCGTATTGCGTTTTTTCAAGTTTATTACCGAAGGTCGTTTTCAGCCCATCTATATCGATTTTAATTTCAGTCAGGGTGCACCTGATGATGAATATTTCCGGGTCTATGAATGTCCAGTCAGCTTAGGGCAAAAAGAAACCCGTTTATATTTCGATCCTGCAATTTTAGATTACCAGTTATGGCAAGCAGAGCCAGAACTGTTACAGTTACATGAGCAACTGGCGATTGAAAAGCTGCAGGAACTGGCGCGTTATGATCTGGTCGGTGAAGTACGCCGTGCAATTGGTTCAACTCTAGAAAGTGGTGAAACGACCTTGGAAACCGTAGCCACACATTTAAATATCACGCCGCGCCGTTTACGTACCCAGCTGAGTGAAGCCAATACCAGTTTTCAGCAAATTCTGTCCGACTATCGTTGCCGGTTGGCAAAGAAATTATTGGCCAATACGGCAGAAAGCGTGGAACGGATTGTGTATCTGACTGGGTTTTCCGAACCCAGCACTTTTTATCGGGCTTTTAAGCGCTGGACCAATGAAACACCAGTGGAATATCGTAAAAGAAAGCAGCGGTAATTTTTGAATCCTCCCCTAACCCCTCCTTTAATAAAGGAGGGGAACTCCTCCCTTTAAAAAAGGGAGGTTGGGAGGGATTTCTTATTCCGGCATATTCAGCCAATGCGGGCCTAATGGCATTTTCGGCAGATCAAACTGTTCCGGATAATCAGCGTGGATAAAATACAAGCCATCCGGTGGTGCGGTAATTCCTGCTGCTTTACGATCTTCAGCGGCAAAAATATGGTCAATATGGTCAACTTCATACATGCCCTGACCGATTTCCAGTAAACAGCCCATAATGTTGCGTACCATATGGTGCAAGAAGCCATCTGCCTGAATATCTAACACCAGATAACAGCCATGTTGAATGAGGCGACAATGTTTGACATGCCGAACCGGCTGATTGGACTGGCAGGCTGCGGCACGGAAACTTTCAAAATTATGCGTGCCTTCAAACTTTTTCGCCGCTGCAATCATCTTCTCCACATCCAGCGGATAGTAGGCATGCGTGACCTGTTTATGCAGAAGTGCAGGGCGCTGCGGATTGTTATAGACGACATAGCGATAACGGCGTGCCTGAGCTTTAAAACGAGCATGGAAATCGCTGTCCATTTCCTTGATCCACTGGAAGGCGATATCTTTAGGAAGCTGACTGTTTGCCCCCATCAGCCAGCCACGAATCGGGCGAATAGCATTAGTATCAAAATGCGCGACCATATTGGTGGCATGGACCCCGGCATCGGTACGACCCGCACCATGTAAGATGATCGGTTCATCGGCAATTTTGCTCAGTACTTTTTCAATGGTTTCCTGCACGCTTGGTACGCCAGGCTGTTGAGTTTGCCAACCTCTATAACGAATGCCACAAAACTCAATACCGACTGCAAAACGTTGCATATTTACCTCAAATTACACGTGATCATGCCAATGTGCCTGCCATTGGTCTACAGTGTCGTATTGTAAATACATTTTCAGTGCTTTTGCATAAAGATCTGCATGTCCCAAACAGTCATTCAGAAGAATATGGGTTTGCTGGATCCATTGGCTGATGGCATAACGCTGATCAATACTCCCAAAAGGAACTTGAGTGGTGAGAATGACGACGCAGCCTGCTTGTTGTAATTTTTGAATGCAAGCAATGAATGGTTCATTCACTGCCAGGTTGCCTGTGCCGAAACCTTGCAAAATCAGGCAGTTTGGCGGTGCTTGGCAAATGGTTTGCAGATTGACAACTTGCTGAGCTAAATCCAGCGGTTGCATCATCAAGCTTAAAAAGTTAAACCTCGATGCCTTGTGGAGATCATTGTCATGAACTATATAGATGGAGCTGTGGGAAATGGGTTCCGCTGCGTTTTTACCGCTAAAGGCATCCAGTTCTGTTGTATGGATTTTTAATGCTGTCTGTGCATGTATTAAATGATGATGAAAGGCTAAATAAACTCCCACCGGGTATTTAACTACACAGTCCAGAGCAAAGTTTAAATTATCAATGGCATCGGTAAATTCACGGGTATTGTCTCCCGCAGTATTTAACAGGGGATACTGGCTGCCGGTCATGACTACATGCGAGGATTGACCCAGAAAGCGTGACAGCACGGCACTGGCATAACTCAAGGTATCAGTCCCATGAATAATTACAAAATGCTGAAACTGCTGTAGCTGAAGTTGTTGAATAGATTGAACCAGTTTCAGCCAGTCTGTGGCTGTGCAGGCACTGCTGTCCTGAATGACTGGTGCAACAAAACATTCGATCTGCTGATCGAGAGGGAGAACATGTTGCAGTTTCGGAATAAATTGCTCAGCTGGCATAGGGCTGAGTGGATCACCAATACAGCCAAATGTACCGCCCATATAGATTAACGCTATTTTTTTCATCATAAAAAAAGCAGCCAAGGATGACTGCTTTATAGTAGATCGAAATTGCTTAAGATGCTATTTGATTGCGTAAATGATCTGCCTGTTGGCGTTGTTCAGGTGTATAGCCAGCTTCTTGCTCTGCCAGTAATTCACGTGCCGATTCGAACGCACCAAGCTGGATATATTGCTGTGCCAGTTCTAGATTCAGGTTAATTTCATTGACTTCAATCAGTTCGGGGAAGGATTGAACCAATGGATCATTTTTATCTGCTTTGGCAGCAGATGAGCTGATATTGCTAATATCAAAGTTTAGGCCTGCGGCTTTTGCTGGCGCTACTTCTGCAGCTGGCTCTTCAACCGTGCTTGCTGACTCTAAATTAAAGTCCAGTTCCAGGCTTGGCGTAATTTCTTCAGTTGCAACTTTTGTTTCAGCTACTGGAGTTTCTGCAACGGAAAAATCAAAATTAAATTCAGGTTTTTCTTCTACAGTAGGTTCAATGCTAGCAGCTTTCTCTGTTTCTACTTGCCCGGTTGTTGCAGTGTCTAAACTAAATGAGAAATCCAGAGGCTGAATTTCTTGAACTGGGGCAGCTTCCGGCTTGGTTTCTGCCACAGGTACAGGATCAAGCTTAAAGTTAGTAAAATCTAAAGGCTTGATTTCTTCAGCTGGTGCAGTTGCTGCTTCTGCCGCTGAATCCAGAGATAGACTGCTGAAATCAAGGGGTTTGATTTCTTCCACCGGAGTAGCTGCTATTTCTGCTTTTGGTGCTGTATTTAAAGATGCAGAATTGAAATCAAGAGGTTTGATTTCCTTAATGACTTCCGGCTGAGCCGAACGCGATTCCTGCTGTAACTGATCAAAGGCAAGATCATTTTTTGTTGCAGCGGGTGCAGCATCACTCATTAAAGCATCAAAAGCAGCCGTATTTTTTGTTTCTGCAACCGCTGGTTCAGCTGCTTTAGCAACAGTTGATGATGGCTTAAACTCAATGGTATCTTTAGAACCTAGTGTTTGTTTTTCATGTGCTGCTTTTTTAGCAAGTGCCTGTTCTAAAAAATCATCCAGTTCTAATGAGCGCAGGTGATTAATCAGCTGGCTGATGGCAAATTCATCTTTTTGCAAGATGTGAATGTCCAGCAACAACAAATACAATTCATGCTGTGAATTGTCCTTATTTAAAGCCTGATTAATCTGTGCTTCGGCCGAGAAAAAGTTCTTTTCGTGAATCAGGGCTTCAATTTTACTGCGGACATCGGCAGCTAAAGGGGTGGTTTTTTTCTTTGCAACAACCGAGCTTTCCACAATTTGAGTTTTTTGCGGTGACTTTTTGGTTGAAGTGACTTTTTTACTTTTCGTCTTTGGTGTTTGTTCTGTTTGTTTACTTGCCTCGCGCTTTTTTAATACAACTGCGATCACTAATAACAATATAAACGGAATCACATAAAGCAGCATGTTGTTACCCCTTGCAGGATTGAGTTTTTATCCATGAAACCCATCCTAAAAAATCAAATTGTATAACACCCTTAGTGCGTTGGCTTTTTCTGTACTTGTTGTGCTTTCAATTGTTGCTGCAATTGGGCAAGACGAGTATTTAATAATTGAATTCTGTGATCCTTGTTACGCAATGCCAATTCTAACTGTGTTACGTTTCTCTGTAATTTAACGGTTTTTTCACGCGATGTCATAACTTTTAATGATAATTCATTTGAAGTTTGCCTTTTTTCTGTGTTCTTTTTGGCAGAACCGCTGGCTGAATCTTGTTCTTTCTCTGCAACCAAGCTCATTTCTGCCTGATTCAAGCGATATTTGGCTTTAGCCGACTGATTGGACGGTTTGGAAGGGGCTTGGGCTAAATGGGCAACTTTTGCTTTTTGCTCTTCTTTAGGGCTGGTCACAGTATTTAAATTCAAAGCAGCGCCACGGCGTAAACGGTTCACATCACCTTGAATAAATGCATGTTCATTATTGGCCTTGATTTGTTTCATGACTTCGCCAATTGGACAATTTTGTTCAGTGGCCACACGTGAGGCAATTGCCCACAGTGACTCATTCGATTGCACTACATGCTGGTTGGCTGGTGCTGTAGCCGCAGGCTGAGGTGATGGTGTAGGTGCTGTTTCTGATTTAGCTTTTGGTGCAGCGGCTGCTACAGGTTCTGCCGTTACTTTTGCTTTAGCCACATGTTGATGTGCAGATGCTGCATATTGTCTGACTAAAGGGTCTGTGGAGACATTGTTATTCGAGTTGTTTGAATTAGCTGAAATTTTCGCTTCATTTTTTATCAAACGTTGTGCCGCAAAGGAATTCTTGGTTTTGACTGGCTCATTTTGTGGAGTTTGAACCGGCTGGGCAGATGGTGTCGCCATTGCTGCAATGATGATGGGTGCAGCAGAGGTACTATTTAAAATCGGTGGTGCCGCTTTATGTACCATTAATGGTGCTTCAAATGATTGTGGTAGTGCCGTTTGTGGTTTTTCAATCCGAAATTGCGTACTTTCAGGCAGTTGTAAGGCAATATCTTTTTCATTCACAATGGTGATAGGCATTAAAGGTTTTTCATTGCCTGAGACCCGTGCCTGAGTATTTACCTGGCTGCGCTTCAGAGGGGTCTTGATATGCTGTAAACGTGTCGCATTACCTTCCTGAATTTTAACAATAATGTTTAATTCAGCATCCGTTAAGGGGCGTGATGAGGTAATGGTAATGACACCATTGCCCGAGCTATCGTGACGGGTAAAGAAATTAAGATGTCCGGGAGCATGATAGACAGCGCCTAAAGTTGCGATATCTTCTGCATCAGCCAGGCTGGCCTGGATTTGTGCATGAGGATCAGCATTGCGAAAATTCATTTCCGCATACAATAATTCACCTGCTGCAGATTGAACTTGAATAGGATCAATAGTAATCGCATGAATATTCTGCGAAGCAATAATGGCTAAAATGGCTATCTTTAATTTGTTATATACGGTCATCTTAATCTTTAGCTCGGTTTCTTATCGTATTGCGAAAGTTATACATTAACGAGGTGTTGAAGAATTGTAAAACATTTAACATAAAGGATACATAAAAAAGCCGATCAATTGTGATCGGCTTTTCTTTCATTTAGCACTTAAGCATTTTTGTAATCAATCAGGATACGTAACATACGGCGTAAAGGTTCTGCAGCACCCCATAGCAGCTGATCGCCGACAGTGAATGCGCCAAGGTATTCTTTACCCATATTCAGTTTACGCAAACGACCCACTGGAACAGACAGGGTACCTGTAACAGCCACTGGCGTCAGATCGGTCATCGATGCTTCACGGGTGTTGGGAACGACTTTTGCCCAATCGTTTGCATTACGGATAATGTCTTCGATTTCATCAAGCGGTACATCTTTCTTCAATTTCAATGTAAGTGCTTGAGAATGGCAGCGCATTGCACCGATACGCACACAGTGACCATCAATAGGAACAATCTGCGAGTTACCCAGAATCTTGTTGGTTTCAACCTGGCCTTTCCATTCTTCTTTCGACTGACCGCTTTCAAGCTGTTTGTCGATATACGGAATTAAAGAACCTGCTAAAGGCACACCAAAGTTTGCTGATGGGAAACCTTCGCTGCGTTGTAAAGCCGCAATTTTAGAATCGATCTCTAAAATTGGAGAGCGAGGGTCATCTAACAAATCTTTAGTATTGTTATACAAGTAACCCATACCGTTGATGAGTTCACGCATGTTTTGCGCGCCCGCACCAGAAGCGGCCTGATAAGTCATCGAAGTTGCCCATTCCACTAAATTGTTTTGGAACAGACCACCTAAGCCCATCAGCATCAAGGAAACGGTACAGTTACCACCAACGAATGTTTTAGTACCATTCACCAGGCCATCTTTAATCACGTTCATGTTGACCGGATCAAGCACGATGATGGCTTCATCATCCATACGTAAGGTAGAAGCTGCATCAATCCAGTAACCATTCCAGCCTTCAGCTTTCAGTTTCGGGAAAACGTCAGTGGTGTAATCACCACCCTGGCAGGTAATAATGACATCCATTTGCTTCAGACTGTTAACGTCTGTCGCATCCATAAGTGCTGGGGCAGTCTTACCGCCAAACGCAGGCGCTTCACCACCTGCATTACTGGTAGAAAAATAGAATGGCTCAAAATGAGCAAAATCATTCTCTTCAACCATACGTTGCATAAGGACGGAACCTACCATCCCGCGCCAACCGACCAGACCTACTTTCATGCCACTTCGCCTCGGTGCGTTAAAAAAAATCAAAAGGGATTCGAGTGTATCAAAAAGGGACGTGACTGCAAGTACTACATAATGAAAACATCAATATTATTGAGAGAAATCTCTTGTTTATGTTACATACAAAATTGATAAAGTTTTTCAACTGCAGATCGAATTACCAAGATAAACAGAGTAAAGCTGATGATTTGGGTGGAAATAATTGCAGTTTTAGTGATATGGCTGACATTCTGGTCACTGATTCCACGGGATGAGTGGTGGATTCGAGGTGCTGATTTTCCACGGCTACAAATTCTGGTTTTAGGACTGATTGCTTTTGTTCTGCTGCTGGTCTGGGAGCAACCCTGGAATTTAACACGGGAAATTATTTTTATCGGTCTGATTGCGGCACTGGCGTACCAGCTCAAAATGGTGCTGCCTTATACCTTTCTTTGGAAAAAGCAGGTTAAGCATGTCCGCAAACATCAGCTGAATCCGGACAAGCAAATTTCCCTGATCATTTCCAATGTACTAACGTCAAATACCCAATACCAGTTGTTGATTGAGCAGATTCAAAAGCATCAGCCAGATTTGCTGTTAACGTTAGAATCAGATCGGGTCTGGCAAAAAGCACTTTCCACGATTGAAAAAGATTATCCCTATCGGGTGCCTGTACCTCTGGATAATTTATACGGCATGCATCTGTATAGCCGTTTAGAGCTGAACAGTACCGAGGTCAAGTTCATTTTAAGTGATGAGATTCCTTCCATTCATACCACAGTCATTTTGCGTTCAGGTCAGCCGGTCCAGCTTTATTGCCTGCATCCCAAACCGCCGAGCCCTACTGAAGCGAAAGATTCGACGCTACGGGATGCGGAACTATTAATTGTGGGTGACCAGATCAAGGATCTGGATGAAAGCTGTATTGTGATGGGAGACTTGAATGATGTGGCTTGGTCGCGAACGACCCGACTGTTTCAGCGCATGAGTGGTTTGCTCGATCCACGGGTGGGACGTCACTTTGTCAATACCTTCCATGCCGATTATCCCTTATTGCGTTGGTCACTGGATCATATTTTTCACAGTACCGATTTTGCTTTGGTTCACATGAAACGGTTGCCTCATGTCGGTTCAGACCATTTTCCGGTTTATGTGGTTTTACAGACAGGACGTGTTTTTGAACGGGTGCAAGAAGAACTGGAGCAAACGGATGCTGATGAACAGCAGGCACAAGAAACAATAAAAGAAGGTATTGAAAAAGCTGAAAAAGAAGAAAAACCAGTCACCGATGAAATTGCCCAGAGCTATAAAAATGCAATCAAGCAGGCAGATTAAATAATAGAAAAGTGTACGAAATGGCTTACATTGATTTAGGTCAATTGCGAATGTTTCTTTTTTATAAACTAGCTTAATCTGTACTCATCAGCCAAGGAGCCGGGAAAGGAAAATCCCATTATGGAAGATCAAACACATGGCTGATAGAAAGTCATCATGGATATGATGCAGCAATGGATAGCAATAACAGAATAAAAATAACATTTGAAAGCACAACCTCATGTACCCGAGTTTTGCAGGATGCAGAACTCGGGTCTATGGTTTTATAGAACCTCTTGAAAATAAAATTTCAGCCATGTATTTATCAACATTTCAAGAACTTAAAATTTATGTTGTAAATTTTACTGAACTATCACGTGATGCTTTACATATTTATGCAGGGCTGACGCTATTTTTTATCGTGGCGTTTTTCTACCATCGTCAGTTGAAGTCGAAGTGGGCGATTTTGGCTGTGCTTATTGTTGCAATTGCTGCAGAGTTGTTGGATGCCCGTGATGATTTAATCAATTATGGGCTGTAGCGCATTGGTGCCAGTGTGCACGATATCATCAATACCATTTTCTGGCCGCTGCTCATTTGGCTCATGGCACGATTTCGGGTGTGGAGAGTTTAATACGTTATGGCTTTCGAAATATCAATGCCTGCCATCCTCATCATATATCCAATTATTCAATGTTTACGAAAATTTGCTTTTAATTTCGGTATTACTAACAGCTTGTCGCCATTGAAAAATGACTCATCAATGAAGTCTATTTCAAAACTTGCTTATATAAGTGAAGCGTTTGATCACACATCTCTTTCAAGCTAAACGTTGTGACTGGCTTTACTTGTTGCGGTTCATCCAGATGATTCTTGACTGCATTGAACAGTGCAGCGTGATCATCCACGGCAATTAAACCTTGTGGATACAGCTGCGATAAGATCTCCGCAACCCCGCCACGGTTCCAGCCAATCACCGGAGTGCCTACCGATAGTGCTTCTAAAGCAGTACGACCAAAGGTTTCTGCCTGATTGGAAAGGGAGAGCACCACATCGCTAAATGCCAGCCATTCACGAATATCTGAGCGATGACCAACGAAAGTGATTTTGTCAGTTAAGCCTTTGCCTTGAATGGTGTCCTGCATTTCTTTCAAATAAGCGGCTTTTTTCGGATCGGCTCCACCCACCACTACCGCATGCAAGTTGGGGTATTGTTGCTGTAATTTTTCGACCAATCCAATCAGGGTTTCATGACCTTTTAAACGGGTAATCCGTCCTGGAAGACAGAGTAAAAACTTGTTTTCCAGTTCAGGAAAGTCTTTAAAGGTTTGATTCAGCCATTGTACAGACGGTTGATAGCCATGCGGAAATGCTACAGGGTCTATACCACGGTAAATCCGCACGATATCTTGTGCTGGGCAATTTTTATAATTGTCGGTGATGTATTTGACCACACTGTCCGATACGGCAATGACTTTTTCAGCCTGGGTCATAATTTGACTATAACGGTTAATCGAATAGAAGCCATGCACGGTACTGATTAAATGTGGACGACGCGCAGCAGGAATGCCTTTTAAAGCAAAATGGGTCAGCCATGCAGGCACGCGGGAACGCACATGCACGATATCTGGTTGGTGCTGTTCAATCAGCTGACGTAGCGGACGAATTTGCCATAAGCTCGACAGGGCTTTTTTATGAATGGCTAGAGTCAAATGTGTTGAACCTTCCGCTTCAAGCTGGGTCACCAGCCGGCCACCATTCGACACCACCAAAGATTCATGACCTTCTGCAACCAAGGCACGGGCGATTTCTAAAGTACCGCGTTCTACGCCACCGCTATTCAGTTCAGGAAGAAGTTGCATCACTTTCATGGTTTTTTGCCTTTAGGGTTGTCGCAAAGCGGAGTTTTACCGTTCATTTATCCAATATTAGGAGTTTATTCTTTACTTTTGTTTCGGCAAAAGTAACAAAACCATCTGTTGGACTGATGATACATCCATGATATCGCAGTCCAACGGGCGACATCCTTGTCGCCTTTACACGATAGTAGATTCTGTGCGAGGTTTCTTAGTTATCTTAATTATCTTATTAATAGATTTTCTCAAAGCCTTCCGGACGAGTTTTAAAGCGACGATGGAACCACATATATTGGGTCGGGGCAATACGCAGCTGACGTTCAATAATCTGGTTGACACGGGCGGCATCATCTACTTCATCTTCACTGGGCAGATTATCCACCACAGGTTCAATCAGTACATGATAACGCGGATCTTTTAGATCACCGCTACGATAAAAATATAAAGGAATCGGTACGGCTTTGGATATTTTCAGTAAACGGCGATGTGCCGTTACCGTGGCAGCAGGAGTACCGAAAAACGGTGCCATCACACCCTGTTTTAAACCAAAATCCTGATCCGGGCTATACCAGATGGCATGACCCTCTTTCAGATTGCGGATCAGGCCGCGCATGTCGTCATGGTCAATCTGGTGGGCATAAATAGTGGCACGACAGCGGTAAATCAGCATATCGAGCAAAGGATTGTTCTGCGGACGATAAACCACATCCGGTTCGAAATACTGGGCACACAAGTAGCCACCGGCATCCAGCAAAGTAGAATGCGTACCAAGCAGTAAAACCCCTTTTCCTGCGGCTTGGGCATTTTGAATATGTTCCAGACCTTCAATCGTGACGCGGTCTTTAAACCACTGAGGGCAATACCAGGCATTTAAGGTTTCAAAAATACCAATCATCTGGTCGATAAAAACCTGACGTGCATTCTCCTGAACTTGCTGTGCAGACCATTCAGGAAAACAGACTTCCATGTTACGGACTGTGGTTTTGCGGCGCGATTTCAGCTTATCGAAGGCCAGATTGCCAATAAAAGTGGCCAGACGGTACTGAATCGCCCAAGGTAAGATCGCCAAAATCATCAGCAAGACAATCCCAATCCAGATGCCCCAATATTGAGGTAGCAGGAAAGACCATTGGAATTCTCCGGGAGTGTAATCTGGCTTTTTACTCATAGTGACCATTTTGAACAAAAGTTTTTTGCAAGTGTAACATGAAGTTATTTTTTAAATAAAAAAGCACCTGCAACGCCAATTACAGGTGCTTCAAGCATGAGGAAAATCAGTTGCCGTTAACCAGCTTTTCTAATTCTTCCCAACGCTCTAATTTTTCCAGTAACAGATCATCAATTTCAGTCAGGCGGTTGGAAAGTTTCATGGCTTTGTCTGCATCGCTCACAAACAGGGAACCATCGGCAAGTTGAGCGTTAATTTCAGCTTGCTCTTTTTCCAGCGCTTCCATTTCAGCAGGCAGTTGCTCTAAAGCACGCTGATCTTTATAGCTGAGTTTCACTTTCTTTGCCGGAGCAGGTTCAGCCGCTTTGGCTTCTGCTTTGGCCACGGCTTTTTTGACATCACTTTTCTGATCAACCACAGTCTGATCAGGACGTTGTTGCAAGTAATCCTGATAACCGCCGATGTATTCATCGATATTGCCTTTACCGTCAAATACCCAGGTGGATGTCACCACGTTGTCCATAAAGGCACGGTCATGCGAAATCAGTAACAGGGTACCTTTATAATCGCCGAGCATTTCTTCCAGTAGTTCAAGCGTCACCATATCCAGGTCATTAGTCGGTTCATCCATCACAATCAGGTTGGATGGTTTGAGCAATAGTTTGGCGAGCAGAATACGGTTACGTTCACCACCAGAAAGCGCTTTAACCGGTGTACGCGCACGTTCAGGTGAGAACAGGAAGTCCTGTAAATAGCTATAGATATGACGGCGGCCACCGTTGACATCGACAAAGTCCGAACCTTCAGAAACGTTGTCTTTAACCGATTTCTCTAAATCAAGTGCATTACGTAGCTGGTCAAAATAGGCAATTTCAAGCTGGGTGCCTGTTTTTACCGAACCACCGTGTTCAATCTCGCCTAGAATAGCTTTGATCAGCGTGGTTTTACCGACACCGTTATCACCGACCAGACCTATACGGTCGCCACGTAATACCAAGGCAGAGAAATCTTTGATAATCGGTTCCTGATTGCCAAAGGCCACACGTAAATGCTCAATTTCAAACACGACCTTGCCTGAGCGGTTGGCATCCTGAGTGGCCATGCTCACTTTGCCTTGCTGTGAGCGACGTGCTTTTGATTCTTCACGCAATTCTTTTAAGGCACGGACACGGCCTTCGTTACGGGTACGGCGTGCTTTAATGCCTTGACGAATCCAGACTTCTTCTTCAGCTAAACGTTTGTCGAATAAAGCATTTTGCTTTTCTTCTGCTTCCATTTGCTGAGCTTTTAAGTCAAGGTAACGTGAATAGTTGCCTTCAAAACTGCGCAATTGACCACGGTCCAACTCGACAATACGGGTGGCAATACTGTCGACAAATGAACGGTCATGCGAAATAAATAACAGGGTTAGATTATTTTGATCGAGCAGGAATTTTTCCAGCCATTCAATACTTTCAACGTCCAGATGGTTTGTCGGTTCGTCGAGTAAAAGTACATCGGGTTGAGTGAGTAGGGCACGTGCTAAAAGAACACGACGTTTACGACCACCGGACAAATCGGCTAAATCGGCATCCGGGTCTAAACCCATTTTGCTTAAAATTGAATTTACTTTGTTCTCTAAAGCCCAGCCATCGACTTGATCGAGTTTGTGCTGTAAGTTACCCATGCGGTCGCAGGCTTCCATATCTCCCAGTACGCAGGCATCACTGGCTTCATGATAAGCTTTCAGTACTGCTGCCGCTTCACCTGCACCATCGGCTACAATGTCGGCGACTTTGCCGGAATCCATCGGAACATCTTGGGCCAGCATGGAAATGGTGATGCCATTTTGTATAGAAACTTCACCACGATCTGGCAGCAAACTTCCTTCGATGAGTTTAAGTAAGGTAGACTTACCCTCACCATTACGGCCAATCAAACAGACTCGTTCACCGCGTTCCAGATTAAAGTTCGCGCCGTCGAGCAGGGACGGTCCGCCAAACGCAAGTTGGACATCCCTTAAAGTAATATAGGCCATACTGTTTCCTGAAATCCCCAATGAGGACTTAAAATGACTAAACAAAAAAATCTTAATGATCAGGCGTCATTTTCCGCACACTTGGAAGATTTGCAAGTCCGAATTACATTTTTAGATGATTTAGTTGAACAGTTGAATGAACAGGTAACACGTCAACATATTGAAATTATGGATTTAAAGAAGCAAATGCAGCTGCTTTATCAGCGTGTGGAATCTGCCGATTTATCGGAAGGCATTGCTGCCTTTGATCCGATGTCCAACCGGCCACCGCATTATTGAGCTGAACCCGTCCGTGTATTAAAGCCTTGGTGTTGATCAGGGCTTTTTTATTTGAAAAAGAACTTAACTTATCCTTTCCTTCGCTATTGAATAACCTTCTAAAATTAAAGCACTAGGTCGAGTCATGCCACTGAGTAAAAAACCAGAAGCATAAAGTATTTGACCTTTGCCATGGTTCCCGTTCTAATGCACCGCATCTGCCTAGCCGAACTGTTTATTCGAAGATATGAGTCATAAAGTCGTTCTTCTTGATCTTGAAAATAATATGCCGACTGCGCAATTGTTGCGTAACATCATTCCGCATTATGCAGCAATTTACCTGTTTAATTGCCAGGGAAAATTTGAATATTCTCTGCAAGATTTAACGGAATTTTCAAGTTGGGTCAGCAGTGGGCAAGTGGTCATTCTGGAAACGGCAGAAGTCGAGCACAAAGAGTTTGAGTATGCGGTTGTGGTTGGGCAACTGCTTGCGCTGCTAGATGCCGATGCTTCTATTGAACTCATATCTGCCATGCCAAGCAGTGAAATGCTGCTCGAAATGCTACAGTCTTCCAACCTGAACTGTAGTCTGATCCAGGTTCAGGCTGAAGAACCGGCGTTAAATACCAAGTACAAAATTCCCAGTGTCGAGACCATTCTGCAAAAACCGGATTTGTTGCTTGTCAAAAAGTATTGTGATGCTTTAGGGAAAATGAAGGGCAAACCGAATACGCTGGAGAAATTGAAGAACTCGCTGGCGAATATTTTGCAAGTCGAAAATGATCAGCTTCAGCATCTCACTGGCTTATTGATTAATCTAAAAATTGTGAAACGTTTTGACCAGCAAATCAGTTTCCGTAAAAAAGTCATTAAGCAATGGATGCAACTGGACTTGGAGCAGAAAACATCTTTAGAAAAATCGCAGAACATGTCCTCTGCTTTTGCGGAGTTATCCCCTGAATCTTCACAAGAAGTAGAAGAAGTGCAGGCCAAAACATTGCATCAGGCACAAAAAGAGTTATTTAAAAACTTTTCCAAAATTGATCCGGTACAGGTGATTGTGGCGCAAAAACTACGCGAATTAAAATCCGATAAACCCAAAGACATTTATGCTTTGCGCGATTTGCTGGAGCAGCTTTTCCCGAAATCGGATGTGCGGTTATTGCTTAAGGAATTGATTGAGAAAGGATATATTTACTGGAATGGTAGTGAAGTCCTGTATAGTCATGAGCTGTTCCTGAATTAATTTCATCGCTGTAACTTGCGTTTTATATTCAGCTTATGCAACTCTAATAAAGGAATAAAAAGGTTGTGCTATGGAAAATACTGGAATTTGGATTACAGTCTTCATTGTGCTGTTTGTACTCGGCTCAATTTTTGGGCTACGTGTCAGCCCAAGGGAGAAAGCATTAGGCCTAATGCGTGAAAAGGCGCGCAAGATGGCTTTACATCCGCGTTTAGTGGCTGCTCCCGATTGGACCAAAGTGCCCATGGCAACAGAAAAACGCGCCAGTATGGTGGCCTATTACAGTGTTTTAATTCCAGATGCCCGACTGCCATTGATGCGTGCACGTGTGGAAGATCAGAAACTCAAAGTTGTGCAAGGTGATGAGAAGTTTAACGATTTTCCCATTGCATTAAAGGGCATTTATGCTATTGATATGCAGGCAAACTGTGTAGGACTCTATTGGGATGAAGAATCAGACCTTCGAGCAACTCAGTTAGATGACATCAAAGCTTATTTAACATCTTTGGCTGAATTTTAATTTATAAACCCATCAAACAGGATTAACGGTTAACTATGGCGAACGCTCCTCGGTCCACATCCAAAAGCACCACAGCAAAATCACCGAGTGCTGCGAACAAACGTGCCTTAGTGATTGTGGAGTCGCCTGCAAAAGCGAAAACAATCAACAAATATCTGGGTCCAAATTACATCGTGAAATCATCGGTAGGTCATGTTCGTGACTTGCCGACTGGCGGTTCTAAAACGGCAGAAAAAAAACCGGCAACCCGTACCAAATTAACCGATGAACAAAAAGCGGAAAAAGCACAACAGGCTTTGGTCAACCGTATGGGGGTTGATCCTGAGCATGGTTGGAAAGCGCATTATGAAGTGCTTCCTGGCAAAGAAAATGTCGTGGCGGAATTGAAAAAACTGGCATCGCAAGTCGATGAAGTCTACCTCGCAACGGATTTGGACCGTGAAGGGGAAGCCATTGCCTGGCATTTAAAAGAAGTGATTGGTGGGGATGATTCACGTTACCAGCGTGTAGTCTTTAACGAAATTACCAAAAATGCCATTCAGGAAGCGTTTAAACAGCCGGCACGTCTAGATATCGATAAGGTCAATGCTCAACAAGCCCGCCGTTTCCTTGACCGTGTTGTGGGTTTTATGATCTCGCCATTACTTTGGGAAAAAATTGCCCGTGGTCTGTCGGCAGGTCGTGTGCAATCGGTTGCAGTTAAACTAGTGGTTGAGCGCGAACGTGACATTCGTGCATTTATTCCTGAAGAATACTGGCAAGTTTTTGCAGATACCAAATCTCAAAAAGATGACATCCGTCTTGAAGCAGTGAGACAGGGTGGTAAAACCCTCAAACTGCACAATAAAGCCGAAACCGATGCTTTATTAAACCTGATTAAAAATGCTGAATATAAAGTTGCCAGTCGTGAAGATAAACCGACCAAGGTCAACCCGAGTGCACCTTATATCACTTCAACCTTGCAACAGGCAGCAAGCACACGTCTAGGTTTCTCTGTGAAGAAAACCATGATGTTGGCCCAGCGCTTGTATGAAGCGGGTTTCATCACCTATATGCGTACTGACTCCACTTTCTTGAGTGATGATGCAGTCAATATGGTGCGTGGTCATATTGAAAATGAGTATGGCGCGAAATATTTGCCTGCCAAGCCTAACCGTTATGGTAACAAGGCGGGTGCACAAGAAGCCCACGAAGCGATTCGTCCTTCCAATGTGGCGCTGAAAGGCGATAGCCTTGCAGGTGTGGAACGTGATGCACAACGTTTGTATGACCTGATCTGGCGTCAGTTTGTAGCCTGTCAGATGACTCCAGCAGAGTACCTATCATCTACCATTTTAGTCGATGCCAATGGTGTGGAACTGAAAGCCAAAGGTCGTACTCTGGTCTTTGATGGTTTCACCAAAGTTCGCGGTGCAAATAAAGCGGATGACGATATTTTGCTACCTGCGGTAAAAGTCGGTGAAGTACTGAAACTGGAAAAACTCGATCCTTCTCAGCATTTTACCAAACCGCCTGCACGTTTCACTGAAGCATCTCTGGTAAAAGAACTGGAAAAACGTGGTATTGGTCGTCCATCGACCTATGCTGCGATTATTTCTACCATTCAGGACCGTGGTTATGTGAAACTGGAAAACCGTCGTCTCTTTGCCGAGAAGATGGGTGAAATCGTGACCGATCGTCTCGATGAAAGTTTTAACAACCTGATGAACTACGACTTTACTGCGGATCTTGAAGGTCAGCTGGATAAAGTGGCAGATGGTCAGCGTAACTGGAAAGAGTTGCTGGATAACTTTTATGGCGACTTTAAAAAACGCCTCACCACAGCCCAAGGCGAACACGGTATGCGCCGTAACCTGCCGGTGGAAGTGGAAGCGGTACATTGCCCTGAATGTTCACGTCCGATGCAGATTCGTACAGGAACCACAGGTGTGTTTCTGGGCTGTTCGGGCTATAACTTGCCGCCTAAAGAACGCTGTAAAGGTACCCTGAATTTAACACCGGTAGAATCCTTGGCAGCACTGTCTGATGATGATGCTGCAGAAACTGCAGACTTGATGTCGAAAAAACGTTGCCCGATTTGTGAAACGGCAATGGACAGTTATGTGATTGATGGTGGTCGTAAACTGCATATCTGTGGTAACAACCCGGATTGTGCCGGTTTTGAACTTGAAGAAGGTGAGTTCAAAATTAAAGGTTACGATGGTCCAACCATTCCATGCGATAAATGTGATGGCGAGATGCAGCTGAAGACTGGCCGTTTTGGACCTTATTTTGCCTGCACCAGCTGTGACAATACCCGTAAAGTGTTAAAGAATGGTCAGCCTGCACCTCCGCGTGTAGATCCAATTAAAATGGAACACTTGCGTTCAACCAAGCATGATGATTTCTTTGTACTTCGTGATGGTGCGGCAGGTTTATTCCTGGCAGCGAGCAAATTCCCGAAAGTGCGTGAAACACGAGCACCTAAAGTTGCTGAACTGCGTTCGGTGGCCGAGCAGCTGGATCCAAAATATCAGTTTATTTTGCAAGCTCCGGATGCTGACCCTGAAGGAAATCCAACTTTGGTGAAATTCAGCCGTAAGAACCAGGCGCAGTATATTGGTTCGGAAACGCCTGAAGGCAAGCAAACCAAGTGGAGTCTGGTGTTCCAAGATGGGAAATGGATTGAAGCTTAAGTTTTAAGTTCTGAAAAATGCTGACAAAAGTCGGCATTTTTTATGCCAAAATGATTTATATAAGAACTGAATCAAATATTTAATTGGGGTAATAGTGGAAATCCAAACAAAAAAGTTTGCAGTATTAATCGATGCAGATAATTCATCAATTAATGCCATTTCATCTGTACTCGAAGAAGTTGCTAAATATGGAATTGCAAGTGTAAAAAGAGTTTATGGAGATTGGAGTAGTGAGTCGTTAAAAAAATGGAGAGATGTTCTATTACCCCATGCAATAACTCCTGTTCAGCAATTTGCTTATACAAAAGGCAAAGATGCAACAGATATGATCTTAATTATTGATGCCATGGATTTATTATATGCAGGTGCATTAGATGGTTTTTGTATTGTATCAAGTGATAGTGATTTTACCCCTTTAGCTTCACGTATTCGTGAAAATGGTCTGAGTGTTTATGGTTTTGGTAAGAAATCGACTCCTGAAGCTTTTAAAAAGGCATGTGATAAATTTATTTATGTAGAAAATCTCCTAACGGATGCAGATGTTAAAAATGGTGAGGATGAAGAATTAGCATTAGTACAAGATAAAAAAATAGCAGAAACTGTAAAGACAATAGAATCTAAAGCTATCCAACAAACTAAAGAAAGTACTTTACCCGAAGCAATGGATAGGGCTACTTTAAATTTGATTTATAAAGCTGTTAAAGATAACGCTGATGAAAATGGCTGGGCAAATTTGGGTATGGTTGGACAATATATTAGTGCAGTAAAACCTGATTTTGATTCACGAAATTATGGTCGAGCTAAATTATCAGGTTTGATAAAAACGCTTAATTTATTTGAAACTAAAATTGAAATGAGTCAAATGTATTTAAGAAAAATAAAAAAGCAGAGCATTGGATAATATGTGGAAAAACATTCGGATACTGTGTTTACTTATCATTTTATTGATTGTGGCGGTGAATGCGTATCGTGACCAGAATCAGGACTGGTCCAAACCCATTATTGTCATGCTGCATCCCATCAATGCAGATGGGCGGGCGGCTACTCAAAATTATATTCAATCTTTGAATTTTTCTGAACTGAATGGGGCACAAGAATATCTGCAGCAAATGTCGGCGCAGTATCGTGGACAGCCGATTGCAATTTACTTTCAGTTGGGCCGTGAACTTAAACAAATTCCCCCTAAAGTACCTGAACAGGGAACCATGCTGGATACCATTTTATGGAGCCTGAAATTTCGTTTTTATGCCTGGAAACAGCATGAGGGTGCTGATGGTTCACCCAGTGTGACTTTATATTTAAATTATTATGATCCCCAAACAATTAAAGAATTAAAACATTCTACTGCTTTACAAAAGGGGCGGATTGGTTCAGTCAATTTATTTGCATCCAAAAAACAGTCAGAACAAAACAAGATTGTACTGGTGCATGAATTACTGCATAGCTTTGGCGCAAGTGATAAGTATGATTTGTCCACAGGACAGCCTGCCTATCCGATTGGATATGCTTATCCAAACCAGCAGCCTTTATTTCCTCAAGCCAAAGCAGAGTTGATGGCCGGACATATTCCACTGTCACAACAAAAAAGCAGGATGCCGGATTCATTGAAACAGACTTTGATTAATGAAATAACCGCAATTGAATTGGGCTGGAAAAAATAACCCTTGGGGATAACGATGCTTTTATCCACAGTTGCATATCGGGCTGTGGATTAAAATGCAGAGAAATAACAGACTTTTGACCGAAAATCAGCTAAAACTACAGGTATTCCTCAACAAAAGACTTGAGAAAAAACATGAGAACAGTAGGAAATGATTTAGTTCGACATCAGCTGCATGAAAATCGAAAGTGGTATTTAGGTCTGGGCATTGTGCTGACCTTGTTTGCTCTTGTACTGCTTGCTTCACTGCCTTTTGCTACGCTTTCTGTGGTATTCCTGTTTGGCATACTGATGATGATTGGCGGTATTCTGCACTTTATTGCTGCTTTCAAAATTTTTGAAGGGGGGACTCGCTGGCTATGGGCCCTGTTTGGCGTTCTGTATCTGGTCGCTGGTTATTATGCTTTTAGCACACCGGTAAAAACCGCGATTGTATTGACCAATCTGTTGGCAATTGTATTGATCGTGGCCGGTATCATCCGTATTTTTAGTGCCATTATTTTTAAAGTGTATCAAGGTTGGGGCTGGATCTTATTTTCGGGCCTGTTAACCTTGGTGACCGGGATTATGATTTTAAAATCACCTGATGCTCCGTTCTGGGTACTGGGTCTGTTTCTGGCGATAGATGTTTTATTTCAGGGGATTAATTATTTGACTTTAGCATCTTATATCAAACGTGAAGTACCGCAAAGTTCGGCAGATGTATAACAGTGAAGTAGGAGAAAAGGGCGCATAGAGCGCTCTTTTTTATTGTATAAAGATTTATTGCTTTCATTTTTTGTTGATTATGCCTAAAACCTTTGTGCTTGCCCCCGATTCCTTTAAAGAAAGTATGACCGCCGAACAGGCCTGTCAGGCGATGCAGCGTGGCATTCAAAATGTATATCCAGATGCGGTGTGTATTTCGGTGCCCATGGCAGATGGTGGTGAAGGTACTGTAGATGCCCTGATTGCTGCACAAGGTGGACAAAAGATTGAGTGTGAAGTGACTGGTCCATTAGCCTCGCAAAAAATCCAAACCTACTTCGGTTTAGTCGATGGGAGAAAAACAGCCATTATCGAAATGGCAAAAGCCAATGGCATCCATCTTTTAGAACCCGCCCAGCGCAATCCTTTACTCACGACTACCTTAGGTACAGGAGAAATGATTAAAGCAGCGCTGGATTTAGGCGTATCCAAGATCATTATCGGTTTGGGGGGCAGCGTGACCAATGATGCCGGTGCGGGTATGACACAGGCTTTGGGTGTAAAATTTCTCGATGCTACAGGCTGCGATGCTGCGGTAGGCGGTGGTCAGCTTGACCAGATTAAAAAGATTGATCTTTCCGGTTTGGATGCGCGTTTAGCACAAACAGAAATCATCATTGCCAGCGATGTGAATAATCCTTTGTGTGGTGCAAATGGTGCATCTTATGTTTTTGGTCCGCAGAAAGGGGCTACGCCTGAAATAGTGAAAACTCTGGATAACAACTTAAGTCATTTTGCTAAGCTTGTTGAGCAGCAACTTGGAATAGATTGTCGGGAGATTGCGGGTGCAGGTGCAGCAGGCGGTCTGGGCTTTGGTTTGATGGTGTTTACAGGTGCCAAGATTCGCTCAGGTGTAGAGCTGGTAATTGAACAGACCAAATTGGCAGACAAAATTGCTCAGGCTGATTATGTGTTGACGGGTGAAGGAAAAATTGATTTTCAAACAAAATTTGGCAAAACGCCGTTTGGGGTGGCGCAGGTCGCAAAGCAATTCAATAAGCCTGTGATTGCTTTTGCGGGTGTAGTTGGCGATGGTATTGATGAACTATATGACTTAGGTTTTAGTCAAATTATCGGGATTAATCCTCCTGAAATTTCAATGGAACATGCAATTGTGCATGCTTCAATGTATTTGGAAGAAGCAGTTGAGCAATATGTAAGAAACTATAATTTTAATGAACTTATTTAAATAATTAAGACATCATCAAATTTGTGAAGTTCCTTCTCCCTCAGGGAGAAGGCTAGGATGAGGGGAGTTTTAAATAGTAACCTCTCCCTAACCCTCTCCTTAAAAAGGAGAGGGAATAACGATGGGCATTTGATTGAGTAAACACAGTATTCAGTTTTTGAAAAAATGCTTAAGGAATAAAAAAATGAATCAAGGCGCATTACTCAGGTTTTACTAAAACCTCTGTTAAACTATTCATCTCCCTAGCACGATGAGACACCATGAGTTTAGCCACCCTGATTAATGAATTAAACCCGCAACAAAAACAGGCTGCCACGACTGAATCAAAGCACAGTCTGGTTCTTGCAGGGGCAGGTTGTGGCAAAACCAAAACCATTGTGGCTCGGGCAGCCTATCTGATTGATCAGGGCGTTCCAGCGAATCAGATTCAAATTCTGACCTTTACCCGTCGTTCCGCCAGTGAAATTGTGGCACGGGTCGAATTGGCTTTGGGTGAGCAGGCCAAAGGTTTACGCGCATCCACCTTTCATACTTTTTGTATGTATCTGCTGCGCCGTATTCCGAAAGCTTTTGGTCTGGAACAGTTTTCGATTATCGACCGGGATGATCAGTTGATGATGTTCCGTTTAATTCGTGGCAAGGATGATAAGAAAAATCCCAATGCCTTGCCCAAGCCGCAGCAGCTGTGTGACCTATATTCCTTTGCACGAAATACGCGGCAAAAACTAAGTCTGGCTCTAGAAAAGCAAATGCCAGAATTTCTGGAATATAAAGATCAGATTGCTGACATTATGAAAGAGTATGAGGCACGAAAACGTGTGCGCAGCTTTCTGGATTATGACGATATTCTGGCGGTGGTAGCATCGGCACTGGCTCAATCGGAAGGACTGAGTGATTATGTAGCTTCTATCTGTCAGCATATGCTGGTAGATGAAATGCAGGATACCAATCCCTTGCAATGGGCTTTGCTGGAACCTTTAAAAGATAAAGTCAGCCTGTTCTGTGTCGGGGATGATGCCCAGTCGATTTACGGTTTTCGTGGTGCAGACTTTGAAAATATCCATCATTTTAAAGAACGCGTACCGGATGCGCAGATTTTTAAACTGGAACAGAATTATCGTTCTACACAGCAAATTCTGGACCTGTCTAACTGGTTGCTTGATCAGAGCCCAATCAAATATGACAAGCGTCTGGATGCACATCGTGGCGAGGGCATTAAACCCAAACTGCATATCTTCCCGAACGAGTTTGATGAAGCCAAATGGATTGCCATTGATATTAAAGAGCGGCATTTTCTGGAAGGCACGCCGTGGCATGATCATATGGTGCTGGTGCGTTCCAGTTTTGCCGCACGTCACATCGAAGCGGCCTTTATTCAGGCCAATGTGCCTTACCGTTTTATCGGTGGCATGAAACTTCTGGAAACTGCACATGTCAAAGACCTGCTTAGTTTATTGCGGGTGATTGCCAATCCGCTGGATGATATTGCCTGGATGCGTTTTCTGACCTTATGGAATGGCGTGGGAGATGTTGGAGCCAGCAAGCTGGCGCAGCAATTATTGCAGCAGGACAATCCAGAACTGATTTTCGACAAACTGGAAAAATTTGGCCGTATTCCCGAGAAAACGCTGCTGATCATGAAGCAGATGTCGGTATTAAAAGATCAGGTGCAGGCTTGTGTCACTTTGGGGATAGAAGCACTGCTGGAGCAGCTTGAGGAAAACTACGCCAAGAAAGACTGGTCGAAACGCATGGGTGATTTTGATCTGGTCAAGCAGCTGGCCACCAAACATGATCAGCTGAGTGAATTTCTGGAAGAATATGTACTCGATCCGGTCTCGATCAGTGAAATTGAACGCCAGTCTGAAGATGATGTGGTGACGCTGATTACCATCCATTCGGCCAAAGGCACAGAACAGAAAATTTGTTATGTGGCCAATGTTTCTGCCGGACAGTATCCGCATGCACGTGCTCAGGGTAATTTTGACGAAGTTGAAGAGGAGCGTCGGGTTCTCTATGTAGCATTAACCCGCGCCAAAAATGAACTGATTTTAACCAAGCAAAATCTGAATCTCTGGGCGCGGGATCAGGTCGATGAACAGGGACGAAAAATTGAAAGCTATTTCCTGAATGACCTGACCCGCAACCTGTGCATGACCGAGACCCATTACAAGCCGCGTCAGCAAACCGTAAAAAGTGCCTTAATTGAGCGGCAATCGATTAATTTAGATTTTGGTATCGATCTCGATTAAACTATCTCAATATTGAAGTGCAAAAAGTAAGTAGGCGAGTGCTTTTTGGTTTTTTTAGCCTATTTAAAGGTCATCAGATGAAAATTTTAGTCCGTAATTTAGAACGTACAGTGACAGAAGCTGAATTGCTGGAATTGTTTAAGCAATATGGCACGGTAGATTCATGCACCTTGGTTTTAGATGCTGCCACAGGTAAATCAAAGGGTTTTGCTTTTGTGGAAATGCCACATGGCCGTGAAGCGGTGAAAGCGATTAAAGGCTTAAATACCCTGCGTTTGCATGGACAGGGTATTCGGGTCAAGCAGGCTGAAGACAAGTCAGCGGCAGAATAAAAACTAAAAGGAGCGATGCTCCTTTTTTTTATGGATAAAATAACCAGGCTTTGATCAGGTTGAATTGGTCTATTGAATCCCCATCTCTTGATCTGGAAGGATGTAAATTATTCTGGCTGAAATCATCCATGATCATTGAAGTGACACTCGATATCTCACTCATTGAAATTAATCTTCCACAATTTTTATTGTAATTTTTCTGAAAGACCGTTTAATCTTAACGGTGTAATCACGCCAAATCTTAGGAAATCACCATGTCTCGTGTTGCTCGCTTTCATGCCGATCGTACCAATCAGAAACTGTATTTTGCACGTCTTGCATGTCAACAAGCAGAACAAACCGACCATATTCAACAGGCTCAGGCACATCGTGAAGCGGCGGTATTTCATTTGCATGGTGCGGTATTGGCATTTTTGCAGGAACTGGTTCGTTACTACCGGTTAAATGACTTTGCTCCGACCTTGAAATCGATTGAAGAACATATGGCAGAAAAAGGACAGATTTCGCCTGAAGTGACTGTGATGCAGCAGTTGGCGAAACAGGGTTTTATTGCCGAGCTGAAACGTGCCTACCGTATGTGTCAATATGCACCGGAACCGAGTGCGCCGGAACCTGAAGATGAAACCTCTTCCAACCTGATTATTAAAGTGACCCAAACCCCTCAAGCCTGGTTGCCGGATACCAAAATTCTGCGTGAATGGCACCGCGACCTGACCCAGCTGATTGACGGTTTTCGTAATGAGATGGTTGAATTTTAAACTTTACGACCAGTGCTCTTGAAGTTTCTGTCATTGACCTTATATAAATAGTCTAAGTAATGCAAAGTGCAACAGCCCTTTGCCACCATGTTGAACATGGAGGATATATGTCTATAGAACATTTGAAAGAATTATTTGGTAGTCAAGAAGCGATTTTAGAACTTGTTCAACTTGAAGGTGGTGAGTTGGCATTGCGAAATGCAGGCTCTGAAAAAGAACCGCTGGTCAAGATTCAATTTAATGATCAGGTCAAAGCGTTACTTGGTGATCAAACACAGGTAATTGCCCAGCACATGATGCAGGCGGCTTTGTTTGCCATGATGGAAAAGCAGGTCAATGAGTGGCAGGCTGAAGTCATGGATGAACAGCCGAAGTATCTGAGCTAAACTTGTTTAAACCTAAAAAAGCGCACTTTGGTGCGCTTTTTTATAGGCTGCTGATTAGTGTGTTGGTGCTTGATGATGCGCAATCTGAATCTGATTTAAAATATGATTGGTCATGTTGATGGCCATTTCTTCTTTGGCAAAATAAACCTGACCAATATTTTCACGGCGAATCACTTCAGCTTCTTCCTTGCTTTCGGCACATACCAATACCTGAATTTGTGGATTCAAGGTTTTGGCAATGTCGACAATTTTATGGATATCCAGAATATCCATTGGAGACAGTACCAGCAGGCGTGCATGTTGGATATGCGCCTGAATGAGTACCCCTGCTTCGGTCGCGTGTCCCGATACCGCCGCAATGCCTTTGTCACGTAGGCTTTCAACGATCTCACGGTTTTCCTCGGCAATTACCACTTTAATTTCTTGCTGCATTAAGGCTTTGGTAATGCGGCGTCCCACCTCACCATGACCAACAATCACCACCTGATCACGCAAGTATTCTTGTGAGACTTCATCTGGCAACATCGATAGCGGGTCACCACTACGTTCAAGCAAGCGGGCCAAATGTGAGCGTTCACGAATCCAGTTTTGTACCGGTTCAATGGCAGAGAACACAAATGAATTTAAGGTAATGGAGGTAAGTGCACCGGCTAAAATCAGGTTTTGTCCTTCTAAAGACAATAGATTTAGTGAAACGCCTAAAGTTGCCAAAATAAAAGAAAACTCGCCAATTTGTGCAAGGCTGGCACCCACTGTTAAAGCGGTGTTAATTGGATAACGGAAGAACAGCACCAGTGCCATTGCCGCGATAGTCTTGCCAACCATAATAATGGCCACCACGGCAAGCACATGCCACGGTTGCTGCACTAAGATCATGGGATCAAACAGCATTCCCACCGAGACAAAGAATAAAATGGAAAAAATTTCGCGTAGTGGAAGCGTTTCTTCTTCGGCACGGTGGCTAAAATCGGACTCTTTGACCACCATCCCGGCGAAAAATGCACCCAGTGCCATCGACACCCCAAAAACCTTATAAGCACCAAAGGCTATAGAAACTGCAGCGGCCACTACGGTCAAGGTAAACAGTTCACGCGATCCCAGACGGGCAACGATCTGCATAATCCAGGGTACCAGACGTTTACCCACAATCAGCATAAAGGCAATAAAGCCGGCTACTTTAAGCAGGGTAATCGCTAAGGTCATCCAGATATTGGCATTTGGGTCTGAGCCGGAAATTGCTGTTCCACCCAGTAAAACTGCAGTGGCAGGGAGCAGTACCAGTACCAGTACCATGACTAGATCTTCAACCAATAACCAGCCCACGGCAATCTTGCCGTTTACAGAGTTAATCAGACCTTGGTCTCCCAAGGCTTTCAGGAGGACCACGGTACTGGCACAGGACAGGCTTAGACCAAACACCAGTGCCGAGCCAAAACTCCAGCCCCAGATCATCGTTACGCCTATACCAAGCAAGGTTGCTACAGCAATTTGCAGAACTGCACCTGGTAAGGCAATACGGCGTACCTGCATCAGGTCGGTTAAGGAAAAGTGCATCCCGACACCAAACATCAGGAACATGACCCCAAGTTCAGCCAGCTGGTTGGCAAGATGAATATCGCCCACAATGCCTGGTGTATTCGGGCTAATCACAATACCCGCAACTAAATAGCCAATTAGGGGAGGAAGACGAATACGTGCAGCAATATAGCCAAAAATGAGTGCCAGTCCAAAGCCAACGGCAAGTAATATAATCAGATCTACATCATGAGGCACTAAAGACTCCTTAAGCTTGAGCCAAAGTTAAGGGTAAAAAAGAATAAGCACAAAAAATGCCAAAAAAGAATGCCTAGAAGTGTAACAAGTCGAATAAAAAAAATGCAAAAAAAAACGACCCGGAAGGGCCGCTTTTTTCAAGAAGTCAAAATTATTTAATTTTAGCTTCTTTGAAGATTACGTGTTGACGGATTTTTGGATCAAATTTTTTGATTTCCATTTTTTCCGGCATAGTACGTTTGTTCTTAGTCGTAGTATAGAAATAACCTGTACCAGCTGAAGAAACTAGGCGAATTTTATCACGCATTGTACTGACTCCTTAGATCTTTTGACCTTGAGCACGAAGATCAGCAACAACCTTTTCAATGCCCAATTTGTCGATAATACGCATACCCTTAGTGGTTAAACGAATACGTACGAAACGTTTTTCGCTTTCTAACCAGAAACGGTGGTGATGCAGGTTCGGCTCGAACCGGCGTTTGGTTTTGTTATTGGCGTGCGAGACATTGTTTCCAACGACTGGACGCTTGCCGGTAACTTGGCAAACCTTAGACATGGTGAACTCCATTGCTAGACAGCACCGATTGTGCGGCTAGTCATTAAAAGTAAACGGATGAAATCATTCAAGGGGCGTTTTATACCAAAAATACGCTTAAAAGACAAGCGAATTTAAGAAAAACGCGGCATGATCATGTGTGATAGATCATGCCTTGATCAGTTAGCGAAGAAGGGTCTTGGAAATCAGTTTGTGAATCGGCTTGTTAAACGGTGGGAGAATGAATTTTAAGCTATACAGCTTTGGATTAGACATTACTGACCGTTCATGCGACAAACTGAAGAAACCTTCTGGACCATGATATTTGCCCATACCTGAAGCACCGACCCCACCAAAAGGTAAGTCATCCTGTGCTACATGGGTTAATACCATATTCTGTCCGAAATGCCCTGAATGAGTATGCTGTGCGACATAGTCGGCACGCGCCTGATCAAAGTCGAAATAGTATAATGCAAGTGGACGAGGACGGCTATTAATAAAGTCAATCACATCGTCAATTTGATCATATTCGAGAATAGGAAGGATCGGACCAAAAATTTCTTCTTTCATAATCCGCATTTCCGTTGTGACACCGGTCACGACAGTTGGCGCAATTTTTCGAACCTTGCTTAAATCTTCATGTGCCGGATTTAATTCAATAATTTTAGCCCCATGGGTACGGGCATCTTCCAGATAGCCCTGCAGGCGGTTGTATTGTTTGTCATTAATAATCGAGGTGTAATCCTGATTGTACTCAATACTCGGATACATCTCTTCCACACAGGCTTTAAAATGCTCAATAAATTCGGCGGTTTTACCTTTAGGCAGGAACATATAGTCCGGTGCCACACAGGTTTGACCTGAATTCCACAGTTTACCTGCAGCCAGGCGCTGTGCCACATCTTGCAAATCAATAGAAGGATGAACCAGTACCGGTGATTTTCCGCCCAGTTCTAAAATTACCGGCACCAGGTTTGCTGCGGCTGCTGCCATGACGGTTTTACCAATTTCGGTTGAACCGGTAAAAACAATTTTATCAAAGGCTAAATGGCTAAAAGCATCGGAAACTGGTCCGCCACCATTAATCACGGCAACCAGTTCGGTCGGAAATGCTTCACCTAATGCTTTTTCCAAGGCACGACCAAAATGGCTGGAGGCACTAGAAATCTTGATCATGGCATGGTTACCGGCGGCAATTGCACAAATCAGTGGACCAACCGACAACAATAATGGGTAGTTCCATGGAGCAATAATCCCGATCACACCCAAGGGTTGATATTGCACCCATGCTTTTGCCGGCTGATGGATAATTCCAACATGGCGCTTCGAAGGTTTCATCCAGCCGGTCAAATGCTTGCTATAATATCTGATCTGTTCAAGGCAGGTGAGTAGTTCACCGATTTTGGTTTCACCAATAGAACGGTTACCATAGTCCTGATTAATTGCTTCAGCAAATTGATCTTGATATTTAACTAAGATACGCTTGAGGCGTGCTAAACGGTCAATCCGCTCTTTTGCCGATGGAAAGGAATGACGCAGGTAAGCGTGCTTTTGCTGTTCTAGTACGTCGTGTAAGTGCTGAATATTAAACGAATGTGGTGTCATTGAAGTTGTTTTTGTCTGACTGTTCATGACCTGCTACCATTGAATAAAAAGCGATTAATTTAATTTTTAGAGTAAAAACTCTAAATAGTCAAGTTACTTTATGTGTTAGTTCGCTAACCTATTGAATGAATGGTTACTTTAGGATGTCTCACTCCAAAACGGTGAAAACCAAAGAACGTATTTTACAGCTCAGCTTACAGTTATTTAATGAACGCGGTGAGCGTTCGGTAACAACCAATCATATTGCAGCTGAACTAAATATGAGCCCGGGTAATTTGTATTACCATTTTCGCAATAAAAACGAAATCATCAAAGAGTTAATGGAGCAGTATCAAGGCGAAACTCTGGAGATGCTGGCATTGCCTGATGATCGTCCGCTTGATGCCAACGATAAAATTCGTTATTTTCAGGTGCTGAGCAGCCAGCTTTGGGCCTATCGCTTTTTGCATCGTGATGTCTATCATTTGGTTGAAAATAATGAAGATTTTAGAAAAATGTATCCACGCTTTGCCGGACAGGTGATGCAGCAGGGGCAAAAAATCTATAAAGCTTTCGTGAATGCGGGCTTAATGGAAATGACAGACTCAGAAATTGAAGCCCTGATTATTAACTTGTGGATTGTTTTGACCAACTGGACCAACTTCCTGTATATGTCAGGTCATATTACCGATTCGAACCATCTGGAAGAAAAGTGGGTCTGGCAGGCATTACGTCAAATGGTATTTCTGGAAGGGGCTTACCTGCGTGGTGAAAGCCGTCAAACCTATGAACATTTACTTGAAACGCTTGGCCCTTCAGAGCTTTTTGAAAGTTTATCGTCCAGTAAAAAACATGATGCAGGCTAGCCTATTTAGAAAGCCTAAAAAAAGCGTTAGAATACTCGGCTTGTTTTTCAATTTAACTGATTAGTGATATTAACCAACATGAATATGTCCACTGCTAACACGGCACGTTTACTGATTACTTGTGAAGATAAACCAGGTATCGTGCAAGCTGTTTCGAGCTTTTTGTATCATCAGGGAGCAAATATTACCGCACTTGATCAATACGCGACTGAAGCTCAGGGCGGACGTTATTTCATGCGTGTTGAATTTGAACTGGAAAATTTGCAAAGCCGTAAAGAAAGTTTAACCCAGACTTTTGCCACCAATGTGGCAGAACGCTATGACATGCACTGGCGTCTGGCACTGGTCAGTGATGTGAAAAAAGTCGGGATTCTGGTTTCTAAAGTCGATCATGCCTTGCTTGAGCTGTTATGGCGTCATGCGCGTGGCGGTTTACCATGTGAAATTACCAAAGTGGTTTCAAACCATGACACCTTGCGTGAAGCAGTAGAAAACTTTGGTATTCCATTTGAAGTGGTGCCGGTGAATAAAGAAAATAAACGTGAAGCCTATGCCAAAATTGATGAAATCATGCAGGGCAACGATTTACTGATTCTTGCGCGTTATATGCAAATTCTGGATGAAGAGTTTGTTAAAAACTGGGAAATGAAAATTATCAACATCCACCATTCTTTCTTGCCAGCCTTTGTTGGTGCGAACCCGTATAAACAGGCCTATGATAAAGGGGTGAAACTGATTGGTGCAACAGCGCATTATGTGACTGCTGACCTCGATCAGGGCCCGATCATTGAGCAAGATGTAGAACGAGTAAATCACGATTTTACCGTCGATCAGCTCCGTGAACTCGGACAAGATGTGGAACGTAATGTTTTGGCTCGTGCAGTGAAATGGTATCTGGAAGACCGTATTATTGTGGATGGCAACAAAACAGTTGTTTTTCAATAAATATTGCTAAAAATACCAGTTTAAAAGGCATGTTTTAGGCATGCCTTTTTCGTTTTCGATTCAAAAAACTCATCAAAACGGGCATTTTAATAGTTGCAAATGAAAACACTTCTCATTTATTATTGGCATGCTTTAATTGTACTAACCGATGAGCCTGATTGCTGCAATCTTTATAGATCTACAATCGCTTAAATTAGGTAACTGATTTTAATGAGTCAATCCTCCGCTCTAAAGATGCAAACTCCCAATCCAATGAAAAAGAAAATGATCACTGCTTTGCTTGCGGTGGTGGTGGGTCACATGGGCGTGTTGTGGGCGGTAGGGCACATGAAAACTCCGGAACTGAAACCGATTGAAAAAGAACCGTTAAAGGTGCGTTTTGTAAAAATTCAAGAGCCAGCAAAACCGCTACCACCAAAGCCTAAAGCGGAACCGAAAAAGGAACCCCCAAAACCGAAAGAAGTGAAACAGGTTGAAATTGTAAAAAAACAGCTTCCACCCCCACCGAAAAAGGTAGAAAAGGTTCAACAAGTTAAAAAAGCAGAAACACAGAAACCCGTGATCAAACCGGTGGAAGCACCATCCAAACCGACAGTAACGACCGCGATTTCTGAAACCAAAGTGGTGAAACCTGTTCCGGTGACACCTCCACCTGCGCCAGTTACACCGCCTGCACCGGTTGCGCCTCCTGCATTGCCATCACCAAAAAATGTTTCGATTGGTGGTTCAGGCGTGCAATGGAGTCGTTCTCCTAAACCATCCTATAGCAATAGCGACCTGCAAGGGCAAACGCGTACAGCCATGGTGTATATTGAAGCGAATGAAAAAGGGGTAATTACCTCAGTGCGTATGGTACGTTCGACCGGTGTTCCTGCTTTAGATGAAAAGATTTTACGCTCAGTGCGTAGTTCCAAATTCAAACCGTACAAAGAAAATGGCGTGGCTTATCCAATCAAGGCTAACCTCCCATTGGAATTGACAGTGAATCCACGCGGCTAACATTTATTAGGAGTTCGAGTATGAACTTTTCAGTTTATTGGCAACATGCTGATGCAGTGAGTAAAACCCTGTATTTCGTGTTATTGGCAATGTCGATTGCGACATGGACCATCTTCATTTTACGTATAATGGGGACTCGCCAACTGAAGCAACAAGCTTATGCTCAACTTTCTCAAGCGTTAAGCAAGTTAAAAGCAAAATTTGCAGCTTTGAATTTTGAACAACGTAAAGCGGTCGCTGAACAGGCGTTGTTGCGTCAAATTTCAGTTGAAAAATCCAATGCTGAAAAAGGTGTGGCAGTTTTGGGTACCATTGCTTCACTGGCACCGTTTGTGGGTTTGTTTGGTACGGTTTGGGGTATTTTCCACGCGCTGGTTGCAGTAGGTAAGAGTGGTCAGGCAGGTCTGGCACAAGTGGCGACACCTGTTGGTGAAGCCTTGATTATGACCGGTCTGGGTTTGGCTGTCGCGATTCCTGCGGTACTGGCTTATAACATGTGTACCCGTGCCAATCGAAGTTTGTCACATGAGTTACAAGATCAGGCACACAGTTTGTTGATTGATACCATGTTGCAACAGGACAGTGCAGCTCAGGTAGAAACTAAAGCAGCAACAAACAATCTGGTGGGAGGTCAGGCTTAATGGGCTTTCAATTGGGCGAAGACAACGATGTAGGTATGAATGAGATGAACCTCATTCCACTAATCGATATTATGTTGGTATTGATGATCATCTTCCTGGTGACAGCAACCGTTGCTAACCCGTCAATTCCATTAACCTTACCTAAAACAACAGCAGATATTACGGATTTGCCGCCTAAAAACGTCACCATCAGTATTAATGCCAGTGGAGAGGTTGCCTGGAATGGCAAGGTGCTCACGCTTGATGAATTGCAGACGAAATTTAACCAAGCGGGTCAGGAACAGCATCAGCCAACCATTATTCTGAAAGCAGATAAAGAATCACGTTATGACACGGTTGCTCAAGTGATGTCTCGTGCGAGCGAAGCCGGGCTCAGCGATATTGCCTTTGCGACTGATAACTAATTTGATCCTTAAAAAAAAGCGACCTTTAAGGTCGCTTTTTTTATGGCTAGAATTTTCTACACAGTCGCTTATTCCGGTTTCAGCAGGTCCTGAAACTTGCTGCGCAATTTCATTAATTTCGGAGGGATGGTGAAATTGCAATAGCCTTGCGCAGGATTGCGGGCAAAGAAATTCTGGTGATATTCTTCGGCAGGGTAGAACTGCGGTGCAGGGCTTAGCTCAGTCACAATATTGAGACCTTCTGCTTTCAGGGCATTAATTGTATGTTGTGCCTGCTGTTGCTGTTCATCATTAAAATAATAAATCACAGAACGATATTGAGTGCCGATGTCATTACCTTGACGGTTTAAGGTCGTTGGATCATGCGTGGTAAAAAAGACATCTAACAGCTGAACGAAGCTTATTTGCGTTTCATCATAATCAATCAGAATGACTTCGGCATGGTTGGTATCGCCACGGCAAATATCATCATAACTGGGATGTTCAGTATGGCCACCAGCATAACCACTGACCACTTTTTCCACACCTTTTAACTGTAAAAAAACGGCTTCGACACACCAGAAGCATCCACCACCGAATAAGGCCTGTTGCATAGTTTGATCCTGTATTTGCTTATTGTTTTTAATATAGAGGCTTTCTATGAAGCTAAAATGTATTGAAACATTTTAAACACAAAAGCCTGAGCTTTCAGGCTTTTATTTGAGCAGTTTAACGTAGTTGCACCGGACTGGTAAATTGCAGCAGTACGTTGCCGTAGCGATCAAGCAATTTAAGCGTTTTCCCGAAAACCTGATAGTGGGCTACTTTAGCCAAGGCTGCATTAAATTGTTCAGACGGATTGTTATTGTCCAGACAGGCCATTTTAGTCCCTGCCATTTGACTGAGCACCAGGGTATCTCGACCTGCTGCATAGCTGCCCATAATACGATTGCAGCCATCGGCACCGCTGACACGTTTAGTTATGGCATCAAATTGTAAACTTGGAATATTGTGTGCAGTCGGTGCTGTCTTGATTGCGGTATTGCCAATATGGGTGGCAATCCAGCTACGGTTTTGCAGTTGCACTAAATTGGCAGTTTCAATGGTAGCAGATGCACTTGGTGTGGTTTCACAACCCGTCAAAGCAATAGCAGTGCCCAGTATGCCAACAGCAAATATTTTTTTTAACATATTGGAGTTCTCATTCTTGGTTTAACTTGGAGTCTATATAAACAAAAAAACAGGCTTTTCACTAGGATTAAATGGATGTTTTTTATATTTTTAATTTTGAAATTCAGCTGATTCGTCTGTTATCGCTGCGGGGATGCCCTGACGAATCAGGCGTGAGTATTGTGTGCTGGAGATATTCTTTAACTGGTTGACGCGCGGGTTAATGTAGGCAATCTTATACCACTGTTTCATGCTTAAGTCATGGGAAATGGCATTCAAGTCATAGAGGTAATTAGGTAAATATCCTGAAGCCAGCAGGCGGTAATCTGTTGGAAAATGTCTTTTGGATATTGCCTGCACCATGTCAAATACCAGGGTGGTGCAGTTACTGGTTAGGCTGTTATACCATTTTGGCTGATGTTTTAATTCATTGGCTTTATGCAGATATTCTTCAAACAGGGCACGTATTTCACTTTTTGGCATATTAATTGGAAAAAAATAGACCTGTTCGCCACGAATATTGCTGCGGGTATAAATCAGATCCTTTTCATCTGCTGCAATCAGGCTGAGTTCATATTTTCTGAAAAAACCGCCATACGTGGAAAATTCTTCATTTTTCTGTTTGCGAATTTCAATTGAAAAGGTCAGCGGCGGGCTGTTGGCAAAATCGAAACTGACCAGCGTATGGGCAATGCGTGGTCCCATCCAGTACGATGTAATGATATTTACACTGTTAATCTGGTTTAAATCAAACTGCCGGGTTTCCCAACGTTCATCATAACTGCCATCCGCATGCCAGTTAAAATGACGCACATTGTGCAGTGTAACCAGATTATCCTGTTGCTCATAAGACAGTATCTGGGCAACTTCCGGATTCCACTCACGATCCTGTCTGGCTTGCAAACCAAAATACCAGGATAAGCCGACAAGAAAGAACAGAACATAGATCAGAACATCAGTCTGACGGTTCAAAACATATTGGGTGATATAAATACTGAGTATGCTTAAGGCAAAAGCGATCCAGATGCCGATCAGTACACGGGTGACTAAGCCGCCAAAGGGTTGCTGAAACCATAAGGCCAGACACAGCCAAATAGAGGACATAATAACGAACAGACCAAACGCAGTGTGGAGTAGCACCATGCCTAAGGCAAGAAGGAATTCTCTTGTTTCAGTATTATGCATATTTGACTGTTATCTATAATTATTGCCTTTATTTTCTGTAAGTTGCGAACTCAAAAGCAATCCCGGTTTTGTCGTCAATATGTTGTTCTGAGACGACTTTTTTAAATTCAGCTGGAATTTCCGGATAGTAGGCATCGCCTTGAACGTCCAGTTCAACATGGGTCAGCTCTAAACGGTCGGCAATGTTCATGGTTTGTTTAAAAATTTCACCGCCGCCAATCACAAAGATTGATTCAGGTTTCTCTGAAGCTTTGACATCGGCAAGCGCTTGAGCCAAGGCATCTTCAATCGAGTAGGCCACTTTGGTGCCTTCAAATGACCAGTTGCTGTCACGGGTGATAACCCAGTTGACCCGTTTAGGCAGAGTGCGACCCATAGACTCCAAGGTCTTGCGTCCCATGACCACCACACCGCCTTGGGTGATTTCCTTAAAGTGTTTCAGGTCAGCTGAAATGTGCCAAGGCAGGTCATTATTTTTGCCAATGCAGCGCTGTTGATCCATGGCCACAACATGCACAACTTCTAAATTTTGGAAGGTCATAATTTTTCCCTGTATTTTTTATACTCAGATAAGTTTTCCCCCTTTGGAAAAGGGGGAATTAAAGGGGGATTTTAGAAATTAAACTGCTACTGGCGCTTTAATGCCGGGATGCGATTCGTAACCGACAATTTCAATATCTTCAAATTTAAACGCGAAGATATCTTTAATTTCTGGATTCAGTTTCAATTGGCAAAGCGGCAAAGGTTCACGGCTAAGTTGTAATTGAGCCTGTTCAAAATGGTTCACATATAAGTGAGTATCGCCACCAGTCCAGACAAAGTCACCGACACCTAAACCGCAAACTTGCGCAATCATGTGCGTGAGCAGGGCATAGCTGGCGATATTAAATGGAACGCCTAGGAACACATCGGCACTACGTTGATAAAGCTGGCAGGATAGCTTGCCGTCCTGTACAAAAAACTGGAACAGGGTATGGCAAGGTGGTAGGGCAACTGTTCCCGCTTCTTTAGGGTTCCAGCCTGACACAATTAAACGGCGTGAATTGGGATTGGTTTTAATTTCGTTGATCAGCCATTTGATCTGGTCAAAACCATCCTGTTCATATAAACCATTTTCTTTTTTGCTTGCGCCAAAATTACGCCATTGATGACCATAAACTGGACCTAATTCACCTTCAGGACGACCAAAACGCGCCGTTTGTTCTGCAGTAGCCCATTCATCCCAAATCGTGACTTTGTTGTCTTGCAGATATTTAACGTTGGTATCACCTTTTAAAAACCACAACAGTTCAATCACGATGGAACGAAAATGCACTTTTTTGGTGGTCAATAAAGGAAAACCCTGAGAAAGATCAAAGCGCATTTGGTGACCGAATACTGAACGTGTACCTGTGCCCGTGCGGTCGCCTTTATCGCCACCGTTGTCAAGGATATGTTGTAAAAGGTCTAAATATTGACGCATGTCTCTCTCATAATATTGTGAATTTCTTGTGGCACATATTAGCCTTTTTTTACCGGGGAGGAAACTGTATCCATTGAGGGAGAAAGCAAGTTTAAATTATGGTGATAATTTTTATAAATAAATGATTTATATGTTTTTTTGTTGGTGTTTGCAAAGTGGTATAAATCCTAAGGCCTAATCTTGGCGGTGTTTGATTAAAAATTATAAGGGTAAGGAAAATGGATTACATTTTATTGAATATATTTTTCCCGAGCTTGATACAAAATCTGATAGGTCTGCCAATAGCCAAGAATAAAAACATGGGTTCATCACTTAAATGAAGTAAAGTAGGACTTACGCACTATCATTTATAGATTCTCTGTGGTAGCAGATGATTTTTATCGAGAATAAAGTCATCAATGAAGTCTTTGATGATTGGTCTAAATAATTTCTTCTGCCAACGATATACATTTTCAAAGATCCCCTCAAACTGGTTCTTTTGTATCTCGACGTAGGCCATCAAGGCTGAAAAAATATGATTCAAAATCAGTTTAGATCGTCTTACTTGAAACTTTTCAATATGACAAACCTGTTTAATCACTCGGTGATATTGTTCTATTTTCCAATGACTTGAATGTAATTCATGAAAACCCTCAAAGGACAATAAATCATCTTCATCTTGATGCACAATATAAAACCTCTGCTGTTCTTTTAACTGAGTCTTAAATAATTGTACAAAGCCAAAATCTTTGAGCCAGACCACTTGACCCTGATGGAAATCTGGCAATAAACGCAGTTGAAACCATTGTCCTTTTTCTGGGGAAACCTTACGGTTACAGTCGATACCAAACATAAATCGAATACCATATTTTCTTATGGTTTTTAGATTTCCAGTCGATGAATACCAACTATCACCTGTAATAAATTGAATCTTTGCACCCCAACTGAGTACTTCACTTAACATATCCATAAAGTAATCATTCTTGGTTTTACTTTCAGATTTGTCATAAATTCGGAAATTAATTGGAATATTTTGACCATTTTGATCTGTCGCATACAAGGTAATGAGATTAATACCCTTGACGGATCGGTGGTGTTTGCCTGACCAAAAATAGCTAACTAAGTCCATATGTTGACTATATGGTTTATCTAAAACAGTATCATCAATACTGACTATAAGTTTATTATTATCAATATGTTGAATTGCTTCTTGATATAGGTCGTGAGGTGTGTAGTCTTCACGCTCTAGAAAGCGATTTACACTATCATGCGAGATATTATAAGTCTCGGCAAGTTGTGTGCAGCTAATAGAGTTCGGTTCTGTCATGAGAAAGCCCATATAAATGGGTAGAGTACAAGTTGCTGTAGAAGCATTTTTAATTCGTCTGATCACAGATACTTTATAAAGTATTTTAATACTTTTTTGAATCCGTCAATGCGTAAGTCCTATAAAGCATGTGTGGAGAAAGCAATACACGATCTGCTAAATGCCAGATTGTGTATTTATTCTGTTCAATCCCAGCAATTTATCAATTGAAAATCCGGATTTCAATGACAGCGCAATGTGGATGGAGTGAGGATAAAATAAATTTATCAGCAGTATTGGATGATAAAAAACTACAAAAAATAGTCAGTTAACTCACTTATCGGTAATTTATTTATATTTAATTACATTTGTTATATGAAAAATCACATTTTAGGGGTTACCATCTTGCCGTCGAAATGAGTGAAAAGCCGGTAGTGTCAGGCTTAGGAGTGTTTGGTAAAGAATGGTTTATGATCATAATGTAAACATGAGTGAAGTTCATGCTCCTGTTCAGGCAAACATCATAATTCGTTCCCAATCGGGTAAAAATTCGAAAAAATCTTCAGAATTTCAGACTGGGCAGGCCATAGCTAAAAAGAATGTGCTTGCAAAGAATGGACAGCGAATTGATATCAGTAAATTCACCGATTTCTTGCAGTCCGTTTCTTCAACCAGCAGTTCACAAAAATGTGCCAAAAGTATCAGACTTGCTTTGGAGTCAGCGGGTGCAAGATTTCAAAGTCATCCCGTCGCTGCGGCAGACTGGGGAAATACCCTGATGAAAATTGGTTATCGAGAAATTAATCCTAAGTTCGATGCCCCGAAAGAAGGTGATATTTATATTATTGATCGAACCGGCAAACATGTGTATGGACATATTGCAGGATTTAACGGCAAGCAATGGGTATCTGACTTTAAGCAAAGAAGTTATGATGTTTATAATGAAAAAGGCCTGATCTATAAATATTACCGCCCGAGCTTTTAACTTTTTAAAAAGTTAAAAATAGCTAAACAGAACATTTTCTCAGAAATTTTTCTGAAATAAAAAAGATGCCCCAATGGCATCTTTTTTATTTCACCTTTAACTTAAGGCAACGGTTTGACTGGACTGCCGCCTAAAGCCTGCATCAAGGTGACATAGGCATTGTATTGGCTCTGTTTGGTCTGTACCAAAGACAAACGGGCGTTACGCGTGGTTTCCTGCGCATCGAGCAGGTTTTTCAGGGCAATGGCACCATTGCGGTAACGTACTTCAGTTAGATGCTCGGTTTTCTCTGCAAGCTGTACATTGCGTTCTTGCAGTGCCACCTGTTTGTTTAATTCGGTACGGGCAGATAAGGCATTTTCCACATCGGCAAAGGCCTGATAGAGGTTTTGACGGTACTGGACAATCGCTTTTTCATAATCCAGGTTACTGATCGCCAGATCTTTTTTCATATCGTTATATTGCAGGAACGGCAGGCTGAGATTGGCACCCAAAGTTAATACCGGATTTTGCAATAGACTGGTTAAAGATGTGCTGGAAGAGCCCAGGTTTCCGGTCAGGTTAATGGACGGATAATAGCTGGCTTTGGTGGCATCTTTGGTGGCAAGTGCCTTGCGTAAACGCAGTTCACTGGCTTGTAAATCCGGACGACGTGACAACAGCTCTGCTGGCAAACCTGCAGAAATAGCCGGTAGGGCAATACGCGGTAAACGTTGCGGTTCGGCAATATTGAGCTGCTGTATAGGTTGATGCATCAACGCTGCTAATGCTGTTCGGGTTTCGACTTTCTGCTGTTCAATCTGACTTAAGGTCGCTTTTTGGCTTTGCACCGATTGTTCCGCTGAGGTTAAGTCCAGACCGGAAACCGCGCCTGCACGATATTGGCTGCGCACCAGCTCAAAGATTTTTTGCGTACTGGCTAGGTTTTGTCCGGCAATTTGATAGCGTTCATTTAAGTAACCCAACTGCCAGTATAAATTTGCCGTAGTGGCAATTAGGCTTTGTGCGGTAGCTTGCAAGTCCTGTTCAGTCGCTAAAGCTTCCCATCTGCTGGCTTCGGTTTGACGAGCCAGCTTTCCGAATAGGTCCATTTCATAACTCACGCCGCCACTTAAAGACAGGCCACGTGAAGCATCATCACCGGAATTCAGATCAACGGTATGTCCAGCGGAAACACTGGAGTTGACCCGTGGACCTTGCTGGTTTTTCGCTAAACCGGCCTGTAAACGTGCCTGCTGCAAATTAATCCCTGCAACAGCCAGATCGCTATTGCTGGTTAAAACCTGATTGACCAGTTGGTTCAGCTGCGCATCGCCAAATAAGGTCCACCATTGATCGGCATAGACATCGGCATGCACCTGCTGACTGAGTGCTTTGCTATTCTGGAAGCTGCCTGGAATATTCACGGCAGGCTGTTCGTACGGTGTTTTAACCACCGCAGCACAACCCACCAATGATCCAGTTAAAATAAGGCTAGCAACAAGTTTGGTAAAATTCATTTGCATTCTAGGTATCCTTATTCGCGAGAAAGTGCATCGACAGGATTGAGCTGTGCTGCATTACGGGCAGGGATAAAGCCGAAGATAATCCCGATCATGCTTGAGCAGACAAAGGCCGCTACAATAGAGGTGGTGGAATAGGCCATCTGGAAGGTACCGCCAGCAAAATGGCTAAACAGCTGTCCAATCCCTAAAGATAAAAGCACCCCCAATATTCCGCCTAAAATACAGACCAGTACCGCCTCAATCAGGAACTGCTGCAAGATGTCACTTTGCCGTGCACCGACGGCCATACGCACGCCAATTTCCTGAGTACGTTCAGTTACAGAGACCAGCATGATGTTCATAACCCCAATACCGCCGACAATCAAGGAAATTACTGCAATTGCAGACACCAACAAGGTCATGGTTTGCGTGGTTTGCTGAATAGTTTCACGGATACTGTCTGCATTCTGGGTAAACACATCCTGTGCGCCGTGACGTTGTACCAATAAATTTAAAATGGCATTTTCAGCTGCCGCACTTGGGTATTCGTCTTTGACCCTGATAATGATGCTACGTACATTTGCCTGTCCTAACATACGGCTCATCACTGTGGAATAGGGTAGGTAAACATTCAGGCTGTCTGAATTACCCATCATCGATTTTTGTGCTTCAACTACGCCAATGATACGACTGGGAACACTGCCCAACAGAATGACCTGACCGACAGGGTCGGTACCATCACTAAAAAACGTCTTTTTGGTATTGTCATCAATCACCACGTCCTGAGCACGTTCAGTCACGCCTTCTTTGTCAAAAGGCTGTCCTGAGGCAAAGTTCATACCTTTTACATAAAAGAAGTCTTCACTGACACCATTCACTGTGGCAGAAGCTTCGGTATCTTTAAAACGGGCAGTGACGCTGCTATTGACTGAAGGACTGACCCCATCGACATAGGGCTGTTCGGCCAAGGCATCAGCATCGGCAGGAACCAGGGTTTTTGCCTGGGAAGTTTTGGAGTTATCCCCAAATCCACGACCCTGATAGACGGTAATGGTGTTGGTACCGAGGCTACTGATATTGTCCAGAATCTTTTTTTGTGAACCATTGCCCAGCGCGACCACGGATACCACCGAGGCAATCCCGATAATGATCCCGAGCATGGTCAGGAAGGTCCGCATACGGTGGGCGTTCATGGCCAGTAAGGCCATGTGGAAAGCTTCGCCTAGCCGGTCGGCAGCAGAGCGCCAAGAAGATGTTTTTTTCTGTGCAGTTTGTTCTAAGATCTGTTTTTCCAAAACTTCATCTGAGGCAACTTTAGGCACATTCAGTTTATCTGAAATAATGTTACCGTCACTAATTTCAATAATACGCGAGGCATTTTTGGCAACGTTATGATCGTGGGTAACAAGGATGATGGTATGACCTTTGGCATTCAGCTCGCGCAAAATACGCATCACCTCAATACCACTGTTTTTATCCAGTGCACCGGTCGGTTCATCGGCCAGAATCACGTCACCGCCGTTCATCAAGGCACGTGCGATGGAAACACGCTGCTGCTGGCCACCGGAAAGTTGACTGGGGCGGTTTTGGGTCTTTTCAGCCAATCCCAGGTCCGAAAGCAGCTGGGTTGAACGTTGCTGACGGGCAGAGGCATCGACACCTGCATAAATGGCCGGAACTTCTACGTTAGCTGCCGCGCTTAAATCGCCCAACAGGTGATAACGCTGGAAAATAAAACCGAAATATTCCCGGCGCAATTGTGCCAGTTCATCTGCTTCCAATTGACGTGTTTCACGCCCTTTGACCTGATAGCTACCTGAGGTGGGTTGATCCAGACATCCCAAAATATTCATCAGGGTGGATTTACCCGAACCGGACTGTCCGACAATGGCGACCAGTTCTCCCGGGTAAATCTCAAGATTAATGCCCTTTAAAATCTGAATGGTGCTTTCCCCGGCAGGGAATTCACGAGTCAGGTCTGTGACCTTGAGCAAAGGCTGTTGATCTTGACTCATCATTACATTCTCACTGGACCGGCACCACCACCTACACGGTTACTGCGTTTGGCAGCATCATTTGAGGTATCGGAAGCATCTGCAATTACGACTTTGTCACCTTGTTTCAAGCCTTTAATCACTTGAGCAGTGACACGGTTGTTCAGGCCGACCAAGACAGGTTGCGGTTTTGCAGTACCGTCAGCCTGCACTACACGGACCATCGAAATGGAGGCCTTGCCTTGTTCAATCAGTGATTTTTCTTTCGCAGACAGTTGCAAGCGTTTAGGGCGGTCAGTTTTAATTTGATCATGATCAGTCTGATTTTGTTGTTTTACCTGGTCTGCATTACGATCAGCACGTTTACCTTGCGGGCGATTTGAACTTTGCAAGGCTGCTGCTGGTACAGTCAATACATTTTTTGCTTCAGCCAGGACTATATACACTTGCGCAGTCATATCAATACGTAGTTTGCCATCTTCATTGGGTACATCAAACAGGGCGTTGTAATACACAGCCGTGTTTGAAGACGAAGTGGATGAGTTATTGCTTTCTGTATTGATAGAGTTCGGTGCCGGTTCTACCTGGCGTAGTTTGGCATAATGTTTTTTATCGCTATTGCCCAAGGTGGTGAAATATACGGTTTGACCTTCTTCAACTTTCATCACATCAGCTTCAGAAATTTCAGCTTTAATCGTCATGTTGTCGAGCTTGGCCAGTTTGACAATGGTCGGTGCGCTTTGATTGGCGTTAACGGTCTGACCTTCTTCAGTCACAATTGCCACGATGGTGCCATCCATAGGCGCAACAATCCGGGTATAGCCCAAATCTTCTTTGGCTGTTGCCAGGGTTAAGCGTGACTGTTCAATCTGTGCATTAATGGCCAAAATTTCCGCTTGGGCAGTTTTATAGCTGGCCAATGCAGCCTCAAGTTCTGCACGAGAAGTTGCATCTTGCGCATACATGGCTTGCTGGCGTTGATATTCAGCTTGGACTTTAGCCAAGTTTGCCTGTTTGACTGCCAGTTGAGCCTGCTGGTTTTTAATGCTTGCTTCAGCCGTTTTCAGGTCATTTTCCTGACGAATCGAATCAATTTGCGCAATCAGCTGACCCTGTTTCACCTGGTCACCCAATTGCACATACATTTTTTTCACCTGACCTGAAACCTGCGCCCCGACGCTGACCATTTTGGTGGCTTCAAGTACACCGGTTGCAAGTACAGAGTCTTCAATATCGCCACGAGTGACTTCACTGCTAATGTATTGCGGCGCTTGTTCTTTTGGTTTTAAAAAGAACCAGGCGGTGACCGCAATAACAAGAATACTGACTATGGCGACAACTATTTTAGACGGTTTTATTTTTGGCATAGTGAGCTGATAAATGAGGAAAATTGCAGCAATTATAAAAGCTAAATAAGGATAAAACGTGAACTTTTTAAAAACAAATGAGAATTATTTTCTTTTTGAAGTTCTCTTGAAAATTTACTAAACAGAGAGTTGATTCCTTTTTAACAAAACTTTTAGCATGAATGAATAGAGCAGAGAAATTTTATTAAATTTCGATTCCATCAATTTTCTAAAAGATGGTTTTCAGCCTGATGCTTGAGTTTTTCAAAACGCTACTGAGAAAGTGGAATGTCGTTCACTGAATCCGTGGTATCAAGATGCATTGGATTTTAGTCGAATGATAATGGATTTATTTAATGATTTTTATTTAAATAGCTTTTTCGTGCTGGAGATGTTGATTTCTTTTTTACCTTCCTCCCTCCTGAGTTTCCAACTGGTAGACATAATTTAAAAAATCTTTGTTTTATCTCTAGATTTAAATAAAAAAAGTTTGTAGTATTAAATCCATAAAATAATTATGGGTTTAATAATAAGAGCATTAATCCCCATAATTATGCGAAAAAGATCATAACTTTAATATTAAAATTTGTAAGAGGTAAGTGATGGAATGGAATCAAACCTATAATATTGGGATTGATGTGATTGATAATCAGCATCGTCAGATCTTGGATTATATTAATGCTTTGGAGCAGGTGAAAAACACGGGGCAGCGCGACAAAATTAAAGAGGTTTTGGAGGATTTAATTGACTACACCCAGTCGCATTTTAGCTTTGAAGAAAATTTGCTGGAACAAGTCAGTTATCAATACTTACCATCACATCGTGGTATCCATGACTTATTTGTAAAACGTCTGAATGATTACCGCCTGAAATTTGAAAAAGGTGAATCGATTGAAAAAGACTTGTATCGTCTGCTGTCCAAGTGGCTGATCAACCATATTCAGCATGATGATCAGGACTATGTCGATGCAGTGCGAGACAATATGTTGAGCTATCTACGTAAACAAGAAGAGAAAAAAGGCAAAAGCTGGTTTTCACGTTTCTTTAGTTAGGCACTTGGCGATAAAAATAAGGTTTGACCACACATACTGCTAATTGCTTGCAGAACCAGATGTTCGGGGGGTTCTTTGCCTAAACCTTTTATTGAAGCATCAATGCGTAACAACAGGGATGGCCAAGTCAGGAAACAGTTCGGATTGAGCCGTCTTAGAGCTTGTTGATATTGGCTAACTTTATTTTTCCAGATGCCCAACTGTAAGGCATTGTGTGGCTGTTCAAAAAGTTGCATCAGTAAACGCATTTCTTTGCTGATGCTCCACAAGATCAGGCTCATCGGTTCACCCGAGGCAATTAAATACTGGAAAATTTTAATTGCCTGAGCCAGATTGCCTGCAAGCAGGGCATCATTTAAATCATAAGTGGTGTAGCGCGACTGATCTTGTAGACATGAATACAAATGCTCAATCTGGATGATCTCCACATCGGCAAAAGTATCGCTGACGCGCATGAGGCTGTTTTTTGCAGCCAGCAGATTGTGCTCGTGGTGCTGTTCCAGCCAGGCCCAGGCATCAGGGGCCAGTTTAATGCCCAGCTTTTCGGCCTCAATACTTAAAATCCGTTGCCGGTCTTGCGGATAATTGGCCGCAAGTGCCACTGTCACGCCATTGGCATCCACCACCTGAAAAAAACTGGATTTTAGGCTGCTGCTGTCCTGTTTCGGCATTACCACCAATAGCAGGTTTTGTTCATTATGCTGGATATAGCTTTTCAGCTGCTTGATGCCATTGGCATCGGGCTTGATATTGCCATGTACTTCAACAGCCAGTTGTGTGGAAAACAAGGACAGGCTGTTTAAAGCATTAAAGACATTTTTCCAGTCACTGACATTGCCAATATCATAACGCTGACGTTCAATTTCCTGTTTTTGCCAACTCTGCCGGAAAGCATCAAGTAAATTTTGTTCGAGCAGAGGTTCCTGACCATACATAATCCAGGCACCGCGAGCTTCATCAACACGTTTGAGTGCTTGGGGATAGTCAAGTTTCATAGCGTTATTTTCTATATTTAAGGTTGGGTCGTAGAAACCGCTGGTTTGGTCACGACTTTGGGTAAACGATTGGATGAAATCTGACGCACAATTTGCTGTGCCACATCATCAACAATCACCTGATTGAGGTACTTCTGTTCCTGATCATCCGTGTTTACCGTAGCCACATCATATTGATAGCTGCGTGAAGCTATGATGGCACGCGGTTCAGTAACCGGATTACCTTGTGCATCTTCAATACGGAAAGTCACGGTTAAGCGCAATAGGGTTTCCACCAGTTTGCCATTCAATTCATGACGCTGTGGGGTGTAATCCAGTACACGCAACACATAAGCATCGGGACTATTGCTCAGCTGAATACCTGTTGCACCCAAATAAATTGCAAGTTTTTCATGCAATTGTCCTGCATTATCCGGCAATGCCAATTTCATTTTAGAATAAGCCACAGGAGCAGTTGTCGGGTTGGTCCCTTTTAAATGAAAGCCACAGCCCACTAAGCCTGCACTTAGACCACAAGTTAAAACAATTGCTGCTAAACGTTTGCCCAAATGCATCTGTTGTCCTCTGTATTGTTCTTCAAAGCAAAAAAGGAAGATCGAAAAATATGTAGTGATTGTATGTGCAAAGCCCGTTGATTGACAACGGGCTTTGTTTGGGAATTGTGAAATCTCCCCTAACCCCTCTTTGATAAAGAGGGGAAAGCCTCCCTTTTTCAAAGGGAGGTTTGGAGGGATTCTTAAACCACCAAGTTCACTAACTTATTCGGCACCACAATTTCTTTCTTGGTTGGACCGGTCAAGAATTGTTGTACTTCAGGCAATGCTTTGGCTTGTGCCAAGATGTCATCTTTAGATGCATCCACAGATACTTCGAGCTTGCCACGAAGTTTACCGTTGATTTGAACCACGATCGTTTGCGTATTACGTGTTAATGCAGCTGTATCCACTTCTGGGAAGGTCGCTTCAGTTAATTCAATACCAAACTGAGCCAATAAAGTCTGGCTTAAGTGTGGCGCAAATGGAGCCAATAAAGTCAGAAGTGTGGTGATGGATTCACGAGCAACAGCAACATCGTTGTCATCTTTCGCTTCGAACTTGTTGTTCGCATTTAACAATTCCATCATCGCTGCAATGGCAGTGTTGAAGGCATGACGACGTTCAATGTCATCACCCACTTTCTGGATAGTTTCATGCGTTTTACGGCGTAAGTCTTGCGCAGCCGTTGAAAGTGCCGCTTTGTCGATTGTTGTAGCCGCATTGCCTTGTTCAAGGAAACCTGTTGCCAAACGCCACACGCGTTTCAGGAAGCGGTTTGCACCTTCTACACCTGCATCCGACCATTCAAGTGATTGATCTGGTGGAGCAGCGAACATCATGAATACACGTGCAGTATCTGCGCCGTATTGGTCAATAATCGCTTGCGGGTCGATACCGTTGTTTTTCGATTTCGACATTTTTTCCTGACCGCCAACCACGACTTCTTGACCATCACCAGTGTATTTTGCAGACAGCACACGACCTTTTTCGTCTTTTTCCAGCTCGATATCCGCAGGGTTAAACCAGGTTTTCTTGCCTGATTCTGCTTCACGGTAGTAAGTATCAGCCAGTACCATACCTTGTGTTAACAAGTTGGTGAACGGTTCGTTGCCTTGTACCACGCCTTCATCACGCATCAATTTGTGGAAGAAGCGCGCATAAAGTAAATGCAGAATCGCGTGTTCAACACCACCGATGTATTGATTCACAGGCAGCCAAGTTTGACCCGCTTCTGGTTTGACCATGCCATCTGTAAAGTCAGGAGATGCATAACGTGCATAGTACCAAGATGATTCTACGAATGTATCCAAGGTATCTGTTTCACGACGCGCGTCGCCACCACAGCATGGACATTTGGTTTCGTAGAATTCAGGCATCTTGTTGAGTGGGTTACCTGAACCATCTGGAACGACGTCAGTTGGAAGAACCACAGGAAGTTGCTCTTCTGGCACTGGCACTTGACCACAGGTATCACAGTTGATCATCGGAATTGGACAGCCCCAATAACGCTGACGAGACACACCCCAGTCACGTAGACGGAATTGAACTTTAACGTTGGCAAGACCTTGTGGCTCAAGTTTTGCAAGGAAGGCATCAAATGCACCCTGGAAATCTAAACCGTCAAATTCGCCTGAATTAACCAGTTTACCTTCTTTAGAGCCGTACCATTCTTGCCATTGAGTTGCATCAAAGTCAGCATCATCTGCGCCTTTGGCATCAATCACTTGCTTGATGATCAAGCCGTACTTATTGGCAAATTCGAAGTCACGTTCATCGTGTGATGGAACTGCCATCACCGCCCCTGAGCCGTAAGACATCAGAACGTAGTTGGCAATCCAAACTGGAACTTCTTCACCCGTCACCGGGTGTTTTACAGAAAGACCGGTTGCCATGCCTTTCTTCTCGGCAGTCGCTAGATCTGCTTCTGCCACAGAACCCATACGGCATTCTTCGATGAATGCTTGTAATTCAGGGTTAGTTTCAGCTGCTTTCAGCGCCATAGGGTGTTCTGCTGCAACAGCAACATAAGTCACGCCCATTAAAGTGTCGGCACGAGTGGTAAATACAGTTAAACCATCTGCATAGACGTCTGGGCTCGCTGAAGGGAAGGTGATTTCCATCCCTTGTGAGCGACCGATCCAGTTACGTTGCATGGTTAAAACTTGTTGTGGCCAACCGTCTTTTAAAGTTTCTAAATCGTCAAGTAATTCTTGTGCATAGTCTGTGATGCGGAAGTAGTACATTGGAATATCGCGTTTTTCAACCAATGCACCTGAACGCCAGCCGCGGCCATTTTCAACTTGTTCGTTTGCTAAAACAGTCTGGTCGACTGGATCCCAGTTTACGGTTGAAAGCTTACGGTAGATCAGACCTTTCTTATAAAGCTGAACGAATAACCATTGTTCCCAGCGGTAGTATTCTGGTGTACATGTTGCAAATTCGCGATCCCAGTCAATCGACAGACCGAGTTTTTTCAACTGATTACGCATGTAATCGATGTTTTCAAAGGTCCATTTTGCAGGTGCAACCTGATGGGCAATCGCTGCGTTTTCAGCAGGTAGACCGAATGCATCCCAACCCATAGGTTGCAGCACGGTTTCACCTTTTAGACGGTGGAAACGGCTGATTACGTCACCAATCGTATAGTTACGCACATGACCCATATGCAGTTTGCCACTTGGGTAAGGGAACATCGAGAGGATATAACGACGTGGACCTTCTACAGTGTCGGCAACTTTAAAGGCTTTGCGAGATTCCCAATCCTGCTGGACTTGAGGCTCAATCGCACTGGCTTGGTATTCAGAGTCAATGTGAGTAGTCATATACGTAATACAAGAGAACGGTTAAAAAATTTAGCCCACAGCATAGCGCAAAATGCGATGCAATGTCAGTTTTCAGATCAGGATTTTATCTTCCTGGTCACCAGAAATGGAACTTTTAAACATATCCTTTAATGATCTAATGTTTTTGAATTTGTGAGTTTCTCTTTGTTTTTTAAATAAGCTGCTTCTATTGATGTGTGAATTTCTTGTTATGTGATCGTACCAAACATGCTTGCATAAGGATCTTGCTTATATGTTGTCTGGACAATGCTACTACTTTTTCAGCTTTTTCAGCTTTTTCAGTTTTGTGTTGAAAGGTTGATATAAGTCTGGTCTCTATGCACGTTTCGGCGGAGATGCTTTGCCAGCATGCGTTGAATCCTTGGTATCCAATCCTTTATAAAAATCTTCAGCATGCCTGGATGGGGAAAAATAATATGAGGGATAATATTATTTGCAGCATCAACAAGCAGAAGTACTCATCTATTCATTACAGCGAATAATGCTTAAGCATTTGTGACCCCTTTTTTCTAGGGTGAATATAGGGTTTTGTTATCGCTATTTTCATCTTTATAGTTTTTTAGATTATCTAGAGTGATTACCGGTTCGTAATCACTCCTGGGCACAATATAATATTATTGGACTTTAGGTGTTGCAGGAATGCTGCCTTCTGGAATTACAGGAATTGTAGGATTAACTGGCTTATTTTCTTGAACAGTATTCTTGGCCTCTTTCGAAGCATTATTTTCTTGAGTCGCAGGACTAGCAGAATGTGCCATGCCATAAGTCTCCACTTTCCCTTTCTTCTTTGCCGATTTTGGTGGTGGGGTGGTGGTGTAGTGCGTAGACCCTTTGGCATCCACCCATTTGTAATATTCTTTAGCAAAACTTGTGGTTGAGCTGAGACTGAAGCTCAGGCATGCAGCCATGAATGCAATTTTGATGAAAGATGATGCCATAATAATCAAGTCCTTATTGTCATAATCAGTTGGATAGAGTGTGGGATAAATAGAACTCCTGATTGCTTCAGTATTTTATATGATCTTGATCGTTTTGCAGAGAAAAAAGATAAACTGCCCCAAAATGCAGATAAATGAATGATTAGGCAATCGTACTATTTGATCCTCATTTAATTAGAAAGATACTCCTGATTCGCTACGGTGTTGTGAATCTGAATACAAAAATATATCCAGATACAAAATCAAAGTGTAAGAAATACATTTGAATTAATAAAAACATTTTTTAATAAAATAAATATTCATTCCATTTTATTATAATTTTTATATTTATTTTTTATGAAAATATTTTTTAATTATTTGAAAAATATAAAAAAGTTGATTTTTTTTGATTGTGGTGTGTACCGCTAAATACAAAACTGATGAATAAAAAATGAATAATTTAAAATTAAGCTATAAAAAGCTAATTTTTAAACTTGACTTTAATACTCGAAACCACAAAAATGCTGCTTTAGTTTTATATGCCTTAGATCGATCACCCTTCGAATAAGCGCCTTTTAGCAATGGACTTCTTCTCTAGCCGAGAAGCTGAACAAAGCCAACAAAATATGTTTATCCCAACATGTTTTAGACCTCATATTGCTCAAACAGCGACCAGGTCAGATTTTTTTCTTATTGCTATGAAAACTATGAAATTTGTGTGCTATAACAGAGCACACAGTGAATGAATGAATCACCACAAATGCCCTCCATTTGTGCGTGAAAAAAGATTAGGGTGAATCACGTTGGAACTTTTATCTGGTGGTGAAATGCTTGTTCGCGCATTGGCGGACGAAGGCGTTGAACATGTTTTTGGATATCCAGGCGGCGCAGTACTGCATATTTACGATGCGCTCTTTCAACAAGACAAAATTAATCATTACCTTGTACGTCATGAACAGGCTGCCGGTCATATGGCCGATGCTTATTCGCGTGTAACAGGTAAAACTGGTGTGGTGCTTGTCACGTCAGGTCCAGGCGCAACCAATACCGTAACGCCAATTGCAACGGCTTATATGGACTCAATCCCAATGGTGATTTTGTCTGGTCAGGTTGCAAGCCATCTTATCGGTGAGGATGCGTTCCAGGAAACCGATATGGTCGGTATTTCTCGTCCAATCGTAAAACACAGTTTCCAAGTGCGTCATGCCAGCGAAATTCCTGCGATTATTAAAAAAGCATTCTATATTGCTTCTTCAGGCCGTCCGGGTCCTGTGGTTGTCGATATTCCTAAAGATGCCACTAATCCTGCAGAAAAATTTGCCTACGAATATCCTGAAAAAGTGAAGATGCGTTCGTATCAGCCACCACATCGTGGTCATTCAGGCCAGATCCGTAAAGCAATTGACGAATTGATCAGTGCTAAACGTCCAGTGATTTACACTGGCGGTGGTGTGGTACAGGGTAATGCCTCAGCATTATTGACTGAATTGGCTCATTTATTGGGCTATCCGGTAACCAATACTTTGATGGGCTTGGGTGCATTCCCGGGCAATGACCCTCAATTTATCGGTATGTTGGGTATGCATGGTACTTATGAAGCTAACATGACCATGCACAATGCAGACTTGATCCTGTGTGTAGGTGCACGTTTTGATGACCGCGTGACCAATAATCCGGCAAAATTCTGTCCAAATGCCAAAGTGATTCATATTGATATTGATCCGGCAACCATTTCTAAAACCATCATGGCGCACATTCCAATTGTGGGTGCGGTAGAGCCGGTACTTCAAGAGATGCTGGTACAGTTGAAACAAATGAATGTTTCAAAACCGAACCCTGAAGATATTGCAGCATGGTGGAAGCAAATTGATGAGTGGCGTGCAGCACACGGCTTAAAAGTTGTAGCCCCAACTGATGGCACGATGAAGCCACAACAAGTCGTTGCCGCTTTAGATAAAATCACCAATAGCCAGGCCATTATTACTTCTGACGTGGGTCAGCATCAGATGTTTGGTGCGTTGTATTATAAATACACGCGTCCACGTCAATGGATTAACTCAGGTGGTTTGGGAACCATGGGGGTAGGCCTGCCTTATGCCATGGCTGCGAAATTGGCATTTCCGGACCAGCAAGTGGTATGTATTACCGGTGAAGCATCGATTCAGATGTGTATCCAGGAATTATCAACATGTAAGCAATATGGCCTAAATGTGAAAATTCTTTGCCTCAACAACCGTGCCTTGGGTATGGTGAAACAGTGGCAGGATATGAACTACGAAGGTCGCCATTCAAGCTCTTATGTTGAATCATTGCCTGACTTTGCCAAGTTGATGGAAGCTTATGGTCACGTGGGCATCCAGATTAATCATGCTGATGAACTTGAATCCAAGCTTGAAGAAGCCATGGCCATCAACGATAAATGCGTATTTATTAACGTTATGGTTGACCGTAGCGAGCATGTATATCCAATGCTGGTTGCGGGTCAGTCGATGCAAGATATGTGGTTAGGAAAAGGGGAGCGCACTCAATGAGACATATCATCTCTGTTCTCGTAGAAAACGAAGCGGGTGCACTTTCACGTCTGGTGGGATTGTTCTCTCAACGTGGTTATAACATTGAGACTTTGAACGTTGCACCAACCGAAGACCCAACCATGTCACGTTTGACGCTGACCACGTATGGTGATGATCATAAAATTGAACAAATCACCAAACAGCTGAATAAACTGGTTGAAGTGGTTAAAGTGGTTGATTTGTCTGAGGGTGCGCATATCGAGCGCGAACTGATGCTGATTAAAGTGAAATCACTTGGATCGGCACGTGCAGAAATCAAGCGTACTGCTGACATTTTCCGCGCACAAATTGTGGATGTGACCCCGACGACTTATACCATTCAAATTGCCGGTACAACTGAAAAGCTTGACGGTTTCATTGATGCACTTGCAGAAAATACCATTCTTGAAGTGGTGCGTTCAGGTGTATCGGGCATCGCACGTGGCGAAAAAGTTTTAACAGTCTAATTTTTTAACACATTCTACTCATCGTGGAGATGAGGATCCAGGTCAATGAATACCAATAACATCATTGACCTAGATAAAAGAAAACATAAGCATTTAAGCGGAGACAGCAATGCAAATTTTTTACGATAAAGACGCAGACTTATCGATCATCCAATCTAAGAAAGTAGCGATCATTGGTTATGGTTCACAAGGTCACGCGCATGCGCTTAACCTTAAAGACTCTGGCGTTGACGTAACTGTGGGTTTACGTGCTGGTTCGACTTCTTGGAAAAAAGCTGAAAATGCTGGTCTTAAAGTTTCAGAAGTTCCTGCTGCTGTTGCTCAAGCTGACTTAGTCATGATTTTGACTCCAGATGAGTTCCAATCTCAACTTTACCGTGACGTGATCGAGCCAAACATCAAACAAGGCGCGACTCTAGCATTTGCTCACGGTTTCTCTGTTCTTTACAATCAAGTTGTGCCACGTGCTGACTTAGACGTAATCATGATTGCGCCTAAAGCACCAGGTCACACTGTACGTTCTGAATTCCAACGTGGTTCAGGTGTTCCTGATTTAATCGCGATTCACCAAGATGCTTCTGGTAACGCGCGTAATGTAGCACTTTCTTACGCTTCAGGCGTAGGTGGCGGCCGTACTGGTATTATCGAAACTTCATTCCGTGAAGAAACTGAAACTGACTTATTCGGTGAGCAAGCGGTTCTTTGTGGTGGTGCTGTTGAACTGGTTAAAATGGGCTTCGAAACTTTGGTTGAAGCGGGTTATGCGCCTGAAATGGCTTACTTTGAATGTCTACACGAACTTAAATTGATCGTTGACTTGATGTTTGAAGGCGGTATCGCGGACATGAACTATTCAGTATCGAACAATGCTGAATATGGCGAATACGTAACTGGTGTTGAAGTGATCAACGAACAGTCTCGTGAAGCAATGCGTAATGCGCTTAAACGTATCCAATCTGGTGAATATGCGAAAATGTTCATCCAGGAAGGTGCGTTGAACTACCCATCTATGACTGCTCGCCGTCGTCAAAATGCTGCTCATGGTATCGAAGTAACAGGTAATAAGTTACGTGCAATGATGCCTTGGATTCAAGCGAACAAAATCGTTGACAAAGAGAAGAACTAATTTTTTAGTTTAATCTTTAAAAAACCCTTGTTGATACAAGGGTTTTTTATTGTCTAAAGTATTTTTAGTTTTTTGATGAAGATCAGTCTATTAATAATTCGCAACAAAACACAGCGGCTGAGGATAGATCAAATGTAATTTTAATTGTGATAGAGTAGACATAATTTATTGTTAAGTGTGGCTGAGTAATGAAAACTCAAATCCTGCTATGTCTTACCACTTTATCTTTTGCATGTTTAAGTTTTGCAGAAACAGTGCCTGTAACCAGGATTGATCACCTCAAATCTTTTACAAATGTTCGAGTCTCTATGCAGCGAATGTTGCGTTCAGATGATGGACGCTATTTTCTTGATTTATATGCAGGGATCTGGAATCCACACGGCAAATTCCATGATTTGAACGAGAAAAAAACGATTGCTTTTAAAGGCTTGCAAAAAGGAGATCAGCTTAATCTTAAATCGGTAAGTGTAGAGGGGGAGGCAACAGCATCTGAACAATATCAGTTAAATGGAAATTTAAATGCCAATACAGGACAGATGTCATCAGTTTTGATCACAGCAAAGAATAATGAAAGTATTCCAATTCAATTTGGGCCTGCATTTACAGCAGTAGAAAAGCCACTGTTCATATTTAAATTTTATGGTCTTGAAAATCCCCAACAGCCTTATGGACGAGCCTTAAAACAAGTGGATGTATGGAATAAAACGACCAATACAGTCGTTCAAAGTTTGTCAGGGTTTACTGCTTATCCCAAGAGTATTGGTTATATGGATATTAATCTTGATGGCTATTATGACATCGTGCTTTCAGATACTTCCAATGAACGAAAAATTGAAGATAAGCGCTTTATCTACTGGATGTATAACCCTAAAACCCATCAATTTCAACGCTCCCCCCAATTAGAAAATATTACTGGATTTCCAGCTATTCAGGGAGAAAAACAACAAATTGATTTCGGTTATGGGCAGGTCTATCAAGTAAAAGATGGCTTATTAAATCGGGTAGAAAATAATTGAAAAATATTTTATAAAATATTTTTTTAAAAAATATAAATAAAAAAATGAGTTTGCATTAATTATTATTAAAAGAAAAATATTTAATTGGATGAATGTTTATCTTATAAATTCCTTAAATATTCATATGAATAATATTTTTTACTAAATGGTTATATGTTAAATTTTTATAACCATAAAATATTACATGTTGTATTAAATAAAGTAAGATACATTACGGTTGAGAAAACATTGGTATTAAATAAAAACAAGACTAAAAATAATTTTTTCGCCTTCTCTTTTTTATAAAAATAATTTATATAATTTTTATTTCTGTTTAAATGGTTATTTTCTAAATGAATTTATTTTTTGATGGAATTTTGAATTAGATCTATTGTGCCTAAAGAACAGTATTAATGTTTGAAAAAGAAAGTAAAATTATCGATAAAATCATGCATATTCCTGCATAAACCTACCACCTATTCCTATTCGTTCCCTACCACTCATTCCTATTCCAAGTCGGCCACTTAGGGTTTATTCAGTAATAGAATTACAAGAAGAATGAACCTCATAAAAAGTATTCAAATGCCAATATTGCACAACAGCGCTACTTATATCATTTAGCGATGAACTGATTTACGATTACGTTCGATGATCGATTAAAAAATTGGGTGGTGTATCAAAAAGTATGCTAAAAAAAAGCAGGTTGAATTTTGCTAAAATAGAGAAATGCAAATAACTCTAGAAATCAAATGTCCAACCTGCCTCAGTGACAGTATAAAGAAAAATGGCATCAAAGTAGATGGGAAACAAAACTACCAATGCAAAGACTGCAAACGTCAGTTTATTGGTGACCATGCTCTGAGCTATCTAGGATGTAATTCTGGCATTACTCGTAAAATATTACAGTTAATGGTCAGAGGCAGCGGTATACGAGATATCGCTGAAGTTGATCGCATTAGTATCGGTAAAGTCTTCCGGACTTTAACTGAATCGGCCTATCAAATTCAGCCTAAACAAAGTCATTATGAATCTCTCGAAGTAGATGAATTCTGGACTTTTGTTGGAAATAAAAATAATAAACAATGGCTTATTTACGCCTACCATCGAGAAACAGGTGAGATTGTTGCTTATGTTTGGGGTAAGAGAGATTTAGCTACAGTCCAAAGGTTGAAGACAAAGCTTAAACAATTAGGTATTCACTACACCCGAATTGCAAGTGATCATTGGGACAGTTTCATCACTGCTTTTAAAAACTGCAAGCAAAGTATTGGTAAGTTGTTTACTGTAGGAATTGAAGGTAATAATTGCAAAATAAGGCATCGAATAAGGCGTGGTTTTAGAAGAAGTTGCAATTTCTCCAAAAAGCTTGAAAACCATTTTAAAGCCTTCGACTTAACCTTCTTTTACATCAATAATGGCTTCATTTAATGTCAGCATACTTTTTAAAACACCACCAAAAATCGAACTTACACAAAATAATTTACAGGCTCTAAAATACGTTTAGTACTTTTAGCAGTATCAATAACAATACCACCACCTTTCTTCGCAACCGTTACCATCCCTGTACTAATCGCTGCTGAAAGACCATTGAGTGCTGTTGTCATCTCCTAATTTTGGTGGGTATTTAGCCTTATCGACTACAGCCCCTTAATTAATTACTTCAAGAAAATCATCTATTAAATTGAGTAAATCTAGACTTTTACATTTAGAAAAAATTACCTTATTTACAATGTTATCTTTGTATTCAAAAAAATGATCTTCATATAAAAACCAAGTAAAATAAATAGTATTATTATTCCTTGCTGCCCTTTTACTGAAATCATCAAAGGTTTCTTCTAAAGTGATTCTGTAATTCTCAGATAATAAACCTTTAGGATAGAAAAATTTTTTACAATTTTCATCATTTATCACATTGCTATAATAGTAATTATCATTTAGTAAGTTTTTTAGTGAATTTATAAAGCTAGTCACATAAGTAGGAGAGTCTAAAGTTCCTAGATACTCCCCCTCAATACATAAACGCAATGGGATGAAATTACTATTCTGATAATTTCCATCAAACTCTATAAAAACTTGATCGTTTCCAATTCTATTCATTTGCTATCTACCATTTTTATCAAGTCAGAAGGGACATCAGAAATCTTGATATTTCGTTCCTTTCCTGAGGACGTAATACCTTTTGTCGAACCATTCCAATGGAAATTGCCATTACCATCATCTTGAAACCTATGATAAATGACCTTCCCATCTTTATTTTCAATTGCCCATCTATTTTTTGGATCACTATCAATTTTTACACTGTTTTCCCATAATTTTACATGATTGTCAGGAATTATTGCTTTAGTAGAGTTATAAGGCATATTTCCATCTTTCAAGTCATGATGTCCTGGATTTTCATAATATTGTGTTTCAACATTAATAACTTTATCTTTAGTTGATGGCTTGGTGCCTTCGACTATGTAATTACCAATAGTATTATTACTTTCGTCCTTATGTATGCCTAAAATCTGATGTCCAGTTATGGAATTATTATCCCCTATTTCAAATCCAGATTTAGAAACTTCAAGTTCTGAATCTTTCCCCTTAACAACACCTTTACCTATTCCAGCACCTACAACTCCAGCCACAGCATTAATTAAATATTCTGCACCTTGTTTATTCTTTTCAATTTCATTTGCAAATTTCAATTCATCTAATTTATTTTCAGACGTAGAGTTTTCAATTTCTTTAACTTTCTCTGGATTAGTCCAATTATTAATCGTATTTGAATTGGTAAGATGAGCGGCGGCAGTTAATGATGTTGCTAGAGCATCAAATCCTTGAGCTATTTCAGCTCCTGCTACATTATCTAAAGCTAAAGACTTTCCTGTCTCAATTACTAAACGAACTGGACCTGAAATCATTAAACCTACCGCAAGTTGAACAGTACCTAAATCAACACCTAAATCATCGCTAATCTGTTTTATATTATTCCCTAAATCTGCAATATTGCTTAAAATAGTCATACCAACTGTTGTTTGAGTCGTAACTTTTGTCTCAAAGTCAGTCCCTTTTGCATAAATTGTTTCTTGTTCGCTTACGCCTATTTTAGGTTGTTTAAAAATCGTTTCTAAATCAACACCAGATTGAGCTAATGTATCTAATTGATTCTGAATCTCACTAAATTCTTTTGCTGCATAGAAAAAATCTAATTTAGAAAATAATGCTTCTACTTCTTTGGGCTCTATCCCTCGTTTGAGTAATTCACTTGCAACTTTGTCACCAACTACGCCCGTTTCTTTATATTCACTTGGTAAATTATAAAGCCTTGCCTGAATATTATTTAGCGTTTGTAAAGCCTTATCTTTGTACTCACCCTCTGGTAATGCTTTCGCTAAATTTTCAGCACTTTGACGGAAATTTTCAGGTAGATCCTTTTGCTGCTGAATAATCTCCGCACGGCCACTTTCTGTCAGTAAACGATGATCAACCGTCACCGATCCATCAAGCATGCCTGTGGTTTGGTCTCGGGTAATTTCTTGCGCGTTGTTAATGTCTCGATTGGTCGTATCGGTCGTATTTTTTACAGTACCTTGTCCCATCGTTGCTTTGGTCAACTGTTCTGTTTCCTGTCCACTGCTGTTGAGGCCAATGGTCGTTGAACCTTTTGGTGCAGTAGAGGCTTCTGGTGTACCTTTTTGTGGAATACCGATATTGGTCGAGACATTAAAGCCGCTGCTACTGTTGTAGTTGTGGTCCTCAAGATCTTTCAGCTCAAGTTCGCCCGAGTAATTTAACTTACCATGATCACTTAATGAACCATCAGTTTTCTTTGTCGCATTCGCAATCACACCACCAATATTAGTGACATTTTTCACACCCATTGCATCCAAGTCTGCATCGTTTTGTGCATTACCTATCAGCAACTTACTGGTGTCATTCACCCATGCACTGTCACTATTACCTTTAGCTTGGTTGTAGCTGGCCGTAATATTCTTTGAACCCGAACCATAACCGCCGCCAATAGAACCGCCTTTACTGCTATTGCTGCTGGATGCTGTATCCTGCAAGCTTTCTACATGAATTTCCTTAACTTGCAGGCTACCTCGATCAGCAATGCTCACCGTACCGCCTTGAACATTCAATTTATCAATAGCACCTTCAGTACGATTCAGTACAACTTCACTATTTACGTGGGTGAGGCTTTCGTTTTGTGATTGGCTGGTTTGCTTGCCTATTGAAGCACTGCCGCCACCGCCATAGGTATAGCTCACACTTTGGCTATTGGTTTTACTATTACTGTCTTGTTTACTATGCTCGACGCCTGCAGTCACATTGAGGTCTTTGCTGCCATCAAAGGTCGTGGTGCCTGTTGCATTCACTCGGCTGCCTTGGATATTGATATCTTGACCTTCTGATTTAAGCTGAAGGTTGTTTAAATCTAAGTTGCTGCCTTGCCATTGGCTTTGTTCTGTATTCGTGGTGCTTGTGGTTTCTATCCGTTCACCATTAGCGCCAATGGTAAAGCCATAGGTTGCACTGCTTGCAGCCGCAGATGCGGCTGCTGCCCCTACAGCAATCTGTGCACTTGCCACATTGGCCGTTGCCATTGCGACATTGGCTTTGCTGTCATCTAAGGCTCCTTTGGTAATTCGGCCCGCTGCATAGTCACGTTGTGCTTGGCTATACTCATCTTTAGCTTTAGATAAGGCTTTAGTTGCATCTGCAACAGCTTCTACCGCTAAGATTGCATCTAAATAGGCATTGCGAATGCCGACTTCTGTACTCACAGTTTCAGTATGGGTCTTTTCTTCTGTGGCGGTTTTATTTTCATAACCGCCTATGTTGAGATTTCCTCGACCATGATCAATGATCGTATCACCTGCAGCCGTGATATTTTGGCCGAGGAGATCTACACCTTCAGCACCTTGAATCATTAAGTTTTCAGTATTGATGTTGCCTGACTTATGCGTTGTGGCTGTAGTTTTAACGGTATTCTCTGTGTCTTCAAGTACAAAGCCGCCCACTCGAATGCTGTCTTTATTCAGCTTTACCCCAAGACCTTGTACCGTTTCTTTGCTGTTTGAACTTACCGTTTTTTGTTGTTCTTCTGCTGCATCGAGCGTGACTTTTTTGCCCGCTAAGATCGTGTTCTGTGCATCAATGTTGCTGCTGGTCAGTGTCGTTTGACCTGCTGAACCCACATAGACATTATTGGCACCAAGATCGGTCCCTGTTTGTGTTCTTTTCTCAGTCCGTGTGCTCGATGATTCTCCGATCGTGATCTTCGGTGCTTTTAATCCCGGAGCTAAAGCCTCAATACCTGCTAAGCCAACAGCAGTCACTTTCATTAAGTCTTTGGCAATGCCTCGATAGCCCTTTTGTGTTTCATCCCATTGCTGATCATTGGTTTCTAATGTCGTCAGACTGACATTTTCGGGCAGGGCATTACCATCTTTGGATTTTAAACTGCCATCCGCTTGGCGTTCGAATTGGGTATTGCCAATATAAATATTGTCTTGAGCTTGTATATCATTGGCTTGCAGCTCGATATTTTTACCGGCATTGATATCAACATTTTTGCCAGCTTTGAGCTGTGTTTGTGCAACGTCTTCGTCGATATATCCTGATTGACGGTTTTTAAATTGAATTGTATTTTTCTTGGCTGTTTCCGTGCTCTTCATGTCAGTATCAATATCTGACAAAAGTTTGACATTACCTTGGTTTGCCGTAATTTGAATGCTGTCTTTCGCACCTGCTTGCAGGTGTGTGGCTTGAATATCTCCTGTTTGGCTATTGATCAGGATATTGCCACCCGATTGGATGTCGGTTGCAATCGATTGACTGGTCGAAGATTGGATTTTTTTATCTGTTGTAGAGAAGCCACCTTTTTCTTGGGCGGCAAGCTGAGAACTGCGTTCATCTCGTCCATTTTCGCTCAAGACATTTTGTCTAGCATCAATCACTACATTGCCCGACGTACTCTTCAATGTGCCGACTTTAATCTGAGTATTGGCAACGCTTTGCAGAGAGATATTACCTTTCGCCTGAATCTGCGTCCCTACATCTCGACTCGAAGCATTCAGAATCTGATCCTTGTCACCTGCTGAGCTTAAATCACTGCGACTGACATTCACCGTAGAAAGATTCAGGTCTTGTCCCGCTTTGATGGTAACACTGCCTTGGCTTTGTAGATCTGATGCAGTCAGATTGATATTATTCTTGGCATTAGCAACCAGCTGACCATCCGCCTCTTGTACATACAGCCCAGCAACACGGCCAATGTTTTCAGCGCTAAATTCACTTAAACCGTGCTTATTTTCAGTTTTAATCGTCGTGGTGATGTTGTTAATGTCTCGGCCCGCATCAAGGGCAAGGGTTTGATTGGCGGTCATTGTCCCACCAATATTATTGATATCGGTGTGTGCTGTCGCAAAGACGTCTCGACCTTGTATTAAGCCGCCCACGTTATTCATGTTATTGGCTTCAAGATTCACCAATTGGCGTCCAGCAATGCTGCCTTGGTTGTTTAAATCCCCACTCAGTTTTAAATTGACCGTCTCGCCTGCAATCAAGGTACCTTTGTTGTTTAAATCTCCCGGCTGTACTGCAACATACACTTTCGGTACCAAGACTTGGATTTTTTCGCCATCAACGGTAATGGTTTCTGTCACCAGCCACACCATATCACTGGTCAATCGAGCAATCTGTGCTTCTGAAAGTTTCACCCCAACACTTAAATTAAGATCTTTGGCGGCACTCACCCCAGAATCCATCAAGGCTTTGAATTGATCCTCGAAGTTCGTATAACCATCTAAATAAACTTGACCCGTCAGTTGTGCAATTTGGTCATTGACCAGTTTTTGCTCGTAATAACCATCCCCTAAACGTTTTTGCATGTTTTGCGGGTCGGTCGCGAACATTTGCAGCATGTAATCACTGCCTAACCATTTTTTATAATTAGTAAAGGCATCGCTGCTTTCAATCAAAGGGCGGTTATTATTTTCTTTATTCACGCTGTATAAGGATTGCAGCGGTAAGCTGAGTTCTGAGGTATCACCATTTAATCCACCTTGATGAGCACCATCATATTTCACCACATCAAGTTTGATCGGTGTCACAATGTCCGCAGGATTATAGGCACGAACACCATTCCATTCGCTTTTTTTGCTGGTACCTAAAGAGTTCCATCCTACATAGTGATACTGCGATGTCCCATTTTTAATCACACGATGCTCACCCTCAGCATCAATATTATTCACCTCATTTTGTTCAATAGTGATGCCTTTCGCCGCTAGAATCTGACTCTTGTCATTGGTCAGGCTTTGGCCTTTTAGCGTCAGTGCACCGCCTGAAATAATCTCCGCAGGTGCACTGGAATCCACATAATGTTTAGTTTCGTACTGGTTATAGATATATCTGGTATAGTCTTCATATTTTTGACCGTCCAGATAAATGGTGTCATGACCTCCATAACCTGTAATATGCGATGAATCAAGAATTTCAGCGCTTCCAGCACCTTGATAAGCGGTCACATCTTTGCGGGTTTCCGGTATTTCTTTAACACTTGAACTGAAGTGTAAATTTCGGTTGGTCAATGTATCCAAACCTAGGTACATGTCACCCACAGATTGAATACGTGCGCTGGCATTATCTAAGGATGCGGCAGAGCCCTCTGCCATATGGTTTACATTCAGTTGCCCACCAACGGTCAGCGTACCTTCACTGGCGATTAGGGCTTGTTCTCTATTTTCAATTTTTCCGCCTGCAATATCTAAGCGTTGACGTGCCGCAATCGTGCCTGCTTTGACACCTTCGCTGGTTTGTTGTTCCGCATTGAGAAGATGCGCGGTTTGCAGGGCAATATGGTCACCATAGATTTGACCTGTACCCACGTTTTGAATGCCTTGACTGGCATCAATACGCGTCAAACCTTGGCTATTAATGAGGCCAGTATTATTGACGTTTTCAGCCTGAATGCGTTGATCGCCCAGACTTAATATCTTGCCGGTATTGTTTAAATCTTTTGCTTGAAGATTTAAACTTGCTGGGGCGCTATCAACTTTATTTTCTGCAACGACTACACCGCTATTTTGCAGCTCACCATTGGCACTGATTTTAATATGCCCGGCTGAGGCAAACACTTGCCCCGCGTTGTTAATTCCAACCCCTTGTTCGGTACTGATTAAACTGATTTTGCCCGCATACATCCCGCCTAAGCTGCTGGTATCAATGGCAAACTGTGGCACAGTACCTGCCGATCCCGAAGCGGCCTGTATCGCACCAGCCTGCGGATTGCCTTCAATATCATTTTGTCCAGCAACCACCGTTAATTCTTTAGCCCAAACGCCTGCATTAATCTGTGCAGCACGGCTGAGCAGTTGGGTATAATCGGCTTTACTGGTATCCAAGCCCTGACCTGTGATGTTAATCACTCCGTCACGGACTTGATAACCCGTGACTTGTCCATTTTGAATATTCGGATTAGCGGTACTTAAAGTTACCCCACCTGCATTGATAAAACCGCCGCCATCGACATTAATCCCAGCTTGGTTGGCAATGATCACATCCGCTTTACGCCCACCGACCTCTACATAGCCATTTAAGTGACTAGGATTGCTGCTGTTGACCTGATTGACAATAACTTTGGCTTCACCGCCTGCAAGCCAAGGATTGGCTTGAATATACCCCCCAAGCTGCGTTTGAGTATTTTGGCGACTGTTATTTAAAATAACACCATTCTGATTCACATCAAATTGCTGGTAGTGATTCACCGATACCCCAGCTTTGCTTGGGGTTTGAATATTCACCTGTGTTGTGCCATTGGCGCTGTTCAATATCGTTGGGCGCTGATTGCCTGCCGCATTCGGGTCTGCAACAACATTACTGTGCGATACACCGATCGATGCACTGATCAAGGCAGTGCCTGTAATCAGCATCAATGAAAATGAAAGAACTTTTAAACCTAAACTTTTTTCAGAAGCAACGACTGCTGTTTCAAGATCAACCGCTTTATTATTCTGTGTTGAGGCTTGTCCTGCAGCTGAGGCATTTTCTGCAACGGCAATCATCTCACCACGGGTTTGACTAAAAATCGTTTTATAACAGTTCTTATTCATTTCTCTTTTACCAATGCTTTAAATGTTTCAATATTTTCAAATGTCTTTAAGGACTCAATATTTTTATTTTGAATGATCAAAATCAAAATGAGTAATTCAGGCTAATCCCATAATTCATATCGTAATTTTGGAAGTGGTCAGGTTTCTGCAGCGGCTTGCCTACAAAAAAGTCATAATAAAAGCTGCCGCCTGCCTGTACTTGGCCTCTAAAACCCATGGCTGCGCCAATTAAGGTTTGGCCCAATAGCCATTCTGCTGATTGTCCATCGACATGACCCGCATCTAAAGCAATATAGAATTGGTGTGTGGGGAAAATAGACATGGCTAAATCATTGCGCCAGTAAAATCCACGGTCTGCTGCTAAGGTTAGGTCACCGTCAAAACCGCGTACCGTATACCTTCCACCAATAGAAAGCCGGTCTTGAATGGTCAGTGGCGTGTCGTTATATTGCGCTCTAAAGGCACTTGAGTAGCTATATTGCTGATTTTCAAATTGGAACGGAACATTCAGATTGGCATCCAGCGTCCAGATCTTCATCCGTGATGTACCTTCGTTCAGCGCTTCCTCAACTGCAGGTAATGAATCGAATGCACCTGTGCCGCGCTTATACCCTAGGCTCAAATCCAGCACTGCAGATTGAATATATTCACGATGATCAAGATTGAATTGCCAACCCGCAACATCTCTGCGCTGTATGGTCAGTTCGGCATCATCAATATAGCTTTTAGATTCTCGATGCCAGCCTTTCAAGGTCGCTGAGGTTTTACGCTTTGCATCCCGATAAAGCAATCGGGTCAAACCTAAATCTTGAGTCTGACTTTCTCCATTATAGTTATAAACATTATTGGCACCAGCCACCGCTTGATCGTAGTTGTATCGACTCGCATTGGCGCTGATCAGCCAGTTTTTATAAGGAACAGAATAATGAAGGGCGTAGTTATGGGTTCCGCTCTTCACAGTGGTTCCATTTTGATCCGTGATCTCTTGCTGGTCTGCTAAGTTGCGGCCAACGGTGACGTAAAATAAGTCACTTCTAAATAAAGGGTTATCCACTGAAACGGTAATGTTCCCTTGATATTTACCAGTTTGACGGCTCCCAGCATCATCAGCACTTAAGGTCACGCGAATTGGAATTTTTCGCTGTTTCCATTTGACGATCACATCACTTTGATTGGGCGCATCTGCAGGGACAATTTGAATATCAGTTTCCGCTGTAGGCAACCTTTTTAAGTTTTCTAAGCCTTGCTCTAAATCTCGTAAATTGAGAATATCGCCACGTTCAATGGGAAAGATATTTTTGGCATATTGAATTCGGCCTGCTCGGGTATTTTCCTCATCCCTTAAATCGAGTTTGATTTCTCGAACCAGTCCCGGAATGACGGTGAGTTTTAATACACCTGTGCTTAAGTTTTGAGGTTCAGCCAGTATACGTGTCGTGGTAAAGCCTCGGCCAATGATGATGTTCTGTGCTTGCGTCATCAACAGATTAATTCGCTGCTCACCCATGCATAAACCTGAAGTAAAGCCTAAATCCTTTAACGCTTGTTGCACATCGTGATCAAATTGCTGCCTCATTTCTCCATGAAGTTCAACTGTTTTGATTTCAAAACAGTTCTGATCTTCAATGTCTGTGAGTTTTACAGCTTCTTTTTTTTGAACAACCTCTAAATTTACATCACGTTCAGGTTGTATAATTTTTTCTAATTCTGCTTGGCGCTGCTGGTTTCGAATCAAACCATCTATCGCTGGGTCAAATGTCTCTGCAAATGTAACAGGAGTAACAGCAAAACCACTCAAAGAAAGCAAAATGCTTTTTAATACTCTATTTTTTTTGAACATAAATTTATTGCATGCTAAATTTTGCGCAGAAATTAACAAAATCTCACCATATATTCAATGGTATTTTATTTTTCAATTTCTCCCATTAGATTTTACCCCTCAATAGACACTTAACTTTCAACTTTCATTCTGCAGGACACCCTCACTTGCCACATGTGTCGTTGATAGCCAATCTGACCATTGTTCCTGATATAACTGTGCCATATGAGCACTTGGCTGTTTTTTCCATATTTCTTCCCACCAAAAGGAGGTTTGGGTCGTGCGAAGAATAGATAAAGGATGAACATAAAGCTTGCGAAGCTGATTAAATTTTTCATCTTTGAGCAAATAACTATACACAGCATTGCGGTGTGGGCTGTTATAAAGATAACACCATAAACGTGCAAAATTTTGCAACATTCTTCGCCCACCATCGCCAATGACTGTTGAGATATGAGCTCTTGTTTGCAGAACATCTACTCGCTCGTCTTTGTATTCACGAACGATCAGGAGTTCGCCTTCAGGGGAAATATTTCGAACGAAATGAATTTTCTTAACTTCGCTCATAAAAATTTCATGATCTGTGATTCCTTGAGTTAAAAATAATTCAGGAATATCTTGTTCTGGAATACCAGACGCATCAAATGATGAATTGGGGGTTGGATAACCATCTCCGTGAACCAGCCAGTCTTGATTGAGCTTTAAAAAATCTGCAATACTTCGAAGTTGAGAAAATGTAGGTTCTTGCTTTCCTTGCACCCAATCGAGGAAGATTTCAGCGGTGTCATAACCCAGCCGCTCTGCAATATGTGAATACTTAAGCTCTTTTGCATTTGAGTAATTAGACCACTGAATCGCATGAACCAATCGATCTGACAATTCCTTCTTGCGGTCCATGAGCTGGTATGGGCCTAAAATAGTTTGTTCACTTCCTTCGATTTCCAGCTTTTTAAAATTAAAGCTATTTTCTAAGCGGGCAACCACTTCAGCATTCATGGACCGCTTTGAATCCTGCGCTTCAGCCTCTATTTTTTGTTTTAGCTCTGTCGGTAATCTTAATTTTATTTGAGAATCGCTTAAAAGACTCATCTTAGAGTACCTCATTATATTGACAATAAACCACTATGGTTTATCATTGCTAAACCATAGTGGTTTATTTGAGGTCGATATGAACCCCAATACTGAATTTGCTCAATTAAAAATACGCATCCCTGTATCGCTGAGAAAGCAGCTGCAAGCAGAATCTAATGCCCAACAGCGATCTTTAAATGCTCAAGTTAACTTTATTTTAAAGAAGTTTATGCAATTCTCGGACAATGTACAAATGAAAGATTAGTACAGTCATCGGCAGAAAAAAATAAAGGCTCATGATGGTGCATGAGCCTTTAAGAGTTGTCTTAATTTTGCGGTCAAGACAAGATCATTGTATTGAACATTGATTCTTTTATCAATGTTCAATGAGTGGTTTCTGCCTCTTTAAGTGAACCAAAGAGGTCTATAATTTATGCGTATCGAAACCGATAAGATTCGGCAGGCAGTCAGACTGCTCAATTTAGAATACAGTCAAAGGGAAACGGCTAAACAAGTCAGTATTTCCAGAGATTCTGTTAAAGTGATTTATGAAAAGTTAAAACTTTTTCCAATCCACAATAGTGAACTTAATTTATTTACTAACCTTGAATTGCTCGACTATTTTGAAATCTCTAGGGTCGCTAACTACCCAACAAGAAAAATATATCCAGATTTTGAGTATGTGAATCAAGAACTAAAAAAACGTGATATGACCCTTGAATTACTTTGGCAAGAATATATTGCTCAATATGCAAAGGGGCTTTCTTATTCACGTTTTTGTGAAGTATTTAGAAATTTCCAAAAAAAACGGCATTCATCCATGCGCCAAAGTTTTAAAAGTGGTGAAGCGCTGTTAGTGGATTTTTGCGGTCGTACAATGGAAATCACATCGCCATTAGATGGATCAAAAAGTTATGTTCAGGTATTTGTAGGTGTTTTAGGGGCATCCGCGTATACGTTCGCTTATGCAGTTCCGAGCCAAAAAGTGGAACATTGGCTCGAATGTTTTATTCAGGCATTTAAGCATATCGGCGGTGTACCAGACACAATTATCACTGACAATTTAAAGTCAGCCGTGATCAAGAACAATAAGTCGGGTTTAGAGTTTCAGAAGGACTTTGAAGATTTTGCTGCGCATTACGATTTTGCGATTATGCCAACTCGACCCCGTCATCCAAAGGATAAAGGGCTAGCGGAAGTCAGTGTACAAATTGTTCAGCGTTCAGTTCTTGCATCTTTACGCAATCAAAAATTTTTCTCTATTGACGAACTCAACCAAGCAATCCAACAAAAAATGGATATCATAAACCGTAAAACGACTCGCCGATTTACCATTAGTCGTTATGAACAGTTCTTGGCTTTGGATGGCAAAGACCTCAATCCATTACCTCTTTACCCATATGAATTGTGTACTTGGAAACGTTCGGTGCGGGTAAGTGAGTTCTATCGCGTTGAGTATCAATCTAACCAATATTCTGTTCCCTATACATATGCGCATTTACAAGTTGATATCAAGATCATGCAATCCGCCATTCACGTTTTTTATGAACGTGAAAAAATAGCTGAGCATACGATCAATCAGGGGATCCATCAGGATATGTGTTTAGATGAGCATATGTCACCAGAGCATCTTGCGCAAAAAGGCCTATCCAAAGACGAAATCATTTTTTGGGCAGATCGTATGGGGTCACATACTTCACAGTATGTTAATCATATCCTCAGTCAAAAAAGAGACCTTGCCAAAAATATTAAATCATTAAATAAATTCAGAGAATGGATCGTAGATAAACAAAAATCACATTGTTTGGAAGGCGCTTGTCAATTTGCAATGGAACGCCAGATTTTTACGCTTAAGCGGCTTGAAAGCATTATCACGAATAATGCTTTCCTCATTCAGAAAACGTCAGACATTCAACCTCGTCCACCAACGCCACATCAAAATATTCGTGGTGCAGATTATTATTTGCAGCATTCAGGAGTAACGGCACATGCTTAAAAAGTCAGTAAAAGATAAGCTGGAACAGCTTAAGCTCAAAGGTTTTCTTCGATCAGCAGAAAGCTCACTGGATCAAATGATCAGTCAGGAGGCAAGTATTGAAGAGTTCTTAGATTATTGTCTAGATGCTGAATTGAATGATCGAATAAATCGGAGAATTGAACGGTTATTTTCTCAAGCCAAATTCCGATATCCAAATGCAAGATTAGAACATATCGACTATGCAGCGGAACGGCAAATTAAAAAAGCAGATATTCATCGCTATGCGAGCTGTGAATGGATTAATGATGGTCGCGGACTTATTATTTCAGGCTCAACGGGTGTAGGAAAATCATGGCTAGCTTGCGCTTTTGGAGCAGAGGCTTGTCATCGCAGTTACAGCACGATGTATTTTAATGCGATTAGCTTATTTGATGAAATTGCCAATGCAATCACTTTAGGTGAAATCAAAGACTTCAAGAAAAAAGTATGTACTGCAAAATTGCTTATTATTGATGATTTTGGTTTAGGTGGATTTAATCAATCATTAGCACCAGCTTTTCTTGAAATTATCGATAAGCAATCTCAGAGCGGTGGACTTTTAATTACAAGCCAAGTTCCTAAAAAATTATGGTTTGAGCAGTTTCAAGATCCTACCATTGCAGATGCAGTCATGGATCGGATTTTACATAGATCTTATGAACTTGAGATTTTAGGCCGGTCGTACAGAGAGAAAATCTTTTCTCAAAAATAAAAGCTTATTTTTTTTAATTTGAGTGGCCGACTTGGAATAGGAATGAGTGGTAGACCACGAACAAGAATGGGTGGCCGACTTATCCAGTAATTTGCAAAATCACATATTTTTTAAATAATAAGCTGTAATTTACAAACTTTTGTAAATTATGTAACTTTATTTTAAGCTAGTGTAAGTTGAGATGATTTTAAAAATAATAATAAAATTAGTGATTTAGTTATTTTTATGTATTTTGAATATTATTTTATTGTTTTTATTTTGAAATAATTGGAAACATTTCTAAATTGTATCATTTTATTTTGTATCGTAACCTTATTATAAATATAGAATTAAAGTTGTAAAACAAATAAAAAACAAACATTAAAGTCGTGTATTGTGAATAATAACATTTTTGCATTTTTTAAAATTAAAGATAATAAGATAGGTCAACGGTTACGTAACCTTACTCACAATAAAAAGAGTTACATCGTAATCGTTAAAATAACTATACACACATATTCTTTTAAAAAAAGAAATGGAGAAAATCATGAATAAAATGACCCAAGCTGCATTAGCGGCATTAGTACTTGGCGTTTGTGCAACAGGCGTGTATGCAGAAGATGATTTGGCAAGAGGGATACCAACTCCACCACCACCTTCAGGTTGTGATGTAGATTGTAGTGGTAAAATTGATATTAAACTTAAAGTTGAACCGCATTGTGAACTACAAGTACTTACTCCTACTTTGACTTTACAAGATAAAGTGGGTGGCGATACTGCACAGGGCAGTTTCCGTGTTGGGGCAAATGCACAGTTTAAGATTGGTTTAACAACTGCAAATGGTTCTAAACTTAAAATGGGTGCTAATGAAATTCCTGTTACAATTACCACCAAACGTAATGGTACAACCACTATTCCTTTGAATGCGACAACAGCAGGTCAACCATTTACGCCAGGAGGGTGGACGCCTTATGATGTTACTGTTGTAAGTCCACAAGTTGGTGTATCTAAACCAGTAGGTACTTATACTGAAGAATTGCGAATTGCTGTTTCATTCTAATTTTTAATTAGAAATAAAAAAAGTTGGTATCACTTTATAGTGATGCCAACTTCACTATAAAAAGATCAAAATTTAAAAATAAAAAATAATAGGTAGGGGAAAATGAATAAGTTATTTTCGATGTTCGCTATTTCTATTGTGTTGGCATGTTCACAGACAATTTATGCAGGACTAAAAATTACGCCTATTCAACTATATATATCGGATGTTAAAAAACAGCGTAGTGCTACCGTTACATTAGATTATAGTGACTCTGATCAAGCTAAAATATTTGAAGTTTCTGCCGTTAAATGGGGACAAAATGCAGAAGGGGAAGATGTTCTAGAGCCTGATAATTCCGTAGTGATTAATCCTAAAAACTTTGTATTACAACCCAATAGTAAGCAGATTGTTCGGGTAGGGTTTACTCAAATGCAAGCCCCAAAAAAAGAAGAAACTTGGCGAATCATTTTTAATGAAATTGCACCTACTGTAAAAGAGTCAAAAGTTAATTTCCTGTTTAATATTTCTGTCCCACTATTCGTAGGGGTACAAGAAAAAGTGAAGCTAAATTTTAACCCGGTATATAATGGATCACAGCTTTCATTAAATGTGAAAAATAATACCAATACACATGTTCAAATTAAAAAAATAACCATTCTAGATGACAAGAAAAAAGAAGTTGCAGTCACTACAGATATGAAATATTTACTTAATAATCAGCAACAAAAATTTAATTTTGGTGAGATTAAGTTGGGGGATTTCAATAAATATAAGTTAATTATTGAAACAGATAGAAGTGAATTGCCGATGGAATTTAATTTGTCAGGGTGAGGGGTTATGCAAAAAATCATATTGTTTTTGCCATGTATATTTTTAAACATAGTCCTACCTATTCAGCGGGTAAATGCAGAGGAGAACAATGTTTTTTTTAGTAACGTCTGGTTAAATGGTATAGATAAAAATATAGAAACATTAGTATTTGAAGAAGATAAAAAAATATATATAGAGTGCCAATCTTTAAATGCTTTAGAGTTGAAAGGAGATTATTTTCCTGTCCATCCCATAAAAAAAGAGTTTTGTTTGGTTTCACTGAACCCAGCTCTTGCTGAAATAGATACACATGTACAGTCAGTAAAACTAACAGTACCCGCAGAGTATTTTCAAGCTAAAGAAATAGATCAAGAAAAATTGATTATGCCTAATAGGGCAGCTTTGGGTGCTTTTTTAAATTATGATCTTTTTTATGAGCAGACTTCACAGGATGACCAATTTAATTCATTAGCAGAATTAGGGGTGTTTAAAGATTATTGGTTATTTCAAAATTCTACGCTTATACGAAATTTAACTGAGAATGAACTGGCTCTGGCACCAGAAGAGGTAAAACAAGAAAAAATAGTTCGTCTAAGGTCCGCTTTTGATCTAGATTTTCCTGATAAGTTTTTAAGTTTAACCGTGGGTGATACCACCACTATTTCCAACCCCTTCGTTAATTCAGTACGTTATGGTGGTTTAAGTTTTGGAACAAATTTTACAGATCGGCCTGACTATATTTATTGGAATATGCCGACTTTAAAAGGAAGCGCTGTTTTACCCTCAACTGTGGATTTATATATTAATGGGGTGAGTATTTCTCAACAAAGAATTACTCCGGGGAATTATACTTTACAGCCTGGTGCATTGATTCAACAATCTGGAGATGCTCAGGTAGTGGTAGAAGATATTTTGGGTAATAAAACAGTCCAGAGTTTTCCTGTATATATTAATAATAAACTGCTTAAACCTGAGTTAAATGAATATAATATTTCTTTAGGTAAGATTAGATATAACTATGATCTTCAAAGTAATGATTATAGGGAATTTTTTTCTAATATCTATTTTAGGCGGGGGATAAGTAATTTAACTACCCTTGGGTTTAATGCTACATATAGTGAAGAAGTAAAGAATCTTGGTTTATTATGGACTCAAGCGATTAGTAAATATGCATTATTAGACGCTTTTATTGCAGGAAGTGATAGTAATGATGGATCTGGCTATTCGGTAGGTGGCTCGATTAGTCGTACTGTAAATAATATTTACTTGGGTTTTAGTGGGCAGTATTCCACTGATAATTATAAAACTTTGGGCTATAGCAATGAAGTACTTATTCCAAAATATGATTATATTTTTTATTTCAGTATGTATGATTTGCCAATAATAAATAATTTTAATTTAAATTATTTAGAACGAATTTATTATGAAAATGATAATTTTAATATTTCAGATAGCCGTATATTAAATCTAAGCATTTCTAAAATGCTGCGTTCAAATCTTTCATTCAGTATTTCAGGTTTTAAAGAGTTTGCTGGTGATAAAAATTCTGGTGCATATTTATCTTTAAACTATAGCTTAGGTAATAACAAGAATGCTTACTTCTCACATTCAACAGATAATGAAACAAGGGTGCAATTTGTTAAAGCATCTCCAGCACAAACTGGGTTTGATTATGTTTTGGGGGCAAATCAGCGTCGTGGAAATTTAGCTTATCAAGCTGCGGGTTTATTAAAATCAAATGTAGGTGATTTACGTGTTCAATTGGACCAATCTGATGAATATGAAAATAATCAGGTGATTTATCGCGGGGCTATTGTCTGGTTGGGTGGAAAAGTAGCATTAACAAAATCTGTTGATAATGCATTCGCTTTAGTTAAAGTTCAGGATTCTCCAGACATTGATGTTGCAAGGTCATTATCTCCTGTAGGAAGCACCAATAAAAATGGCTATGTGTTTGTACATAATATTATTCCTTATGTGCCCTATGATATTTCGTTTGACCAAAATCAGTTAGCAATTGAAGATGCTTTTGATTATTCGAGCCAAAAAATGATTGGCTTAAATCAACGGGGCTATATTCTAGATTTTCCTGTATATCATACCCAACAAGTCATTTTGCGTTTATTGGATCAAAATAATCAACAGATGCCTCGTACAAGCGAAGTATATATCAATGGTGAAGAGAGCCAGTATTTCCCTGTGGATGCCCAGGGTAGGGTGTATTTATATGGATTAAAACCGAATAAATATCGGTTTTTAGCGAAAGCCAAGGGTGGCGAGACATGTCAGGGTACTTTTGAGGTGTCAAATCAGAACCAAAAAACGCTAGAGCAGTCAGTTATGGATGTTATTTGTCGCTAGAAAGGGTTATTACAATGAAAAAAATTATCATGATCATTTTACTCTATGCAAATTGTGCTTTCGCTTATGCGGGACAATGCTATTTAAATGCTATATCAGAACCGGTCATGCATTTGGCAGATTATTATCATAGTTTTGCTGCAACTTCCTTTAAAGTCTTTTGTGACCAGTCCTATGCAATTAAATTTAGCAGTCAAAATTTGCGTAGCTCGGATGGTTCGAGTTATGTATCAAATGGTACTTACCGCTTGAAAACCCGAATGAATATTTCGGGTCCTGTGAGAAATCAATGGAATGTGCCTCTTTCTCAGTCGGGAAATTCAAAAGATAGTAAATATGTCATTGCGGTACGATTGGAAGAACAGCCTTCTATACGTACGCCAGTTGGCATATATAGCGATGTAATATACGTAAACCTATTATTTTAATTATTTTGTATGCTAGTGAAGGACTGGGCTGTAATTGAACGTAAAATTGAAAAGAGCTGTTTAAAATAGCTGGCTTTGGAAGAGGAGCGTGTTTTTTATTGGCTGTTAGCGTTATACAACGTTTCAATAAACAGTCATCTAAAAATCATCAAACTGAAAGAATTAACATCTAAGCTAAATCAAAAATAACGATATAGGTGCTGTATGGCAAATTTGTATGCGAGCAACCTGCTAAGACAACAAAATTTTCCAGAAAATTTCCAATTTTATTTTAAAAAAAATAAGCAAGACCGCATTTTTGATGATACAGCGACACTCAATGGGTTAATTCGCCCACGGCTGAAAATTGCCATTGTGACAGAAACCTGGTCTCCGGAAATTAATGGCGTGGCACTGTCTCTATTGCAACTCTGCAAGGGTTTGCAGAAACAGGGCCATAAAATTTTACTGATTCGGCCGGAACAAAAGCAGCTGTGTGATCAATTTTCGCCAAATCAGCAGTGTTTAGTCAAAGCCCAGGCTATTCCTCAATATCCAAGCTTGCAATTTGGTTGGCCACAATTTTTAAAAGTCTCTCAGGCATTGGATCAGTTTGCACCAAATGTTGTGCATATTGTTACAGAAGGACCATTGGGATTAAGCGTTTTGCAGGCAGCGAAGACAAAGGGCATACCTGTTTCAAGTGCTTTCCATTCACCTTTTCAAGAATTTAGTCGCTATTTCGATTTAGCCTTTTTAATTAAGCCCATTCAGCGTTATTTACGTTGGTTTCATAACAATACACAACTGACCTGTATTCCCAGTAAAGATACGGAATATATTTTAAGAGAATTTGGCATTTGTTGTCCTTTGGTTGTGGTGGGGCGTGGCGTGGATGTTACGCATTTTTCACCCCAACATTACTCCAGCATTTTACGTCAACAATGGCAGGCAACACCGAGTACTCAGGTCATGCTTTATGTGGGACGGTTGTCACCTGAAAAGGAGATAGATGTTCTGGTTCAAGCCTATCTCTCCATGAAGAAAAATAACCCGGATATCAAACTGGTGGTTGTTGGGGATGGTCCGGAGCGTGGTCGTCTCGAAACATTATGTCAAGGACATAATGTTATTTTTACAGGAAATTTATCAGGTCAGAAACTTGCCCAAGCTTATGCAAGTGCAAATGTTTTCGTATTTGCCAGTCAGGTTGAAACCTTTGGCAATGTGGTGCTGGAGGCCATGGCAAGCGGTTTGCCAGTGATTGCCTATAATTATGCCTGTGCACATTTGCATGTTAAACACGGCTTGACAGGTTGGTTGAGTTCTTTGGGTGATAAGACAGGTTTTATGCAGTCAATTTATCGCTTGCCGAGCAATCAGCAATTGAAACATATGGGACTGGAAGCTCGAAAGGCCGTGCAACATATAGGTTGGCAATATCCAGTGCAACAGTTTGAGCAAGCACTGTATACGGTAGCGATGGAGACAGCAATGACATCCTAAATTTTAAGCGACAGCTTAAAGGAGCATCATCATGGATTTAAAAAAAGCAAAAATAACGATGTTGGATCTGGATTTAAAAGGTTGCTTGTATTTGAATAATTTTTCACATTCACATACGGTAGCCCACTTTTTTAAAATAATCAGCCGTTTTGGCAATGGTTTGTTCTGGTTCATTATGCTGGCCAGTCTATGGGTGCTGGAAGGGGTATTTTATATTGTACAAGTGTTATATCTGCTGGTTAGCGGATCTATAGGTACCGTAATTTATAAAATCTTAAAACAAAAAACGGTACGTCCTCGACCTTATCAAGTACATCAGGTGATTCGATTGCAAGAACCGCCGCTCGACCATTTCAGTTTTCCTTCTGGTCATACCCTGCATGCTGTCATGGCCAGTACGGTCATGGGTTATATTCAGCCCATGCTATTGATTTTGATGTTGCCTTTTACCATTCTGGTGGCGATATCGCGGATGGTATTGGGGCTACATTATCCGAGTGACGTGCTGGTAGGCGCATTGATTGGTGTCGTGATTGCCGGTGGCATTATTGAGAGTGCGCCTTTTTTTAATATCATGTTATAAAAATGCATGCTGATCAATCAGGAAAATCACGCGATTTTCCAAAATTTGCTAAAGTATTGCCACTGATTTGAATATATTAGGAATAGCCATGGGTTTGCGTTGGACAGATACTATTGATATTGCGATTGAGCTTTCTGAAGCACATCCGGATGTTGATCCGCAATGGATTCGTTTTACCGATTTGCATGCCTGGGTATGCGCGTTACCAGACTTTAGCGATGACCCAACCAAATCGACTGAAGGTTTGCTGGAAGGAATTCAAATGGCCTGGATTGATGAAGTGCGTTAAGCGCTACATCGAAAAAAGCAATTTTTTTACATATCAAAAGCAGAAAAAAGCCCATTATTCGGTATAATGCGGCAAATTTTCATGTCAACAATTGACTTAAGGAGCCAATCAATGGCTATTGAACGTACTTTATCTATCGTTAAACCAGACGCAGTTGCTAAAAACCACATCGGCGACATCTTTGCTCGTTTCGAAAAAGCTGGTCTTCAAATCGTTGCAACTAAAATGAAACACTTGACTCAAGCTGAAGCTGAAGGCTTCTATGCTGAGCACAAAGAACGTGGTTTCTTTGGTGATTTAGTTGCGTTCATGACTTCTGGTCCAGTTGTTGTTTCAGTTCTTGAAGGCGAAAACGCAGTTCTTGCTCACCGTGAAATCCTTGGCGCAACTAACCCTAAAGAAGCTGCTCCTGGTACAATCCGTGCAGACTTCGCTGTAAGCATCGATGAAAACGCTGCTCACGGTTCTGACTCTGTAGCATCTGCTGACCGCGAAATTAACTATTTCTTCGCGCAAACTGAGATTGCTCCACGTACTCGTTAATACGCAGTATTCAAGCCAGATAAGTGTTATTATACTTATCTGGTTTTTTTATTCTCTGAATAATTCTCTGCTCAGATATTGAGCTTCTCCTTTCATCTTTAGGCATGGTTTAGGTAATACACATGAGTACTGAAGTAGTCGCTACATCAGCAATTTCTGATGCACAGCAACCATCTCCATCCGCTCCGACGCAGCAAAATTCTGTGGAAAAAGTGAACTTACTTGGCATGTCACGTCCGCAAATGGAAAAATTCTTCGAAGATATGGGAGAAAAGAAATTCCGTGCCGGGCAGGTGATGAAATGGATTCACCAATTTTTCGTAACAGATTTTGCTGAAATGACCAATATTTCCGGCAAACTGCGTGAAAAATTGGAAAAGATTTGTGAAATTAAAGCCCCGGAAGTGGTGCATAAAAACTATTCTAAAGACGGTACCCGTAAGTGGGTGTTCCGTGTCGGGGATGGAGATGGTTCTCTGGTTGAAACCGTGCTGATTCCGGCAGAAGACAAAACCGGTTCACGTAAAACCTTGTGTATTTCTTCACAGGTCGGCTGTGCACTGGACTGTTCATTCTGTTCTACCGGCAAACAGGGTTTCCAGCGTGATTTAAGCCAGGCTGAGATCATTGGTCAGCTGTGGATGGCAAATTATTCCTATATGGAAGATGTGCCTGTGGCAGAGCGTGAGCGTTCTGTGACCAATGTGGTGATGATGGGCATGGGTGAGCCATTATTGAACTACGATGCCGTGCTGAATTCAATGCGTATCATGCTCGATGATTTTGCATATGGCATGTCTAAACGCCGTGTGACCTTGTCGACTTCGGGCGTGGTGCCAAAAATTGACCAGTTGGCGCAAGATATTGATGTCGCCTTGGCGATTTCATTGCATGCCACCAATGATGAGCTGCGTAACGAGCTGGTGCCGATCAATAAAAAATATCCTTTAGAGCAGTTGATTGCAGCCTGTCAGCGCTATATTGCCAAAGATGGTAATGAAAGTTCACGTAAACACGTGACCATTGAATATGTGATGCTGGATGGCGTAAATGACCATCCTGAACATGCTCAGCAAATGATTAAGCTGCTTAAAAATTTACCCAGCAAAATTAACCTGATTCCATTTAATCCGTTCCCGCATGCACCCTATGGGCGTTCCAGCCGTAACCGGATTATTTCTTTCCAAAAAACTTTGTCTGATGCCGGTTTTGTGTGTACGATTCGTCAGACGCGTGGTGATGATATTGATGCCGCGTGTGGACAGTTGGTTGGACAAGTGGCTGACCGTACCCGTCGTGCGGAACAGTGGAAAAAGAAAGTGGCGCAGCAGAATGAGATTCTGCGCACTCAAGGATAATAAAGGGGATGTCAATTGAGAAAGCCCACATATAAATTAGCTTTTATTACAACAATTTGTATGTCCGCGATTTTTGTTGCCGGGTGTCAGACACCAGCAACAATCGGGAAAAAAGATCCTGAGAAGGCAGTGAAAGTTCGCACTCAATTGGCGGCAGAATATATTAAGTCGGGTGACCTGGATTCAGCAAAACGTACTTTGGATCAGGCACTGGAAGTAGATTCACGTGATTCAACAGCAAATATGATGATGGGGGTTTTACTGCAACAAGAGGGCAGTAAAATCAGCATGGACAAAGCAGAGAGCTATTTTAAGCGCGCAATTTCTGCTGATCCGAAAAATGCACAAGCGCGTAACAACTACGGTACTTATTTGTATCAAATTGAGCGTTATAATGACGCGCTTGAACAACTCAATGTGGCCGGAACTACGTTGGGCTATGAACAACGCTACAGAGCATTGGAAAATGCGGGACGGATTTATTTAAAGCAAGGCGATATGGTGAATGCTGAAAAAACATTCAAACAGGCTCTGCAAGTAAATCGTGACTCTTATGTTTCAATGTTAGAGTTGTCAGAAATTTTTTATCTCAAACAGCAGACCGCCGCTGCAACACAATTGTATGAACAGTTTGTGCGCAGTGTCGGTCAAAAGAATCAAGGTGCGCGTGCGCTTTGGATTGGTATCCGAATTGCGCGGGCAAATAGCGACCCAATGGGAACACAGGTGCTTGTCAATCAGTTGCGCGCGCTTTTCCCCGAGAGTCCGGAATACCAACGTTATCTGCAATTACAGTACAGTACTGAGGCCGTATGGAAGTAAATCCTAATTCACCGCAATCGAATGGTTCAAGCGTAGTACCCACTGCGTTAGGAAATGTTCAGCGTCCAGGCGAGTACTTACGTCAAGTTCGAATTGCACAAAAGCGTGAATTAAGTGAAGTTGTCAAAGATTTAAATATCCCTATAAAGACTTTGACTGCTTTAGAACAAGATGATTATAAGGCTTTGCCAGAAGCTACCTTTATTAAGGGTTATTATCGTACCTATGCGAAGTACCTGAAGGTGGATGCAAGTTCTATCATTCAACGTTTTGATGAAATTTATCAAAATGATACAGGATTGTTGCCCAATCATGCCTTAAACAATTCACCAATTAAAATCATGGGTAAGCTACCGGGTTCTAATCGTGATCGTAACAAGAAATGGTTAAAACGTATTCTACTTGCTTTGGTGGCATTGGTTGTCATCGCTGCTGTTGTGATGGCGATACAAAACTGGTCATCCAGCAAAGATGCCCAGAGCCCTGAAGCAGCACCTGCCGAATCCGATGTGCAGGTGCTGAATCTGGATAACTCGACTGTGGTTTCGGGCGACCAGCTTGAGTTAGAGTTTAGCCAGCCAACTTCTGTGCATATTGTAGATTCAACGGGTAAAGTGTTGGCAACAGGCCGTCAGGCATCTACCTTGAAGCTGAATGGTGAAACCCCTTTCCAGATTCGTCTGGATGATGCAGCAGCGGTAACGTTGAAGTTAAACAATGAAAATATTGCATTGTCACCTTATACCGTCAACGGAAAAGCAGATTTCCGTTTGTCACGTTAATGAGTCAAGAATAGAGCGATAGCAATGATTGAAAATCCGATTAAGCGCCGTCCCACTCGTAAAATTCGTGTCGGTTCTGTGTATGTAGGTGGTGATGCTCCAATCAGCATCCAGAGTATGACCAATACCGAAACCTGTGATGTTGCTGCAACTGTTGCACAAATTCAGCGTTGTGTGGATGCTGGTGCCGATATCATGCGTGTTTCCGTACCTAGTATGGAAGCAGCGGCAGCATTCGGTGAAATTCGTAAGCAGGTGAATGTTCCGCTGGTGGCTGACATTCACTTCGACTATAAAATTGCTTTAGCAGTGGCGGATGCGGGTGCAGACTGTTTACGGATTAATCCGGGCAATATTGGCTCGGAAGCAAAAATTCGTGAAGTGGTGGCTGCGGCGAAACATCATGACATTTCTATGCGGATCGGGGTGAATGCCGGTTCACTGGAAAAAGATATCCAGAAAAAATATGGCGAACCAACCGGTCAGGCACTGCTTGAATCGGCCATGCGTCATATCGATATTTTAGACCGCTTAGACTTCCATGAGTTTAAAGTGTCGGTGAAAGCTTCGAACGTATTCCTGACTATGGATGCATATCGTCTTTTATCTCAACAGATTGATAATCCACTGCATTTAGGCGTGACCGAAGCGGGTATCTACCGTACCGGTTCAGTGAAGTCGGCGATTGCTTTAGGTGGTCTACTGATGGAAGGCATTGGCGATACCATGCGTATTTCGCTGGCGGCCGAGCCTGAAGAAGAAATCAAGATCGGTTTTGATATTTTAAAATCACTGGGTCTTCGTTCTAACGGCATTAACTTCATTGCCTGCCCAAGCTGTTCACGCCAGGAATTTAACGTGATTAAAGTGATGCAGGCACTGGAAGAACGTCTGGAAGATATTCGTACTCCAATGGATGTATCCGTGATTGGCTGTAAAGTGAATGGTCCGGGTGAAGCCAAAGAAGCCGATATTGGCGTAGTAGGTGCAAGTCCGCGTTCACTGGTGTATCGTAATGGCGAGAAAAGCCATTTAATCGATACCAATCAATTGGTTGATGAAATCGAATCTATGGTTCGTCAACGTGTTTCCGAGCTTGAAGAAGCTAAATCCAAAGAGATTATTCGCACAGGTTTTTCTGAGTAGATCATGAGTTCAATTGTCGCAATCAAAGGTTTTAATGACATTCTTCCAACGCAAACGCCTGCGTGGAGACGTCTTGAGCAACATTTAGCATCACTTATGGATGCTTATGGTTACCAGCAAATCCGTTTGCCGATGGTTGAGCAGACCAATCTGTTCAAGCGTTCAATTGGTGATGCAACCGATATCGTCGAAAAAGAAATGTACACTTTTCTGGACAAAGGTAATCCACCTGAGTCTTTGACGCTGCGTCCAGAAGGCACTGTAGGCTGTGTACGTGCCATGCTTGAGCATAACTTGCTTCGCGGCGCCACTCCACGTGTGTGGTATATCGGGCCAATGTTCCGTTATGAAAAACCGCAAAAAGGCCGTTACCGCCAGTTCCACCAGTTTGGTGTGGAAACGTTTGGTGTGGCAACGCCAGATCAGGATGCTGAATTGATTCTGATGACGGCACGTTTGTGGAAACGTATGGGTGTGGCGGACAAAGTTCAACTTGAACTCAACACTTTAGGTGAGTCGGATGAGCGTGCAGCATACCGTGCAGCACTGGTTGAATTTCTGGAATCGCATAAAGCCGATCTGGATGAAGATTCTCAGCGCCGTTTAACCACGAATCCGCTCCGTATTCTTGATTCTAAAGATGCGAAGACACAGTCGATTCTGGAAAATGCGCCGAAACTGCATGATTTCATGGGTGAAGAAACCTTGGCGCATTTTGCTCAGCTTCAGCAATATTTGACTGATGCTGGCGTAAGCTTTGTCATTAACCAGAAGCTGGTACGTGGTCTGGACTACTATAACAAAACAGTCTTTGAATGGACTACGACGCATTTAGGTTCACAAGGCACCGTATGTGCCGGTGGCCGTTATGATGGTCTGGTGGGGCAATTGAAAGGCAAGGCTGATCAATCAGTACCCGCCGTTGGTTTTGCCATGGGTATGGAGCGTTTGTTGCTGCTACTTGAACAGGTGGAAGACAATACGCCCGTGCGTGACTGTGAAATGTTCCTGGTTTCAGACCCTGCAACTCAAGGTCAAGCCTTGGTGCTTGCCGAACAGATCCGTGACCAGCTTGAAGCAGCCAATAGCCGTATCCGTTTAAAAACCGGTTCACAAGGTTCAATGAAATCTCAGATGAAAAAAGCCGATCAGGCGGGTGCTGTTTATGCTTTAATCTTTGGTCAGCGTGAAGCTGAAGCGCAGCACATTCTGGTCAAGGAACTGGCAACAGCAGAACAGACTGAAATTGCAGTGACTGACTTTGTGCCATTTATCATTGAAAAATTTTCTTCAAAATAAGCCGAATAACATAAGGAAAAGGTAATCCCATGAACGCATTGAGTGATGCAGAACAACTTGATAGCTTAAAATCTTTTGCTAAAAAATATGGTTCTGCCATGATGAGCGGAATTTTAATTGCGTTGATTGCCTTTTTCGGATGGGAATATTGGCAGAAGAACAACCTGGCTGAGTCTCAAATGGAAACAGCCAAGGTTCAACAGTTGATGGATGATGCAAAAAGTGTCTCAGGCGATGCCAATGCATTTAATGCCTTATCTGCAACTGCGGACAAAATTGTTAAAGAAGCTCCGGATTCTGTGCAGGCCATTCAAACTCAATTGTTAATGGCCAAACTGGCTTATGACAAAGCCGATTATGCACATGCAGAACGTGCCTTGAAAAAAGTTGAAAATTCAAAAGTGGATGATGTCGGTCTGGTACAGGTGGTTAAGCTGCGTTTGGCTTATGCCCAGCTGGCACAAAAAAAATATGACGATGCCATTAAAACACTGGCTGCAGTGACCGATTCTGCCTTTAAGGCAACTGCTGATGAAGCACGCGGTGATGTCTATGTGGCTAAAAATGATATCGAAAATGCTAAAAAATCGTATATGAGCGCATGGGATGCGTTACTTAAACGTAAGCAAGAACGTCAAATTTTACAAATTAAACTCGAAAGTGTTGGCGTTTTAGTTGATGATCCTGATGTTGAACGCCCAATTTTAGAAACACAAGTGGATGAGTCGTAATGGATAGAAAATACAAAATACCGTTTGCACTAACAATTTTAACATTTGCACTTGCCGGTTGTTCGACCAATAAAATCAAGGTTGAAGAGGTTAAACCAAATCCATTGCCTAAATTGGTGCAAGCAAAGACTCTTGTTCCCGTATTTTCTCAAAGTGTTTCTTCGACCACCAAAGCAGACCCGTTACGTTTACGCTTAGATGCCGATAACGGCGTGATTTTTGCTGTCGATCCAAATGGTGAAGTTGCTGCCTATCAGGGCAAACAACGCTTGTGGCAGAAAAAAGTGTCTAAGCTGGGCTTAAGCTCGGGTATAGAAGCAGCCGAAGGCATGGTGGTGGTCGGTAATAAAAAAGGTCAACTATTTGCTCTGGATCAGGCCACAGGTGAGCAAAAGTGGACAGCCCAGTTATCGGGTGCCATTTTATCTGCGTCACTTATTCAGTCCGGTCGTGTCATTACGGTTAGCAATGATGACACTGTCTATGCGCATGATCTGGCTACTGGTCAGCAAGTCTGGACTTATAATCTGCCGAATGTACAGTTTAGCTTGCGTGGTGTTGCGACACCGGTTGCGCTTGATCCGCGTACTGTACTGATTGCTTCATCCAATGCCTATATTTATGCGCTGGATATCATTAGTGGTGTGCCGCGTATGCAGCGTCGTGTTGCTGTGAGTGATGGACGTTCGGATATTCAGCGTCTGAATGATCTGGATGGCGATCCTGTTGTGGCTGGACAATTTCTGGTAACAACCAGCTACCAAGGACAGGTAACGGTGATGGATCTGGCGAGCCAACAAGTGGTGTGGAGCGAAGATGCCAGCAGTATCCAACGCCCGGAAGTCTTTAATAACACCGTTTATGTGGCTCAAGCCGATGGAAAAATTACCGCTTATTCACTGACCGCCGGTGAACAATTGTGGCAAAATGACAGTTTACTGAATCGCCAGCTCAGCAATCCGGTAATTCTGGGTCAGGATCTGGTGGTGGGTGATCTGGATGGCGTATTGCATCTCATTGATCCGGCTACAGGCCAGCTGATTGGTCGTTCAAAAACCAGTGGTGAAGTGCGTACCCTGCGTGTAATTGATAACCAACTTTATGTAGCGACCCGTAAGGGGGCTTTAAGCATTTGGCAGAACCGTTAAATTTTTTTTCAGCCTTATGTTAAACTAAGCTAACCGTATTTTTTTTACACGGGGGATTGAGTGTTCAATGCCCCGTGTTTTATTTATTTTTGGCTAATTATTTCTTCCATTGTTTCTGATTGTTCAGACCAGACCTACTGGCTGATCTTGAATAAAGGTTAATCTATGAAACCCGTAATTGCGCTCATTGGTCGTCCGAACGTCGGAAAATCAACGTTGTTTAACCAGATCACCAAGAGCCGTGATGCGCTTGTTGCTGACTTTGCCGGTCTGACCCGTGACCGTAAGTATGGCGATGCGACATATCAAAATAAATCATTCATCGTTGTCGATACTGGCGGTATTGGTGAAACTGAAGGTGGAATTGACTCCTACATGGCTGAACAGTCCAAAACAGCCATTCATGAAGCCGACATAATCATCTTTGTGGTAGACGCGCGTGCCGGATTGCTGGCATCTGATGAGCAGATTGCACGTGATTTGCGTACCTTGGGCAAAAAAGTCTTCCTGGTTGCCAATAAAGTAGATGGTGTACATGCTGAAGCTGCACTGGGTGAATTCTACAAACTGGGTATGGGTGAGCCACTACAAGTTGCTGCCAGTCATGGCCGTGGCGTACAGCAAATGCTTGAAGAAGTATTGCAAGATGTGCCTGAAGATGAAAACCTTGATGAACATGACCGTGACACAGGCTTGCGTCTGGCAATTATTGGTCGTCCAAACGTGGGTAAATCGACACTGGTCAACCGTCTTCTAGGTGAAGAACGTGTGGTGGCATTTGACCAGCCTGGTACAACACGTGACTCGATTTATATTCCATTCGAACGTGATGGCCGTAAGTACACCCTGATTGATACTGCCGGTGTACGTCGTAAAGGTAAAGTTGATGAAATGATCGAGAAATTCTCGATTGTGAAAACTTTACAGGCCATGAAAGATGCACATGTTGTAGTGATTGTTGTCGATGCGCGTGAAGGGATTGTCGAGCAAGATTTGCATTTAATTGGTTATGCGATTGAAGCCGGTCGTGCGATGGTGATTGCGATCAACAAATGGGACAACATGTCCGAGTATGATCGTAAGCAATGCAAGCTGGATGTGGAACGACGCTTTGACTTTATTCCTTGGGCGAAGATTCACTTGATCTCTGCACTGCATGGTACGGGTGTCGGTGATCTTTATCCATCAATTCACCGAGCTTATGATTCTTCACATCTGAAAGTGTCACCGGCAAAAATCACGCAAATTTTGAATGATGCAACCGATGCACATCATCCACCGAAAGTTCAAGGTCGTGCCATCAAAATGCGTTATGCACATATTGGTGGTCAGAACCCGCCGACGATTGTCATTCATGGGAACAAGGTGGATAAAACCCCTGCGGATTATCGCCGTTATCTGGAAAACGTGTTCCGTAAAGTGTACAAGCTTGAAGGTACACCGGTGAAAATTGAGTTTAAAACCTCAGAAAACCCGTTTGAAGGGCGTAAATCTCAGCTTGATGAACGTACTGCAGCACGTAAGCGTCGTTATGTTCAGAAGTTTAAGAAAGCCGAGAAGAAATTTAAACGTGGTTAAAGACCAGCTTTAAATGGTATTCAAAAAGCCCAAAGTGATCTTTGGGCTTTTTTCTTTTAAAATATACTTCTATTTTTGACAGGTGATCTTGGTGAGCAGACGGATACGGTTAGAAGTAAATGCACTGGAGCAGATCGTTCATTTGGATCATGTACTTGATCGCAAGAGCAAAATTCAGTTGCAAAAACAGCAAATCCATCACTTTCGCAATCAATTACTTTCCGAGCAATTGCAGGTCACGATTCAGCAAGAGCAGTTGACGACTACTGAATATGGTAAACCGTATTTAATTAATTTTCCTGAATTTTATTTTAATCATAGTCATAGCCAAAAAAATTATGCTTTAGCCACCAGTCATACTATGCCTGATATCGGGGTGGATATTGAAGATCTGGATCGCAAGGTTAGATTTGAAGCGCTGGCGAATCATGCATTTCATCCTGATGAATTAAAATACTGGAACGAATCGCAACATGAGTCAGAATATTGGTTCAAAGTCTGGACCACCAAAGAAGCAGTATTGAAAGCTGCGGGACTGGGCGTGCGCTTAAATTTAAATGAGTTAAATACTTTCGTTCATCCAGTACATAATGGCGGATTGTGTAGTCATCCTTTAATTGGAACATTTGCTTATCAAAACTTTCATTTGGGGCATGTCATGCTTACGGTTGCCTGGCGTTCAGAAGCCTCCTGTAAGGGGTTTAGCTTTCCTGAAATAAAAATAATTTTGTCATCTTAAAATATGTGGTTCTTATTCATGCCGCTATAAGGTCATAACAGCTTTGAAGTCCAAGATTGATCTGGATAAACACAAATCAATAAAAATCGATAGTATAAAAAACAGCGACCTGTATAGCCTGTTTTAAAATCAAAACAGGCATTTTTATTTCAATGATCGATAGTGATGAATGTTTAGCGAGTGTGTGAAAAGATCCACGGATTATTGAAGGCCATCTTCGCTTTGATCCACTTCGATTCGATATAATTTGGTTCCATTATTGGCGTAGATTAAGCGTCCAGCCTCTTTATAGTAGGTTTCAATCCGAAATTGATCCTTGGAAAAAGCACCTGCGACAGGAATCCAGGCTTTCGCTGTCTGATAGCTTCTTTGATCTGTTGAAGCACCAACTAAATCTTCTACCTGACCTTTAGACATGCCAATTTTTAACTGGGAAAATTTAGAATTCTGGTAATCGCCAACAATTTCACCCGTATAGCTGCCATCAATCGAAACCTCTTTGGTGGCATTGCTATTCGGCTCCGAATTTAATGAGTTATTTTGAGTCTGTTTATTGGAAGGCATAGTCGAACAGGCCATTAAACTTAAGCTGCTGATTAAAATAAGAAGAGCATTTTTCATTTTCATTATTATCGCCTTATTCATGTTGAAGGATTCTAGGGATAATTTTAATCCCAGTTGCGATATTGCCAACAGCTATTTTTTAGCTAAAGTTTTACCAATTGTTAGGGATGTATGGGGTCTTGATTATGCTGCTTAAATCTTTAACCAAATCTTCAATTGATATTTTTTAGTATCTTCCTTTTTGCTCTTTTTAAATAAAGTTTATTGAAATTGTTTTTTAACCCATTAAAGTTCCATATCACCGGAATTGAGTATGGAAATGGCACTATGTCTGAAATGAGAGGGAGTAATTAAAACATGGATAAATTATTGGCAGTCATGCGTGAGCTACGTGAAAAATGTCCATGGGATCAGCAGCAAACACCGCAAAGCCTCACCCGATATACCATAGAAGAGGCGTATGAAGTCGAAGCGGCAGTCAGAGCAGGGAACGCAAATGAAGTGCGCGATGAACTGGGCGACTTGCTGTTACAAGTAGTATTTCAGTCACAGATGTACAGTGAACAAGGCGCTTTTGATTTCAATGATGTCGTCAATGCCATTACCGAAAAATTGATCCGCCGTCATCCTCATGTCTTTCAGGCAGAACAATATTCACAATTGAGTGCAGAAGATGTATCCGTACTGTGGAAGCAAATTAAACAGCAGGAAAAGCAGGGTAAGGTACAATCACGTTTAGATGAAATCAAACATGGACCTGCCATTCAGCAAGCACATGACATTCAAAAAAATGCTGCCCAAATAGGCTTTGATTTTCCTGATGTGGCAGGTGCATACGGTAAACTGAATGAAGAACTGGGTGAATTGCAACACGCTATACAAAAGCAAAATTCCGACGAAATATTCGACGAATTTGGCGATTGTTTATTTTCACTGATCAATGTTGGACGTAAACTAGGGCTTTCTAGTGAAATGGCACTGTTAAGTACCATTCATAAATTTAGAACACGTTTTGCTTTCATTGAAGATCAGGCTCAGCAACAACATAAAAATATTGAAGCCCTATCATTAGAAGAAATGGATCAACTGTGGGAGCAAGCGAAACAACAATTAAAATAATAGGTTTCCCAATGAAAAAAATAATACCTATCCTGAAGGGGATTTTTTATATTTTTAGTTTGCTGTCTTTGTTGAGTGTATCCAGTAGTTATGCTCAACAGTTTGACCAGCAGTATTTAAAATGGAAGGTTGAACAGGAGGCCCAGGATGCACGGTTAAAAATACCGCGCGTCTCAACACGGAATTATTATTTGGCTAGGCCTGCGTTAAACTCCGCGACTTCAGTGACCAACAAGATCAACCTGAATCAGGCCAATGCGGAACAGCTACAAGAACTTTCAGGGGTAGGACAGAAGAAAGCTGAAGCCATTATTTCCTATCGACAAAAAAATGGAAAATTTAAAAATATTGAAGAATTGCAACAGGTCAAGGGGATTGGACCTGCGCTATTTAGCAAGAATAAAGACCGTTTAGGCTTGTAGGGGAATGGCAATAGCCGCTTAGAATATCGAACAAAGTATGATGCATTAAGATAATCAAATTGCCCTTTGATTGTGTTAGAGATATGATTAGCGTCATCTTAGATATTTTACGTTCAGACGTAGGAGACAGCGTCTTTTGCAAACTTTGCGCGCGTCAAAATGTGGTTTATCAACCGCTCAATTACCTTCTTACATATTAGATGTTATTGATGCCTTAACCAAGGCAGGCTATGAAGCTTATATCGTCGGTGGCGGCGTCCGTGACTTAATTTTAGGGCTGAATCCTAAAGATTTCGATGCGGTCACCAACGCAACTCCGGCTCAGGTCAAAGAAGTATTCGGACGACGTTGCCGTATTATCGGACGACGTTTTGAGCTTGCTCATGTCTATGCCGGTCGAGAACTGGTCGAGGTGGCCACTTTCCGTGCCCCGCCTAAAAAAGCAGTCACTTCTGCCTCAGGCATGATTCTGCGCGACAATAACTGGGGCACAATTGAACAGGATTTTGTGCGTCGTGATTTTTCCATTAATGCGATGTATTACCAGCCGCGTAAAGGGATTGTGCTGGATTTCTGTCATGCCATTGATGATATAAAAAATAAAACCTTGCGCTTGTTGGGTGACCCGACCTTACGGTTCGAAGAAGATCCGGTACGGATGCTGCGTACTTTACGTTTTGCTGCAAAATTAAATTTTAGTATTGCACCTGAAATTCTAGAGATTTTTACCCCCGAGCTGACTCAGCTGTTGCGTGATATCTCTCCACACCGCTTATATGATGAATCACAGAAGCTGTTCACCATGGGACATTTGAACCGGGTGCTGCCAATGCTGATTGATTTCGGTATTTGGCATCAGCTGTTTGCGGACATCAGCCCGGATATCTCCACCTTTATCGAACGCGCTGCGATCAATACCGATCAGCGCATTCAAATGGGCAAGACCATCAATCCTGCATTCTTCTACGCGGTATTGTTATGGAAACCTTTTTTAGAGCGTTGTGAATTTTATTTAAGTAAAGGCGTTGTTCCGGCAGAGGCAAGAGCACAAGCCGGTTTGGATGTGTTAAAACGTCAGGCTATCCGGACCATCATTCCACGTTTTGCAGAAACTTTTATTCGTGAAGTCTGGGAAATGCAAACGCGTTTGCTCAATCCGAAGCCGCAGCAAATTCAGTCTTTATCGACTCATGCGCGTTTCCGTGCCGGATTTGACTTTCTGTTACTGCGCGAGAAATCGGGTGACGATACCACTCAAGGCATGGGTGTATGGTGGGATGCGTATCAACAGATGTCTACGGATGAAAAAGAACGTGCCATCAGTCAATATAACCGCCAGCGTGCAAAAAGCCGCCGTAAGGCAACTACAGACGATGTGGTGGAAACCAAACCGGTTGCTGCAATTACTGAAATTGAACCTTTGGTGAACGAGCCGGAACCGCGTAGTCGCCGTGAACGCAAGAGCCGGACAAAATCTGAAAGACCCGTTCAGTCCACTTCATCAAATGGCTCGGAAATTGGCTATGACCATCCAATTTTAAAACGCAAACGGGTCAAACGTGACTTAAGCCAGGTTATTTTTGGACCGACACAATGAGCACAGTAACCTACATCGGCCTAGGCAGTAATCTGGGTGATTCACGGCAAATTTTAGCAGAGGCAGTACAGAAGCTGGCGACGCTGGGAGCCGTGAAAACATCCAGATTGTATCAAAGCCCTCCAATGGGGCCACAAGACCAGCCCAATTATTTAAATGCGGCTGTACAGCTGGTTACAGATCTGGAACCCCTTGCATTGCTGGATGAATTGCAGCGTTTTGAGCAAGAATCCGGTCGAGTGCGACTGCGCCGTTGGGGTGAACGGACTTTGGACCTGGATCTCCTCATGTATGGCGCAGAACAGATTCATCATGAGCGTTTAACCGTGCCACATATTGGTGTTATGGAACGTGATTTCGTGCTGATGCCATTGCTTGATTTAGAGGCAAATTTACGACTCAAAGGACAATTATTAAAAGATTTACCGATATTGCAACATCCATCGCTTACCGTATTGGATGAGGGAAATTGGGCAAATATTTAATTTTTTGCATGACCGCTTGAGAAAGTCGTCATAAGAGGAATATCCGGATGATTAGTCTAAGTGACTTAAAAAAATTTAAAGCGCAAGGCCGCAAATTCTCCTGCCTGACTTGCTATGATGCGAGCATGGCGAAAGCAATGGAAGTTGCTGAAATTGATACAATTTTAGTCGGTGATTCTTTAGGAATGACCATTCAGGGCTGTGATTCTACCCTGCCTGTGACGGTACAGGATATGGCTTATCACACCGCAGCTGTTCGCCGTGGTAACCAGCATGCCTTTATTCTGACTGATTTACCGTTTATGAGTTATGCCACCCTCAATGAGGCATTATCGAGTTCAAAAACAGTCATGCAAGCTGGTGCGCACATGGTGAAAATTGAAGGCGGTGCATGGCTGGCTGAAACCGTTCAGGTCTTGACCCGCAACGGTATTCCTGTATGTGTGCATTTGGGCCTAACTCCACAATCTGTGCATGTGTTTGGCGGCTATAAAGTTCAGGCGCGTACCCGTGAAGCTGCCGATCAGCTGATTGCCGATTGTAAGGCAGTGGTGGAAGCCGGTGCTGCGGTACTGCTACTGGAATGTGTTCCGGCGCAGGTGGGTAAGGAAATTAGTGAGTTGTTTCCACATACGCCTGTGATTGGCATTGGGGCGGGGGCAGATACGGATGGCCAAGTGCTGGTTGTACAGGACATGCTTGGACTGACCGGTGGTCATGTGGCCAAATTTGTCCGTAATTTTATGAAAGAACAGGCAGGGGAAACTGCAATTCTGGATGCTTTTAAGGCTTACCATGCAGCGGTACAAGATCAATCTTTTCCTGCTAAAGAACAAACTTTTCAAGTTGAGCTGTAAACATGAAAACAGAAACTACCATTCAGGGATTAAGCGCTTCACTGAGTCCAGCTCGATCGGCACGAAAAATTATCGGTTTTGTTCCGACCATGGGGAATTTGCATGAAGGGCATTTAAACCTGGTGCGTGAAGCAAAAAAAATCTGTGATGTTGTTGTGGTCAGTATTTTTGTCAATCCGATTCAATTTGGGCCTAATGAAGACTTTGATAGCTATCCGCGTACTTTGGAGCAGGATAGTCATTTGTTGGCAGATGTCGGCTGTGACATTATTTTTGCCCCTAGCGTTGAGCAAATGTATGGCAACAAGCCGCGTTTAACCAACATTAGCGTGTCTGAGATTACCAATGACTTATGCGGGTTGCAGCGTCCGGGTCATTTTGATGGCGTGGCGGTAGTGGTTACTAAGCTGTTTAATATTGTGCAGCCAAATTTTGCCTTCTTCGGGCAAAAGGACTACCAGCAACTGGCGGTGATTCGTCAGTTTGTACGTGACCTGAATATTCCGCTAGAAGTGATTGGGGTGCCGATTACCCGTGCCAAAGATGGTTTGGCCCTTAGTTCGCGTAATGGTTATTTGAGTGCAGAACACCGTGCCATTGCTCCGACCATTTACCAGAGTTTAACCGCTGCCGAGCAGGAACTGCACAGTGGTGTCAGCCTTGCGGACGTGCTAGAAAATATAAAGCAAAAGTTGACACAAGCTGGTTTTATTGTGGATTATGTGGAAGCACGCACTCCGGAATTACAAAAAATAGAAGCCTTTGATCAGGATGTGGTGCTGTTTGTTGCCGCTAAATTGGGAACTACCAGACTGATTGATAACTTGCAGGTTAAGCATACTGCATAGACTTCACTATTAAGGACAGCCTTGCCATGAAGCGTATTTTAATCGTCACAGGACAATCTGGATCGGGAAAATCATCTGCCCTGCAGGTGCTTGAAGATTTGGGCTATTACTGTATTGATAATTTACCGCTGGCATTGCTGCCGGAAATTGTGGAAAAGCTGGATCGTGACAATAATCTTGAACAGCTGGCACTCGGCGTAGATGTACGCAGTACGCGTGCGGATTTGCAGGAATTTGATCATGTTTTTGAACAACTGCAGAAATCTGGTTCGGTGGATATCATTTATTTGACCACGCAAGATCAGGAACTGATTTCGCGTTTTAGTGCATCGCGGCGTCCGCATCCTTTAGCCGGTCGTTTTAAAAGCCTGACGGAATGTATACAGGAAGAAAAAACCTTATTGCTTCCGATACAGTTGCGTTCAACGGTACATATTGATACCACCGATAAAAGCGTACATGATCTGAAACATACCTTGTTGTCTAAACTTGGACAATCAGATAACCTCATTTTAATTTTACAATCATTTGGTTATAAACACGGTATTCCGCTTGATGCCGATTATGTCTTTGACGTACGTCATTTGCCGAATCCGCATTGGGATCTGGAATTACGCAAATATTCAGGTTTAGATTTACCTGTACAACAGTTTTTGCTACAAAGTGAACAAACCAATGAAATGTTCCAAGACATTTATCATTTTTTAGATAAGTGGTTGCCTGCCTTTGCAGAAGGGCATCGTCACTATATGACGGTATCCATTGGCTGTACCGGCGGGCAGCATCGTTCCGTATATATCGTAGATAGACTCAAAAAAGCCCTTGAGGAAAAATGGTCTATCCAAGTCCTCCACAGAGAAATGAAGCACTGGTCATGATTGACACAACTGTTGACGTAATTAATAAACTAGGTTTACATGCGCGTGCGTCTGGAAAGCTAATCGAAGTTACCACCAAATTTCGTTCATCGATTCAAATTGGTAAAGGCAACAAATTAGTAGATGCAAAAAATATTATGTCCTTGCTGATGCTCGGTGCAGGCAAAGGCACAACTTTACGTTTAGTGCTTGAAGGTACAGATGAAGAACAGGCTTTATCTGAAATTCAGGCATTATTTGCAGCAAAATTTTACGAGGCAGATTAATCGTGGCACGTCGACCGAACCGTTTTACTGAAGATGACTTTGAAAGTTTAGAAGGGCGGGCGAGTAAAACCGAACAGAAAAAAGCAGTTCAGCGTATGGCTGCTTTAGGTGAGCAACTGGCTCAGTTGAGTATCAAACAAATTAAAAACCTTCCGGTGGAAGAACGTTTGATTGATGCTTTACTGGATGTGCAAACCATTACTTCACATGAAGCACGTCGCCGTCAGTTTCAGCGTGTAGGAAAATTATTGCGTAATGAAGATGAAACCATGATTTTGTCTTACCTTACTCCACAGCAAGGCGCGAAAAAAACTGCGCAGTTGCAACGTTGGGTCGATCGTATGATCGCGCAAGGTGATCCGGTGATTAAAGAATTCATGAAAGCACATAATGCTGCCGAGCATCATGCGATTCGTCAGCATATTTTGCGTATCCATCGTGATATCAAAAATCAGGTGACGGAAGAAGAGCTGGCTGCATCCAAGTTAAAACTGTTCAACTATATTCAGCAAGTGGCTTTGATTTCAGATAACTGATTTCTTATTTCTATACTCAAACTAAAAAAGCGACTCAATCGAGTCGCTTTTTTATGCCTTAAGATTGCTCTCTTGCGCTTTGCGACAAAGCAGTGCGTTGTCGCTTGCTCAGGGAGAGAGTTAGAGAGAGGGCTGGTGAGGGAGAGTTACTGAAACTCGCCTGTAGCACGTTCTTTGGCCCAGTCACGTAAGATGAATTTTTGCAGTTTGCCTGTAGATGTCTTTGGAATTTCGGTAATCACCACATCTTTCGGTACTTTAAAACGGGCCAAATGCTGTTTACAGTATTCAATCAGTTCTTCAGCTGTTGCAGTTTTACCTTGTTTGAGTTCCACAAAGGCACATGGAACTTCCTGCCAGCGTGGATCAGGTTTTGCCACTACCGCTGCCGTCAGGACTGCAGGGTGCTGATACAGCACTTCTTCCACTTCGAGTGAAGAAATATTTTCACCGCCGGAAATAATCACATCTTTAGAGCGGTCGGTAATTTTGGCATAGCCATCCGGTTGGCAAACGGCAAGGTCACCAGTATGGAACCAGCCACCAGCAAAGGCTTCGGCGGTTGCTTCCGGATTCTTTAAATAGCCTTTCATGACGATATTGCCGCGGAACATAATCTCGCCCATGGTTTTACCATCATGCGGCACTTCGTGCATGGTCTCCGGATCAAGTACTTTCATGCCATCTTGCAGTGGATATGGAACTCCTTGACGAGAGTGCAAGTGTGCCTGTTCCTGAATCGATAGATCGCTCCAGCCCGCTTGTGATGCACACAGTGCAGAAGGGCCGTAAGTTTCAGTTAAACCATAGACGTGAGTGACATTAATGCCAATATTACGCATGCCTTCAATAATCGCCGCAGGAGGCGCGGCACCGGCCACCATCACTTCAACACGGTGCTCAATCTGGGTCTTTTTCTCTTCAGGGGTATTGATCAGCATCGACAGGACAATCGGTGCGCCACAGAAGTAGTCGACTTTATGTTCGGCAATCAATTTGAAAATCTGTTCTGCATCAACTTTGCGCAAGCAGACGTTGGTACCGCCATTGGCAGCCATGGTCCAGGCAAAGCACCAGCCATTGCAGTGGAACAATGGCAGGGTCCATAAATAGGTCGCGCGAGGCATCATGCCGCAAGCAATGATGTTACTGGCTGCATTAATGTAGGCCCCCCGGTGATGATAGACCACGCCTTTCGGGTTACCCGTGGTGCCCGAGGTGTAGCTTAAGCTGATGGCATCCCATTCATCTGTGGGTAAATGCCACTCAAAATTGGTATCACCTTGTGCAATCCAGTCTTCATATTCAATCTGGCCAATACGGGTATCCTCACCCTCATATTCTTCATCGGCGACATCAATGACATAGATTTCTTGCGGGATCAGCGCCAAGGCTTCTGTAGCAAGCTGGCTGAATTCGGGGTCAACCAGTAATACCTTGCTTTCGGCGTGTTCCAGCATGAAGGCAACTGTTTTTGCATCCAGACGGGTATTTAAGGTATTCAGTACGGCACCTGCCATTGGTACGGCAAAATGTGCTTCAATCATTGCCGGCACATTAGGCAGCAGTACCGAAACGGTATCATTTTTACCGATCCCGAGTTTTTGGAGTTGGTGGGCAAACTGGCGGCAACGATTATATTTTTCACGCCAGGTAATACGACGTTTACCATGAATAATTGCATTTTGATTCGGGTAAATATAAGCAGCCCGATCCAGATAGCGTAAAGGTGACAACGCTACAAAATTTGCGGGGGTACGCGGTAATTCATCATATGCGCTAACCATGTTAAAACTCCATTCTATATTTGTTTTCATATCCTTTTGAAAAAGATATGCATTTATCAGAAATCTTGCAGTTATGCTTTAGTCGAGTGCTATTTGGTAATTTTTAACATATTGAAAATTAAAAAATTATTTTATGACGTGGATTTTTTTTGAACGCACGGGTTCCCATATTTGCTTTTTTAGGTATTTTACTCTAAACAGGCAATTTAAATAACATTAGCCAGGAAATAATAATGAAAATACAACAGGCGGATAAAGGATAGCAGAACTGGTCTGGAAGCTAGCAGGCACATCCAGAAATTTTTCAACCTCAGCATGTCAATGAATTACAAAAATGAGTCAAATCCTCTGCTCATATTCGTGTCGTCGTGCAGGGCATTCATTTAGTGCGTTGGCCAAGACGGATGAAACTTTGCTTAATTTTGATCAATTAAAAGGCATGCTGGCCTTTGATGAAGATAGAAGTTAATGCACAGTTCAATCAGATACACGCTTATATGACCTGGGGAAATATCTTGCTCCGATCAATCAGTCTTTAGCCAATCAGCGCGATTCAGTCTCCATTTCCATTCACCAGTTTTATAAACAGGATTATCAGGCGATATTTGATTTGGTCGAACCCATTTTACAGAAATATTAGGGCAGACTGCATCGAGGTACGCTGTATTACACGAGCTCTATCCGAAATGGGGTGATTATGTATTTTTAAGACTCATCCAGAGCTAAGCTGTGATTCCGCAATTTGCTCAGCTTTATTCCTATGCTTAGTGAAAGTTCCAAGCATGGAATAACTTTAGAGCATAAAAAGGGAAGTGGAAATTCCTTGATTGAGCTAGAGCTAAGGCATTGGCAAATAAATTCAAAATGTGCCAAATTGCGAATTTTCTAGGCTAAAAGGTTTAATCCTGTGGATAAGACGTGTAAAATTCGAATCGATTTTTATTTATCCACCGTTTTTATCTTTTGAGGTTCTGCCTCGATCATAATCTCGCGGTGACATGCCCTATGGTACGGGGCATCACTCCTTAAGGATTTTTTTATGCCAATTATCACTTTGCCAAATGGCGATCAAAAACAGTTTGATCAAGCCGTATCTGTGATGGACGTTGCACTGAGCATTGGTCCGGGTCTTGCGAAAAATACAGTTGCGGGTCGCGTAAACGACCGTTTGGTTGATGCGTCTGATCTCATCACCGAAGATGCAACTTTACAAATTATTACGCCTAAAGATGAAGATGGTATTCACATCATTCGTCACTCTTGTGCACATCTGGTCGGCCATGCGGTGAAGCAATTGTTCCCAGAAGCAAAGATGGTGATTGGTCCGGTCATTGAAGAAGGTTTCTACTATGACATCTGGATGCCACGTCCGTTTACTTTAGACGACTTGGCGGCGATTGAAGAGCGTATGAAAAAGCTCATCGATCAGGACTATGATGTCATCAAAAAAATGACCCCACGCGATGAAGTGATTGCAGAATTCACTGCGCGTGGTGAAGAATACAAACTCCGCTTGATTGAAGACATGCCTGAAGAAACGCAAATGGGTTTGTACTATCATCAAGACTATCTGGATATGTGCCGTGGTCCGCACGTACCAAACACCAAATTCTTAAAATCGTTCAAGCTCACTAAAATCTCTGGTGCTTACTGGAGAGGGGACGCGAAAAACGAACAGCTACAACGTATTTACGGTACAGCCTGGGCTGACAAGAAACAGCTCGCTGCGTACATCAAACGTATTGAAGAAGCAGAAAAGCGTGATCACCGTAAAATCGGTAAAGCGCTTGATTTGTTCCATATGCAGGAAGAAGCACCGGGTATGGTGTTCTGGCATCCGAATGGCTGGACCATTTATCAGGTACTGGAACAGTACATGCGTAAAGTTCAGCAAGATAATGGTTATCTTGAGATTCGTACCCCGCAAGTGGTGGACTTCACGCTTTGGGAAAAATCGGGTCATGCGGCAAACTATGCAGACAACATGTTTACGACTCATTCAGAGAACCGTAACTATGCAGTGAAGCCAATGAACTGTCCATGTCACGTACAGGTATTCAACCAGGGGTTGAAATCTTACCGTGATCTTCCGATCCGTCTGGCTGAGTTTGGTTCATGTCACCGTAACGAGCCATCAGGTTCATTGCACGGCATTATGCGTGTTCGTGGCTTTACCCAAGATGATGCACACATTTTCTGTACCAAAGAACAGATTGGAACTGAAGTTGCAGATTTCATTAAATTGACTTTAGATGTGTACAAAGACTTCGGTTTTGAAGACGTTCAAATGAAACTCTCTACACGTCCGGAAAAACGTGTCGGTGATGATGCACTTTGGGACATGGCGGAAAAATCTTTGGCTGATGCTTTAGATGCTGCTGGTCTGGAATGGGAACTGCAACCGGGTGAAGGCGCATTCTACGGTCCGAAGATCGAATTCTCATTAAAAGACTGCTTAGGTCGTGTATGGCAGTGCGGTACTATTCAGTGTGACTTCAACCTGCCAGAGCGTCTGGATGCATCTTACGTAACAGAAGATAACGACCGTGATCAGCCTGTTATGTTACATCGTGCAATTCTTGGTAGTTTCGAACGTTTTATTGGTATACTGATTGAACACTACGCAGGCTTTATGCCACCTTGGTTGGCACCTACACAAGCATGTGTAATGAACATTACCGATTCTCAAGCGGAAGCATGTGAGTCAGTCGTCGCTAAACTTAAAGAAAACGGTATTCGTGCCATTTCCGACTTGAGAAATGAGAAAATCGGCTTTAAGATTCGTGAACGTACTTTAGAGCGTATTCCTTACTTACTGGTACTTGGCGACCGTGAAGTAGAGGAAGGTACAGTGAATGTGCGTACCCGCTCAGGAAAAAATTTGGGTACTATGTCAATCGATGCTTTCGTTGACCTAGTAAAAGCAGCCGTTGCCGAACGCGGCCGGTATATTGTGGAGTAAAAGCGATTAAACAGCCTGACCGTAATCAACAGGGCGGTAACAAATCAAACCGTCCTGCTTTGAATGATGAAATTCGTGCAAAAGAAGTCCGTCTTGTAGACGAAAATGGCGAGCAAAAAGGCATCGTAAACTTAAATGATGCTTTACGTGCAGCTGAAGCTGTCGATCTTGACCTGGTTGAGATTGTTGCAAATGCTGAGCCACCCGTGTGTAAAATCATGGACTTCAACAAGCATTTGTTTGATCTGAAACAAAAGCAGAAAGAAGCGAAGAAAAAACAGCATCAAGTACAGGTGAAAGAAATCAAGCTCCGCCCTGCGACTGATGTTGGTGATTACAACGTAAAATTACGTGCCATTATCAAGTTCCTTGAAGAAGGCAACAAGGTAAAAATCACTTTACGCTTCCGTGGTCGTGAAATGGCTCACCAACAGCTGGGTCTGGCTCAATTGCAAAAAGTTGAAGCAGATGTGGCTGAATTCGGTGTAGTTGAACAAGCACCAAAAATGGAAGGTCGTCAAATGGGTATGCTGCTTGGTCCTAAAAAGAAAAAGTAAGCCTCTATTGATGAAGAAAGCCCTGCAAAAGCAGGGCTTTTTTATAGCGATAATTTTTTGAATTGGTTTTTTAAGAGATCGTTTCAATCATTCAAAAGACACCAGTCATTGACCAGTCTTTTGGGGCGTTATTTTGCTGTTTCCTGTTGAGGTGAAGCGAGCTTTTGCGTAGTTTTACTGCCAATTGGAATCTGGCGAGGTAGTTTTTCTTCTGGAACATTGCGCTGTAACTCGATTTTTAACAAACCGTTTGCAAAGTCAGCTTGTTGTACTTCTACATGTTCATCTAGACGTAAAGACAGTTTAAAGGAACGGTGGGCGATACCTTTGTGTAAAAATTCTACCGTAGTATCCGATTTTTCTTCAACCGCTTTGCCGCTAATAGTCAGAACTTGATTTTCCAGGTTGATCTCGAGTTGGTCTTCATTAAATCCGGCTGCAGAGACGACAATGCGGTAATTATTATCGCCGGTTTTTTCAATATTGTAATGTGGATAATTCGGTGTTTCACTTTGCATTGCATAGTCAAACAGGTCATTAAAACGGTCAAAACCGATGCTACGTCGGAACAGTGGGGTAAGACTGGAATTGCTCATGGATAGAACCTCCGGTTCTCAGAAAAGTTATAGAAGCATGATGATAATTCTGTAATGGATGGCATAAGTAATGTGAAGCAATATCCTGAATGGATGATTGCTTCATGTCTAATATAAGATTGGGTGGAGGCTTTTCAAGCATCAATATGTAACAACATCCGGGGCTGATTTTTGCCTGAAAATAATGCTTTGTATTTAGTGGTTTTACTGATGAATCTATAATTAAATATACGGATGTATGGCACTAAATCATGCTATAACTGGAATAAATTTTAAGCATGTCATGTAAAACGAAAAAGGCAAAAGGTAGCAAACATGATTGATCTCTATTATTGGGGAACACCCAATGGTCATAAAATTACAATAGCATTAGAAGAAATGGGTTTGGAATACCAAATTTTTCCCATCAATATTTTAGAAAATGATCAGTTTCAGCCTGACTTTTTACGTATTTCACCTAACAATAAAATTCCCGCGATTGTCGATCAGGACGGACCGCATGGTGAAGCCATTTCAGTATTTGAGTCTGGGGCAATTTTGCAGTATTTGGGTCGTAAAACCGGATTATATTATCCAGTAGATGAGCAACAGCGCGTTGAAGTCGAGCAATGGCTGATGTGGCAAATGGGTGGTTTCGGGCCGATGCTGGGACAGAACCATCATTTTGGCCGCTTTGCACCGGAAAAAATTCCCTATGCCATAGACCGTTATGTCAATGAAACCAAGCGTCTGTACGGTGTGCTGAATAAGCAGCTGATTGGGCAAAAGTATGTGGCGGGTGAATATTCAATTGCCGATATGGCGATTTTACCGTGGATCTTACGCCATGAATGGCAGCAAATTCAGCTGGAAGATTATCCATACGTGAAAGAATATGTAGATCGCCTGACTGCACGTCCTGCCATTCAGAAAGCATTGTCGATTCAGGTCTCTTGCTAAAATGACTTGAAGCGCAGTTGTGTTAAGATGACGATAGAGCAAAATAAACCACCCGTGCGGTGGTTTTTTACTGGATCAGCATCTTATGAAAGCATTCTTTTTAAATTCAACGCGTATTCTGGAACACAATGCCAAAATATACTGGAGCATTATTTTTGGTATTGCTGCTTGTTTAATCCTTTTTATTGCCGAAGCCGTGCACATCCAGAATTTTATGGCAACTTTAAATACGCAGGACGAAAATGCCTTATACGCAGCCATCCAGCCTTTGACACAGCGCTATAGCTATAGCCGTTATCTGGTCCTGGTTCTGTCTGTGCTTTGGATGGTTTATGAATATACTTCAACCAAGAGAAAACTTGGGCTTTAAACTGGTAGCAGCATGATGCCGGCTTACCTGTTACTGTTTATTTCTGCCTTTGGAGCGGCAACTTTATTACCGCTACAGTCTGAAGCCGTTTTATTGGCTTTTTTGGCGGAGGGTAGTCATTCAGTTCCTTGGCTACTGTTTGTTGCAAGCTTGGGAAATATTTTGGGATCCTGCGTGAACTGGTGGCTCGGTTTTAAGATTGAACATTACAAAGACAAAAAATGGTTTCCTGTTTCACAGCAGCAAATGGTGAAAGCACAGGCGAAATATCACAAATATGGCTACTGGTCATTATTGTTGAGCTGGGTACCCATCATTGGCGATCCCATTACCCTTATTGCCGGTCTGCTAAAAGAAAATTTTGCCCGATTTTTATTGATGGTTGCAATTGCTAAAATAGGGCGCTACTTGTTTATCTATCTGGCTTTTAGCCTGTTTTAAAAAACGAGATGCTTCGGCATCTCGTTTTTAATTTTGCTTATTCACAGTGATTTAGATCGAACTTAATTTCATCTTTAAAGCTGGATTTTTTATACATCCATAAAGTGCTGGCTGTGCGTTTTACATTAATTTGGCTATTTGATACGGCTTGAACAACTTTCTGGTCTAAAGCATAAATCCCCGAGCCCTGAGTAACTTTGACCTTTTTAACATCACCATGTTTATTCACTTTAAAGTTAAATTTAACCGCGCGATTGTGTCCAGCCAGTAAGTCAGAATCAAGCTCTAGCTGGGGCTGGGTACGGTATGAAAAGGCTGTTTTTCTGTTCTGTTGTTGAGCTTGCCAGTTTTTCGATTCAAACTGATAGGGACAGGCGTCAACATCCTCTTGGTCTAACTTTAAACTAAAGGTTTGATAGCCAATGAGAGGTGTTGCCGTGTCATTTTCGATATGGGGTTTGACATGTGCTTCATGCACGGCTTGAACCAGCAGGTTATCCAGATGGCTTAAGCCAGTACTTTCCTGTACGCTGGCCTTGATGACATTACCGGTTTCATCTGCATAAATGCGAATAATGGCACTGCGGTTTTGCTCTTTTAAATCTTCATTTTTATAGTTTGGATGCGGAAATTTGGTCCATTGAATGCGTGTGGTCAAATGCGCGGGAAGGGCTGCGCTTTTCTGAACGGCAAGCTGTTTAGTTGCTTTAGATTCAGCACTGTAAACAGTACTTAACGGTAAGCACATGAGTAGAGAAAAACACAGTATTTGCTTCATAAATATTTATTTCTTAGTCAAACCAGATGTTGCGGCGGTAGCGGATAAAGTTAGTGCAAAGTATTTCCTGAATTGGAAATACTGGCAAGTCTAAAAATACAATTAATGTTCTTGATCATGCACTTTGGTAATATCGACGCCAAATAAATCATGGGTTTTTGCCCAGCTTATTGCCACCACTACCATGGTCATGCAGCCACCAAAGACCGTTGCCATAATGGTGCCCATATATTTCGCAGCCAGACCGGATTCAAAAGCACCCAGTTCATTACTGGATGAGACAAACATGCCATTCACCGCGGCGACACGGCCACGCATATTTTCTGGCGGATAAATTTGCAGAATGGTCTGGCGAATGACCACTGAAATACTGTCACAGGCACCAGTCATGGCCAAAGCGAACAGCGATAGCCACAGGTTATTCGAGAAGGCAAACAACAGGGTAAACAGGCCAAAACCGGCAACGGCGAGCAACATATTACGCCAGGCATTTTGGGTTGGTGGAAATCTGGTTAAGGCAATCATGGTAATGAGAGCACCAATCGATGGCGCTGCACGCAAGTAACCCAAACCTTCAGGCCCGACTTTTAAAATATCTTCGGCAAAGATGGGCAGTAAGGCAATGACCCCGCCAAACAGCACCGAAACCAGATCCAGCGAAATGGCCCAGAGTACGATTTTGGTTTTCCAGATAAAGCGGAAACCATCTCCCAAACTTTCCAGCAGGTTGTTAGTTTCAATTTTGGGAAAACTCCGCTTTTGTAGAAGGTTAATCAGGATAAAGCAGACGGACAATAATCCGGTTACCGCCCATAAACTGTTTTCACGACCTAAAAAAGCCAGCATAAAACCGCCCAGCATGGGTCCGATAATCACGCCGCTTTGCCAGCCGATGGTGGTCCAGGTGGCACCATTGGCATAAAGCTTGCGCGGGATTAAAAAAGGCTTGAGTGAAGTAGCGGAAGGATTATAGAAGCCACGGATAGTCCCTAGGGTAAAAATAACCGCATAAATCCCCCAAGACAGTGTAGTAACGTCGATCTGTCCTAATCCATAGGAATGGAATAGCCACCATAAAACCACAGGCAAGGGCACGGCAAAAAACAGACATATTTTCATGATGGTCTGTTTGTTAAAGCGGTCGGCAAAATAACCGCCCCACAAGGACAAGGCAATAAAAGGAATGGCTTCGGCCAGACCAATTAAACCTAGTGTTAAAGGATCTTTGGTAATCTGATACAGTGAATACGCGACAATAATTTCTTGAATTAAAATGGCGAGCGTTAGGCAGAACTGGTTTATCGTGACAATGGAAAAGTCACGATAACGCAGGGCGGCAAAAGCATCCTGTGCAGGGTTCATAGCAGTCCAGTATTCTTATGGGCTGATAATTATAATGCCGAATAGTGGATTTATTAATAAAAACATCCCGCTTTTGATAGTGAAAATAAGATTAAGAGAATCTGATCATTGGTGTGCAATTTTCAGTATCTCTGCTTTTGTTTTGAGCAAAGATGCTTTAGAATATTTCCTCCCTTACCTGCAGGTCGTTTTTGCAATGGTGCAGACGTGCTGAACAGGTGTTTAAAGAGGTTGTTATGGCTAAGTTAAAAACTCGCCGTGGTGCAGCTAAACGTTTCAAAGCGACTGCTAACGGTTTCAAGCGTAAACAAGCGTTCAAACGCCACATTTTGACCAAAAAATCTGCTAAACGTATCCGTCAATTGCGCGGCTGTGTGATGGTTCACGTAAGTGACGTTGCTTCAGTTCGTGCTATGTGCCCATACATCTAAGGAGATTTATAAATGGCTCGTGTAAAACGTGGTGTACAGGCTCATCGCCGTCATAAAAAAATTCTTGCTCGTGCTAAAGGTTACTATGGCGCTCGCTCACGCGTTTACCGCGTTGCGTTCCAAGCAGTAATCAAAGCAGGTCAATACGCTTACCGTGACCGTCGTCAAAAGAAACGTCAATTCCGCGCTTTGTGGATTGCACGTATCAACGCTGGTGCTCGTCAAAATGGTTTGTCGTACAGCCGTATGATCGATGGCTTGAAAAAAGCTCAAGTGATCATCGACCGTCGCGTACTTGCTGACATCGCTATGCATGACGCAGTTGCATTTGCTGCTTTAGCTGAAAAAGCTAAAGGCGCATTAGCTGCTTAATCATCTCTCGATGATTGAAAAAGACCGCTTTTTAGCGGTCTTTTTTATTTTGGCTTTTTAAAATACATTCAATATGGGTTTCGGCTTATTTAAGGGTGGAAATACACGAGAAGCTAATTCAGTTCAATCTAATCAAACTTGCGCTTTGGAAAGCCCGATAATATAAATAGGCCAATGGCAGCAAAGCCAATCGCCTGAATGGCGAGCATTAGCTTATGTTGTGCGGGCAACACAGAAATTAAGGTAATGAATGCCATCAGCGGCATGATGAACACAAGAATCTCAAAACCTTTCTTATAAGGGTTATTTGCCGCAATTTTTAAGCTTAATGCTCTTAATACATGTATGCTCAGACCGATACCCACACTTATTCCTGTCAATATGGGGGAAAGTTGCTGTAGCGTAGAGCAGAGATAAATGATCACGCAGGTTGCAATACAGACCATCAGTTTCAGCTGGCGGCTACATTTGTCGGAATACCAGAACTCCAGCATTATTTTTGCTCATCCAAGGGGGCATTTTTATTCAATAAAGACAAGGGTGAAAACAGGCAAATGGCCAAAGCCATAAAACCAATGCCTTGGGCACCAGGGATGAGAATTTCACCATTCTGCATATGCATGAAAATCAGGGCTAGCAGCAAGGCAAGCGGAATCCAGGCCAAGAGTCGATAGAACAGACCGGTCGGGTTTTTAGCAGCAAAATGAATTTTACAGTAACGGCAAATCAGGAAAATAATACCTGTACCCATGAACATCAGGATAGCATCCGGTTTTAAAGGTTCCATCCAGTACAGTCCGCCCGTGGCAATTGCGATGACCACAAAGATCAGCAGTTTATGAAGGATGGAAGCTTTAGGATTAAACCAAAATTCGAGCATGTTTTTCTATTGGATGAATAAGAACTAAGGGCACTTTAGCATACGAGTGAGAGGGAAGCACAGATTCAACCTACCTGTAGATTATTTTAAATCTCTTTCTTAAGAGCACATAACCAGAGAGATAAAAAAAAGGAGACATTTTTTGTCTCCCTCATCCTAACCTTATACCAAAGGGAGAAGGAATTTTATTTAGCTATTTTTCTGTGGACCCCAGTCATAGATTTTCTTTTGATAGGCATACCACATCATCCAGAGGCCAATCAAAATCATCGGTACAGTCAGGAACTGGCCTTTACTCATCCAGCCAATAAATAGCTGGCCATTATCGGGTTCACGGAAGAATTCCACCACAAAACGGGCAATACCATAACCGATCAGGAACAGGGCAGAAACTGCCATACGTGGACGCGGCTTGGAGCTGAACCACCACAATACAATAAACAGGATTAAACCTTCGCCCAAAGCCTGATAAAGCTGTGAGGGATGACGGACCAATTGCAATGGATCGGTAGGAAAAATCATCCCCAGTGCAAAGTTTGGATCAGAAACCGGGCGGCCATAAAGTTCACCACCAATGAAATTGCCGATACGACCGAACATCAGGCCAGTCGGGACACAAGGGGCAATAAAGTCCAGCGTTTGAAACCAGGTTTTCTGGTATTTTTTGCACCAGAACAGCATGGCAAGCATCACACCCAGGAATCCGCCATGGAAGCTCATGCCGCCGGTCCAGACCTGAAATAACCACAGTGGATTGGCCATGAACTGTTCAAAGCCATAAAAGAATACGTAGCCTACACGACCACCCACCACGACCCCTAAGGCACCGTAGAAGATCAGGTCAGAGACCATGTCAGGTGTCCAGCCATCACGCTGTTTGGTCCTATAGGTGGCAAGTCCCCAGGCAAATAAAAATGCCAGTAAATACATCAATCCATACCAGTGGACTTGTAATGGTCCCAGCGATACCGCAACCGGGTCTATATTTGGATAGGTCAGCATTCCTGTTCCTTGTCATTATGTTTTGCACAGATTTTAGCTGAAACCTGGGAAAAATGTTGTACATTCAATGTGTAAAGATGAAGAGCATGAATTATGTGTATTGTCGCTTTAGCCTGGCAAGTTTTGCCGGATACTCCACTATGTCTGATTTCCAATCGGGATGAGTTTTATCAGCGGCCGAGTGCAGCATTACACGCTTGGGAAAACAGTCGGATTATTGCCGGAAAAGACTTGCAGTCAGGCGGCACATGGATGGGCATTACTGCATCAGGCCGCTGGGCTGTACTGACCAATTTCAGGGATGCGAGCGATAAAACACAGTATCCGACTTCACGCGGTCATTTGATACAGGCTTTTCTGGAATCCGATTTAACCCCGATCCGCTTTGCTCAAGCCTTGGAAAAACACCAGTGTGATTATGCCGGCTTTAATTTATTTTTAGGTGATTCAAATCAGGCGGTTTATATGAGTAACCGTGGTGAGGCACCGCAGGTGTTAGCCCAAGGCGTGTATGTGGTGTCCAATGGTTTAATGACCGAGCATTGGGAAAAGACCCGACATCTGCGTAAACGTTTTACCCAGGAATTTTTGCCCATGCTCCAGCAGGCAGCGACACCCGAAGCAGATCTGGAATTTGCGGTTTGGGACATTCTGGAAGATGAACGGAAAATTATTCCCGAGCTTTTGCCTCAAACCGGCATTAGTCTGGAGATGGAGGAATTACTCTCTTCGACCTTTATTCAAAGCCCGGTCTATGGTACGCGTTGTTCCAATTTTCTACGGATGAAAAATCAGCAATGGCAATGGCAGGAAAAATCCCAGCAAGGGACAACCCAGGGTAATATTATTCAGATAGATTTACCTTTAAGTAAATAAAAAATGCCGACACGAGGTCGGCATTTTTAGAAGGCAGTTTATTTACTTGGTATTGCTTTCTTTTGCATTGATGGAGCGATTGGGTCAGCCGTAATATAACCCACCGCCGCAGCGAACTTTTTGTTGTAGTTTGCATCAATTGCAGTGTCAATTTGCATCAGTAGATCTGCGCTTAAGCCGCTACGTGCACCAGTTACAGCATCGATTTTATAGAAACGATTCCATTCATCACCTGGGTGCTGGAAGTTACTCATGATGTAGGTCCAACCATTCACTTCATCTACTGCATGCAAACCTGTTGATTCTGCACCCGCTGGGGTAGATAAGATACGGTCCAATGTTTTTGTATCAACATTATATGCCCATAGATAGTTATTTAAATGGTTGCCTGAATCTTCACCGATGAACAAAGTGCGTAGTTTTTCTGAGAACTTTAAGTTATCTGGACTAGCAATTTTTTCTGGATTTGCCGTATTACCAAAAGTATCAATGCTAATATCTTCACCCATTAGTAACATATGACTTTGTGCAGGTATCCATTCACTTTGAATAAGCGTTCCTGTGCTATCAATCTGATTACCTTTAAGGTCATGTGCAAGCACGCCACCGGCTTTTAATGCTTTTGCGAATTTAATATTATGCGTAGCAACGTAACTGCTTGTATTTACAACCATTGAGTCTTGTATGTTGGCAAGTGCCGAGTAAGCCACTTTATCCTTGATATTTACCGTTGTGCCTTCCATTTTGGTAAATGCCATGCTCGCACCCATCAGGGCCGCATAACGATGGGTTTCCAGGAAAGCGGCTGCTTTTTCCATACCTGGTTTGAGTTTGACCCAAAGCTTTTTCTTCGCCAATGTGATTTCAGTATAGCTGGCATCATTTGGATTTACGTTTAAGCTTTCCATGATGTCTGTTGGTTGAATATTCTGAACATTGACCAGATCTTCAATTTCTTTGCTGGTTGCAGAACCAAGCTTAATCCACTCAATACGTGCTGTAGAGGTTTCATTTAATTCATCTTTGTATTTAGCAGCATAGAGTGTTCCCGCAGAAAGGTCTTTCTCTTTATCTGCAATGAACATAAAGAAACCGCCATTGGTATAGTCATCACCCATGATGACGGTTTTATTGTCAGGCATGACCTGAACCAGTTCATGTGAAATACGACCTAAACAATAATGCTTCTTGATGCTACCTGTACCATCTAAGTTCACGATCACTTCGGGTAAATGGCCATAGTTATATGGTTTTACTTTGGTCATATCATTATTAAAGAAATATTTTCCAAATCCAGTTGGAGCTGGACCACCAATGCCTTGGCCGAAAGCATCAGGTTCATATTCTTCACTTGAAAGATGGGTATTCCACGGAGAAAGACTTGCACCACAAGTAATCCATAAACCGTGCACCGGTGCAGTATTCACGTTGAAATATTTTTTAAGTTCTAGATGACCTGTTTTTTGATCTTGGTCAAGTGTAAGAATAGCAATTGGAGAAGGCAATTGACCGTAGGTATCTGCACCTGACTGGTCTTTTGAATTATATTCAAACTGAACCACATGGAATATTGGGGTCGTCACACCGTCTACTTTTGCATCTTTCAAATGAATTAAAGATGAACCATCTGGAGCATCAGAAAAGAATTGACGTTCTTGTCCTACGACGGATTTATCCATAATTGGGTTGCCATTCACATCAAAATAGCCACCGGCAACAATTGTTCCACCACCATGTTTTGGCACAGTTTGACCTGTAACAAAGAAGGGTTTATATGCAAGCTGATATTCTGTATTTGTTGCATCATCCCAAGTAATTTGTAGTTTTGATTTAACCGATGTCGTCGCCATGTCAGCAACCGTGTTCGGTGCAGCCATTGGGGTAAATTTAGCACTTTTAAAATTGACAGGTTTTGTCGGTGGAGTGGTAATGACGTCTGAATCACTATTATTACACCCCGTTAATGCTGCTGTTGTGGCCATTGCCCCAAGGGGTAAAAAAGGAATTCCCGCAAACCATTTTAAAAGATCACGACGAGTTGGCTGATGAGAAGTGGTTGTCATATTAAATCCGTAAAGTGTAATTAAGTTATTGTTTAGTTGGTTATCATGAGCGATTGTATAAACGGGTGATGACAGTTTTTTTACACTTTTTGGTCAATTTAAAGATAATTTATTTTATTTAAAAATAATAAAATCAATATTTTAATTAGTATAAATGAAAGATCCAAACTTGCGTTTCATGTTTGGAGCCGGGTAAAAGCAGTGTGATTATGGTTTGAATGCATGGCGCTTTTCTAACATCTTTCCAAGAAATAATCCTATTTCAAATAATAACCACATGGGAATGGCAAGCATCACCATGGAAAGTGCATCCGGTGGCGTCACAAACATGGCGACAAAGAAACAGCCCACCACAATGAAGCGGCGTTTTTCTGCCAGACTTTGCGTGCTGACCACACCAATCAGAATCAGGACTAAAGTGATAATTGGAATTTCAAAGGTTAATCCAAACACCAAAAACAGTTTTAAACAAAAGCCTAAATAACTGTTGATGTCGGTCATTGGTGCAACGCTCTCCGGCGACACACTGATAAAGAAATGCAAAATTGCCGGCAAGGTAATGAAGTAGGCAAAAGCTATGCCTAAGTAAAATAAAGAAATACTACCAGCTAAAAGTGGAATAGCGAGGTGACGCTCTTTTTCATACAGGGCCGGGCGTACAAATGACCATAGGAAGTATATGATGAGCGGTATCGCCAGCATCAAGGCCACAAATAAGTTCAGCTTAAACGGTGCCATAAAGGTTGCAGTAACATCGGTGGCAATCATGGTGGAACTGACAGGCAGTTGTTGTCTGAGCGGTTCTGACAAAAGCTGATAAGTATAATTGCGAAATGGCAATAAGCAGAAAAACAGCAGCAGGGTAATAGCAACGATTTTAAATAGATACTGACGCAGAACGATTAAATGCTGCATCACAGGCATTTGTTCTAGATTTTCAGTCTCTGATTTGACTTCAGCAGCAGGCAATTGACTTTGGCTCATACGGCAATCTTCAATGTAGAGGGGAGATAAGAGCGTGAAACCTTGACTGCATCAGCGCCATGTAACTGAACAAAATTCGCTGAAAAGGGTGTCAAACGACACGGACTGAGCCAGGTATAACGGGGGGAAGATGGCTCTTGAGTCTTTTCTTGTTGTGTTGACTGGGTTAAATGATCCAGCTGCTTTTGCAAGCGTTGTTCTATTTCTGTCATGCGGTCAATTTCTTTCTGAATTTCTTCACGAAACTCTGAAAGTTTCAGTTCCCGATCGACTTCGGTTTGCACACTATGAATAAAGCGCTTTGCTTTACCATACCATTTCGCGGCAAAACGCGCAGCTTCGGGCAGTTTTTCAGGACCCAAAACCAGCAGTGCAATAATGGCAAAGCACAGCAGTTCAGTCATACCGATATTTAGCATGGCTGCACTCGCTTAGCTTTTTACAGTATTTTCAGTGTTTTTAACCTGAGCATCAATGGTGCGGGGCTCTTGCAGTTGAGCATGTTCAGCATCATCATCTTTAATCGATTTTTTAAAATCCTTAACGGCACCACCGACATCTTTACCCAGATTTTTCAGTTTGGATGTGCCAAACAATAAAATCACTACAATTGCAAAAATGACAACGTGCCAAATTGATAATCCTGCCATGAAAATATCCTCATTTTTATTGAGAACTATCTCAACAGGTCTGTATGACATTGCCGTGACGTTTCTGTTTCGGTTTTAAGACAAAGCGATTCATGGCTAGATGAATATGAAAAATGAGCCCTGCAAGATCATGTTTGAATATCAGCTGTGCTAGGATGGACTTCTTCAGTAAAAAACCAAGTTTGCACCCTCATGGCACTGATTCTTCCTCTTATTTCTTTTCTTGCCGGATATTGGGGAGTGCATGTTTTAAAGCCGATCCGGCCATTACTGGCAGCTTTGCTGGCTCGTCTCTTTATACCGCTGCTGATCATTTACAATATGGTGTTTTATAAAGAAGGCAGTCTGTGGCTGATCTGTTTCAGCTTGTTCAGTTCGATTATTTTCTTCAGTGGTTTTTATTATTTTCAACAAGACAAATTACGTGCCCTGTGTTTTAGTTATTTGAATGGTGCATGGCTAGGTCTGCCTTTTGCTTTAGCCATCTTTGGACCGGAAGCCAGCAGCACCATTGTGGCCTTATATATCGGCGGTTCTTTGTTTGGCAATATCTGTGCAGTGATGGCGGTGAGTGAAACCCGGCAGGATAGGGGATTTATTATTAAAAATGTAATGCTTTCGCCCCCTGTCATTGCCTTGACCACGGCTGCTGTTTTGTCATTCTGGGACTTTAGCAGCTACGAATCTCATCCCGTAATACAGCTGATTTACCAGGCCAATAAAGTCTTGGTGACCTTTGCCGGTATGTGTGTTTTGGGTATGTGGCTGAGTAAGGTCAGGATTGGCTGGAGTGATTTGAAACGTAGCTTATTGATCATCAGTAGCCGTATGTTATTGTCTGTTTTATTGTGTGCAGCAGCTTATCTGTTTTTGCCTATTCCGCATCAAATACTGACCTATGCCGTTATGTTGATGTTCTTTCTATTGCCGCCGGCGGCCAATATTGTAGCGCTAGAAACGCATTATCAGGGGACGGGTTATTCAGCAAAATATATTGCGTCGGGTACTGTGGCCAGTGCGATATTGATTGGGATTTATGGATTAGTGTTGCATAGTTTCGTGCCGAATCTATGATTTATGACATGTTTAGAAGAGTTTTGAAAGTTCTCTCTCCCTTTGGGAGATAGTTAGAGAGAGGGTTTTGAAAGATTAACCTCCCTTGCGAAGCTGAGCTTCTCATCCCTCCTAAAAGGAGGGAGAATAAATAATGAAATTACTTCTCTAGGCTCGCTTTAAACAACTGCATCGCCTGACCACGATGGCTGATTTTATTTTTATCTTCCTTACTCATCTCTGCACTAGAAATACCCAGTTCAGGCAACCAGAATAGCGGGTCATAACCAAAACCGTTTTTGCCACGAGGCGCTTCCAGCACTTCACCTGTCCAGATGCCTTGAAAAATTTGAGGCAGCGGATCTTCAGCATGTTGAACCAGGGCAAGCACGCAGACAAACATGCCTTCAATAGTTTCGCCTTCTTTACGCAGCGGTTTAAGTCGGGTTAAGAGCTTTTCATTGTTTGCGGCATCATTGCCATGTTCACCGGCAAAGCGTGCAGAATAAATGCCCGGCGCACCACCGAGGACTGGAACACAAATTCCAGAATCATCGGCAATCGCCGGTTTGCCTGAAATTTTAGATGCATGACGGGCTTTAATAATGGCATTTTCAACAAAGCTCAAACCATCTTCAATCGCATCTTCAATATTCAGTTTGCCTTGAGGAATCACTTCAACAGGTAGATTTAACTCTGCAAACATTTTTTCAAATTCGGCAATTTTTCCTTTGTTGTTGCTTGCCAGTACCAGTGTTCCTTGCGATAACCAATCTTGAGATGCCATTGTTGAGCTCTTTGTATCAATAAATATGAGCTTAGTTTAACGGATTTTTAATCTGTGATTGACATCAGCAAGGCTTATTGTCAGTTTTAATCAAATAATAATAAATGCAGGAAAAATCATGATTAGAGTAGCCAAATTAAAAGATGGTGCAGAGATACAGCAGCTGATTCAACCTTATATTGCTGATTTTGCAATGAATGCAGAAGGCGAGCAGAAATTTAGTCGGGCTGCTTTAGAAGATTTATTGCAACAAGCAGCAGTTCATTATTTTGTTTATGAAAGAGCTGACAGACTGATTGCAGTGATTGCTTATAGAGAACCAGCGCACATCCTCCATTTTTTTGTAGATCGAGCTTATCAGGGGCAGGGGATTGGGCGAATGTTATGGAATCATCTGTTACAGCAATTTGAATTTGGGAATAGGCCACAATTTAGTGTCAATTCGAGTTGCTATGCTGTGCCCATCTATCAAAAATTTGGTTTTCAATGTATTTCGGATATTTGTGAATATAGCGGTTTGCGTTTTATTAAAATGATTCATATTGAATCGGAGATTACATAAAAAAAGCACCCGAAGGTGCTTTATAGAATTAGGCAGAATTACTGTGCCTGAATCCACTTGTCCGCACGGTCACGTGCCTGACGAATCTGTTCTTGGCTCAAGTTGGCAGCCAAAGCGGTTTTCTTACCTTCAGACAGTGAAATCACTTTATTGTCGAGCATACCGTCACGGGTAGACAATTCATACCACTGATATGCGCCAACATAGTTTTTCTTTTGTTCTTCCATCATCGCCAAGTTAAAGCTGGCACGGTTATCGCCACGGCTTGCTGCTTTTTCAAAATATTTACGTGCCAAAGCTTCATCTTTTTTGGTGCCAATACCATCAGCCAGCATGCGACCGACATTCAATTGTGCAGCAGTCAGACCTTGATCGGCAGCAGCTTTGTACCAGGAAAAAGCTTGCTGCTCATCTCTCTGAACATCCTTGCCGTATTGATATTTGGTACCAAGATAGAATTGTGCAGCGGGTTGACCGGCTTTGGCAGCTTTGGTCAGATTGTTGATATCCATAACTGAATATTGCGCAGCCTGGCTCGAAACCGATGCCGTAGGTGCAACATATTCTGCATGGGCTTGAATGCTAAACAGTCCAGCCAATAGTGTGCTTAATAATATTTTTTTCATAGTGCGCTCACTCGATAAATAGCGACTTCACCAAACAGATTCGGGATATGTTTACTGAGTAAACTACCTTGCTGATCCCCATTCACGGCAAGTCGATTAATAATCCGGATATCATTTTCCGCACACAGTGCTTCAAAATCACGGAAAGTACATAAATGAATATTTGGCGTGTTATACCACATATACGGTAAAGCTTCCGAAACCGGCATCCTTCCTTTTAATGCCAAGAAAGACCGGGTCTTCCAGTGGGCAAAGTTAGGAAAGGTGATAATCGCCTGTTTCCCCACACGCACCATATCACGCAATAATACGTCTGGTGCATCTACAGCTTGCAAGGCCTGTGCCATCACCACATAGTCGAAGGACTGGTCTGCAAAGCGGCTTAAACCGAGGTTTAAGTCTTGTTGGATAATATTTAACCCCCGACTTACCGCAATTGCAATCTTTTCCTGATCAATTTCTAGGCCATATGCACGAATATTGTGCTTTTTGCTCATATGGGCCAGCAGTTCGCCATCGCCACAGCCTAAATCCAGTACGCTGGAATCGGGCTTAATCCATTTTTCTGCCAGTTGATGATCGATACGCATTACACAGTCTCCTTAGGTGTGGCTTCGAGGTGTTCTGCACCACCTAAAAATGCACGTAATGATTTAACGTAAAGCGGAATCGGGAACAGGAACGAGTCGTGACCCTGTTCTGCATCAATATCGACATAGCTGACAGGTTTATGGTTGCTGATCAGTGCATCGACAATTTCTTGTGAACGCTGTGGGGTAAAACGCCAGTCGGTGGTAAAGGACACCACCAGAAACTTGCATTGGGTATTGGCCATGGCTTTTTTCAATGACTGCTCATACTCGCGTGATGGGTCAAAGTAGTCCAGCGCCTTGGTCATAATCAGGTAAGTGTTGGCATCAAAGTTACGGCTGAACTGCTCGCCCTGATAACGCAAATAACTTTCGACCTGGAACTCAACGTCAAAACCGTACATAAATTTACCCGACTTCAAGTCACGGCCAAATTTCTGTTTCATGGCTTCTTCAGACAGATAGGTAATATGACCGACCATACGTGCCAGAATCAGCCCGCGTTTAGGATAGCTGTCATTTTCCAGATAACGACCATTATGGAAGTCGGGATCAGACAGAATTGACTGACGTGCCACTTCGTTAAAGGCAATATTCTGTGCCGATAGTTTTGGAGCACTGGCAATGATCACGCATTTTTTTAAACGCTCTGGATAATCCACCGACCATTGCAAAGCCTGCATGCCGCCCAGAGAACCGCCAATAATGGCATACCAGACATCAATGCCCATACGGTCAGAGAGCAGGGCCTGGGTTTTGACCCAGTCACGCACGGTGACCAGAGGAAAATCCGGTCCATAAGGACGGTTGTCATTTTCCGGATTGGGCGAAATCGGGCCGGTTGAACCGCTGCAACCGCCAATATTATTCAGGGCGACGACAAAGAATTTAGAGGTATCAATGGCTTTACATGGTCCAATACATGCATCCCACCAACCCGGTTTGCGGTCATCTTCATGATGATAACCTGCCGCATGGTGATGGCCAGACAAGGCATGACAAATCAGAATGGCATTGGATTTGTCGGCATTGAGTTCGCCATAAGTTTCGACCATGAGCTCAAAACGTGGAAGAATTCGGTCACATTCGAGCTCTAACGGCTCTTCGAAAATAAACTTTTGCGGGGTAACTAAGCCCACTGAGTCAGCTGGAAAAGACACAGGAAATTTTCGCCTTAAATCTTTAGGATGAATAACAAAAGGATACCACTTGAGGGTATCCTTTCTAAAGTTTTTTATTTGATAAAGCTTATACTGCAGCAGCAATGACCTGATCGGTACTTAATACACCCTGGTCAATCAAGCGGTTGGTGCAGGCAATAATCGCTTCGATAGATGAGGTCACGATGTTGTCATGCACTCCAGCACCAAAGGCTGATTTACCGGCACCTTTGACCTGAAGCTCAACCAAGGCCAAGGCTTTGGCATTTGCACCAGAACCGATACTGCGTTCTTCATAGTTCAACACATCAATTGGCAACTGTAATGCATTCAAGATGGCAGAAATCGGTCCATTGCCTTCACCACGCAAGTGCTGAACTTCGCCGTTTACTTCAATATCTAACTCAATGACTTGATTGCCATTTTCATCGGACAATTTGTAGTTTTTGGCAGAGTAATGGGAATCTTTCACGGCCACATAAGTATCTTTAAACAATGCCCATATGTCTTGTGCAGAAACTTCTTTGGCTTGCTCGTCAGTCACCTGTTGAACCACTTGCGAAAATTCAATCTGTAAACGACGCGGCAACACCACGTTGTAATTGGATTCTAACAAGTAGGCAATACCGCCTTTACCAGATTGTGAGTTGACACGAATCACGGCATCGTAATCACGGCCCAAGTCTTTAGGATCGATTGGCAAGTAAGGCATATCCCAGATTTCTTCATTTTTCTGGAATTCAAAACCTTTCTTGATGGCATCCTGATGTGAACCGGAGAATGCAGTGAACACCAAGTCGCCTGCATATGGATGGCGAGGGTGAACTGGCAAGCCTGTGCATTCTTCAACAGTGGCAATAATTTCGTTAATGTTGGAGAAATCTAGGTGCGGTGCAACACCCTGGGTATACATGTTCAAGGCCACAGCTGCCACATCGACGTTACCGGTACGTTCGCCATTGCCAAAGACACAACCTTCGACACGGTCTGCACCCGCCATAATCGCCAATTCAGTCGCTGCGATACCACAACCACGGTCATTGTGGCAGTGTACGGAAATAATCACACCATCACGACGCTCGATATTGCGGTGCATCCACTCCACCTGGTCGGCATAGATATTCGGGCTAGATACCTCTACTGTTGCAGGTAAGTTTAAAATCACTTTATTTTCAGGTGATGCTTCCCAGATTTCAGTCACGGCATCACAGGCCGCTTTCGCCACTTCCAATTCGGTTGCAGAGAAACATTCTGGACTGTACTGGAATACAAATTCAGTTTCAGGATATTGTGCTGCGTATTGTTTCACTTTTTGAGCAGCATTAATTGCTAACTGACGTGCACCTTCCACATCCACATTCAAAACTTTTTGACGGAAAGTCGGAGAGTTTGAGTTGTAGATATGCACGATGGCACGTTTTGCACCGACCAAGGATTCGAAAGTACGCTGAATCAAGTGATCACGCGCCTGCACTAAAACTTCAATGTACACATCATCCGGAATATGACCTTCTTCAATCAATTTGCGGGTGAAGTCAAAGTCAATTTGCGATGCAGACGGGAAGCCAATTTCAATATGCTTGAAACCAATTTTCACCAACATCTGGAACATCTTGAATTTTTGATCCATATCCATCGGTTCAAAAATGGCTTGGTTACCATCACGTAAGTCGGTACTCATCCAAATTGGCGCTTTGGTAATTTCGTTATTTGGCCATTGACGGTCTGGCAAGTCGACACGCTGGTACATGCGACGATATTTTTTACTTGGATCAGCCAACATCATGAGGTAACTCCTTGGGTAGCAACGGTTGCTTTCAGTGGTAGATCACGGCAACGTACTACGAATATAGATTGTGTCTATTCTAGCAATTTACAAGTCTGACCTTGGAAGACATTAGTCGAAAGTTGTAATAAAACCAATGCTTTCTTATAAGTTAGTTTTACCACAGACTTTGTAAATCTATAACTTAATATTAATCCATTTATTCCGAAAATATTTTTCTATTTTTGCATCCAAAACATGACTTAAGAAAATATTTTTCAATAATTTTGTTTTTTGTGGAAAATGTACTCATCAGTGATGTCATTTAGCGTGGCTGTTCCCATTAATGCCATGGTAATCTCAAATTCTTCCTTCAGTATTTTAATCACATGTGCCACACCCAGTGCTCCCGCAGTTGCCAGTCCATAAATATAAGGACGCCCGATGAAAACTGCCGCAGCGCCCAGGGCAATGGCTTTAAACACATCTGAACCACGGCGAATTCCGCCATCGTATAGCAGCGGAAAATCGGCCGGCAGCACTTTTTTAATCAACTGCAATGCAGTCAGTGGAGGAATGCAAGTATCTAATACACGACCGCCATGATTGGATACAATCAGGCCTTGTACGCCGTGCTGTATGGCCAGCAGCGCATCCTGCGGATTGACGATTCCTTTTAAAATAACCGGTAATGAGGTCTGCTGAACCATCCAGGCAATATCCTCCCAAGTCGGTGCAATTTTCATCAAACCATTAAATACGGGATGATCCCCCTTATGCAGTTCAGGTAAGGGGATATGCGCCGGGGTATGCGGATGTTGCATACCTTCCGGTAAATGGAAAAATACCCGGCGTTCACGGTCACGGATGCCAGTATGCGGTGAATCTACGGTAATCACCAGGGCTTGAAAATTTTGTTGCTCGGCCAGTTTCACCAAAGCAAGCGATTTTTCCCGGTCACCTTGCCAGTACAGCTGAAACCACTTGTATGGATTGTCCTGTTTCAGTTGGCGCATGTCGGTATTGCTAAAGGTACTGAGTACCATATTACTGCCCAGCACTTCTGCTGCCAGCGCGGTTGCTGCTTCAGCTTCAGGATGGAACTGCTGCTGGTGTCCAATCGGGGCCAGAAAAATCGGGTGCGGATATTCCTGCCCTAAAATTTTACAGCGGGTATGACCTTGAGTCAGGTCTTTGAGCATTCGGGGCAATAAGTGAATCTGTTGAAACTGATCCAGATTGTCGCGAACACTGACCTCATCCATAGAGCCGCCTTGCAAGTACTGCCAGACCATATCAGACAGATGCTTTTGTGCTTCAATTTCATAATCGGCAAGGGTTTGTAAATAAGCCGGAATCTGCGAGAGGGGAGCAGGGGGTACAACAGTTTTCATAGGTCTCCCCATTGGCGTAATAGGTTATGGTAATGACTGGTCAAACCCAGAATTTCTTCGCTATCGCCAATCTGCTGGCGTAACTTAATAATGTTCATATCCAGGTTAAACAGCATACTGCGTTGCCAGTCATCTTTGACCATGCTTTGTATCCAGGTACATGCCGCAATCCGCTTGCCTTGGGTCACTGGTTCCACCCGATGTAAGCTGGTGGCCGGGTAGAGTATGGCATCTCCCGCATCGAGCTTGACTTCATGACTGCCATAATTGTCTTCAACAATCAGTTCACCGCCTGCATATTCATCCGGTTCAGATAAAAATACGGTGATGGAAACGTCAGTCCGAATGGCTTGTCCAATGCTGCTGGAATATTGCACGGCATTATCGACATGATTGCCATAATGCCCCTGATCCTGATAGCAGTTAAATAAAGGCGGAAGAATATGCTTGGGCAATGCCGCAGATTTGAGCAGGAGGTTGTGTTGTAAGGCCTGAAGAATTTTGGCCGCAAAGGATTGATAAGCAATGCTGTTGGGATCAATCTGTAGATTATTTTTTATTTTTTGTGCCTGAAAGCCGGCACTGTGCTGACCCTGAATCCAGGCCTGACTGTTATCTAATTGTTGTCGTAGCTCGACAACCTGCTGTTTGCTTAGAATTTCAGGAATATGTAACATCATCAGCTTGATCTGCATCCCTAACATTAATTGGATTCAAAAATAAATAATGTAGTGCATTAGATATAACACACTACATCTGGTCTAAAGTGGGCAGAATGAACTGTTTTGCTTAAAACTTCTTTGTACACGACAAAAAAAGATAACTCATTGAAATAATGGCATAATACTTGTTTTCTGACGACGAATATGATGACACATTTCAATGAGTTACATCTCATCTTAAACAAATATCTAAAGTGGAACAAGTCACATGCAAAATGTTTTACACTGATTATGCTTGCATTAATTGTAAAACAGACATGTAATCTTTCTTCTGCATCTAAAGCCTTACCCATCAAGTGCTTACCACAATCATTTTATCGACGTATACAACGCTTCTTTGCAGATCAGTATTTCGATTATCGTCAAATTTCTCAGTTAATTTTCAATATATTTTCATTCGATAAAGTCCAATTAACTTTGGATAGAACTAATTGGAAATGGGGAAAACGAGATATTAATATCTTGATGTTAGCCATCGTCTATCGTGGAATAGCGATACCTATTGTTTGGACATTGCTCAATAAACGTGGAAATTCAGATACAAAAGAGCGTATTGCTTTGATTCAACGCTTTATCTCCATTTTTGGTAAAGATCGTATTGTGAATGTGTTTGCAGACAGAGAATTTATCGGTGAGAAATGGTTTACATGGTTAATTGAAAATGACATTAACTTCTGTATACGTGTTAAAAAAACTTTATTGTGACCAATCACTTAGCCAAGAATCATAAAATTAGTGATTTATTTCGTCATCTTCAAGTTGGTCAAACTGAATGTCGTAAACGACGTATTTGGGTTGGTCGAGTGAAACTGTATATTAGTGCGCTACGATTAGAAGATGGAGAGCTTTTACTTGTTGTTTCTCCTATGTTTAATGCTTCTGCTATTCGTGATTATGCATTACGCTGGGAAATCGAAACGTTATTTAGTTGTCTCAAAGGACGTGGATTCAATCTTGAAAATACTCGTTTAACAGACCCTAGACGAGTCAAGAAATTGATAGCAGTGCTAGCTATCGGTTTCTGTTGGTGCTATTTAACAGGTGAATGGCAACATGATCGGAAAAAAGCGATAAAAATAAAGAAGCATGGACGACTTTCAGTAAGTTTATTTCGCTACGGTTTGGACTATGTTCAAATGGCTATTCTACGTTTGATTGGTTTTGGAAAAAAAGAAGAATTTAAGAAAGTGCTAGCAATTTTAAGAAAGAAAAAGCCTGATAGGACAAGGATCCTATGAAATTTGTCGTGTACAGAGTTAAAACTTATAATTAAAGGTCAGTGCTGCAGAACGCGGTTGTCCTAATATCACACGGCCACCGCCATTATTGAGGGTACTGATGTATTCCTTGTCTGCCAGATTATAGACATTCAAGTTGACCGAAGCGTTCTTATTCAAGCTGTAGCCCGCCATGGCATCAAATACCACATAGCCTGGAATGTTAGGCATATTCGCCGCTGCCGTGCTGTCGGTAATGACACGTTTTTGCTCATCGACATAACGTGCACCCAAGCCCAGTTTAAAGCCGGCAACATCATAAGTAGACCATAAGCTTGCTGTCCATTCCGGTGACCAGCGCACATTGTTGGTTCGAGTAATTGCTCCAGTGGTTGCATTCACGCTGAGCTGGTCTTCTTGTTCAGTTTTCATATGAGCCACGCCGGCAGATACATTCCATGCATCCGTGATTTTACCCACAGCACTGAGTTCAACCCCTTTGACGGTCGTTTTACCTTGTTGAATGGATTCTTGGGTAATGGCATCCTGGGTAAACTGGTTTTCATTTTCAGTGTAATAAGCAGCAGCATTGAGTGCCAGTTGGTCATTCAACACATCCCACTTGGTGCCAATTTCATAGTGATGGGTTTCTTGCGGTTTGGCCGCAGCACTGTTAATTCCGGTTGCTGAAAGGCTAAAGTTGGCGCTTCCCGGAGGAGTCAGGGATTTGGCATAAGAAGCATATACGCTACTTTTAGCCGTAGGTTTAAATAGGCCTCCCAGTTTCCAGCTGACCAAGGTGTCATGTGCACCAAAATTAGCAGGGACCAAGCTGCTGCTACCCGATGGCAAGGTCAAAGCATCATATTCGGTGTCGTAATAGTCGACCCGTACTCCACCATTCAGCTGGAAGCGCTCACCAAATTTAAGCGTATCGAATAAATAGGCAGCAGCTGTATCGGTTTCACCATGGGTATAGCCCCCGTTATACATCAGGCCGGGCATTGCTTCATTGCGATTTGGATCATAAAGATTGGCCCAAGATGTGGCTACCGTCGCTTGACCCGGCATTTGTGTAGCCATAGTTTTTGTATGTTGCTGTTCTTTTAAAAATTCCAGACCGGCAACCACATCATGCTCAATGGCACCGGTTGTTAAATTCAGGTTCAACGTCGTTTGGTTAGCCAGAATCTTATTTTCCTGATCGACACCCTGACGTGAACGGTTAACTTCCCAATCTTTTGGATTAGTTGAACCATTGGTTCTTAAACCGGCTGAACCGGTATTTATCCCGGTTAAAACACGGTTCATACTGGTTTTACCCAGACGGGTGATGTTGGTCAGTTTGACGTTTTCAGCCAGATCACTTTCAATTTTTGCCGTATACATATCTGCATCGACATCTTCATGGTCATCGACGTGACCATAATAATTTTCACGGTTGACTTTAGCTGCTGAAGCTAAAGCAGAATCAGCATTGTAGAAACCCTTCATGCCAATAGTTGGGATACCGCCATCCGGAATATTGCGTTGACGAATATGCTGTGAATAGAGATACAGGCGGGTATCGCTATCTAGGCCAAAAGCAATCGAGGGTGCAATGGCCCAGCCGTTGTTTTCAATAAAGTCGCGGCCTTCAACGCCGCCGTCCTGTCCCATGGCATTTAAACGAACTGCAATGCCATCATTAATCACCTGATTGATATCAGCAGTCAGACGGGCATGTTCTGCAGTATTGTAAGTGGCAGAAACTTCACGGCTATTTTCAGTTTGAGGCAGTTTGCTGGCCAGGTTGATATACCCTGATGCTGCACCACGACCAGCTTCCGCACCAGAAGGGCCTTTGACCACTTCAATCTGTTCCAGGTTAAAGACATCGCGGGTGACTGCACCTAAATCACGGATACCATCGACATAGGTAGAGGTTTGCGTAGAAAAGCCACGCATTTGAAAGGCATCGCCGGCACTGGTATTACCATTTTCACCCAGTTGCAGGGTAATTCCCGGTGTGTTCCTTAAGGCTTCAACCAAAGACGTTGCACCTTGTTCTTTTAATAGTTCTTTTTTTATTACGGAAACGGTTTGCGGGGTATCGACCAGTGGCTGGGTATATTTTGGGGAGCTGACGCTATCGGCTTTATATTTATTTTCCGCTTTAGATTCCACGGTAATGGTTGGCAGCTGAGTGACACCATTGCTTGCTGCTGCATGAGTCATGAGCGGAAACGAGGCCGCTAAGGCAACCAGTTGAGCATTTCTGTGGTGTTTACGGCTTTTGATTTGTGCCATGGTCAGTCATCCCTAGTTTCGTATATGACGGAATTCCAATACTGTTTTGCAACTTTTGTGGTCAGTAATCTGGAACTAAAAGTGGATAGATTGTTATAGATTGTAACAATGATGCAAATATTAATGATAATAATTATTATTTGCAATAAATTTATAGAAGATTATTCGTTTTTATTTAAAATGCTGTTTAAAAAAGCGCAGTGGATGTGCTGAATTCATTGCGCTAATGAAAAAGAATGATGATTAGGCTGGGATTTTTATACTGACTTGCAATGAAATGCTTAACTCTGCTGCTCAGTTTTAGGAAAATTAAAATCATCCTCAACATTCATGCAGCACTTGAACCATGCGCTTTTCATGATTTTAAGCTTAGAGTTCAGCCCATTTGCGCATTAAATTATGATAAAGATTGGTCAGCTTGATCACTTCATCATGTTGATCACCCAATTGCATACGCAAGTTCTGAATGGACTGATCCAGATTAAACAACATATGGCGTTCCGCATCATCACGGATCATGCTTTGTACCCAAAAGAAAGACGCGAGACGGCAGCCGGAGGTTACTGGCGTGACTTCATGCACACTGGTGGAAGGGTAGAGGATCATATCGCCCGCGGGTAGTTTAACCTCATGATAGCCATAGGTGTCTTCAACCACCAGGTCGCCACCTTCATATTCTTCCGGGTCGCTTAAAAAAACCGTGCAGGACAAGTCCGTGCGTAAACGGTCATTGCTGCTACGGATACGGCGGATGGAATTGTCGACATGAAAACCAAAAGCTTCGTTGTTTTCATAACGGTTAAACAGTGGCGGAATAATGTCGAGGGGAATGGCCGCAGATAAAAACAAAGGATGCTGACCCAATGATTCTAAAATGATGGTACTTAAGTAATGAGTCAGGGGATGATCTTCAGGCAGTTGCTGGTTTTGTTTGACTGTGGCAGACAGTGTACCGGCAGTGACTTTACCATTGACCCATTCAATTTTTGCCATTTCTTCACGGAAATATTGAACTTGTTCTTTACTCAGGACGTTAGGAATATGATGGATCACGACAATACACCTTTGGAAGAATGAATTCTTTTAGCCTATAAAAATAGCCTCATGAGGAGGCTATTTTCAATTGAATCCTATAATTTATTTATGGGATTATAAAAGTCAATTTTAGTATTTAAAGTTTAGTGACAATACTGCACTACGACCTTCTGCTTCAGTGGCGTAGTGAGAGGCATACGCTTTAGTGAAATAGCGTTCATCAGACAGGTTATTGACATTCAATTGCAGGTCAACATTTTCGTTAACGTTGTAACGTGCCATGGCATCGTAACGTACATAACCTGGAACGTATTTGGTATTGGCTAGGTCGCCATAGACTTTGTCCATTGCAGTTGCACCAGCACCAAGTTGAAGTTGCGGAAGAACCTGATATGTTGTCCAAAGTGTAGCGCTGTTTTTAGGAACATTCGGCATTTGGTTGCCGTTAAATACCGTTTGGTCAGTACAGGTGGTACCGCGACAGCTGACGCCATTCTTGGTCGCTTCACTATCAAGATAGGTATAGCCTGCGCTGATCTCCCATTGATCTGTAATTTTACCGTTCAAGCCCAGCTCGATACCATCAACTTTGCTTTCGCCAATATTACTATAAGTAGTAGGACTCAACTGGATACGTGCATTCTGCTTTTCAGTACGGAAAATAGCGGCAGTTAAATTCAAGCGATCTTGTAAAAGGTCCCATTTGGTCCCAATTTCGAAAGTCTGGCTTTCTTCAGGATCCAAGTTGCTATAATTTGCACCAATACCTTCAGAACCGTCACCGGCATCTACACCCACAGGGTTTGCAGATGTTGCATAGCTGGCATAGATTGAAGCATTTTCAACCGGTTTAAAAGTAAGGCCTGCTTGATAAGTGAAGAAATCAGTATCACTTTCTGTTGTTACTTTGTCGCCAGCTTGAGCTGTAGGGGTTGTTGCAGTCACAGCACTATTTCGTGCACCATAGGTCATGGTTTGTTCAGTATCAAACTTGTCCCAACGCACGCCCAAATCTAAAATCCATTGTGGATTGAACTCAATGCTGTCCAGGAAGTAAACAGAAGTGGACTTGGTTTGTGTATTGTATTGGTCTGCACCTTCAGTACTGATACTTCCTGTCCATGGTCCCCGATTAGGGTTTTGAACAGCAGTACACCAGCCCGAAGCAATATCGGCAGGGCTGCATTTGTTGTATTCTGCACCTGTGGCAGACAAGCCATTAATAATATATTGGGTACGGTCAGTTTCTTGATCTGAATATTCAGCACCTAAGTTAAAACTATGCTTGAGCGCACCAGTATTGAATTTACCGGTTAATGCTAATTGGTCGGTAAAGGTATCTGTATCGGCAACACGAGAGTTTACACGTGCCCATATATTACCGGTTTTATAAATGTTCCCTTGAGAATCATCTGGGTTGGTCCACAGATAATCATTTTTAGAGCTGTTATAAACCGCGGTATTTGAAATGGTTAGATTGTCAGTCAGGTCATGTTCTAACTTGATTGTACCCACCTGATTTTCCTGTTTTTGGAAATCACGGTCTTCCCAACCGTAGTAAATGCCTTGTTTGACATCAATTGGTTTTCCTGAATATTGGGAATATCCAGTTGGGTTGTTGTAGGGTACACCTGAATCAGGGGTATCATCTGTTTTTAGGTAGTAATAACTTAAAGTTGCACGGGTAGGGGTGTCTAAACCAAAAGTAATACTTGGAGCGATCCCGGCACGTTTGTATTCAGTCCCATCGGCTTGACCTGCTTTTTCATTATGGTGGCCCATTACTGCCACACGGGCAGCAATACCATTACCAAAATCTTTGTTGCCATCTAGGGTAATACGTTGGTAATTATCGGTACCTGTACCAACAGAACCTTCTAATGAGTCGCCTTTTTTGGCAACTTTAGAAATCATGTTAACGCTACCACCAGTCGTACCTGCACCGCCCATTGCAGATGCAGAACCTTTGGTTACTTCAACCTGTTCTACAGCAAACATTTCACGGTTTTGTGAAGTGGCATTACGCACACCATCGACATACATGGAACTTTCTGAGTTATAACCACGAATAAATGGACGGTCGCCATTCGGGTTACCCCCTTCACCAGCCCCTAAAGTAATACCAGGTACTGTACGCAAAGCATCGCTTAAAGTTGTCACTTGAGTATCTTCAATCAATTGCTTTGAAATTACAGAAACTGATTTAGGCGTATCCAGTAAAGGAGCAACAAACTTGGAGTTGGCAGATTGGTCTACTTTTAAACCTTGAGTTGTTTCTGCTTCCGCCTGAGCATGAATAGTTTCAAGTTGAGCAACTTGATCTTGTGCAAATGCATTCGCTGCCATCACTGAAAGTGAGGAAACAATCGCAGAAGATACGATTTTTTTGCGTGTTTTAATGAAGGCCATTTCGAACTCAAAAGGGTACTGTGAAAACGTATGAGAATAATAATGATTCTTATTTTTTATCACTATGAGTTGCAATTGTAATTGGTAATCATTTTTAAGTTATTGATTTGTTTTTTGAATCAAATGATGTGGCTATTCTAAGTTAATTATTTAATTTATATATATATTTTATATTACTATGGTTTTTTTATTTCTAATTGGGAATATTGATGCTAATTTTTTTAACAGTGATATGGCAAATCACCAACAAAAATTTCATTTTGTACTTAATGTTTATGCTGAGTCCAAGCGTGTAATTCGACTTTTAAAGGCTATTCTTGGTTTTAAGTACATAATCTTTTCCGTAAAAATTAAAAATAGGGAACGTGATCATGAAATTTCTACTCAAAAGAGCTTTTTGCAGGAAGAACAGGGAATTTAGACAAAAATTATGAACTGTGGCTAAAATAGGGCTGAATGAGAACCACAAAAGATAGCCAGAAAAAATACTGAAATAAAAAGTATCAAACAGCGAAAAATAGGCGAAAGCGGTAAAAAAATATAGAAAATGGCGATGTTTATACACTACAGATGTTCAAAGTTGTAATTAAGCCAGACTTTTATGACCAGAATACTTAAAATTTAATGGTTAAAACATCCGGTTTTGTATATCTTTCAATGTTGTCATATAATGTGGCACTTTCAAAATTGCAATTACTATTTCTATATCGAGGAAGCCATGCAAGTAACTTCTGAAGCGGTTTCGGGCGTTGCCCGTCGTTTAAATGTATCTGTACCGACGAGCCGTGTGAACGAGCAATTTGAAGCCCGTTTAAAACGCACTGCTAAAACTGTGAAGATCAACGGCTTCCGTCCAGGTAAAGTGCCTTTAAATGTAGTACGTCGTGAATATGGCGCAGGCATTTATCAAGAAGTTGTGAACGATGTAATTCGTGACACAGTATTCGAAGCGATTCAACAAGAGAAAATCAATGCTGTTGGCATGCCAAACATTGAAAAAGTTGAAAATAAAGAAGACGCTCTTGTTTATGAAGCAACTGTAGAAGTTTATCCAGAAGTTGAAGTGAAATTTGACGGCTTGGAAGTTGAACGTAAAGCAACTGAAGTCAACGACAAAGACGTCGATCAAATGATCGAAAACCTTCAAAAGCAACGTGCAAGCTGGACTGAAACCAAAGGCATGGCTAAAAAAGACATGCAAGTTACTTTCGACTTTGAAGGTTCAGTTGATGGCGAAAAATTTGAAGGCGGTTCTGCAACTGACTTTAAACTGGTGTTAGGTTCTGGTCGTATGATCCCTGGCTTCGAAGACGGTATCGTTGGTATGAAGAAAGGCGAAGAGAAAGTGATTGATGTTACTTTCCCTGAAGATTACCAGGCTGAAAACCTTGCGGGTAAAGCTGCTCAATTCAAAATCACTGTGAAGCTAGTTGAAAAACAAAAACTTCCAGAAGTTGATGCTGAATTCTTGAAAATCTTTGGTTTAACTGAAGAAGAAGGCGTGGAAAAATTAAAAGCTGACGTTCGTAAAAACATGGAACGTGAAGTGAAAAACGGTCTTCGTAACCAGGTAAAAGGTGCGACTTTTGATGCACTTGTAGCTGCAAACGAAGTTGAAGTTCCTGCTTCTATGTTGTCTCAAGAAATTGACCGTCAACGTCAACAAATGATTCAACAGTTCACTCAACAGTTTGGTGCTCAAGGTGCGAAAGCATTTGACAGCAGCATGCTTCCAGATGACCTGTTCAAAGAACAAGCTGAAAAATCTGTAAAACTTGGCGTATTGGTTAGCAAGGTTTTAGCGGACGCTAAAATTGAAGTTGATGCTGCTCGCGTTGAAGCTTACATCGAAGACATGGCTTCTTCTTACGAAGACCCAACTGAAGTGATTGAATACTTCAAAAATGACAAACAGCAACGTGCTCAAATCGAAGCTGTTGTATTAGAAGATCAAGTAGTTGATCACATCTTGGCATCTGCTAAAGTGACTGACAAAAAAGTAAGCTATGAAGACTTATTGAAAGAGCAACAAGCTCGTCAACAAGGCTAAGCTTAGCTGACCGAAAAAAGGCGCATGATGCGCCTTTTTTTATGTACAGGCTGATCGTGACCTGTCCTGAATTCACAATGCTTATATAAAAAATATCTGTTATTTAATTGGGAATATTTTGCATTTTCGGCAATTATCCCTCATATTGTGACTATGAGTTTAGTAACAAAAAATTTAGGAATAAATAACGTATGTATGTTCCAACAATTGATAACGCTTTAGTGCCAGTGGTGGTTGAACAGTCTTCTCGTGGTGAGCGTTCTTTCGATATTTTCTCACGTCTTTTGCGTGAACGCGTCATCTTCTTAACCGGTGAAGTTGAAGACAACATGGCAAATTTAATTGTTGCGCAAATGTTGTTTTTAGAAGCAGAGAACCCAGATAAAGATATACACCTCTATATTAATTCACCAGGAGGTTCAGTGACTGCAGGTATGGCTATTTACGATACCATGCAATTCATTAAACCGGATGTCGTGACCTATTGTATGGGACAGGCAGCCTCTATGGGTGCATTCCTGCTTAATGCAGGTGCTAAGGGTAAACGTTATTGCTTGGAAAATGCCCGTGTGATGATTCACCAGCCACTTGGTGGTTTCCGTGGTCAGGCATCGGATATTGAAATTCACGCGCGTGAAATTCTATTTATTAAAGAACGTTTAAACCGTTTAATGGCAGAGCATAGTGGTCAAGACTATGAAACTGTTGCCAGAGATACTGACCGTGATAACTTTATGACAGCACAGGCTGCTAAAGAATACGGTCTCGTGGATGAAGTACTTACTAAACGTCCATAATTTTCAGATTTTTATATTGGAGTGAATATGTCCGATCATCCTCAAGGACAAAAGCATTGTTCATTTTGCGGTAAAACGCAGTCTGAAGTCGGGAAACTGATTGCAGGTGAGGACGCTTACATCTGTAATGAGTGTGTGGACGTATGCCTAGATTTAGTCCAAACCAGCCAGCAAGTTGAATCGGGCGATTGGGCGAGCAAACCGTTGCCTAAGCCACACGAAATTCGTGCCGCACTTGATCAATATGTCATTGGTCAGGATGTTGCCAAGAAAACGCTTTCAGTTGCAGTGTATAACCATTACAAGCGTCTAAAAGTGACCCATAGCGGCCATAAGCATGATGATGCAGTTGAACTGGCAAAAAGTAATATTTTACTGGTTGGACCAACAGGTTCAGGTAAAACTTTGCTGGCACAAACTTTAGCGCGTTTGCTTGATGTTCCATTTGCCATGGCCGATGCGACCACTTTGACCGAAGCGGGTTATGTTGGTGAAGATGTGGAAAACATCGTACAGAAGCTGTTGCAAAAAGCCGACTATGATGTAGAAAAAGCGCAAAAGGGTATTATCTAACCTGAGTTCGACTTAATTTGATTGATAATTAAGCATGTTTTTAAATGTTGGTTTATTTGGTGATAAACAATAAGCGATGATTGCTGCCATTAGATTGACCATAAAATTGTTAACCGAGCGATGTCGGGTATGGTCAATCTGATGCAAGTTTTTTAGCTGATCATTCACGGTTTCAATCAATCCCCGTTTTGAAAGAAGCTGCTTCTCCATCTCATTATATTGAGGCAGGTTCTTCATATTCTTACGTCCAGTCGTTAAAATCTTAAGCCCTCGCTGTGATAAAACTTCGGCTTTAGCTTTACTGATATATCCCTTATCTGCGAGTAAAACTCCACTTAAGCCTTGACCTAACACATCCAGCATTTTGACATCGTGAACATTTCCTGATGTAAATGCAATATTAATAATTTCACCTAATTGATTGATAACCATGTGTAATTTAAAACCATAAAACCAACCCGTACTGCTTTTTCCTCGTCCTGCCAGGCCCTTAAAAACCTTATTCCTTGCAATACGACGATTATGGCAAACGATCAGTTTAGTTGAATCAATTAAGCTAATTCCTGTACATTGACCTTTAATTTGATGAAAGAAACACGTTAATGCTGTCAGACATTGAGGTAATAATTCAATCATTCTGTTATAGCTGGGCAGTGTAGGAAATGCTTCTTTCCAGAAGGGTCGAATCATATGGTTGTAATAATATTTGAAGAATCTAAAACCTGATTGATGGAACAGTACCGTGATGGTCATGATTTCAGATAAACACAGGGCTTTAGCTCTCTGTCGTCTTGGTTGTTGGTCGGAAATGAGAGCCGTTTTTAATGTTGATTCAAAATCTTTGCAAAAGTCATCTATTAAACAGAATATTTCAGTAATATAATCCACGGGAAAGCCTTTGTTGTTGCAGTTTTTTGTCTTTAGAACCAAAATCTTACAACTTCAAAGGCTTTTTCTTTGTTTCTTTTTTATGTCGAACTCAGGTTATCTATATCGACGAGATCGACAAGATTACCCGTAAATCTGAAAATCCGTCGATTACCCGTGATGTATCTGGTGAAGGTGTTCAGCAGGCGCTGTTAAAAATGATCGAAGGTACGGTTGCTTCCATTCCTCCGCAAGGTGGTCGTAAGCATCCGCAGCAAGAGTTCATTCAGATTGATACCTCGAATATCCTGTTTATCTGTGGCGGTGCCTTCTCTGGCCTAGAGAAAATCGTACAACAGCGTCAGGAAAAAGGCGGGATCGGTTTCACTGCTGAAGTGAAGAACAAAAATGAAACCCGAAAGTTGTCTGATTTGTTCCGTCAGGTTGAAGCAACAGACTTGGTGAAATTTGGCTTGATTCCAGAATTTATTGGTCGTTTGCCGGTCATCGCAACTCTGGATGAGCTGGATGAAGAAGCCTTGATGCAGATTCTGACTGAGCCAAAAAATGCCTTAACCCGTCAATATCAATATTTGTTTGATATGGAGCATGTGGATCTGGTATTTGAAGATTCAGCATTACGTGCCGTGGCAAAAAAAGCTTTGGAACGTAATACCGGTGCACGTGGTCTGCGTTCAATCCTAGAAAATGCATTACTTGAAACCATGTATGATTTACCAAGCCGTACCGATGTCGGGACTGTGATTGTGAATGATGCAGTGATTGCAGGTGAAGCAAAACCAGTGTTAAAAGCAGAACGTCAGCCTAAATCAGAGACTGAAAATGAGGCTAAAGTAGATTTAAAAGTGATAAATTCTAAATCTGCTTAATTCGCTATTCGTCAGAAACGCGCGGAAAACTTGTGTTTTCGCGCGTTTTTTATTTCCAAAAATAAAACCTAATGTTAATCTCAAGAACTCGGCGTGGACGCCGAAATAAAATCAATATATAGCAAACAATGAAGTGCTTAATTCAGTTTAGTACAAAAATAAAAAATACGCGGTGAGGGAAAATCATGCGTGGAGTCTGTATTGCAGTCTGTGCAAGCTTTATTTTATTGGGATGCCATGGCAAATCTGCTATGGAGCACACTCAAGCGACATCGACCTTAAAACCTGTCAATACTGAACATGAACCGGGATTGTTGGAACAGTACCGTTTTGGCATGTTTAGCATTGGTGCTTGGGTTAATCAAAAGATAGGACAGCGCTTTCAGCCAGTTCAGGCACAGAACGATCAGGCTGCGATTGTTTATTTATACCGTCCTGATAGTAAGTGGAACCGTCAGGAAATTGTGGCATCCAGCTTGTTTATCAATAGTGAACGTATTCCAAGTTTATTAAACAATCATTATTACTGGGTAGAACTACCTGCCGGAACCTATCGCATATCCACCAGCCGCCCTGTGGGGGTACAGCATTTCCAAAAACCCAAATATCTGGATTTTACCGTGCAGGCAGGACAGTCTTATTTTATTAAGTATGATGAAGAAAACTTAACTACCCGTCGTGAAGTTTCGGGGCCTTTAATCTTGATGCCGGAAAAAATGGGCTTAAATGAAATCGCCTATACTCAGCTGAAGTCAGAAAGTTATAACTTTGTTGCGTTAGATCAAAATAGTGGGAAGTTGCGTAAGAAAGCGCAAAAGCTGAAACCTGCAAAATATGATCCAGCAGAAGATGTGCAACTGACTCAGCCGTTTAAGATTTGGAATCCACTGACATGGTAATCATCTTAATATAAAAAAAGCACCCATTAGGGTGCTTTTTTTAGCTTGGAATGATTAGTTCGCAGCAGCGTCAACTACTGGAATTTTACCAATTTTTGCTTGCCAGATTTTAGGTGCAGTTGCGTGAATAGATGTACCATTGACATCAACCGCTACAGAAACAGGCATATCTTCAACTTTGAATTTGTAGATTGCTTCCATACCCAAGTCAGCAAAAGCCACAACTTCAGCTTCACGAACAGCTTTAGATACTAGGTAAGCAGCTCCACCTACGGCCATCAGGTAAGTCGCTTTGTTGTCTTTAATAGCTTCAACAGCAGCCGGACCACGATCAGCTTTACCAATCATGCCATACAGGCCAGTTGCTTCAAGCACTTGACGAGTAAATTTGTCCATACGTGTTGCAGTCGTCGGACCAGCAGGGCCAACCACTTCGTCGCCTACAGGATCGACAGGGCCAACGTAATAAATGAACTTGCCTTTAAGGTCTACAGGAAGTTCTTCACCGTTATTCAACATGTCAACCATACGTTTGTGCGCAGCGTCACGACCGGTATAGATTGTACCGTTAAGCAATAAAGTATCGCCTGGTTTCCAAGAGTTCATTTCTTCTTGTGTGATGTTGTCTAGGTCAACACGTTTAGAAGATGAAGAATCCCAAGTTACAGCCGGGTAGTCTTCAAGTTTAGGTGCTTGAATATGTGCAACACCGCTACCGTCTAACTGGAAATGTGCGTGACGAGTTGCAGCACAGTTCGGAATCATACCGACTGGTTTGCCTGCAGCGTGACATGGGTAATCTTTAATTTTGATATCAAGAACAGTGGTTAAGCCGCCAAGACCTTGCGCGCCAATACCCAAAGCATTTACTTTTTCGAAGATCTCAATACGGAGTTCTTCCATTTTGCTTTGTGGACCACGACGAAGTAATTCGTCCATGTTGATTTCTTCCATCAATGCTTCTTTGGCAAGCATCATGGCTTTTTCAGCAGTACCACCAATACCGATACCGAGCATACCTGGAGGACACCAGCCTGCACCCATGGTTGGAACAGTTTTCAGTACCCAGTCCACGATTGAGTCAGATGGGTTCAACATGGCAAGTTTAGATTTGTTTTCTGAACCGCCACCTTTAGCAGCAACAGTAATGTCGACTTTGTTGCCCGGTACGAGTTTGTAATGGATTACTGCAGGCGTGTTGTCTTTGGTGTTTTTACGGCCAAATGCAGGATCAGCTAAAACTGATGCGCGAAGTACGTTAGAGCTTTCCAGGTAACCTTGACGTACACCTTCATTGATTGCATCGTCCAGGCTCATGGTTAAATCAAATTTAACGTCTAAACCCACTTCAAGAAATACGTTCACAATCCCGGTATCTTGACAGATAGGACGGTGGCCTTCTGCACACATACGAGAGTTAATTAAGATTTGTGCAATAGCATCTTTTGCGGCTTTGTTCTCTTCACGATCATAGGCACGGCTCATCGCTTGGATGAAGTCTTGTGGATGATAGTAAGAAATAAACTGAAGCGCATCTTTTACCGATGTGATCAAGTCATCTTGCTTGATAATAGTTGTCATATCAAATATCTCTTGAGCGGGCTGTTAGCTAGCGGGCTAAATTATAAGATAAAAAGCAGGTTTTGTGGGCATTTTGAATGCTTTTTGGCCGAAAGTTTAATGGTGAATTTCAGCACAAATGAATGGTCGTTTTTTGAGTAATTTTTGTCATAGAGATGACAAAGGTAATCCTTGTCCCGGGTAAAAATGACATTTAAAATATTGATTGACATGGTTTTAATTTATTTTTTATCTGGAGTTATTGAAAAGTAAAATTTAATTTTTCTGTTTTCTTAGTAGGGTTAAATGTGGTCAAGTTGTCATAAATTTCTCCTAAAATTTTTACATCATAAGTGCATCAAATCTCATCTGATAAATACAGACGTCCTTCAATTGCTCCCGTCATGAATTTTTCTTTATATCGTGCAGTGATAGGGTTGCGGTCAGCAAGAAGATTAGGCACAGGCTTTATCTTCTTTTTTTGCTTTAAATTTTCTCCAAATAAAAAACATGCTAAATCTTCAAATCTTCAAATCTTCAAATCTTCAAATCTTCAAATCTTCAAATCTTCAAATCTTCAAATCTTCAAATCTTCAAATCTTCAAATCTGGATCTAAATCTGCCTATACTCTTGAGAATAACATTTAGAAAAACTGCTCATGAAAGATCAGTCTGAGTTTGCGAAAAATATCATTAAAATTTATAAGAAACATGCACGTGCATGGACAGAATTACGCGGCCAGTTTCTGTATGAAAAAACCTGGCTCGATCATTTTCTTTCGTTGATTCCTGAACATGTTCAAATACTGGATTTGGGCTGTGGCTCGGGAAAACCAGTTGCGGCTTATTTAATTGAACAAGGTCATGCCGTGACGGGTGTGGATAGCTCAGATACGATGATTGAAATGGCAAAGCACAACTTTCCTGAACAGCGCTGGATTGAGGCAGATATGCGTCAGCTGGATTTAGGGCAAAAGTTTCAGGGGATTTTAGCGTGGGACAGTTTTTTTCATTTGACTCAAGATGATCAGCGCAAGATGTTTGCTCAGTTTTCCAAGTTGGCTGAAACAGGGGCAGCTTTGATGTTCACCAGTGGGCCAAGTCATGGAGAGGCTCTTGGGGATCTGTTTGGTGATGTACTGTATCATGCCAGTTTGTCGCAAGATGAATATCGCCAATTATTGAAAGATCACGGTTTTGAAGTGGTAAAGATGGTCGCGGAAGATCAGGACTGTACAGGGCATACGGTGTGGTTGGCGCAAAAGTTTTGATTAAGCCATGCTTAATAAAATGTCGGTGAATAGATAAGTTAAATTTTAAAATATCAAAAAAAAACCACCCAATTTTTCAATCAGATGGTTTGGAAAACTTAAATTTACGAATTATTGAGCCGCTTGTTGCTCAGCCTGAATGGCAGTCAATGCAATCGTGAACACGATGTCATCGACCAATGCACCACGTGATAAGTCATTCACAGGTTTGTTCAGGCCTTGTAACATTGGACCAACACTCACCACATTGGCAGAACGTTGCACTGCTTTATAGGTAGTGTTACCTGTGTTCAAGTCAGGGAAAATAAATACATTCGCGCGACCTGCAACTGGCGAGCCTGGTGCTTTAGACTGACCTACGCTTTCAACCGAAGCTGCGTCATATTGCAATGGACCATCAATCAGTAAGTCTGGACGGCGTTGCTTGGCAATCTCAGTCGCTTTGGCTACTTTTTCTACATCCGCCCCTGCACCTGAAGTACCGGTTGAATAAGAAATCATCGCGATGCGCGGATCAATACCAAACGCTTTAGCAGAGTCTGCAGATTGAATGGCAATTTCAGCCAGTTGTTCTGCATCTGGATCAGGATTAATCGCACAGTCACCATAAACATAAACTTCATCTGGCAACAGCATAAAGAATACTGAAGATACCAGTGAGTAATCCGGTGCAGTCTTGATTAACTGGAATGCAGGACGAACCGTATTGGCTGTCGTGTGGACTGCGCCAGATACCAAGCCATCAACCTGATCAAGAGCCAGCATCATGGTGCCTAAAACTACCGTGTCTTGTAGCTGTTCACGCGCTTGTAACTCGTTGAGTTTGCCTTTACGTAAATCAACCATTTTTCCGACATAATTCTCGCGAATCAGGTCTGGGTCAAGAATTTCTAAATCATGCGGTAATTCAATTCCACGTGCTTTTGCTACTTCAACCACAGCTTCAGGTTTTGCCAGCAGAATACAGTGGGCAATTCCACGAGATTGACAAATTGCTGCGGCCTGAATGGTACGTGGTTCATCCCCTTCAGGAAGAACAATGCGCTTTTTCGCGGCAATTGATTTTTGCACCAGTTCATGACGGAATGCAGAAGGAGATAAACGTGGTTTATGTGTATCGCTGATTAACTGCGTTAACCAGTCTGCATTGATGTGGCTGGCCACGAAACGGGTCACCTGCTCAGCACGCTCGGTATCATCTACCGGAATTTCATTGCTTAAATTCAGCAATTGTTGTGCTGTGTCAAAAGTGCTCAATTTGGTGTGTAAAATTGGCAAGCCATTTTTGATTGCTGTTTGACAGAATTCTAAAGCTTGAGTGCTTGGTGCCTGATGTTCAGTTAAAACCAAACCTGCCAGTGGAATGCCATTAGTGCTTGCCAAGCTACTTGCAAGCAAGACATCAATACGATCAGAACCGCTGATGATGAGTTCACCTGCCACGAATTTATGCATTTCGTGTTCAATATTTGATGCAATTAAGCTGCTGTGTAATACACGGCGTTGCGCTGCTTCACCTTGATTAATCCATTCTGCAGAAATATGCACAGCCAAGTCAGATATGCGTGGCACACTTAAAGTGTTGCTGAATGGAACTAAGCCAATGACTGGCATACAGTCTTTACCAATCATTGGGTGCGTGCTTTGAATCGCACTCACAAATCGGTTGGTATCGCTAATTAAACGCAGGTTTGGATCAAGCGTCACAGGAATCTGTGCAGAATCTTCCGGCAAGCCTTTGGTACGCATGAACAATACGCCTGCAGTACGCTCGCAAGTCGCACCACCAAAGAAGCGTAATTGATTGTCAACTTTTGCCGCGGTTTTTGCCGCGTTGTTAATGTCGGCATTGCTGATAATAATCACTTTGGCATCAAGCGCTTTCGCCAGAGTGGCATTGAGCTCTGTCGCAAAAGGATCACGTCCGTTTGGTAGCACGCCTTCTACAATAATGACATCGTGATGTTTGGAAATTTCACGGTGTAAACGTACTGCATCTTCAAGCAGCTCGTCATTTTCATCATTTTTTAAACGTTCAGTCAGGGCCGCATAGGAAATCGGTTCAACGGTTTCATGCTTGAACAGGTGACGATACAGTGCAGTGGTGCGGTCTGCTTCAGGCTGTAATTCTTGAGAGAAAGGCTTTAGAAAACCTGCTTTTACACCTTGGCATTCCAATGCATAAATTAAACCAAGACATGCAGACGTTAAGCCAACACCAATTTCTGTAGGAACCAAAAGTATTGTTTTCATAATTTTTTCTAAATCATAAAGGGATTTATTGAAAGCATACGTAGACTACGATTGCTTAAGCAATCGTAGCCTCACATTCAGGCTTTTTTGCAGCTGACTGATTTACCTCGCCTTCTACAACGTGTGCTGTTTCTTTGGCAATACGGCCTTCTTCATCGGTTGGAATGACCCAGATTTGAGGACCTGTGCCAGCATCAATACGACCTTCTGTACCGCGTTTTAAATTATTGTTTTGTTCTTTGCTTAAGTTGAAACCGAAGTGAGGTAAGTAAGCCATGGTCTTTTCACGGATATAAGCCGAGTTTTCGCCAATACCGCCGGTAAAGAACAGACCATCAAGACGTGGCAGGCCACAGCTTAAAGCAGCCAGAGATTTAGCCAAACGGTAGCAGAATACTTCAATGGCCAGCGTTGCATCTTCATTGCCTTGTTCTGATGCTTCAATCAAGGTACGCATGTCATTTGAAAGATTGTCTGATAGACCGAGCAAACCACTTTCTTTGTTCAGCATTCTGTCAATTTTATACACATCCCAGCCCAGGTTGGCAGCCAGGAAGCTGTGCAAACTTGGATCGACATCACCACTACGGGTGCCCATGACAATGCCTTCAAGCGGAGTTAAGCCCATTGACGTATCAACACTTTGACCATTCCAGATGGCGCAGGTCGAGCTACCATTGCCTAAATGTGCAGTTAACCAGCCGCCTTGTTTTAAGCTGCCTGCCAATTCTGAACCGCGTTCAGACACGTAAGCATGGCTGGTACCGTGGAAGCCATAACGACGTACGTTGTGCTCTGTATATAAGAATTTTGGTACGGCATAACGGTAAGCATGCGCTGGCATGGTTTGGTGGAATGCTGTATCGAATACTGCCACTTGTGGAAGGTCCGGGAACAAACGCATGGTCGCGTCAATTCCTACAAGGTGAGCAGGGTTGTGAAGTGGGGCAAGTGGCGTCGCTTCACGAATACGATCAATGATTTCTGGTGTTAATAACTCAGCTTTGGTCAATGTGCCACCATGTACGACACGGTGCCCAATCGCTTGAGGATTATAATGAGAAAGACGTTCTAAAATGGTTTCCAAAGCCTTTTCATGATCGGCATGTGGAATAGACAGTTCGAGTGGCGCGCCACCAACAGTGACACCCTTAATGCGTGCTTCAGCAGAACCTAAATTTTCTGCTAAACCAAAAATACGATCTTCACGACGTTCTGAAACGAGTGCATATTTAATAGAAGATGAGCCGCAGTTAATAACTAATACTGATGTAGACACGTTTTAATACCCGAATTTTAATTGAAATAAGTCGTCCCTAAAGTGATCTTTATGCAGTACATTTCAATGCAATTCAGATCAGTCTGCATGTTGTATCATGTGTTGATTTTCTGTCCTAGATAGACTTTAGGAGATTAGACTTAAGCACTATCGACCAGTGAAATAATAATAAATAGAATTTATTGGTTGATGGTTTTCATTTATTAATGAAATAGTACTCAAGCATAAACGCTCCTTCCTGTACGCCTTTAACCCTAGCATGAGAAATGAATTTTGAGCAGGAGCTAAGTGTTGTTTTTATGCTTAGTTTTGATACTTGATTTCTGACCAGCGTACAATGACATAGGCAATCAATGCCACCATAAAAAACACCAGCATCATCCAGGCCAGACCTTGCAAGGTTTCAATAATTGTCCGGTAAATTTCCAGTACCCAGCGCTCTTGAGTCAGTTCAATCACAATTTTCTTGTCATTCTCAGTATAAGTCAGCGGCGTGATGTATTTTTCCATATCGTAAATACGAATGCCTGAAGATGTTCCGACCACCATGCCGGCAAATTTGGTATATTTTGCCCAGGCTTCATGAATCGGGTCGTGAATAATACGTGCCAGAATGGCATTAATCGAATTGGAAAAAATTTTCATCACTGTAAAAGAAACCAGTAATGCCAGTAAAAAGGTACAAATGATCAAATAATAAAACATGTGATTTCCCTTTTATCTTTTTCAATTTTTTTATCATGTTACAAAATTTAGGGCAGGGATAGTGTAGTCGCTGTGTTCAGCTTCATGGTTGAAACTGAACACTTAAAGATACTTTAGATAGAGGAATTATTGGCGAATTTGACCATCCCCAAATACCACCCATTTTTGCGAAGTCAGACCTTCTAGACCGACTGGGCCACGCGCATGAATCTTGTCGGTGGAAATGCCGATTTCAGCACCCAGACCATATTCAAAACCGTCGGCAAAACGGGTAGAGGCATTGATCATCACTGAGCTTGAGTCGACACGGGCCAGGAACTGACGCGCAAGACTAAAGTTCTCGGTAATGATGGCATCGGTATGGTGTGAACCATATTTGTTAATATGATCAATGGCTTCATCAATTCCGCTCACCACTTTAACTGCCAAAATTGGACCTAAATATTCAGTGTACCAATCTTCTTCGCTGGCCGGTTTGACGCTTGAACCGAGAATGCGCTGGGTTTCACGGCAGCCACGCAGTTCTACCTGCTTTTCTGCATACAGTTCAGCAATGCTTGGCAAGAAATCTTCTGCAATTTTCTCATCCACCAGCAAGGTTTCCATTGCATTACATACGCCATAACGATGGGTCTTGGCATTGAGTGCAATGGGCAGGGCTTTTTGTAAATCGGCCTGTGCTTCAACAAAGACATGGCAATTTCCATCCAGATGCTTGATCACCGGAATACGTGCTTCATTGCTGATCCGTTCAATCAGCCCTTTGCCTCCACGTGGAACAATGACATCCACATATTCAGACATGGTAATCAGGTGGCCGACTGCTGCACGATCAGCCGTATTGATCACCTGTACCGAAGTTTCAGGCAAGCCTGAAGTCTTTAAACCGTGCTGAATTGCTTCAGCAATCGCCTTGTTGGATTGCAACGCTTCCGAACCGCCACGCAAAATAATGGCATTGCCTGATTTTAAGGCAAGTGAAGCGGCTTCCAGAGTCACGTTCGGACGCGATTCGTAAATCATACCGACCACACCTAAAGGCACGCGCATTTTTCCGAGCTGGATGCCTGAAGGACGATAGGCAAGGTCAGTGATTTCGCCAATCGGGTCAACCAGGTTCATCACATCTTTCAAGCCATGCAGCATGTCTTTAAAGCGGCTGGGGGTAAGTTCTAAGCGATCAAGTAATGCACTGTCCAAATGATTGTTACGACCATTGGTCATATCGATTTGGTTGGCAGCCAGAATTGCAGCTTCACTGTCTTGTAATGCAGTGTAAATTGCAGATAAGGCATTGTTTTTGGTTTGGGTAGAAGCGCTTGCTAACACGCGAGAAGCTTGGCGTGCCTGTTGTCCTACCGTTTGCATATATTGTTCAATCGAATCTTGCATAGCGGTTTGATCACTTAGAAATTACATCTTCGATAGTAACAGCCTGGAACCAGACAATGAAGCATTTGCTCAGAAAAAAGTCCCTGAAACTTTCGGTCTGTTAATATTTTGAAATCCTTTTCTAGCTAAATTTAGATAAGTGGTTATGGAATCAGTTGCTTGCGCAAGCGTCCTCTGTATATTATGAAAAGATAAAGACAGTGAAGTCTGATAATTACAGCGAAGAATGGACGCAGCATGACGCAGAAATTCTATATTTATTTTCTTGCAAAATAACAATAAGGCAAGAATGGAGGAAGGGATATGAATTCCATGATCCAAATGGACTCGGAAGTAGAAGAATCAAACTCAAATTCTGGTTTTTTTGATCTTTACCATAGGAACAGCTTTAAACAACCGGCACGTACCACCTGGATTGATGGCTGGAAAATAGAATATATGGCCATTGCCCAGCCAGAAACCATCCACAACACTCCAATTGTTATTATTGGCGGTGCTTTTCAAAATTTTAATTCTTATAAATATTGTGTGGAGCAATTGCTCAGTGCAGGCCCGATCATTCTAATTGACCTGCCTTCCATGGGCGCCAATCAGCAAATTACCAATCGCGATACCGGTATTTCTGCGGGAACACTGGAATTACCTGATTTGGCTCGAATGTTGGGTGAGTGGGTCGATATCGAAAATTTATCCAAAGTTTCAGTCATGGGTATGTCGCTCGGTTCGGTTGTGGCTTCAAGTTTTGCCGTGCAACGTCCGGAACTGGTCGATCGCATGATTCTGATGGGCGTGATGCAAAAGACGCGTAAAAGCTGGCGTATGTTGCTGGAAGAATCTTTGCATTTAATGAATGAACAGCGCATGGATGAGTTTGGTCAGGCGGTGATTTTGTATCTGGTCAATCATGCCAAAATCGATCAAACCCGCATGTCACCGACAGCAAAACGTTTATTCTTTAAACAGATGGCTGAATTTACCGCAACCGAGCAAGACCGTTATGAAATTAACTGTAGCCGTTTGCTACGTTTAACTGATGTCCCTATTCCACAATGTAAGGTACTGGTGGCATGTGGGCAATATGACAGTTTTACCTTGCCACATGAAAATGCCAATTTTGCTTTGCAATGTCCGGATATGGAATTTGCCATGATTGCCAATGCCGACCATGTACCTCAATTACAGCGCCGTAAGGAAACCATGGGCCTGTTCGCAACATTCCTGCAGGGACAATCCATTCAAAATGTAGAAGGGATTATTCCCATGAGCCGTGCCCAGTTGTCGACTTTGGAACGCCGTGCTGAAGAACGTATTGCGGTACAAAAACCGATGACTGTATTAATGCATCGTCATTCAGATTTGCACTTTTCCACGCATATTGTCGATTTAAACTTTTTTGGCGTTTTACTCGAGTTTACTCCTGGGGTAACTGACAAAGTTGCACAGTATCCACGTGATTTGGCCCTGCATCTGGAAGATGAAGAAGGTCAATTTAAAATTGAGTGCTTAATTTTTGAAGTTTATCCAACACGAGTTCGGGCTTTATTCAAGCATGGCAGTTTTGATGTGGCAGAACGTTTATTGCGTTATGTACAACGACAAAAAGAAGTGATGACGGTTTTAGAATCGGTCAGTTAATTTGTGATCCATCCCAAATAGAAACAGCGTTATATAACGCTGTTTTTTTTGCTTGCATGAATCATCCAGACCAGATCACCTAGATGCTCCTCCTTAGAGGTGAGGGGCACAGCTGAATTTTGCAAGTACTGCTGTGGCTGTACAATACTGACCTGTTCAAAACCGGCTTGCTGGAAAAACTCCTGCGCCTGCTGGGGATTAATAAAATGGAAACTAAATGCACTCTTGGACATCCATTTCAGTAATTTACTGCTGGCCCAAATAAAATTAGCCAGTTTATTTTTCACCGGTTCTGGATAGATGTCGGTAAGGTAATGCAGTTCTTTGAAATTCTGACCGTAATGTCTAATGGCTTGCAGTAGTTGTAATAACATGTCTTTGTTAAAATAGTTGATCAGACCTTCACTAATCACCACTAAGGGGCGCTTGGGATCAAATACATGAAAAGCCTGTTCAAAATCTGCAGTGAATAAGTCTATCGATAAAACGTCTGGACTATGGGCATCAATCTGTTTTAAAGCTTGGGTTTTGATTTTTGCCATATCGGGTAAATCCAGTTCACGATAATCAATATCAGGAAATTTCTGCCGGAAATTCCAGCCACGCGGAGAAAGCCCGCTGGCAATTTCAAGCACCTGTAAATCTGGATGCTGTTCAATCAGTTGCGTGAGATGCTGATCAATCATGCGGTGACGTTGTTTTAAGGTGGTACGCATACTGCCGCCCACAAATTTTTCTGCCCAGCTTTCTAAAGGATGCAGCAGTTTGGCCAGCATTTTTCCTTTCGAAGTTGCAAAAACCGGATGAGAAATTCCCATGGTATACCAGATGTAACCGGTGTAATGGGCAGTAAATGAAATATGTCGATGTTCTGAAAGTTGTTGTGTCATGTCATCCTGACCTTATCTGTTTTTTTTAGTTTTTAACGTTGGTTATTTATTGGTCGAGTCTCTTACGTTGCCCGTTTTGCTTATTTTTAGTTTTGATGCAAAGCAAAATGAGCTGAATTAAGCATACTTTTATTTTTGTTTATCATAAAGAAAAAGGAACACCTTGTCGTGTTCCTTTTGTCGTATTAATTCAATGATTTTTTAAAGTTTTCTATAGTATCGCGAACTTTTTGCCATTCTGCTCCCAAGTCCAGCGCTTGCCCAACACTAATCTCTGGAATTTTACCGCGCATACGCTCCAGACGTGCTTGATTCGGTAAAGGTAGATCACGAATCCCTTCTAGGGCAGTACATGCTGCTGAGCGATCATTACAGACCAGACCCATGTCACAACCGGCTTTGAGTGCAGCCTGAATACGGGCATCGGCACCGCCGGCAACACAGGCGGCCTGCATGGTTAAGTCATCGGAGAACAGCACGCCGTCAAAGTTGAGTTGCTGACGTAAAATGTTCTGAATCCAGTAGGGTGAGAAACCAGCAGGGTTCGGATCGACCTGATCATAAATCACATGTGCGGGCATCAAGGCATCCAGCTGCGGCATCAGCTGGATAAAAGTTTGCATATCCTTTTGATAAATTTCTTCATAGGAACGTGAATCTACTGGTGCGGCTACATGTGAATCGGCCTTAACCGAACCATGGCCCGGGAAATGTTTACCAGTATTGGCCATGCCTGCACGTTTCATGCCTTTGATGAAAGCACGGGCAAGGGGAACGATATCATCAATATTTTTGGCAAAACCGCGATCACCAATTACATCACTGACATCATTTAAATCCAGTACAGGGGCAAAACTGAAATCAATCCCAACAGCAAGCACTTCTGTGGCCATCAGCCAGCCACATTGTTCAGCCAATTCAACAGCACGTTCAGGTTCAGTCAGATAAAGTTCGCCTAAGCGACCCATGGCAGGCAGCAAGGTAAAGCCCTGTTTCAATCGCTGCACCCGACCGCCTTCCTGATCGACGGCAATTAAAATATCGGGTCTGATACGACGCATATGATCGGTTAAAGCACGAACCTGCTCAGGTGATTGTATATTTCGTGAAAATAAAATCATGCCACCTACTTGCGGTGCCTGTAATAGTTCAATATCTTCTTGAGTAAGTTCTGTGCCAGCGATGTCTAGCATCAATGCGCCAATCATATCGGTGTCCGTGTTGGAATTTTATAAAGAAAAACAATACCCGAATTCTGCAATGATTTGCTACATTTTGACAGTACAGAATATGATAAAACTACACGACATACACATATTAAGTTGTTTAAGATTTTGAATATACTGCGTTCATGTCGAAAAACGACGTTGTAATATTGGTCCAAGACCAAGGAAGTACGAATTATTTATGAAACTTCAATCATTAGCTTGTGCAGTTGCAATTGCGACTGGAGGGTTTTTCTTTACTCATGTAGTAAATGAGGCAATTGCTGCAAACAATACCGTTGCAGTTTCTCAAAGCATTCAGCCAACGCAGGAACAAGCCCTTGTATCACGCCAATTGGCTACTCTGGTTGACCGTCAGCATTATTTAAATCAGCGTTTAGATGCGGCAACTTCCAATCGTATTCTTGACTTTTATCTAGATAGTCTGGATGCAGACCATTCATTATTTTTGGTACCTGAAGTAGAACAATATAAGAAAAAGTATGGTGCAAATTTTGGGGCGGCTTTAAAAGCTGGGGATTTGTCGGGTCCGTATTTAATTCATGCACAGTATCGTGAACGCTTGAAACAGTTTTATGAGTTCATGCTGGCGGAATTGAAAAAGCCGCAAAACCTGAAACAAACCAATGTCTATATTGATACTGATCGTGAAAAAGCGCCTTATTTCAAGTCCGCAGCAGAGCAGCGCGCACATTGGCAAAAAATGCTGGTATCGCAACTCATCAACTTAAACATTAGTAAAGAAGAAGAGTCTGCGAAGCAAAAAGCCTTAAAAGATGATCCGACACTGGCCAATGGTCAGGATCTAGCTAGCCCTGAAGATTTAACTCCAGTTCAAACCCTGACCAAGCGTTATACCCGTCAGCTTGAACGCGTTAGCCGTGTAAAGAGCGATGATGTCCTCGACAAGACTTTGAATGCGATGATGCTGACCTATGATCCGCATAGTAACTATTTCCCACCGGTTGATGCGATGGAATTGAACCGTCAGACGACCTTGCAACTAGAAGGGATCGGCGTTTCGATTCGTCCTGAACGTGGCAATGAAGATTACACCAAGATTGAAACCATTGTTGAAGGTGGGCCGGCCAGCAAATCAGGTCAGATTAAACCGGGAGACCGTATTATTGGCGTAGCACAAGACGGCGATAAAATGGTCGATGTCATCGGTTGGGCCAGTAATGAAGTGGTCGGCCTGATCCGTGGTAAGCGTGGAACCAAGGTCACCCTGCGTTTGTTGGGTGCGGGTGCATCAATGGGGCAGGCACGTACAGTCAGCCTGGTGCGTGATGTCATTCAGGAAGAAGATGCGGGTGTTCGTTCACGTACCGTAGAGATCAAACGGGATGGCAAAAATCATACCTTTGGTGTGATTGAAATTCCGTCATTTTATTTGAATTATCGTGCGCGCCGTGCAGGTGCGGACTATCGTTCGGTTTCTGAAGATACCAACAATGCTTTAAAAAGCCTTGCAGCCAAGAATGTAGAAGGGATTATTATCGATTTGCGTAATAACCCGGGCGGCTCACTTGAAGAAGTTGCACGTATGTTGGGACAAGTCATCAAATCTGGTCCAGTGGTGCAAATTCGCGACGGTAATGGCAATGTCAGCGTATTTGAGGATGATGACGGTGGTGCACAAACCTATGCCGGTCCACTGGCGGTCATGGTCAACCTGGCTTCAGCATCGGCCAGTGAAATTTATTCTGCTGCTATTCAGGATTATGAGCGTGGTATCGTGATTGGCAGTACCACCACAGGTAAAGGTACAGCCCAGGTTCAACTGGATACTTTGGCCTATGGTCAGGCAACCTTGACCCAGCGTAAGTTCTATCGTGTTACGGGTGGAAGTACCCAAAATAAAGGGGTAGTACCTGACATCAAGCTGGTTGATATCTACAATGAAGAGTTTGGTGAGCGTAAGGCGAAGAATGCCTTGAAATGGGATACCATTCCAACCGCACCATTTAAGCGTGAAGGTTCGGTACAACCTTATGTGCAAAATCTGGCACAAATGTCACAACAGCGTGTAAGTGTTGATCCGCAATTTAAATATCTGGAGCAACGTAAAGCAATTGCGAAAAAAACCGATGAGCAAAAGCGTGTAGTGCTGGATATTGATCAGCGCAAAGCCGAGCTGAATGCACTTGAGCAGAAAACTTTAGAAGCGGAAAATCAGCGCCGCAGCCTGACGGGGCAAAAGCCTTATGCTAATTGGGAAAGTTATCAAGCCTCAATGGATGCTTTAATCGAGTCGCGTGCCAAAATGAAAGCAACACAACGACCTGCTTTGCCCGAAGAAGAAAGCTTTGTTATGGAATCTGCCAATATTTTATTAGATTATGCAAAATTACAATCCACTAAGGCTGCTGGCCAGTAGGCGCTGTTATTTTGTATTTTTCATTTAAATTTTCCGAAAAAGCCAGTTAGTTGATCTGACTGGCTTTTTATTGATGCATGAGCAAACAGAGGCATTAGTTTTAAAATGATTTTAAAAATATGAACGGTGTGAGGATAATGATAAAAATGTTGAACTATGTTTCTATTGTAAAATAAATACATTAGAAATAAAAAAGAATAGAGCAATTATCACTTGACCAAAATGGAATAGTATTAGATTCTTGTTTTAATTGATTGTTTTTATAACCACTCTTTAAAGATAAAAATTTTCTTGCTTGTATGAAAAGTATCAATCACGTGGATTAAAACAAGAAAGATACCTTATACGGAACTGAATATGGTTCATATACATTATGATTTTAGTCTGGTGATTGCTTCGATAGTTGTTACTATTTTGGTCTGTTATTTTACTGTTTCATTCGAACAATTATTATTCCGTGGCCTGCGTCAGAAATATGAAAAAATGCTTCTCGTCATCAGTGGTCTGATGCTTGGAGCTGCAATTTGGTGTATGCACTTTGCTGGTGTGCTCGCTTGTCATTTACCGGCAGATTACTCTTTTGATTATAGTCTTACTTTTGTTTCCTATCTTATTGCGTTCATTGCATCTACTTTTGCCATTTGGTTAACTACACGAGAAACCTTACCCTTTGGCCGGCTTGTTTTAGGTGCCGTACTCATGGGAATAGGTAGTGCCGGAATGCACTATACTGGCATGATGGCGCTGATCGTCAATCAGCATCGGATTTATTATGATCCTTTGCTGACAATTTTTTCTGTTTTAATTGCAATCGCGGGTTCAGGTTTAACGTTCTGGCTTATCTTTAAATATAAAAATGCAGTACAGCAAAAGCTGATGATCAAGATTTTTCTGGTAGTGATGATGGCGCTAACCATTGTCGCGATGCACTATGTCGGTATGTGGGCAATCGCTTTTTATGAAGTCTCTGCAGATCAACAGATTGCACCTTATCAAATTGGCCAAGGATTAATTTTATTAAGTGTGATTTTAGTCACCAGTTTAATTTTTCTCGCTGCATTTTGTGTTGCTGTGCTGGAACAAAGACTGGAAATCCGAAATATACAGCTTTCTAAAGCCAATCGTGAACTGGCCAATCAGGCTGTGCAGGACAATTTAACTAAGTTGCCCAATCGTTTATTCCTGGCGGAATATTCACATTTTTTATTTACCGATCATCGTTACAGGGATGATAAAATTGCCTTTCTCTATATCGACTTAGATCGTTTTAAAGCAGTCAATGATGTATTTGGGCATCATATCGGTGATCAGTTGCTGGTGCAACTGGCGACCCGCATTCAGCAGAATCTGAAACCAAACGAAAAACTGCTTCGTCTAGGTGGAGATGAGTTTTTGATGGTGCTGGAACAGGCTACCCTCGAACATGCAGTTGAAAAGGCCGAGCAGTTATTGGAACAAATCCAGGACAGCTTTTTGATTGCTGGTAAAGAAATTAATATTTCTAGCAGCATTGGCATCGCCCTGTATCCCGATCATGGTAATAATTTGCAGGATCTGCTGATTAATGCGGATGCAGCTATGTTGACGTCGAAATATCAAGGGAGAAATACCTATTCCCTGTTTAGTTACAGTGCTGATCAGCAGGAGACTAAAAGTCAGACCAAGCTGATTAATGATTTATATAAAGCAGTTGAAGAACAACAATTTGTTCTGTTTTATCAGCCCAAATTTACCACTGGGGATTATGCCATTTGCGGCGTAGAAGCCCTGATCCGCTGGAATCATCCAAGCTTGGGAATGTTGACGCCAAACATGTTTATCGCGGGGGCTGAAAAAACCGGGCTGATTATTCAAATGGGCTATTGGGCACTCGAGCAAGCCTGTAAGCAAATTCAAATCTGGGAACAGACCGATTCCAACTATTTTCCAGTCGCAGTGAATTTATCCGCCGTACAATTTGAACATAAACATCTGTTTACAACACTAGAAAAATTATTTGCTCAATATCAGATTAATCCTAATCATTTAGCCATCGAAATTACAGAATCGACAGCTATGCATCACGTGGACTCTACCATTCGGAGTTTTGAGCGGTTACGTCAGATGGGGATTAAACTGGCGATTGATGATTTTGGAACCGGGCATTCCAGCTTTTTATATTTGAAGAACCTGCCTGTGGATGAGTTGAAGATAGACCGGGAATTTATCCGGGATCTGGCAGTCGGCTCAAAAGATGAAATCATTCTGGCAAGTATTATCCAGCTGGCCATAAAACTGGGTTTGGTGGTCACTGCAGAAGGGGTGGAAACACCTTTGCAGGCAGATATCCTGACCCGTTTAGGCTGTCAGCAATTGCAGGGTTTTCTGCTGGGGATGCCAATGGATGTGAACCGTCTGGAAACAATGGACAAGGCAATATTTACCTAAACTTGATGCGGGTTGAACAGGTTTAGTTTATTTCAAAAGTTTTATGATCTGTTGCAATAGGGTCAATTTTTCATATTGATCGTATTTGATCTTGAGCACTCTGGTTCTGTAGTAAGTATTTTCCATAAGTTTTAAAAATGAGTTAGCGGCGCAGGTCGCTCAGCGACGTACATTCGCCATTATTTCCCACCTAGGGTGAATAATATCATTAAGTTTATTTGATAAATTCATAGTCTGGCTGAAGAGTAGTTTGAAAATACACTTTATATTTCAACTATATTCAGCTGCTTTTGATTTGGTCTAGTTACAATGGAATAAAATGTCAGCATTACAAATATAAGATAAAAATAATAATGATTGCTTTTACCAGTTCCAATCATCTTTAAAGAGTTATTTTTTAATTAAGTTATTGATATAAATAAATATAATTATTTTTTATTCAATGGGCTTTTTTGTGCAACTTTAGTCGAAGATAATATATATGGTTGAAATTTATACATTTTATAAAAATTTAAAGTATTGTTTCCGATTTAGGTGGCTTAGATGATTTTGTCTAAAAATGATACAAAAAGCCATATTTGTGTTGTTGGAAAAGTTCTAAATTGTAAACATTATGAATAAAAAGTGAAGGAAACACTTTAGTAATCTTTAAATGTATTTTCACGAAATCATTAACTTTTAAATAAAACGTTTCAATTTAAGAAAAAAAGGATGCTGGTCAAAGGCATCTAATTTCCACCTCATTTTGTTGAGAGGACTAGATTATGAATAAGATTTATCGTTGTATATATAATGAAGCATTAGGTACATGGGTGGCTGTTAGTGAGCTAGCACAGGCAAAGGGCAAGCGCAGCCGGGGACGTTTAGCAAAAACCATTTTGGCGACCAGCCTTGCTGTGGCGGGAACCGTAGGCAGCTCTGCAGCTTTTGCAGTTGATTTACCAGCAGCCAGTTATTCACAAATTATTGTAGATGGAAGTGATGCGAGCGTTACTCTGACTTCTGCAACAACGCCTGTTGTTGTAGGACCGATTGATGCTGAAATTGGATCTTATCCTGAAACTTTGCCAGATCCTCAGCCAGATTCAACCATTGTCGTGGCCAATGGTGCACAGTTTAATTATTCATCGCTGGAAGCTACCAATAACTATGCATCAACTGCTTTCAATTTATTGGGAGATGGAAGCGGTACATTAACGCAAGCACAGCAGGCCTATTTGGATAAGAATGCCACCGATATGGCCAAGACCACCAAAGGCAAGCATGGTGAATTAGAGCTTGCCGCTGTTCCTGCCGGTGTTGTACAGATTGTTGGCAATGGTACATTTGGAACTGTCGGGCAAGCTGCCGATGCAGGCAATACTTTAATTCATTTAGGTGCTGAAAGTAGTTTGACTGCTACAGGTACTGCACATGGTATTTATGCAGCCAACCAGACCGGTAATGTGAACGTAACCATTGCGGGAGATATTACTACCCCTGATCGTGTGTTTGGTGCCACGTATACCGGAAATGTATTAGGCCCTGCTGTGGATGGAAACGGCAATCCTATCTATGTTCAGCAAACTGATGGAAATGGTGAATTAGTTGTTGATGAGTTCAATAATCCTGTCTATGTCCAGTTAATTGAACACGACAAACCTGTATTTGATGAAAATGGTGATCCTGTTTATCTTCAGGTCATGGAGCCTACCGGGGATACCCGCGAAGTAGCTGTAGTGACTGCCGGTGGTGGTCATGGTGTTTATGTCGATACTCTATCACCAACAGGAATTTATCCTGAAACGCCACAAGCCATTTCTATCACACAGCTGTCTACGAGTACCATTGCGGCTGGCGGTGCTGGAATTAAGGGAGTTGCAGGTGGCTTGGGCACCGTGAGTATTAGTCAGGATGCGGGTGCCGTCATTGGTGCTGGTGATGGTGGTATCGCTGCAGAAGGTGAAGCCGGTGATGTCACTGTAGCGATGGCTGGCACGATTAATTCTGGCGGTAACGGTATTCATGCGCATGCGGGCGCAGGCGATGTAACAGTGAATCTGGCTTCAACTGCGCAAATTGTTGCTGGTGAAAGTGGTCTTCATGCCCATACTAGCAACTATAAAGGCGAAGATGGATTAGCATCGGGAAATAAAAGCGTTGTCACTGTCGTGACCGCTGATGGTAGCTCGATTCAAGCTGCTGAATCCGGCATTCATGCCCATTCCGGTGGTGGTAACGTGATTGTCAATAATGCTGCTGATATTGTGGCTGCAACGCTTGAGCCTATCAATAATGAAGTGGTTTATGCCAATAGTTCAACCGCCATGCAGGATATTAGCAATGGTGGACGTGCGATTCATGCCCATTCTGGCGGTGGAACCGTTACAGTAAATTCTTCAGGTGATTTGTTGGCCTATGAAGATGGAATCTATGCTCACTCAGGTGGTCATAATGACGATGGCACTGAGTTTGTGAATGCCAACAAAGTTGTCGTCAATACATCTGGAAATATAATCAGTGCTATTGGCAATGGTATTCGTGTCAATACTTCAGGTGCTGCTGAAATTACCAATACTGCAAATATTACGGCTGCTTTTAGAGATTATGTCCCAGTTGAAGGTGATTTACCTTTCCCTAACGAACCAGAAAATCCTGCGAATTGGGAGTTGGCAGATATGTACGCCATTTTAGGTGGCGCTGGTGACGAAACGGTTAATCAGCAAGGTGGTACGCTAATCGGTGGTATTAATCTGAAAGCAGGTGACGATACGCTGATTGCAACTGGCGGTAAAATAGTCGGTGATATCTGGATGGAAGCTGGTTCAGATACCCTGAGCCTGAAAGCAGGAACTGATGTTTCAGAACTTAGCTATCTGGACGGCGGTTCGCAAGCGGATACCTTAAATATTGGTGTCGATTTGACTGGTCGTTCTGAAGCCGAGCCAGTAGAGACCATCTACCCTGAATTCCCAATATTGCCAGGTGCAGCGGGTAATGTCGCACTGGTAGGCTGGGAAACCGTTAATGTGCAGGATGGTGCAGTCTTTAGCCTGAGTGGTGATCTTAATTTATCAGGTGATTCTGAGCCTGTGCCAACAATCATGATGCTCGCGCCAACTACAACAGGTACATTGAATATTGAAGAGGGTAGTACGCTCGCGTTGGCACCAGGCACCCTTGCATCGACAGTAACTGCGAATGTGAACAATTTTGGTACTATCGACTTGCATCGTGGTGATGCAGCACCTGTCAACACGTTAACCGTTGAAGGGAATTATGCTGCTGGTTCAGATTTAATTGTGGATGTGAATCTGGCTACAGGTGCAACAGACCAACTTGTGATTAATGGGACTGCAACAGGGAATACCCATGTGACCGCGATTAACGGTTTAGGCGATGTCACTGCGGCAGATCAGATCACTCAACTTCCGACGGTCATTGTTACAGATCCAACAGGTGGTGGTACATTTACTGGAATGGCAGGAACGTCAAATGCTGGTGAAGGTCAACTAATATCAAATGAACTAGGAACGGAATATAGCTGGACGCTGAATGCCTTGAATGCTGAAGGCACACCAATCTATAAAGCGGAAGTATCGGGCTATACCCAAATGCCATATGCCAACACCTTACTGGGCTATGACATGCTGGGTACCTTGCATGATCGTGTCGGTGAGCAGCAGACTTGGGCTTGGGACAAGTGTGGTGAATGCCAGGAAACTCAGGGCAATCAGGTATGGGTACGAGTACGTGGCGGCAATACCGAGTTAACGGGTGATAACCGTCTGGATATGGAAATGGATAACTTCGTAGCGCAACTGGGCTATGATTTTTCAGTCAACTACAATCCGGACAATGGTTCACGTCGTCATACTGGTTTCATGCTGGGCTATGGCCAAAGCAAGATCGACTTCTTTGACCAATACCGTGCCGAAAATGCACAGATCGTTGCAGATAAATTTACCGGTGAAGGCACTACCGATGCAGCAAGTGTAGGATTGTACTCGACTTATTACGACAAAAATGGCAGCTATCTGGATTTAGTTGGTCAAGTGTCTTATTTGCAAAACGAATATAAAGCTCGTGATGGTCATAATGCTGATCAGGACGGTTGGGGTGCTGGCTTATCCGCTGAGGTGGGTCGTCCGTACAAATTGGGCAACAGCCACTGGCTGATTGAACCGCAGGCTCAATTGTCTTATCAGTTTGTTAGCCTGGAAGACTTCAATGATGGCAGTGCACATGTAGATCAGGATGATCAACACAGCCTGAGAGGCCGTATTGGTACACGTTTGGCCTATAACGCACCGACTGCAGACTACCGTACCAAAACTTTCTATGCAGTTGCCAATGTACTGAGCGACTTTATTGAACCGACCGATGTCAATATTGGCCGTGACAAGTTGAATGAAGACTATAGCCGTACTTGGGGTGAGGTTGGTTTAGGGATGCAGTTGCCGATTGCCACATCTGCCTATGTTTATGCAGATGCACGCTATCAGCAAGAGCTGTCTGGTGAAGACCGTAATGGCTACACCGGCACGATTGGTCTGAAACACAGCTGGTAATTCTGAAGCAGGTCATTCCCGGCATATGCCATGCCGGGGATGATCATTCAAGCATGAAATAGAAGGAAATCGTGATGAAACAAAAACTGATAATGACATGTGTGGCTTCAGCTTTGCTTAGTTTGACAGCGTGTGCCAGCCTGCAGAATGTTGATAATAAATGGTGTCCGCCGGTAGAAGCGGCTCCGGCACCAGTTGTGGTTCCACCAGCACCTGTACAGATGGAGCGTGTGGAACTGTCTGCGGATGCCCTATTTAAGTTCGACCGTTCCACTGTTGCGGATCTGTTACCTGAAGGACGCCGTCAGCTGGATGAACTGGCGAGCCGCATCAGTAATGGTTATGTACGGATTGAACAGATTCGTATTACTGGTCATACTGACCGTCTTGGTTCGGAAAGCTACAACCAGCGTCTCGGCCTGGCCCGGGCAACTACGGTCAAAGACTATTTGATGAGCCAAGGCGTGAATGTGGCGATGGAAGTGGCAAGTGCCGGTGAAAGTCAGCCTAAAACCACCAATTGTGTGGGTAATAAGGCAACTGCAACACTGATTGCCTGTTTGCAGCCGGATCGTCGGGTTGAAGTTGATGTCACTGGTGTGAAGAAAGCAGAATAGTTTAAGTGTTAATTGGGCCCGGGTGAAATCATCCGGGCTTTTGTTTATCTACAGCTTTTATTGTTGTGTAGAATCATTCCCTCATGCTGATGATGTTCATGTATGAACAGCAGTTTTATTCCTACAGCAATTTTTCTTAATTTTCACTGAATAGATAGCTAGGGGATAGAATGATGCTATCTATAGATATGAACCGTCTATCAGTGGTGATCAAAGTGCTTTAATCGTGAACACCCCGATACAATAACTATAAATCTGCTACAATTGCGCCAATTTTAAGTTATCACTTCACTGGCTTGATACACATTGATACGTGTGTACAAAGCGGTGTACATATTGAAGATTTTCCCTATGTTTAAAGAGCAACTCGCTAGAGAAGTCGCGACTCGCAGGACGTTCGCCATTATTTCCCACCCCGATGCCGGTAAAACCACCATGACAGAAAAGCTGCTGTTATGGGGTCAGGCGATTCAGGTTGCAGGGATGGTGAAAAGCCGTAAATCGGACCGTGCCGCCACCTCTGACTGGATGGAAATGGAAAAGGAACGTGGTATTTCGATCACCACCTCGGTAATGCAGTTCCCGTTTAAAGACAAGATGATCAACCTGCTGGACACTCCGGGACACGAAGACTTTTCGGAAGATACTTACCGTACCCTGACTGCTGTGGATTCAGCGTTGATGGTGATTGATGGTGCAAAAGGTGTCGAGGACCGTACCATTAAATTGATGGAAGTGTGTCGTATGCGTGACACGCCGATCATCTCTTTCGTCAACAAAATGGACCGTGAAATCCGTGAGCCTTTAGAGCTTTTGGATGAAATTGAAAACGTCCTGAAAATCAAATGTGTGCCATTAACCTGGCCACTCGGTACCGGCCGTGATTTTGCCGGTGTTTATAATCTTCTGGAAGAAAAATTCTACGTTTACAAAGCCGGTTTTGGTTCAGTAATTACCGACATCGAAGTGCGTGATGGTTATGACCATGCAGACCTGCGTGAAAAAGTCGGTGAGCTGGCATGGGCAGCATTTGAGGAATCTCTGGAACTGGTTCAAATGGCCAATGAACCATTAGACCGTGAAGAATTCCTGGCGGGTCGTCAAACACCTGTTTTATTTGGTACGGCGCTGGGTAACTTTGGTGTCGACCATGTACTGGAGGCTTTCAGTAACTATGCACCTGAACCTAAAGCCCATCCGACCCAAGACCGTAAAGTAGACTCCACTGAAGAAGGTTTCACCGGCTTTGTCTTCAAGATTCAGGCCAATATGGATCCGAAACACCGTGACCGTATTGCCTTCATGCGAATCTGTTCAGGCAAGTACGAAAAAGGTATGAAAATGAAGCATGTACGTATTGATAAAGACGTGCGCATCAGTGATGCCTTGACTTTCCTGGCCGGTGATCGTCAGCACCTGGAAGAAGCATGGCCGGGCGATATTATTGGTTTACACAACCACGGTACCATCCAGATTGGCGACACCTTTACTTCAGGTGAAAAACTGCAGTTTACCGGTATTCCACACTTTGCTCCGGAAATGTTCCGCCGTGTGCGTCTGAAAGATCCATTGAAGTCGAAACAGCTGCAAAAAGGTCTGAAAGAGCTTTCAGAAGAAGGTGCAACCCAGGTATTCATGCCGCAAAACAGCAATGACCTGATTGTGGGTGCAGTCGGTGTGCTGCAGTTTGAAGTGGTCGCATACCGTCTGAAAGAAGAGTATAAAGTAGACTGCGTCTACGAGCCGGTCAGCATCAATACCGTTCGTTGGGTATCTTGTGAAGATGAGAAGAAATTCAACGAATTCAAGAAAAAAGCCCATGACCAGTTGTCAGTCGATGGGGGTGGTCACCTGACTTATCTGGCACCAAGCCGGGTGAATTTGCAGCTCATGCAGGAGCGTTATCCGGATATCGTGTTCCGTAATACCCGTGAACACTAAGACAACCAAAAAAACAGCTTCTTTATGAAGCTGTTTTATTATGTAGAATCATTAAGATAAATGAATTGCTTGAGAAAAAGAGTGGTCGGCATGAATGGAAAACTCGGGGCTGTATCCGTAATCATCATGGGGCTGATGCTCAGTGCCTGTGATGCTTCAAAACAAGAATCCAAACAACCTGATCAGGAACAGTCGCCAGCTTCAGTCTTTAAAACCGAAAAAGCAGAGGTCTTGCCGTATTTAAATATTCAGGAGCAAGAGGCAAAAATTGCCTTGCCTTTTTGTGAAACAAAGAACTGTATTGACCTGAGTATTCAAACGGTACATACCGAAGATGCCTGGTTAAATGACTGGATTGCCAAGAGTCAAGCCAAGGTTATTCAAGATCAAATTGGTTTAAAACAGGACATGAGCCTGCAGCAGGCCGTAAATGCCTATGTGAAAAAGTCGGATACCTGGCAGGCAGAATTTGCCAAAAATAAGCCCTATGAACTGTCAATGTATACCCGAATTGCCTATCAGCGTAATCAATATGTGCTGATACAATTAGGCGTCGACACGACGCAGGAAGAAGTAAAAGTAAAAGAGCGCTATTATTTCTTTGTAGCTGACCGTAAAAAACACAAAGCGGTGACGTTGCTGGATATTCTGGAACCTCAGCAGCAAACCGCCATGAATAGTATTGTGCAGCAGGCTTATCAAAAATGGTTAAAGCAACAAAAGGCTGAAGTCAGACAGAAAGCGCCAAAGAAACTGTACTGGGGACAGGCAGACTGGTTCTTTGATCAGGAAGGGATCGGTTTGCATTATCGCACCCATGAAATTGTTAAAGATGGTGCCCAGCTGGATATTTATTTAACCAAAGAACAAACCAAGCAGATATTGAAAGCTGACGCTTATCAGCATATGTTTTAGTCATCGGTAATCAATTCAGACATTGAGTGAACGTCCATTTACCAGATTTAAGTTTATAGGTCAGATGATGCTAAAAAATAAAACGATCTTTACTCTCAGTGTTGTTGCGGCGGCAATTGCCTTGAGTGCATGCCAACCTAAACAGCCTGAGCCTAAAAAAGAGGACAAAGTAGCCCAATCGCAAGCTGCTCAAGCCAAAGCTTTAACATTGGCAGGCGACACGGAAAAGCTGACTTTAAATTTGCCTGAATGTGATGGGAATAGTTGTCCTGAAATAAATGTCGAGCGTCTTTCCAGTAACCAGGCATTTATTGATGAATTTATTGATCAACAAGTTTTAAAGCAGCTGGATCAAATTTTAGATATTTCGCCGAAATTGTTGAAGACAGAGCAGCAGGCGACTACAGCAAGTGGAAATTCGAAAGATTTAAATCCAGCTCAGGCATCTGAAGCTGCTGCATCGGAAACTATTGAAACACCGAAACAGAAACTGGAAAAACAGGTGGCGCCTTATCTACAGACCTTTTTATCGCTGGATAAAGAACTAAAAGCCTTAAGTGCCAATCATCAGATCAGCCTGATGATCAAGCCGAAGATTCTCAATGCAGGCCAACCTTTGGCAACTGTGGTGTTAAATTCCAGCAGTTATCTGGGTGGTGCACATGGTTCATCCTCACAGTATTATTATAACTTTGATTTGAAAAAGAAAAAATTGGTCGAGTTGGATGATATTCTGGCGCCAAAACAGAAAGCTGTACTGGAACAGAAAGCTCATGAAGAGTTTAAACGTTGGGTTATTGATTCCAAGTTGGCAAATAGCGTTGAAGAATACGAACAGGCGTGGAAATTTACTTTATCGGACAATTTTTACCTATCCACTCAAGGTCTGATTTTGCAATATGGCGAATATGAAATTGGGCCTTATGTGGTGGGATTGCCACGTTTGACCATTCCTTATGAGCAGTTGCAAACCGTACTGAAGAAAGAGTACTTGCCTCAGGCTGAAGTCAAAAATGATGCTGCATCGGCAAGTACACCTATTGCAAATAAAGCCCAATCTTAATGTCTTATTCACTGTTTGATACCCATACCCATTTTGATGTTCCCGATTTCGATGCAGATCGGGAGCAACTGGCGCATGCGGCCAAAGCAGTTGGAGTAGAACGCTTGATTTTGATTGGTTTTGTTCAGTCGCGTTTTCAGGATCTGCTCTACATTCAGCATTTTCTCAATCAATTAAAAGATGCTCCTCAAAGTTATTTAGCACCGGGATTGCATCCTGTTTATATTGAACAGCATCAAAATGCACATTTGGCCGATTTAGAATCATTATTGAAAAATGAAGATTGTGTCGCAGTTGGAGAAATTGGTTTAGATAGCTTTTTAGCACAGCACAAGCAGCCAGACATGTTTCAGAAACAAAAAGATTTTTTTGCTGCACAATTGGAATTGGCGCAACAGTTTAATAAGCCGGTGTTATTGCATATCCGCAAATCACATGCAGAAACACTGGCGATATTAAAACAGCAGCAATTTAGCTTGGGGGGAATTGCCCATGCCTTTAGTGGTGGGATAGAAGAGGCCAAGGCCTTTATTCAACTGGGCTTTAAAATTGGCATCACTGGGCAAATTACCAATCCCAATGCCAAAAAACTGCATCGCGTGGTTCAGGCGATTGGTGCTGAACATCTGGTTCTGGAAACCGATTGTCCGGATATGACACCCTTATGCTGTCAAAGTTCCACTGAACATCGAACCCGCAATACGCCAGTCAATTTACCTTATGTTCTGGATGGATTGGCACAATCGCTGAATCTGGACCAGGCTTTTCTTGCCGCACAACTCTGGCAAAACTCCCTGGATGCTTTAAAGTTGGCATCTTGAAAAACATTGTAAAATCATATTTTATCCATCAATATGGGTTTTTAGGGTATGTTGTGCCATGAATCGGCTTGCTTGTCTGAGCGATATTTTATGCAAAGTTGCAAAGATTCATTTTCTGTTCTTAAATGCGTTTTATACTAATTCAAAAATCGGTGGTGTTTCAAAAAGTATGCTGACATTAAATGAAGCCATTATTGATGTAAAAAAAGGTTAAGTCGAAAGCTTTAAAATGGTTTTCAATCTTTTTTGAAAAATTACAACTCCTTCTAAAACCGCGCCTAATTCGATGCCTTATTTTGCAATTATTACCTTCAATACCTACAGTAAAAAATTTACCAATACTTTGCTTGCAGTTTTTAAAAGCAGTTATGAAACTGTCCCAATGATCACTTGCAATTCGGGTGTAGTGAATACCTAATTGTTTAAGCTTTGTCTTCAATCGTTGAACTGTAGCTAAGTCTCTTTTACCCCAAACATAAGCAACAATCTCACCTGTTTCTCGATGGTAGGCGTAAATAAGCCATTGTTTATTATTTTTATTTCCCACAAAAGTCCAAAACTCATCAACTTCAAGAGACTCATAATGACTTTGTTTAGGCTGAATTTGGTAGGTCGATTCGGTTAAAGTACGTAAAACTTTACCGATACTGATTCGCTCAACTTCAGCGATATCTCGTATACCACTACCTCTGACCATCAACTGTAATATTTTTCGAGTAATGCCTGAATTACATCCTAGATAGCTCAGAGCATGGTCACCAATAAACTGACGTTTACAGTCTTTGCACTGATAGTTTTGTTTCCCATCTACTTTGATGCCATTTTTCTTTATACTGTCACTGAGGCAGGTTGGACATTTGATTTCTAGAGTTATTCGCATTTCTCTATTTTATCAAAATTCAACCTGCTTTGTTTCAGCATACTTTTTGAAACACCACCCAAAAATCTAAATGACAATAATGAGGGAATTATGCAAAGTAATAATCCTATTTTAACCCGGGTCGAAACCCAGAGTGATTTTAACCATGCCATGACGGTGCAAGGTGCCATTCAAAAGTCGGTGATATTGACGGTAATTGCTGCTGTAGTCGGTATATCACTCTTTTTATATAGCTTTCTGACCCTGAATATATCGATGGCTTATGCTGCCGCAATGGTGGGAGCGATTGGTGGATTTATCCTGGCACTCATCGTCACATTCAAGCCGAATACCGCCCCCACATTAGCCATTCCTTATGCACTGTTTGAAGGGGCATTTTTAGGGGGAATTTCGGTTGTATTTCAGCTGAAATTTCCAGGTGTACCTTTACAAGCCTTGCTGGCAACCTTTGTTACCACATTGGTCATGTTTGGGTTATACCGCTTCCAGATTATTCGTGCCACAGAAAAATTTAAAGCTGTAGTGATGTCCGCTTCGATTGCCATTGCCATTGTATTTGTAGTGCAAATGGTTATGGGGTTGGCTTTTGGTTCTAGTATTCCCTATATTTTTGAAAGCAACTGGCTGGGGATTGGCTTTGCTGCATTTGTCGCAGTCATTGCTTCTTTAAACCTGATACTCGATTTTGACCTGATCGAATCATCTGCTGCACAGTATGCGCCAAAAGCGATGGAATGGTTGTGTGGTATTGCCTTGTTGGCGACCTTGGTCTGGATGTATTATTCCTTCCTGCGCTTGCTGGGCTTATTACAAGGGGATGATTAATCCTTTTAACCAGGACAGCGAGCTAGATAGTACGA